>NZ_MVOG01000030.1 GCF_002286915.1 Bifidobacterium italicum | reverse complement strand
CCATCCCATGCCGCAAAAGCCTTTCCCACACCCCCATGCGGAGGGCGCGGAGCATCCGGCATTACCACCCGTTTCCAGGAGCTATTCCGGTGCATGGGGCAGGTTGGTCACGCATTACTCACCCGTTCGCCACTCTCACCAGCCAAGCAAGCTTGGCCGGATCCCGTTCGACTTGCATGTGTTAAGCACGCCGCCAGCGTTCATCCTGAGCCAGAATCGAACCCTCCACAAAAAACATTCATGGAGACATCCAACAGATGACTCACAAAAGAAAAAGACGGACCATCCAATAAGGAAGGACGGTCACACAAAAACCCCGACACCCATCAAACCCCCTCGGGTACCACACGGGCGGGCATCGGACTGGCAATCAAAGACCACCACACAACCAACAAACGTCGGCCATATGATGAAGTAGTACAGTACACACTATTGAGTTCTCAAACCACCACACACAGCCGGATCACACCGGAACCCAGTCCCGAAGCTCACCAACCGGCAGCAAGATGAATAACTTACACGAACCCAAACCAAAACGCAAACCCACCCAAACACAACACCACCAAAACCCAACAACCACAACACATCCACCGGCGTGTCGCAAACACCCCACCAACCACCACCACACCACACCCAACCAACCAAAACACCCACACCAACCACCCAAAAACACCCACCCACCCGCGTGTCACACACCAACCGTCGAATCACCGACGGCATCAGGAGCCCCTCCCCGCTGCGCATAGACGGCCCGAGCATCAGCGCCGTTCATGGTAAGCCTATAGACGACGGCGTCGGACGCGCATCGCATGCGGCGCCCGTCGGTTGCGGACACAAGAACAGGAGCGCGACATGGCGAAGAAGAAGATCATGGTGTTCACCGGGGCAGGCATCTCCACATCGGCGGGAATCCCCGATTTCCGAGGCCCTGACGGCGTGTGGACGAAGCATCCCGACCAGATGCAGGTGTACGACATCGACGCCTTCCTCAGTGACAAGGAGGCGCGCGAATACTCATGGCGGTGGCAGAAGGAATCGCCGGTGTGGAACGCGGAGCCCGGCGCCGCGCACTATGCGCTCGTCGACCTCGAAAAGGCGGGACTGCTCAGCCTCATCGCGACGCAGAACTTCGACGCGCTGCATGAAAAGGCCGGCAACAGCCCGGACAGGATCGTGAATCTGCACGGCACGATCGGCACATCGCACTGCCTCAAATGCCATGCGCGCTACGACACGGCGGACATCATGGCGAGGCTCGACGAGGAGCCGGATCCGCATTGCCATCGCAAGCTGCCGTACAGCGGCAACATGCCTTGCAACGGGCTGCTCAAGACCGATGTCGTGTACTTCGGCGAGATGCTGCCGGAAGGCGCGATGGAACGGTCGATCCGCGCCGCGCAGCAGGCGGATGAACTGTGGGTCGTCGGCTCGACACTCGAAGTGTTCCCGGCGGCGAGCATCGTGCCGGCGGCCGCCCAGGCGGGCACGCCGATCACGATCATGAACATGGGACGCACGCAGTATGATTCGCTCGCCGATCGTCTCATCCACGACGACATCGCCGTCGCGCTGCCGCAGCTCGTAGAGGAGACGATCGCGGCGAATCAGCAGTAAGCGCCGCGCGCGGAGGCGGATGGGCGTGTGCGCGAACGCCGCCCATCCGCCCCATCCATGCATATGTCGCCGACGCCGGCGACATCATTGATGCGCCTGCGCGCAGCCCGCACATCGCGCGACGCGTGGTTCACCGACGACCGCGGCGCAGCTTGAGCTGCGTGTTCATGCGACGGACGTCGGAACGGAATACGACGCCGCAGATCGCCGAGATGATCGCCGTGAACACGAGAATGAACACGACGACGCCGACGACCGCCCAGAGGCCATACTGACGCGGAATCCAGCCGATCCACCAGGCGATCAGCATGTAGATGACGGTACCCGGCGCGAGCGCGATGAGCATCTGCGCCCACGTCGCGAGGCGGTCGCTGAGCCAGACGACGGCCGGCGCACCGTATGCGGTGCCGATGGCGAGCATCGCGACGAACTGTTTGACGAGCGTCGCGCCGGTTTCGCCTCCCATGACGAGCCCAGCGACCGCCGAGAAGGTCATCGCGATGAATGCGGCGATGCCGATGCCGACCGCCGTGTATTTCGCCATCGCCTTGCCGATGACGGCGGCGTTCGTGCCGCCATTGTTCGTGTTCGTGGTCATGTCAGCCTCCTTCAGACTGTGTTTGCCGTTGTAATTGCCGCGACGCCTGCCGTTGCCCGTCGCAGCGCGTTCTCACATGCCGAGCGCGGCCTTGAATGCACCGAGGTAGCGTCGCGAGATCCATTCGAAGGTGCCGTCGACCATCCGCACGCCGTATGCGCCGCCGAAGCCGGGCTCGATGCGGTCGATCTTGTTGAGGTTGACGATCGCGGATTTGCTGATGCGTACGAAGTCGGCACCCAGTTGCCGTTCGAGTTCGTAGAGACGACTGTTCGTCTTCAGCACGCCTTTCGCCGTCACAAGCCGCACGGCGCCGTTGTCCGCGCGCGCGACGGCCACGTCGGCGACCGGCACGACGACGATGCCGCCGCCGCGTCTGCCGACGACGGCGTCATGCAGGGCGCCCCCATGTTCGACGATCGTGGCGTCGTCTCCGATCGACGCGAGCAGTCGCACCGCCCGATCGAGGGCGTCGCTCGATGCGCGCGCCGTGACATGCGCCTCCTCGTGCGCGGCCGCCGGATTCATCGACAACTCGACTCGCATGGCTTCGTTCCTCCTCGGTATGTGTTCGCCGGTATCCGTTCGCCCGCGACTGTGCACGCCGCGGACGTTCGCGTGGGATTGCCCGGATGCGTTACCGCCACGATATCCGCGTCGCGCGGCGAAAACTCCGATGGTTCGGCAAGCGGTGGGTTTCACGCGACAAGCGGCGGAGCATCGGCAATGACAGGCAACGACAAGGGCCGGATGCGGGAGGGAATCTCCGCATCCGGCCCTTGTCGGCGTCGCAATCAACCGTCCGCCGCGCGATGTTGCACGTGGAACACCGTGTGGAACATCGCCGCACTGCGCGCTCAGTAGATGCGCTTCGGGACGTACCCGGCGTCGCGCATCATCTGCAGCACCTGTTCGATGTGCTCCGGCCCGTTCGTCTCGACGGTGACACCGAGCGCGACCGAATTCGTGTAGTGGCCGTTCGCCTTGAACTGGTCGTGGTCGAGCGCGATGACGTTCGCGCGCGCCTTCGCGAGGATCGTCGCGACCTTGACGAGCTGGCCCGGCGTGTCCGGCAGCTCGACCTCGAAGTTCATGATGCGGCCGCGCGCGATCATGCCCTTCTGGATGACTGCGCCGATCGTGACGGTGTCGATGTTGCCGCCGGACATGATCGGGACGACGACATGCTCGCCCTCCGCCTCGGCGAACTTGCGCGAACGCAGATTGAGGTGTTCGAGTGCGGCGAGCGAGACGGCGCCGGCCGCCTCGACGACCATCTTGTGCTTTTCGAGCATGAGCAGGATCATCTCGTTGATGTCGCGTTCGGAGACCTCGATGAGGTCGTCGAGGAACTCGTTGAGCAACGCGAACGTCAGGTCGCCCGGGCGGCGCACGGCGACGCCTTCGGCCGACGTGACGACCTTGTCCGCGGCGACGACGCGGCCGGAGTCGAGCGACTTGCGCCACGCCGGCGAGCCTTCGGGGATGGCGCCGATGACGCGCACGTCGGGGCGGAAGGTCTTGACGGCGAGCGCGACGCCCGCGCCCAGGCCGCCGCCGCCGAGCGGCACGACGATGTCGGTGGCCTCGGGGCAATCCTCGAGGATCTCCATCGCGATCGTGCCCTGTCCGCACAGCACCTCGTAGTCGTCGAAGGGCGGCACGTAGGTCATGCCCTCGTTCTGGGAAAGCTCGATGGCGTAGGCGGCGGCCTCATCGAAGACATCGCCGTGCAGCACGACGTCCGCGCCGTACGCCTTGGTGGCGTCCACCTTGAGCGGCGGCGTGATCTGCGGCATCAGGATCGTCGCCTTCGCGCCGCGTTCGCGCGCCGCATACGCGACGCCCTGCGCATGGTTGCCGGCCGACGCGGTGACGATGCCGCGGGCGAGCTCGTCGTCGGTCAAAGATGCGATCTTGTTGTAGGCGCCGCGAATCTTGAACGAACCGGTGACCTGCAGGTTCTCCGGCTTGAGCAGAATCGTGTGGCCGGTCATTTCGGACAGCACCGGGGATGCGATGAGCTGCGTATGCTTCGCGGTTCCCTCGAGTCGTTCGGCGGCCAGTTTCAGTTCGGCGGCATGGTCATGCCGCATCGCCTGCAATACATCTTTTTGTTCCATAAGCCGTTATTGTAGGGTTCCGCACGCGTTCCGCGGCCACCGCGTCCGCCTAGTGGCCGCAGGGGCGAGACGGACACGGCCGGAGTGGCCGTGCGACCGTCACAGGTGCAGCCCGCGCGCGAAAAGGTCGCTAGGGCTCCCCGTAGCGAATACGAGAGGCGCAACATGCGCGTGGACCGTTCGCCACGGAGGGACGTAGCGAACGCGACGGGGGCGGATTGCACCACGCAGCCTCGGATACCGGAGGCATCTCGGTCGGGAAGGAGCGGCAACGGCACCTCATATGGTTGGGGACGGCAGTTGGACCGTCCCCAACCATCAGTGGACCGTCAGCGTCGTCACAGTTGGACGACGACGCCCTCCCAGGCGGCCAGCTCGCCGTTTTCGAGCGCCTTCGCGCTGTGGATCGCGTCGATCGTGCTCAGCACGATGTCCTCTTCGCGCACGGCGTGGGCGCCGCGCTCGAGCAGCCGCTCCACCGACTTCGGCAGTTCGGCGTGCTTGCCGCTCAGATTAAGCACGACAAGCATGCGGTCGTCGCCGAGCGTGCGCGTGAACGCGTAGACCTTCTCGTCGTCATCGTCGACGAGCTCCCACGCGCCGGCCGCGACGAGCGCGCTGTTGTGCCGCAGGTTGACGAGCCTCTTGTAGAACGAGTACACGGAGTCCGGATCATCGAACTGCGCGGCCGCGTTGATCTCGACATGGTTCGGGTTCACCGAGATCCACGGCTCGCCCTTCGCGTCCGCAGCCATGAATCCCGCGTACTTCGAGCCGTCCCACTGCATCGGCGTGCGCGCGTTGTCACGCCCGAAGAGCGCGAGCGCCTCCATCATCGATTCCTTCGACTGCACCTTCGCCTCTTCGACGCGCTGACGGTAGGCGTTGATCGATTCGAGGTCGCGGTACTGGTCGAGCTTCGTGAAGTGCGCACCGGTCATGCCGAGTTCCTCGCCCTGATAGACGTACGGCGTGCCGCGATGCAGGTGGACGAGCATGCCGAAGGCCTTCGCCGAGCGTGCGCGCATCTCCTCGCTCGTGTCGTCGCCCCAGCGGGTGACGACACGCGGCTGGTCGTGGTTGCAGGTGAACAAGCTCGCCCAGCCACGATCGTGCACGGCCTCCTGCTGCGCCTTAAGCTGTTCGCGCAGGTGGCGCACGTCGAATTTGACGATGTCCCACTTCGAGTCGCCCTGGTCGATGCCGACGTGGTCGAAGAGGAACAGCATGTCGAGTTCCTTGTTCGCCGGGTCGGTGATGAATTCGTTGCGCACGGCGTCGACGCCCGGCGCTTCGCCGACGTTCATGTAGCCGCCGCGCTTTTCGAAGACCTCGCGACGCATCTCCTTGAGGAACTCGTCGATGCGCGGGCCGTCGGAGCAGAACGGGTACGGCGACGAATAGCCTTCCTCGCCCGCCGGGTAGTCGTCGATCGCGCCGCCGGGTTCGCCGGGCAGATGGCCGTCGGCGTCGACGACCTTCGAGATCTGCGTGATGACGTCCATGCGGAAGCCGTCGATGCCGCGGTCCATCCACCAGTTCATCATGTCGTACACGGCCTTGCGCACGGCCGGGTTCTCCCAGTTGAGATCCGGCTGCTTCTTCGAATACTGGTGCAGGAAGTATTCGCCGCGCTGTTCGTCGTACTGCCAGGCGGAGCCGCCGAAGTACGAGCCCCACTGGTTGGGTTCGGCCCCCGGTTCGCCGGGCGTCTTGCCTTCGCGCGCCGGACGCCACCAGTACCAATCCGCCTTGTCCGAGTCCGGGTCGCGCGACTCCTGGAACCATGCGTGCTCGTCGGAGGTGTGGTTGACGACGAGGTCCATGATCACTTTGATGCCACGGGCGTGCGCCTGCTCGAGCAGCTCGTCCATGTCCGCCATCGTGCCGAAGATCGGGTCGATCGCCTGATAGTCGGAGATGTCGTAGCCGTTGTCGTCCTGCGGGGACTGGTAGACGGGGCTGAGCCAGATGACGTCGACGCCGAGGTCGGCGATGTAGTCGAGGCGGCTCGTGATGCCTTTGAGGTCGCCGATGCCGTCGCCGTTGGAATCCTGGAAGCTGCGCGGATAGATCTGGTAGACGACGGCGTTCGCCCACCATGGGTTCGGCGTGGCGCCGTTCGTGCGCGCGGAATCGGGTAACGCGGAACGGTTGAGTGTGGTCATGGCTGCGGCTCCTTTGCTTGGTATTCCAACGATTTTCAGATGTGACCATAGTAGTCGGCGGTGAATTAGTTTCCCATTCGCCGTGCGCTGTGGGCGTGTGGGAAAGTATTTATGCACGGACCACGGCAAGCGCGGCGTATTCGCCGTACCGCAGTTCGATGTCGAGCGTTTCACCTGCACCGACCTGCGTGCATTCGCCCGTCTCCAGATTGCGCACCAAGCACGCGGAGTCGCCGGCGGGAATGTGTGCGGACTGGGCGGCCGCAGTGTTCAATCCGACGAACAACAGCACCTCCTCGCCGTGGAACGTGTTGCGGACGCCGAGGGGAACGGCGGAATGCACGGGGTCGGCGAGCAGACTGTCCGCGACGGGCATGCCGACGCCGTCGGGATGGGTGAGCACGCCGCCTTCGTCGAAGAACGGCCGCAACGTCTCCGGATCGGTTGCGCCGAGCGCATCGGAACAATAGATAGGCCCTCCGCTGATCCACCGCAGCCATGCATGCACATGCGCGTCGGGATGCGTCGTCCAGAACATGTCCCAGTCGCAGTGGTAGAGGCAGCCCATCAACAGCGAGCAGTAGGCGTTCTCGATCGCATGTTCGGGCAGCGACTCGGGGATGCGCGGGAAAAAGTCGTCGCTTGTGCGCGTGATCGGCGACGTCGGGCGGCTCCAGTAGTTCTCGGGCGCCATGCCCATGCAGTTGATGAGCGCGGAATCGAATACCTCTGCAACAACCTGGTCGAGCACGGCATGCCGGTCGCGCAGCGCACCAAACGATTCCATGCCGCGTGTGAGCACCGACATCGTACTCTGCGAATCCACCTTGACGAAGTCGATGCCATCCTCGGCGAGCCAGCAGTCCCAAGGATGCCAGAACATGTACCCCGCGTTATGGCGTGGCGACGGAATCAGCATGCCGTTCGGCAACTGCTCGAATGACCTCAGGATCACGCCCGACAGCACCTCGAAGACCGGATTCGTGGACTCGGGATCGGCCCAATCCTCCGAAGCGGGGTCCACACCTTCCCAATACCCTTGGAATGCCTGCCATACGCCGACATGTTCCACGCCATACTGCTGTTTGAGCACTTCCACCGTATGGCCAAGACCTTCGGGGAACCGTGTCCAATCCACCCCGAACCCTTGCAGGCGGTTGTCCTCGGTCTGCGACCAGCCGTCATCGATGAGCACCCAGGAGATCGGCACCCGCAGCCGCCGGAACTCCTCCATCTTGGCGAGGATGCCCTCCTCGCTCACCTGCTGGCCGAGCGAATCCCAGGTGCACCAGCCGAGACCGCGCAGCGTCTGCGGGAACGGACGCCCGTCTCGCATCGCGATGCCGTTGGCCTGCGCCGCGCGCCGCGCGCATCGTTCGATGAGCGTATACGGGTCGTCGCCATGCGCATACAGCAACGCCAGACCCTCCACAGTCGTATGCCCCACCTGATTCGTCGACACGTCGATCGCCACGCCGTCCGCACATCCCTCGACACCGCGGATATCGGCACGGCATGCGCGATCGCTCACCGCGAGCAGCAGATGCCACCGACTGTCCGCGGCACGCCACAACAGCATCTGCGTGCGCGGCGGCACGTCCGCGAAGCCGTTCACCCATGTTGGGCGCATCCACCATTCCTTGTGCTGATACAGGCACAGCATCGGCGATCCCGGCATCGGCAGCGCGCACATCACCGTGAGCGCGCGCGTCGCGCGGAACGTCGGATGGTCAAGAATCGGATTGCCGACGGGCAGCTGCGCATGCACGGCGACTTCGACGAGTTCGCCGTCATCGCGCACGTCGACCGATTCGAGCGGCAACATGTGTGCGGCGCACTCCCCCGCGGGTCCGCATTCCGTGTGTGCGGTCACCTCCGTGACCTCGGGCAGTCGTCTCGTCATATGTATGCTCCTTCGCGCGCTGATGTCGAATCGTACGATGATTACAGCACACTTCCTCCCCGACATCACCTTTTCGCGCAGGCCACGATATGCATATCCTCTCCGCCTGCGCTCGCATTACTCGGACGTTCAAATGAAAAAGCGAGTTATGCGAGTGTGTGGATGGGCTGCGACTGCGCGCGGGAGCGCATCGGCACATATGCGCACATACGCCGGCGGCCATGCGCGCAATCCCGACCAGAACCGCCCAACCTCATCGTCCATATGCACCCTCCGCCAATACGACGGCCGCATATCTCGATTGCATTTTCGAACAATCGAGATATGCGGCCGAACATCGCGCGATGAACGCGGCGCTACTTCACGGCGCCGCGCATGACGCCGCCGACGACCCACTTCTGGGCGAAGACGTAGACGACGAGCACCGGCGCCATCGCCATCAGATAGCTTGCGAAGGCCTGCGGGTAGTTCGTCGCGAACTGCGAGCTGAACACATACTGCGCGAGCGGAATCGTCTGGTTGCTCTGGTCGGTGAGGATGATGAGCGGCAGCAGGAAGTCGTTCCACGCCCACAGCGCCGTCATGATCGCGATCGTCGCGTTGATCGGCCCCATCAGCGGGAAGATGATCTTCCAGAAGATGCGCCATGTGCCGGCGCCGTCGATGCGCGCCGCCTCCTCGAGCGAAACCGGGATCGAACGGATGAAGCCGGTCGCGATGAACAGGTTCGTGCCGAGGCCGAGGATGACGTAGAGGATGATTAGGCCGGCCTGGTTGTCGAGATGCCACGAACCCATCTGCTTGGCGAGCGGCAGCATGACGACCGGGAACGGCACGAACATCGCGGCGATGAAGAAGTAGTAGAGGAAGCGGAAGAACCGCTTGTCCATGTTGCGCGCGATCGCGTAGGCGACGAAGGTGTTCGTCACGAGCGTGAGCGAGACGGCGAGCACGGTGATGATCGCCGAATTGAGCGCGGCGCGCGGATAGTCGACCTTCGCCGACGCGGCGGCGAAGTTGCCCCACTGCCAGCTCGACGGCAAGCTGAAGCTGCCCGCTTCGGCCGGCGTCTTCAGCGCCGTGACGACGGTGAAGTACAACGGCACGAGAATCGTCAGGCTGAACACGGCGACGACGGCCGTCAGCCACCAGTTGATGCGCCGGTCCTTGCGGAACTTCATATGCGCCGCGTCGGCGGACGGCCGTGTGGATGATGCGGATGCGATGGTGGTGGTTGCGGTGGTCATGGTCTCACACCTTTTCCTTGCTGCTGAAGAACTTGAGCTGAATGAACGCGATGATCGCGAGGACGATGAAGAACAGCACGGCGTTGGCCGTCTGATAGGCGTATTCGCCGCCGGTGAGGCCGCCCTTCCAGATGAGGTAGGTCACCGTCTCCGTCTTCGAGTTCGGACCGCCGTCGGTGAGCGCGACGACCTGATCGAAGGTGCCGAGCGCGTTCTTCATCGTGAGCACGAGATTGATCGTGAAGAACGGTCCGATCAGCGGGAACGTGATCTTCCAGAACTTCTGCCACGCGTTGACGCCGTCGATCGCGGCGGCCTCGTAGACCTGGGTGTCCACCGTCTGCAGACCGGCGAGGTAGATGAGCACCGAATAGGCGACGCCCTGCCACACGGCGAGGAAGACGATCGGAATCCACGCGTGGCGTTCGCTCGTCAGCAGCGATTCGCTTAGCCATCCGATGCCAAGCGCCTTCCCGAGCGCGGGCAGCGGCTGCATGAAGATGTACTTGAACACGTAGCCGATGACGAGCACCGCCAACGTGTACGGGATGAAGTAGATCGCGCGGAATCCGTTCTTCCATGCGATCTTGCCGTTGAGCGCGACCGAAAGGAACAAGGCGATCACATTGATGAGCACGGTGATCGCGATCGCGATCAGGAACGTGAACAGATAGGCGTGTCCGACGCGGCCGTCATGGAACAGCGCCATATAGTTCTTGAATCCGATCCAGTCGTAGTCACCGTAGCCCTGCGAGTTCGTGAACGAGTACAGCACGCCTTGGATGAACGGCACGTAGAGGAACACGGCGAAGATCACCGCGGCCGGCACGGCCATCCAATAGTAGGCGTGGTCCACTTTGCGGTCGGAGAACGCCGAAGCCTTCCTCTTGCGCGGCGTCTTGCTCGCCGGTCTGCGGGAACGGCGGGTGTCGATGTCGTTCGCAAGCACGTCCTCCATCGCGCGCGCCTGCTGATCGGCGTTGGTCAACGAAGTCATTTCTGTCCTTCCTTTCCTTGCAATCTCGGCAGTCTCATTCGCGGAAGTCGCGGGCCTGCACCTTGTCCCACTCGTTCTGCATCGAATCGACGAACTGGTTGACGTTGCCGCTCAGAATCGCGGACTGCAGATAGCCGCCGATGTTGATCGACGAAGGGATGTAGTGGTCGCAGAAATCGGCCACACGGTTGCTCTCGAAGAACGGACGCACCGTCTCGAGTGCGGGGTTGCCGAAATAGGTCTCCTTGAGCGGCGTGATCGCCGACTGCGCCCGCGCGTAGTCCTCAAGACGCTCCTTGCTCATCAGGAACCTGATGAAGCGCATCGCCTGCTCCGGATGCTTGCTGTCGGCGCCCATCGTCAGCATCACGTCGTCGCCGGCCGTGAGGATCTGCCCGTCGGCGTCGTTCGTCGCCGGCATCTGCGCGAAGCCGAGATCGATGTCCTTGTTAATCATCGTGATCTGCGGGATCGCATAGGTGCCGAGCGGAATGATGGCCGTGGCGCCCTTCGCGAAGTTCTGCGTGCCCTGCTGGTAGGTGACGCCCTTCTCGCCGTCCGCGTAGCCGAACAGTTCGATCTCCTTGGCGACCGGTTCCGTCCAGATCCGCCTGAACGTCGTCGTGCCGTTGCGCAGATCCGTGTATTCGCGTTCGGGGACGAGCGTTCCGGCGAGCGATGCGAGCGGCGCCTGCGTCGTCCACGCGTCGGCGAGCGTCGCCTGGACGGGGTCAATGCCGGCGTCGCGGAACATCTGCAGCATCGACGTGAACTCATCCCATGTCTTCGGCGGATCGTCCGGGTCGAGCCCGACCTTGCGGAACAGGTCCTTGTTGTAGATGTAGCCGGACGCGTTGCCGGCGAACGGCAGACCGTACAGCCGCTTCTTCGCGGGATCCGTCGTCTGCACGAGGTTCTTCGCGATGTCCACCATGCCCTCGTTGAGCCCGTCGACGATCGGGTCGTCGGTGAAGTCGTGGAAGACGCCGCTCGCCGCGAAGGTGCCGAAGCTGTAGTCTCCGTTGAAGGTGATGACGTCCGGGACGCGGTCCTTGACGAAACGCGTGCGCAGATCGGTCTGCGCGTTCGCGGAATTGTTGATGTTGATATGGATGTCCGGATTGTCCCGTTCGAATTCCTCGGCCGCCTGCTTGAACCAGTCCGCGGCCTCGGCCTTGAACTGGAAGAAATCGAGCGTGACCTGCCCGTCGGCGTTCGACGCCCCACAGCCGGCCGTCGCCAGTCCGACGGCGAGCGCGCATACCGCGGCGCCGATTCCTTTCCACAGCCGCCGCAGCGCCGACGGTCCGCTGTTCGTTGCGAATGTCATCGTGACTCCCTCGTCCGTTCCCGTGTTCCTGTTCCTCAACCGACGGCCGCGCCATCACGTCCGCCGACACCTTGCAGTGTATGGATGCGCGAATTTCATTCCCACCGTCCCGCGCGTCCGAAAACGGCGCAAGAAAAACGGCGTATATTTATATACCCATGGAAACAAATTCGGATCGACTCGAGTTCCCGCACTGGTTCAGCAAGTCACAGGCCACGCACGACGTCGCGCGCGGCATCATGCAATACGGGCCGATCGCGCGCACGCCGCTCGCGCAGATCTTCAACCTGTCGCAGGGCGCCCTGTCGCGCATCACGAGCGACCTCATCTACGACGGCGTCATCGAGGAGCTGCCGGCGGGCGGCGCGCAGACCGGAACGCTGCCCGCGGGAGTGGCGTCCCACGACGCGGGCGGCCGGCGCGGACGTCCGCAGACGGCGCTGCGCATCCGCGAGGACGAGCACGTCTTCCTCGGCGCCAACATCCACGACGGCGCGATCACGGTCTCCGAGGTCAACACGATGTGCCGCCCGATCGGCGCCGAGCTGACCGAGGGCATCGCCGACCGCTCCCCCGATGCGCTCGTCGCGCAGATCGCGCGCATGATGCGGGAGGCCGCCGCTCCCGACATGCCGGCGCCGACGGCGATCGGGCTCTCGCTCGGCGGCCATATCGACGACGACCGTTTCGTGACCTTCGCGCCGTTCCTGTATTGGGATTCCGCCGTGGATCTGGGCGGCCTCGTGCAGCGCGCGACCGGCATCCCGACGAAGGTGTTCAACGACCTCGATTCGATCCTGCTGTACGAATGCTGGTTCGGCGACGCGATCGGGATTCCGCGCTTCGCCGTCATCACGATGGGCGCCGGCGTCGGCTATTCGCTTTCCGATCAGGGCAATCCGATCGACAATCCGGACAAAAGCTACGGCCTGGCCGGCCATGTGCTCATCGACCCGGAGGGACCGCGCTGCTCCTCCGGGCATGTGGGCTGCTCGCAGTGCCTGACCTCCGACTCGATCGCCGAGGAGTATTCGGGCATCATCGGCAGGGTGACGTCCTTCGAGGAGTTCGCGCACGATCTCGACATGAACAGGCCGCAGGCGCGCCGCCTCGGCGAACGCACCTGCTTCCGCCTCGGCGTGCTCGTCGCGACCGTCTCGAACCTCGCGATGCCGACGCAGGTGCTCATCAGCGGCGAAAGCTCGTTCATCGCGAAGAAGAACCGCGAGTTCATCCGCAAGGGCATCGACGCCTACCGGCACAGCCAGGCGGCGCCGGTGTCCTTCACGATCCCCGAGTTCAGCTGGAGGCTGTGGTCGGACGCGGCGGCCGCCCGCGCGATCGCCGCGTTCATCAGCTGATCAGACGCGCGTCGCGGCGAACAGCACGGCGTTCGCCGGATGGATCGACGGCGGCCGCAGCCCGAAGGCGGCGAGGGCCGCACCGTTCATGACGATGCCGTCGGCGTTCCACCAGCCGAGCGCGCTCTGCCCGTTGCCGATCCATGTGAACGGCTCGCCGCTGTCGATGTTGCACGGCAGCGGCCGGATCAGGTAGTCGGCGTCCGGGTCGAGGCCCGGCAGCCGCACCGGCGCGGCCGGATAGGTCTGCGACGTCGTCAACTGCGTGAAACGGTAGACGGCGCGCTCCCCGTCGGCGCTGACGACGCCGTCAACGCGCACGGCCGGATCGGCGGTGTCGCCGTGCACGACGATGCCGTGCGCGAAGTCGTCGCGATGCCGCTTGTAGGCGTCCACCCATACGCCGAGTTCGTCGAGCGCCGACTGCGGCTCCTCGAGCAGGTTCCATTCAATGCCGAGATGCCCGAAGAACGCCATTGCCATGCGCATCCGCTGGCTCGTCGCGCGGTGCGTCGAATGGGCGGGGCTTGCGCCGACGTGCTCGCCGATCATCTCGGGCGGCACGAGCAGCGACGTGTAGCGCTGGATGTCGGCGCGTTCGACCGGATCGACACAATCGGACGCCCAGATGCGGTCGGCGAGCGAGAGGATCGCGAGATCGACGCGGCCGCCGCCGGACGAGCAGCTTTCGATCTCGAGGCCCGGATGGGCGTCCTTGAGGTCACGGAGGATGCGGTAGACGGCGAGCGTCTGCCCGTGGACGGCCGGGCGGCCGGTGGGCGGCGAAACCGCTTCGGTCACATATTTGTTGTGGTCCCATTTGATGTAGTCGATGCCGAGTCCGCCGACGAGCGCGTCCATGCAGCCGTACACGTAGGCGTAGGCGTCCGGGTTCGTCAGATCGACGACCTGCTGGCTGCGCCCCTGCATCGGCAAACGGTGCGCGGTGGGGCGCAGCACCCAGTCGGGATGCCCGCGGTACATCCGCGAATCCGGGTTCACCATCTCCGGTTCGAACCACAGGCCGAACTCCATGCCCTTGGCGTGCACATGGTCGGCGAGCGCCTTGAGCGAACGCTCGCCGTCGGGCCACACGTCCTGCGCGATCTGCCAGTCGCCGAGACCGGCCGTGTCGTCGCGGCGGTCGCCGAACCATCCGTCGTCGACGACGAAGCGTTCGACGCCGCTGGCGGCGGCCTTGTCGGCGAGCGCCTTCAACGTATCGAAGTCATGCCGGAAATAGACGGCCTCCCAGGTGTTGAGGATGACCGGTCGCGGCTTGTCGGCGACGCCGTGCGCGGCGCGCCGGCGTGCATGCGTCGCGCGCAGCTCGTCGTGGAAGCGCGAGGCGACCTCGTTGAGACCGTCGCCGTGCGAACCGTAGAGCCATGGCGTCGTGTAGCCGGCGTCCTGCAGAGCACCGTCCGCTCCGTCGCCGCCGTACGCGGGTAATGTCATTTCGCCGCCGGCGAGCGCCTCGCCGCCGCCGATCAGGCCGGTCGTGTACGGCAGACGTTCGGCGGCCATCAGCGAGTTGCCGCTCCAGGCGACATGCACCGAATAGACGTCGCCGTCGGTGAAGCCGAAGCCGGGGCGTCCGGCGTTGAGCAGCAGCGACGCGTCGAAATCGGGACGACCGACCATGCTCGCCTTCTGGAAGCGGCCGATCGTGAACGGCTGGCGCTGCGACGAACGTTCGCGCAGATGATGGCCGGTCGTCGTCAGCAGCTCGGTCATGTCGGCGGGCACCGGGAACGCGAGTTCGACATGTCCGACCTCGAGCGCCTCGGCGCGCCCGTTCATCACCGTCAGCCGCTGCCGCACGAGGCCGCTGTCGCGCAGTTCGCAGCGCCAGACGATCCGCACGCCCTGCTCGCCGTCCTCGGCGGCGACGTCGACGCCGTCATCGTCGATTCGCACATCGGTGACGGCGAATCGGCAATACAGTTCGACGCCGTCGGCGCGCACGACGAAACGCGGCGAACCCGTCCACGCCTCGGCCTGCGTCGGCAGCACGCTCGGCCACGCGGTCTCGTCGAGAGCACCGGAGACGCGCTGCGGCCGCAACGCGTCGACGCAGGAGACGAGCGTGCGCGGATCGGACAATGGACGCCCCCAATGCACAATGCGCGGCAGCTCGTCGCCGACGATCGCGAACGCGAAGGCCGCGCGGGCGTCACGCCGTTCGAGGTAGATGACACGCACCGCCTCGCCGCGGCTCGAGGTTCCGTTGCAATCCATGATCGTGGCCATCGTCCGTCCTTTCATCCGGGCCGCGTATGCGTCGTCGCCGCGGCCGATATGCGATGGACGATCATCCTAGGAGCTCACGCATTCCTTGACACATGTCGGCGTGTTCGCGCCATCGGCAAGAAAATAGGCCGCCGAAACCTATGGGGACGCCGGCTCATGCGCGCCGCGCACGGAAGAAATCGGCGAGTCTGGCCGCGCATGGCCGCTCGCATACGCCTCCGACGACCTCGGGCACATGGCCCACATGCGGGTCGCGCGGGATGTCCCAGACCGACCCGCAGGCGCCGAGCTTCGCGTCCCATGCGCCGAAGACGATGCGTCCGATATGCGTCTGCAGGCACGCCCCCGCGCACATCGGGCACGGCTCGAGCGTCACGATGAGCGTGCAGTCCTCGAGATTCCAGTCGTCACGCGCGCCGGCGGCCTGACGCATCGCCAGGATCTCGGCATGGGCGAGCGGATCGGCGTCCCGCTCGCGCATGTTGCGCCCGACTCCGACGACGTCGCCGTGCGCGTCGACGACGATCGCGCCGACCGGCACGTCGCCGTGCGCGACCGCCTCGTCGGCGAGCGCGAGCGCATCCCCCATCCATCCGCGCATCGACGCGCGGTCCATCGGCATCAGCGGCATCGGCGGCTCCTTGCGTCGTTCGGCGACTTCTTCGGATACGGTCCCATCATACGATGCGCCACATGCCGGTAACGCGCCCCTTGCTATGCTGAACCGTATCCCCCTGATGAATGCTCCACGCGGGGATTGTGACGTGACGGCAACGGCAAAAGGGCCAAGGAGGACCAATGTGGCGATTTTCGAACTGATTCTGGGCGTTGTCGCCGCCGTGCTGCTCTCCTCGTTCTTGAGCCGCTTCATCCCGCGCATCTCGACGCCGCTCGTGCAGATCGCACTCGGCGTGCTCATGGCGCAGCTGGGCTTCATGCCGGCCACCGAACTCGATCCGGAGCTGTTCATGGTGTTGTTCATCGCGCCGCTGCTCTACCTCGAGGCGCATGAGATCAACAAAAGCCAGCTGCTCAAATCATTGAAGCTGTCGCTGTCGCTCGCCGTCGGACTGGCGATCGCGATCATGGTCGTCGTCGGATTCACGCTGCACGCGATCTGGCCGATGTTCACGCTCGCCGCGGCGCTTGCGCTCGGCGCCGCGCTCGGCCCCACCGACGCCGTCGCCGTCAGCTCGCTGAGCCATGAGGCCTCGCTGTCGCAACGTCAGATCGGCGTGCTCAAAGGCGAATCGTTGTTCAACGACGCCTCCGGCATCGTCGGCTTCCAATTCGCGATCACGGCGGCCATCACCGGCCAGTTCCGCGTGACCGAGGCGGTCGGTGAATTCGTCGTCTCCTTCTTCGGCGGCGCGTTGTTCGGCCTCGTCGTCGGCATCGTCGCCAACTGGCTGTTCGAGACCTCGCGTCAGCTCGGCTGGGAGACGACGACGTCGCGCATCCTGCTCGAGCTTTTCCTGCCGTTCCTGTTGTATCTGGGCGCCGAGGCCGTGCACGTCTCCGGCATCCTCGCCGTCGTCGCCGCCGGCCTGACGATGCGTTTCGACCGCACCGGCATCGGCCCGAACGTCGCGCGCACGAACATCGTCGCGTCGAGCGTATGGTCGGTGTTCTCGTTCTCGCTCAACGGCGCCGTGTTCATCCTGCTCGGCCTGCTGCTGCCCGGGGCGATGCGCGCGAGCTGGGACAACCCTGCGATCAGCAACTGGACGCTGACGACGATCATCCTGTGCGTCGCCGCCGTCATCGTCGGGCTGCGCTTCCTGTGGGTGTCGGCGATGCTGCGCCTGACGCGCGCCGAGGACTCGCGCAAACGCCGCCGCATGACGCCGGAACGTTGGCGTTCGGCGGCCGTCATGACCTTCGGCGGCGCGAAGGGCACGATCACATTGTCGCTGATGTTCACGATCCCCTACACGCTCGCGAACGGCGAATGGTTCCCGATGCGCGACGAGCTCATCTTCATCGCCGGCGGCGTCATCATCGTCACGTTATTGCTCGCGAACTTCCTGCTGCCGATCATCGCACCGAACAAGGCGGCGGCCGAGTCCCGCGAGATCACCGAGGCGTCGATCGATGTGCTGCGGCGCACCGTCGAGGAGCTCGCCGAACTGACGACCGACGAGAACCGCGCTCCCGTCATGGCCGTCATCAATTCGTACACGCAGCGCATCACGCGGCTGAAGAAACGGCTCGGCGAGTCGAACGCGGACGCGCGCGCCAAGCTGCAGCTGGCCGCGCTCGACTGGGAGAAGGACTACGTCAAACGCAGGCTCGCCGAGACGCGCATCGACCCGCTGATCGACGCGCATGAGCGCGGCATCCGCGTCGAGGCCTGCGAACGGCTGCTCGACCAGATCATGACGACGCTGCGCCACACGCACACCGAACGTGACTCGTCGCATGTGCTGTGGCAGATCAAGGGGCGCGTGCACTCGCTGCAGCGGCGCACCGTCATCGTCTCGCGGCGCGCGACGAACAGGATCCGCCGCAGCACGCCGATGTTCAGCGAGGACGAGGTGTACGGCAGCATGCGCGACCTGCAGACCGACGCGATCGACCATGTCATCGACCGGCTGTACGAGGAGATGACGAGCACGACCTACGACACGGAGATCGTCTCGGGGATGCTGCTCGACTACCGCCGCGCCGAGGCGTCGCTCAAGTCGCGGCCGAACATGCGCAACTCGGCGTCGATGTCCACGCGGATCAACGCCGTCAAGCGCGAAAGCTTCGGCATCGAGCTCGGCGTCATCCAGGACATGCTCGAAAACGGCGACATCACACGCGCGCAGGCGAAGCAGCTGCGCAAGAACGTCTATGTGATGAGCGTCGCCGCCGACGCGAACTTCTGATCGATCTTCCCCGAACGCGCGGGGCGGCGCCGGCCATCATGGGCGGCGCCGCCCCGTATGCGCTTCCGTATGCCTCCCGCGCCGTTAGGCGGCCGATGACGGCCGCCGCCGGCTACTGCAGCGCGCCGCCGGTCGTGCCGCCGGGCACCGTCGTCGTACCGGTGTCGCCGGTTGACGGCACGGTCGGCACGGTCGGCACGCCGGTCGTGTCGCCGCCGGTCGTCGTACCGGTCGCATCGCCGGTGCCGCCGTTGACGGTGCCGGTCGCATCGCCGGCGCCGTTGAGTCCCGGCTGCTGCTGCGTGCCGTTCGTCGCGTTCTGCAGCTCCTGCTGGCGCTGCGCCTCGGCGGCGGCCGCGTTCGCCGCCGTCAGCGCATCCTCGGAGGCGCGCACCGTGTCGCCGGCCGCACGCAGCGCGTCACGCGCCTTGTCGGCGGCCTCCTGCGTGAGTCCGGCATCGGAGACCGCCTTCTTCGCATCGTCAATCGCCTGCTGCAGCGCCTCGCGCGTCGCCTCGTCGACGACGAGTCCGGCCGATTCGTCGTAGAGCGTCTGCGCCTCGTCGATCGCCGACTGCAAGTCCTTCCTGACGCCGTCCGACTTCGTGCGCGCGTCCTTCGACGCGTTGACGGCGGAGGCGGCGTCCCTGAGCGACTTCGTCGCGTCCTCGATCTGCGTGGCCTGCGCGTCGAGCTTGCGCGCCGCCTGTTCGAGCGCCGGCTGCGAGAGCGACGTCGCGCACATCTGGTCGACGCCCTGCGTGTCCTTCTGCAGCGCCGTCGCCTGCTGCAGCGCGTCGGCGAACTTCGTGACCGTCGACGCGTCGGCGACGGCGTCCTGCGACGTCGACGCGAGCGAGCCGTCCGCCTTCACCTCCTTGTCGAGCGTCGCCGACACGGTCTGGACGAGCTGCTGCGAACGCCGGCACGAAGCGAGCGCCGCATCCTTCGCGTCGGCCGATTTGCCGCGCTGCCACAGCACGACGCCGACGACGATGAGCGCGACGACGATGAGCGCGGCGATGACGGCGATGACGATCCTCTTCTTGCCGGAGCCGGCCTGCGCGCCGTGGCCGCGGCCGTGACGGCCGTTGTCGGGTTCGGGGTCCCGTTCCGCGCCGTCGTCCTCATCGGCGACCTCCTCGAGCGGATCGAAGGAGGCCGGCGCCGTTTCGGATGTCGGCCTGATGACGGTGTTCGTATAGGACGACGCGGTCCTGCCGAGCACCCGGGTGCCTTCGGCGCCGGCACCGTCCCGCGGCCCGGCGTGCGGGGTGATCGGCGGCAATGTCGCCGTCGTCGCGCCGTCCTGCATCACCTGCGTATGGGTGTTGACCGACGTGGGGGTCGGCGCCGGCGGGAACAGCTCGGTCTGCTCGTCATCGGCGGCAGCGGCGCTCCCTTCGGCAGCGCCCCACACTGGCACGTTGAAATCATCGGAAGCCGCGTCGTCGTCCAGCGCCGACGGAGCGGACGCCGGCATCGCCTGCATCGGCGCCTCGGTGTTCGAATTCGCGAATGTGAAGGTCGGCATCGCCTGCGTCTCGGCGCGTGCGGCGGCCGCCTGCGGCTGCGCCGGCGACGTCGGCGCGGCATCTGCGGATGCGGTCGGCGACGAAGGCTCAGACGTCGACGGCTGCGTGGACGCCGTGGTCCGTGCACGCGATGGGCCATGCTTCGGCGTCGGCGCATCGTCGAAGGACGGGAAGCGCAGCGCGGCGCTGTCGACGCGTTCGTCGACCGGCTGCAGACTGGGGTCGATGTCGCCGGCGGGATCGCTCGGGAACTGCAGATCGGAATTGGAAGGGTTGGAATTGTTCGCCATTGGTCGTCAGCCTCTCTTCATCTCATGCGGACGTGCGGGCGGCGCGGGCACATCCGCAGCACATAACGGGAACGCCGCGACGGGCACGTTCGTGGGCGCCGACCACTAGTCGGTGATCTGCGCGCGGTAGAAGTTCACATAGGAGCGCGACGGCGTCGGGCCGCGCTGTCCCTGATAGTGGGAGCCGGTCGTCGACGAGCCGTAGGGATGCTCGGCCGGCGAGCTCAACTGGAAGAAGCACATCTGCCCGATCTTCATGCCCGGCCACAGCTTCACCGGCAACGTCGAGACATTGGACAGCTCGAGTGTGATGTGGCCTTCGAAGCCGGGATCGATGAAACCGGCCGTCGAATGCGTCAGGATGCCGAGACGGCCGAGCGAGCTCTTGCCTTCGAGGCGCGCGGCGAGCGTCGCGTCGAGCTTGACGTACTCCCATGTCGAGCCGAGCGCGAACTCGCCCGGATGCAGGATCCACGGCTCGTCGGGTTCGACCTCGAACTGCTCGGTGAGCTCACCCTGGTTCTCCGCCGGATCCACATAGGTGTACGCATGGTTGTTGAACAGACGGAAGAAACGGTCGAGACGCACGTCGATCGATGCGGGCTGCACCATTTCAGGCGTCCACGGATCGAGCGAGATATGGCCCTCGGCCTGCGCGGCGAGGATATCGCGATCGGACAGCAGCATCTTAAGGGCATCTCCTTCGTGACGGATCGGTTCCCATGCCATGGCCGTATGCGCATGGTCATGCTGGATTCAGTGTAATTGCGTACGCCGACGCATCGATGATGCCCGAACGACCGTCCCGCGGTCGGCTGATTCGCGCATACGAGCGCGACGGGGCGCGCACGATACGCGTATATTGGCGGTATGACTGATGCATCCGAAGCCCGCGGCGCCCTCGTCGGCCGCCCGTCGACGGTCGTTCCCGGCCGTTTCGGCGATCCGCTCACCGTCACCGCCGCGCGCACGTCGCGCGACGGCGCCACCGCCGCCGGCGGCCGTCCGCTGTTCCTGTGCCTGCACGGCTGGGGTTCCAACGAGGACGACCTGGCCGACATGATGCGCTATGTGGCCCCCTACAACGATTACGTCTCGCTGCGTGCGCCGCTCGTGCTGCAGGAGGCGTCGCCCATGCAACCGGGGGCGTACTCGTGGCTGCATGACGCGATCCCGGTCGGCGAGGACCTCGACCGCGACGCCTTCGCGGCGGCCACGGCGATCGACGACTGGGTGATGGCGAAGGTCGACACCGGCCGCGACGTCGTGCCGATCGGCTTCTCGCAGGGCGGCATGCTGGCGATCCAGCTGCTGCGCGTGCACCCCGAGCGCTACCGCGCGGCGATCAGCCTGTCCGGGTTCCTCGCGCCGGGCGCCGTCGAGGCCGCCCATCCGGCCGACGAACGGCTGCTCGAACTCAACATCCCGACCTTCTACGGCTACGGTTCGGCGGACACCGTCGTGCCGAAGTACGACATCTACGAGACGCTCGCATGGCTCGAGGAGTACACATGGCTCACCGCGCACGAATACCGCGGCCTCGACCATGCGGTGAGCCTTCCCGAATTCGCCGACCTGCGCCAGTGGCTGCTCGACCATGACATCTCATCGGGCATCATCTGAGTTCTGAAGCGTTGAGGGCAGCGGGGCCGGACGACCCTGTCACGGAAGGTCGCCCGGCCCGCTGCGCTCAACGATCACAGCATGGCGTCATCGAATGCGCCGCAACCGCATGCAGCCGAGCAGCGCAGCCGCCGATACGAACGCCACGAGCGCGGCAAGCGCGACCGGAGCCGCCGACGAACCGGTGTCGGCGACATCCGCGGATGCGGACAGTCCGGAGCTGGTCTTCACAGGCTGTTTTGCCTTATCCGGCTGCTTCGCGATGGTCTTGTCCTTTCCTGCGACGTCCTTGCCGCCGCCGTCCTGGATGCCTGGCTTCGCAGGTTCGTCTATCGCGTCGCCGGGCGTCGGCGGGACCTCGCTCGACGGCAGGACCGTGTAGTTGGCGCCGGCCGTCGTGTCGAACACGAGCAACGTCGTGCCATCGCGATTCGTCACATACCGGTGCGGTACGGCGGCGCCCTTCGCGTCGACCACCGTGTAGTCGGCGGCGCCTCCGGCCGTGAGCTTCAACGCGGCTGCGCCACCGTTGCGCGACAGCAGATGCGTGCGCGATGTGCGGCCCTGCGCCCAATCGATGTCGACGACGAAGCCGCCGCGCGCCACAAGGCCCCGCACCTGACCCTCCCCGGCCCATGCGGACGGCAACGCCGGCAACACGTTCACATAGTTGGCGTAGGTCGCGCCATCATCGGCGACGAAGGTCGAATTCGACTGCATCAGCATCTCATCGACGCCGGAGGTGTTGCCGAAGTTGCCATCGATCTGGAAAGGAGGATGCACATCGAAGAGATTCGCATACATTGCGTTCTTCAGCTGTTGTTCGATCAGACGATGCGCATGGTCGCCGTCGCCGGTGCGTGCCCACGCATTGATGCGCTGGCCGACGCCCCAGCCGGTGCTGTCGTCGCCGCGCTGCAGCATCGAGGTCTTCGCGGCCTCCATGTAGGCGGCGTTGTCGATCGTGATCAGATCGCCGGGGAACAGGCCAAGCAGATGCGACATATGCCGGTGATGCAGTTCATATGCGGGGATGTCGGTGCCGTCGGCTTTTTTGCCGAGCGCGCCTTCGAAATACCATTCCTTGATCTGACCGCTCTCGCCGACCTCGATTGGTTTGAGCAGGCTGACGGCGCACGACCATGAACGGTTTGCCTGCGCGTCGACGAAGCGGCCTTCCTGATCCTTTACCCAATTATCCGCCGTGCAGTGCTCGGTCGAGCCGATGAGCGCATCATCGGTCTTCAGCGTCCGCGCGGCCTCGATCGAGTCATGCAGCAGCTGCCAGACGAGGGAGCTCTCATAGGTGTTGCCGTCAGTGCCCTGCGGACCGTGTTCCGGCGAGTATGCGACGCCTGTCGTCAGGCGGTTTGAACCGTCGGAGACCTTCTGCGCAGAGCGGTGCAGCATGAAGTCGATGTACAGGCTTGATTCCTCCTTGAGCAGCGGGTAGATGACGTCGCGCAGCTGGTCGAGATCGCCGCCGTATTCGTAGGCCTCATAGACGTTCTGCAGCAACCACGGCATCGCAGCCGGGCTCCATCCCCAGGAGAATTCGGCGCCCGGCGTCGTCCATCCGTAGGCCGTGTTCTCGGTATGCGCCATGAAACCGTTGCCTGCGCCGATCGGCGTCCCGACCGGCGTGACGGCTCCCGCATAGGTCTTCGCGGTGACGCGGCCCGGCTCGACGAGTCCCTGCGCGTAGGAGATGAGCGGCTGTGAGAGTTCGGCGAGATTGGATGAATAGATCGGCCAGTAGTTCATCTGGAGGTTCACGTTCATGTGGAAGTCGGAGCCCCATGGTGTCTTGCCGTGCGCGTTGTCGTCAGCGGTCGATGACCAGATGCCCTGCAGGTTCGATGGCAGCTGGCTGTCCTCACGCGACGAGCCGATTGCGAGATAGCGTCCATACTGATAGACGAGCATCTCAAGCGCACGTCGCTGAGCGTCCGAGGCGCTGCCGTCGCTGTAGGCGTCCAGCAATGCGTCCGTGGGTATCGCCGCATAATCGACAGGCGCGCCGAGCTGCAACCGCACACGATCGAAAAGCGCACTATGGTCGGCGACATGGTCGGCGCGTACGGCATCATAGCCGCGCGCAGCCGCCGCATCGAGCGTGCCCCGGACGCGCTTGTCGAGCGCATCCGCGCTTTCGCCGGTGCGGTATGCCGGATAGGACTGCTGATAGTCGGTGGCGGCGGCTACGTAGAAGGTCACGGCGTCGGCACCCGTGATATGCAGGCTCGTGCCGTCGGCCGCCGCAGCGACGCTGCCGCCGTCGGCCACCACCTTGATCTGCGCGTCGTAGTTGAGTCCGTTGTTGCCGAGCGCGCCACGCACGATGAGCGTCGCGTCGTCGACGGTCTTTGTCTCGCTGCGTTTGCTGAATTGGTTCGTCGTCATGCCGAGGTCGAGCGTCAGCGCCTGCGGCTTGTCCGCCGTCAGCCTGCCGACCATCACATGATCGGGGTGGGATGCGAAGTATTCACGCGTGTACGTCGTGCCGTCATGCACGAAGGAGACGTCAGCGATGCCTGAGGAGAGGTCGAGACCGCGGCGGTAGGAGGAGTGTGCGGCGTCCTTGAATCCATAGTCGACGTCGATCTCCCCCCAATTCTGGTAGGAGCCTTGCTGGGCGGCGTCCTCGCCGCCAGTGAGGTCGGCCGGGTTGACGAGATCGGAGCCTTGTTCGAGTTCGGCGTTCAATGCGCGCAGCGTCGCGCCGTCACGGCCTTTTGCCTCGTTGTTGCCACCGTTGTAATCGGGGTTGCTGCCTGGGCCGCCGGTCCACAGCGTCTCCTCGTTGAAGGTGATGCGTTCCCTGCTGACTTCGCCCCACACGGTGCCGCCGAGCCGACCGTTGCCGATCGGCAGCGTCGTCTGCTGCCACTGGTTGTCCGCATCGGACACGTTGTTGCCGGGTTTATGCCGCAATGCGGTCTCGGATGCCGGCTGTGCATACCACAACTGCGGCTGGCTGTTCGTCGATGCCGATGCGTCGTCGGCAACGGCCATCAGCGGCGCCGTGAGCAGCGCGGTGACCGTGACGAGGCCGACAAGGGCGGGAAAGGCCTTGCGTATTTGTTTCATTTGGATGCCTTACGATGGGTCCGTCGATTCCCCGCGGCACGCCATTGCGCCGGAGCGACGGTGTTCGGATAAGAAGACTGTCGAATGAGTTCGTGATGAGTGAGGCGAATAAAAGATGAGATATAGAGGGACAGCCAACAGACAGCGGCGCACATCCGTGAGGACGATGGCCACTGCCGGCTGGCTGCCCAGCACGGTGAATGAGACCGATTCCAGTCTCAGTGACTGGAATCGGCGGTCATTCACTTGTTGCCGCGCTTGCGGAACACGAGCACGCCCACACCGGCGAGCATCAGCACAATGGCCGTGATGGCCAAGGCGATGATGCTGGAACCGGTCTGGCTCAGCTGTGCGGTCGAGGCGCGGTTGGCGCCCTTGGGCTGATCGACGGACTTCTTGCCCGGGTCATTCGGATCAAGCGGATCGGTGCCGTTCTTGATCTCGTCACCGTCCTTGACGCCATCCTTATCGGTGTCGTCGCTGTTCGGATCGGTCGGCTTGCCGTCGTTCTTCGCGCCGGTGACCTCGTCACCGTCCGAAACGCCGTCGCCGTCCGTGTCCGGATTGAGCGGATCGGTGTTGCCGGGCTTGCCGTCGGGATCATGCTTGCCGTCGGGGAACGGGTTCTTCGTACCGTTCACCTCGTCACCGTCCGAGATGCCGTCACCATCGGTGTCCGGCTTCGTCGGATCCGTGCCGATCTTCTTCTCCTCGCCATCGGGCAGGCCGTCGCCGTCCGTGTCGGGCTTCGTCGGATCGGTGCCGTCCTTGATCTCGTCACCGTCCTTGACGCCATCCTTATCGGTGTCGTCGCTGTTCGGATCGGTCGGCTTGCCGTCGTTCTTCGCGCCGGTGACCTCGTCACCGTCCGAAACGCCGTCGCCGTCCGTGTCCGGATTGAGCGGATCG
>NZ_MVOG01000003.1 GCF_002286915.1 Bifidobacterium italicum | reverse complement strand
GGCCGGCGACGCCGTCGCCAAGCAGGCGGCATGGTACGCCGCGCACGTCGAGGACGCCGCGCTCGCCGCACGCTACGGCGAGATCGCACGGCAGGCGGCGGCCGACAAGGCCGACGTCACGCTCGACCACGACGCCCAGGTGGCCGTCGTCACCGGTGTCGCGCCGAACTCGATCGCCGCGCAGGTCGTCAATGGGCTGCTCGAAGGCGGCGCGACCGTCATCGCGACGTCGCACAGCTTCAAGCCGTCGGTCAAGGCGTGGGCGCAGCGCAGCTACCGCGAGCATGCGCGCGGCGACGCGAAACTGTGGCTCGTGCCGGCGAACCTGTCGTCGTACCGGGATGTGGACGCGCTCGTCGACTGGGTCGGCCATGTGCAGAAGAAGACGAACGGCGCGACGACGACGGAGCTCAAGCCGGCCTACGAGCCGGACCTGTTCTTCCCGTTCGCGGCGCCGCCGGTGCATGGCTCGCTCGCCGATTCCGGCGCGTTGTTCGAATCGCAGGCGCGTCTGATGCTGTGGGGCGTCGAACGCGCGATCGCCGGCTTCGCGGCCCTCGGCGCCGACACCGACGTGCGCCACCGGCTGCACGTCGTGCTGCCCGGTTCGCCCAACCGCGGCGTCTTCGGCGGCGACGGCGCGTACGGCGAGGTCAAGTCGGCCTTCGACGCGATCGTCAACCGCGCCCGCAGCGAACGCGCATGGTCGGACCGCGTCACCTTCGCGCATCCGAAGATCGGCTGGGTGCGCGGCACCGGGCTCATGGGAGGCAACGACCCGCTCGTCGCCGTCGTCGAACGCCACGGACTGACGACGTATTCCACCGAACAGATCGCCGCCGAACTGCTCAAGCTGACGACGGCGGAGGCACGGGACAAAGCCGCCGTCGCGCCGCTCGACGTCGACCTGACCGGCGGCCTCGGCGCAGAGCCGATCGACATCAAGGCGCTGCGCGCCGAAGCGCTCGCCGACGCCGCGCTCGACATGGCCGAGGCGGAGGCCGACGCCGCCGACGACGTGCAGGTCAAGGCGCTGCCGAGTCCGCACGTGCCGAAGCAGGCGGCCGTCGACCTCGCCGACTGGGAACGGGTGAGCGCGCGACCCGAGGACGAGATCGTCATCGTCTCGATCGGCGAACTCGGCCCGTGGGGTTCGGGACGCACGCGCGCCGAGGCCGAACTCGGCATCCACGCGGACGGCGACGTCGACCTGTCCGCAGGCGCCGTGCTCGAACTCGCCTGGAACATGGGGCTGCTCAGCTGGGCGGACTCGCCCAAGCCGGGCTGGTACGACGCTGACGGCAACCTCGTGCCGGAATCCGACATCGCCGAACGCTACCACGACGAGGTCGTCGCCAAATCCGGCGTGCGCCCCTTCGCGGCCGGCATGGGCTCCGACTACCGCGACGGCACCGACGAGGAGGAGGCCGAGGTCTACCTCGACCACGACGTCAGCTTCAGCGTGCCGACGCGCGCGATCGCCGACGAATACATCGCGATGGACGCCGGGCACACGTCGATCATGCCCGACGACGAAAGCGGCGAATGGACGGTGACGCGCCACGCCGGATCGATGATCCGCGTGCCGCGGCGCGCGACGATGACGCGCACCGTCGGCGGCCAGTTCCCGGACGGCTTCGACCCGACGAAGTGGGGCATCCCCGCCTCGATGGTCGGCGACGTGGACCCGATCGCGCTGTGGAACATCGTGACGACCGTCGACGCCTACCTGTCCGCCGGCTTCACGCCGACCGAGATCCTGCAAGCCGTGCACCCGTCGATGGTCGCGAGCACGCAGGGCACTGGCTTCGGCGGCATGGCCTCGATGCGCAAGCTGTACCTCGACCGCTTCCTCGGCCACGAGATCCCGACCGACATCCTGCAGGAGGCGCTGCCGAACGTCGTCGCCGCGCACGTCATGCAAAGCTACATCGGCGGCTACGGCAACATGGTGCAGCCGGTGTCCGCATGCGCGACGGCCGCCGTCTCGCTCGAGGAGGGCGCCGACAAGATCGCGCTCGGCAAGGCCGACTTCGTCGTCACCGGCGCGATCGACGACATCGGCGTCGAATCGGTCATCGGATTCGGCAACATGAATGCGACGGCGAACTCGCGCGAGATGCTCGACAAGGGCATCGAGCCGCGGTTCTTCTCGCGGGCGAACGACCGGCGTCGCGGCGGCTTCGTCGAATCGCAGGGCGGCGGCACCGTGCTGCTCACGCGCGGCGACATCGCGCTGCGACTGGGACTGCCGGTCGCCGGCGTCATCGGCTTCGTGCACTCCTACGCCGACGGCGCGCACACGTCGATCCCGGCGCCCGGCCTCGGCGCGCTCGCCGCCGGCATGGGCGGCCGCTCGTCGAAGCTCGTGCGCGACCTCGCGGCGCTCGGCGTCACGCCGGACGACATCGCCGTGGTCTCCAAGCACGACACATCGACGAACGCGAACGATCCGAACGAGTCGGAACTGCACAACACGCTCGCCCACGCGATCGGACGCGCGGAAGGCAACCCGCTGTTCGTCATCTCGCAGAAGTCGCTGACCGGACATGCGAAGGGCGGCGCGTGCGTGTTCCAGATCAACGGCATCACGCAGCTGTTCCGCTCCGGCGTCGTGCCGGCGAACGCGGCGCTCGAATGCGTCGACCCGAAGCTCGCGCGCGACGACTACATGGTGTGGCTGCGCACGCCGCTCGCGATCGGCTCGCGCAGGACCGTGAAGGCGGCGCTCGCGACGTCGCTCGGCTTCGGACACGTCTCCGGATTCGCGGCGATCGTGCATCCGGGCGCTTTCGAGGCGGCCGTCGAGCACGCGCACGGCGCCGAGGCGCTCGCGGCGTGGCGCTCGCGCGCGAACGAACGACTCGCGGCCGGCCGGCGCAGGTTCGAGGAGGGCATGATGGGGCGCGCGGCGCTCTACGAGCCGATCGACGACCGCCGGTTCCACGAGGACGGACGCGGCTACGACGCGCATGAGGTCGAGAAGGCGATGCTGCTCGACCCGGACGCACGCCTCGGCGCCGACGGGTTCTTCGCGGCGTAGCGCGGGTTGCGGCGGATGACGATGATAAGGAGGCCGCGGCGATGATGATGCTGGGCGTCGGACATGATGTGGTGGATGTGCGGGCGTTCGAGGAACAGCTCGCCATCCCCGGATCACGGATGCGCGCGCTGTTCTCGGCGCGTGAACTGCGCCAGGTGCGGATGCGCGCCGAGCGCAAGCATGACGGCGAGGCCGTGCATCTCGCGGGCAGATGGGCCGCCAAGGAATCGGTCGTCAAGGCGTGGTGCGAGGCGCTCGGCGCGGCGGCTCCCCCCTATACGCTCGACGATACGCCGTGGGCGGCCATCGAGGTGCTCAGCGAGGCGAACGGCAGCCCGCGCATCGTGCTCGGCGGCGACGTCGAAAGCCGGTTGCGCATATCGGTCGGTGCGCATGTGCGCGGCGGCATGGAACCGGAGCCGGATCTGCGATGGTTCGTGTCGATCTCGCACGACGGCGGCATCGCGTCGGCCGTCGTCATGCTGTGCGCGCAATAGCGGGGTCGGGTCGTGCGGGACGCGGCCGCATCACGACGGCGGTGGCCCGCAGTCGTGATGCGACCGCGCGCGGCATGCACGTCGGTGTGCCATCGGCGTGATACGGGCGATTTGCGGTTGGCGCGGCGTTGTGTATAATGGCACACGTTGTCCGGAACGGTGTTCCGGGCGGCA
Source organism: Bifidobacterium italicum (assembly GCF_002286915.1). Taxonomy (GTDB): domain Bacteria; phylum Actinomycetota; class Actinomycetes; order Actinomycetales; family Bifidobacteriaceae; genus Bifidobacterium; species Bifidobacterium italicum. Next base: position 108,647 of record NZ_MVOG01000003.1, on the reverse strand, counting down.
CGCGGATGTAGCTCAATGGTAGAGCCTCAGTCTTCCAAACTGATTACGCGGGTTCGATTCCCGTCATCCGCTCCAGTGGAAAGGCCGCAGATCCTCACGGGTCTGCGGCCTTTCGCATGTCGTCGGCGGATTGGGACGGAACAGAGCGGGCCCGCGTCCGGGGCCATCGGGTCGGTCGGTGGAATCGGACGGCGACGGCGTCAGAACAGCGTCGGCGTGTGATCGGTCGCGTCGAGAAAACGGATCAGATCGTCGCAGTCGATCGCCATCGTCCTCGTGTTCGTCAACGGATGCACGAGCAGACGGTTGCCGGCGAGCGTGCGGTCGATGAGCACGGTCACCGCCTGATCGGCGTCGTTGATGACGACGAGCGGCGTGACGCCACCCGGTTCGAGACCGAGCACGTCATGCAGCTGTTCGGCGTTCGCGAAACTCAGCCGTCCGCTGTGCACGGTGCTCGCGAGTTCCTTGAGGTCGGCGCGTTTGCCCTCGTCGAGCATGACGAGATAGTAGGCGTCGTGCGTGTCGCGCAGCAGCAGGTTCTTGACGCCGACGCCGTCGATGAGCGTCTTGACGAACTGCGCGGCCTCGACGGTCGTCACAGCTTCATGCTCGACCTCGTCGACATCGATATGCAGTGCGGCCAGCGTGTCATACAACGTGTGCATACCGCGAATGCTACACGGCGCCGGGCGACGAAGCCGGTTGGCGGGTCGAACCGTCGGTGGAGTCGACGGGTCGACCCGCGGACGGTCCGTTTTGCGGGTGGAATCGTCGGCCGGGTCGATGGGATGGGACGCTGCGGGTCGGGGCGTCGGCGAGGTCGATGGATTGGGTCGGGAACAGGCTGGGTTGGGGGAGAGTCCGTCGGCCAGGTCGATGGAGTGGGACGCTGCGGGCCGGGGCGTCAACGGCGTCGATGGAACGGGACGGTAATGGGTCGGTTGGCGGGTCGGGGCGTCGTCGGGGCCGACGGATCGGGACGGAACCGGGGGCACGCCCGTCGCATGCCACGCATACGGCGGTAGGGCGGCGTACGTATGCTGAAACTGGCATGTACAGACGGCGCGCGTCGTGGGCGCGGGCGGGAGACGGGAGGTCACCGATGGCGGACGCCGACGAACGGGAGGTCGCGAGGCTCGACGCCGAGCCGCGCCCCACGCCCACGACACCGCGCAGCGGGCAGGAGATGCAGGAGAACCGCGTCTCGAAGCATCCGCAGGCGACGATTCCCGAATCGGACGTGTCGCTCGCCGACATCGAACGCAGCCAGTCGCATCCGGTGCGCTGGGCGTTCTGCTGCATCCTCGCGCTCGCGGCGCTCGTGTTCCCGTACTGGGCCGGACGCACGTTCGCGGTGCGGCACACGGCGCAGATCGTGCAGCGGTTCGCGAACGTCGACCCGCGCGGCATCGCGCTCGTGGCGTGGGCCGTCACGTTGTTCGCGTTCGTGTCGCTCGCGATGATGATCGTGGAGCGTCGCAAGATCCCGTGGTTCGCGTCCTTCGTCGTGTTCCTGTGCGGCGAACAGTTCATCTCGGGCGTATCGCTGCTCAAATTCGACTTCTGGCATTCGACCTACGTCATGTACGGCGATTCCGCGCGCATCGCGAACGCAGCGAACCTCGGCATCATCGCCGCGTCGATCGCGCTCGCCGTCTTCGCCGTCGTCTGGGTGGGGTTGCTCGTCGCCATCAGGAAGGATTCGCCGCTCAACGTGCTCACCCATGTGTGGACGTCGATGCTGCTGTGGCTCGTCTTCGAGGTGGTCGCGCTGCTCATCGTGATGTTCGGCGGCATGCTGACGATCGTCTGATCGCGCGCTTGCCCCGCGCATATGCGGACGGCGTGCCCTTCGTCGCGGGACGCCGTCCGCATATGCGCAGGGCAAGCGCGCGTCAGCGCAGGCCGACGCGTTCCAGATTCTCCTTGACATGCGCGCAGCTCGCATGGAACTCGGCGAGCTCGGCGTCCGACAGGTCGAAGTGCATGACCTCCTCGACGCCGTCGGCGCCGATGACGCACGGCAGCGACGTGAAGAACCCCTCCTCGCCGTAGTCGCCGGTCATCAGCGTCGAACACGGCGTGATGTAATGCTCGTTCGAGACGACGGCGCGCACGATGCGGCATGCGGCGTCGGCGACGGCGAACTCGGTGCAGTGCTTGCCGGCGTAGGTCACGTAGCCGCCGTGCCGGGCGGCCTCCTCGACCTCGGCCTCGTCGAAACCGAAGCGTTCCGGCTGTTCGCGCTTGAGCTGGGCGAGCGGCTTGCCTCCGAAGTTCACGGCGCTCCATGCGGCGAACATGCTGCTGCCGTGCTCGCCGAGCATATAGGCGCAGATCGAATGCTGGTCGTAGCCGGTCGCGCGCGAGAGCGCGTACTTGAGGCGGCTCGAGTCGAGCGCCGTGCCGGTGCCGATGACATGGCGTGGGTCGATGCCGGAGAGTTTCCAGATCTCGGTGGCGACGACGTCGCAGGGGTTCGCGATGCTCACCCAGACGCCGTCGAATCCGGCGTCGGCGATCGGCTTGATGAACTTCCTCGCCGTGTCGGTCGTGTAGAACAGCTCGCCGTCGCGATCCTCGCTCGCGAGGCTGACCTTGCCGGCGGCGTTGACGATGACGTCGCATTCGGCGAGCCGGCCGTAGTCGTCGCCGCAGTTGACGAGTGCGACGTTGTGCGGGCAGAACGCGAGCGAATCGCCGAGGTCCTGCACCTCCGCCGCGAGCTTGGCGCTGTGGTCCTCGTCGCCGGAGCACTGCTCCGTCATGTACAGCTCGTCGGCGATGCCCTGCAGCACGAGGCTGTTCGCGACGTGCGCGCCCACATGCCCCATGCCGACGATGCCGACCTTCGTGACCGTACCCATATCTGCTTCCTCTCTCTCCTGCTCGCCCGTTCGCGCCGGCCGCGTCGCGGATGCCCTCCGCATGCGCCGCCGGCGGCGTCGCGGACGATGATGTTCGCCGAACATTGTGGGGCGCGACTGTTGCGCCGCCGTTGATCGGAAGGTTCGCTTCCACCTTGGGCGAACAAAAAGGCCACATTGTGGACCGCGGCGCGCATATGTGCGCGGGCCGGGGGTGGCGCGCCGCGTCGTCGCCGCGCCGTCGCGGGGCGTCTGTATAGTGGCCGATTGGCGTGTTTCGCCCGCGGATGGAGAGCGCACCGGCATCGGGCCGGCAGCACCGCGCAGTCTACAAGGAGGATGCCGTGGCACTGACGGCTGAAGAAAAGCAGGACATCATCGCTAAGTACGCTACCCATGAAGGTGACACCGGCTCCCCGGAGGTCCAGGTCGCGCTGCTCACCAAGCGCATCGCCGACCTGACCGAGCACCTCAAGGAGCACAAGCACGATCACCACTCCCGTCGTGGTCTGCTGCTCATGGTCGGTGACCGTCGTCGCCTGCTCGACTATCTCAAGAACGTGGACATCAACCGTTACCGTTCGCTCATCGAGCGCCTGGGTCTGCGCCGATAATCCAAACGTCCGCCCGAGTCCGGCCGAGGCCGGCTCGGGTTTTTTGTATGGAGCGCGCGACGGGAGACGATGCGACGATACGGGCGCGCGGCGGTATGGCCGGCAGCATAGAGGGATGAACAAGGGCCGGCGGTATTACAATGAGACACTGGCGGAGACCGGACCGGGAGAGGTCCGGATCCCGAAAGAGGCCCGGGGTTCGTCAGGCTGATGAACCGCGGGGCGCGTGGGGCGAAACACCCGCGGACAACATAATCAATCACGGTCACGGGCAGTCATCCGTGGCCCGACGAGGATGTTTGCAGAACAGAAGTAACAACAGAACACAAAGGAGGAACCCTATGGAGGGTCCCGAAATCAAGGCGGTCGAAGCCGTCATCGACAACGGTTCGTATGGCAAGCGCACGATGCGCTTCGAGACCGGTCGTCTCGCCCAGCAGGCGGACGGCGCCGTGGCCGCGTATCTGGACGACGATTCGATGGTCCTGTCCACCACCACCGCCGGCAGCACCCCGAAGGAGAACTACGACTTCTTCCCGCTCACCGTTGACGTCGAGGAGAAGATGTACGCCGCCGGCAAGATCCCGGGCTCGTTCTTCCGCCGCGAAGGCCGTCCGAGCTCCGAGGCGATCCTCGCATGCCGCATCATCGACCGGCCGCTGCGCCCGCTCTTCCCGCACACGCTGCGCAACGAGGTGCAGGTCGTCGAGACGATCCTCGCGGTAAACCCGGAGGATTCGTATGACATGATCGCGCTCAACGCCGCATCGGCGTCGACGCTGATCTCCGGTCTGCCGTTCGCCGGCCCGGTCGGCGGTGTGCGCCTCGCGCTCATCGACGGACAGTGGGTCGCGTTCCCGCGCTGGAGCGAACGCGAACGCGCCGTCTTCGAGATCGTCGTCGCCGGACGCGTCGTCGAGAACGGCGACGTCGCGATCGCGATGATCGAGGCGGGCGCCGGCAAGAACGCGTGGAGCCTCATCCACGACGAGGGCCAGATGAAGCCGGACGAGGAGGTCGTGGCCGGCGGCCTCGAAGCCGCCAAGCCGTTCATCAAGGTGCTGTGCGACGCGCAGAACGAGCTCAAGAAGATCGCCGCGAAGGAGACGCGCGACTTCCCGCTCTTCCCGGAGTTCACCGAGGAGATCTACAACCGCGTCGACGAGATCGCGCACGCGGACCTCGACGAGGCGCTGTCGATCGCCGAAAAGCTGCCGCGTCAGGAGCGCATCTCCGAGATCAAGCAGAAGGTCCGCGACACGCTCGCGCTCGAGTTCACCGACATGGACGACGCGGAGAAGGAGAAGGAGCTCGGCAACGCGTTCAAGGAGCTGCAGCGCCAGATCGTGCGCCGCCGCATCCTCACGCAGGACTATCGCATCGACGGCCGAGGCCTGCGCGACATCCGTACGTTGTCCGCCGAAGTGGGCATCGTGCCGCGCGTGCACGGCTCGGCGCTGTTCCAGCGCGGCGAGACGCAGATCCTCGGCGTCACGACGCTCAACATGCTCAAGATGGAGCAGCAGATCGACGCGCTGAGCGGCCCGCAGACGAAGCGCTACATGCACAACTACGAGATGCCGCCGTATTCGACCGGCGAGACCGGCCGCGTCGGCTCGCCGAAGCGCCGCGAGATCGGCCACGGCGCGCTCGCCGAGAAGGCGATCGTGCCGGTGCTGCCGAGCCGTGAGGAGTTCCCGTACGCGATCCGTCAGGTCTCCGAGGCCATCGGCTCGAACGGCTCGACGTCGATGGGCTCGGTGTGCGCGAGCACGCTGTCGCTGCTCGACGCCGGCGTCCCGCTCAAGGCGCCGGTCGCGGGCATCGCGATGGGCCTCGTCTCCGGCGACGTGGACGGCCAGCACGTCTACAAGACGCTCACCGACATCCTCGGCGCCGAGGACGCCTTCGGCGACATGGACTTCAAGGTCGCCGGCACGGCCGACTTCATCACCGCGCTGCAGCTCGACACGAAGCTCGACGGCATCCCGGCCGACGTGCTCGCCGGCGCGCTCAAGCAGGCGCACGAGGCGCGCACGACGATCCTCGAGGTCATCAACGAATGCATCGACGGGCCGGCCGAGATGAGCCCGTTCGCGCCGCGCATCATCACGACGACGGTCCCGGTCGACAAGATCGGCGAGGTCATCGGCCCGAAGGGCAAGATGATCAACCAGATCCAGGAGGACACCGGCGCCGAGATCACGATCGAGGACGACGGCACCGTCTACATCGCCTCCGAAGGCGGCGAGGCCGCGCAGAAGGCGAAGGAGATCATCGACCAGATCGCCAACCCGCATGTGCCGCAGGCCGGCGAGACCTACAACGGCAAGGTCGTCAAGACGACGAGCTTCGGCGCCTTCGTCAACCTGACGCCGGGCACCGACGGCCTGCTGCATATCTCGCAGATCCGCAACCTCGCCGACGGCGAGCGCATCGACTCGGTCGAGGACGTGCTCAAGGAGGGCGACACCGTCGAGGTCGTCGTCCAGGGCGTCGACGACCGCGGCAAGATCTCGCTCGCGATCCCGGGGTATGAGAATCAGGAGAGCAACGCCGGCGCCGGCCGCCGCGACGACCGTCGCCGTGACGACCGTGACGACCGTCCGCGCCGTCCGCGCCGCCGTGACGACGACGATCGCGACGACCGCCCGCGCCGTCGCCGTGACGATCGCGACGACCGCCGTGCCGACCGTGACTACGATGATCGTCCGCGCCGCCGCGACTACGACGACGATGACTATGATGACCGTCCGCGTCGCCGCCGTTCCGACGACCGCGACCGCGACCGTGACTATGATGACCGTCCGCGCCGTGCGCGCCGCCATGACGACGACCGCGACCGCGATGATCGTCCGCGCCGCCGTCGCAACGACGACCGCAACCCGCGCTACGCCGCCGACGAGAACTACGACGAGTACCGTGCGGGGCGCGAGGAGCGTCACGAGCGTCCGCGCCGCCGCGTGCGCCGCGATTTCGATCCCTTCGAGGACTGATCGACGGGGGCCGGCTGAATCCGGCCGCTGAACGATGAGGGCCCCGCCGTCCATCAGGACGGCGGGGCCCTCATCGTTGCCGTTGGCTGCGGAGCCCCGGCATCAGAAATCCCAATCGTCGTCGTCGGTCTGTTCGGCCTTGCCCATCACATAGGAGCTGCCGGAGCCGGAGAAGAAATCATGGTTCTCGTCGGCGTCGGGCGCGAGCGCGGCGAGGATCGCCGGGTTCACATCGCAGATCTCGGCGGGGAACAGCGCCGGGTAGCCGAGGTTCATCAGCGCCTTGTTCGCGTTGTAGTGCAGGAACTTCTCGACGTCGTCCGCCAGCCCGACCCCGTCGTACAGCGAATGCGTGTACGCGACCTCGTTCTCGTAGAGTTCGTCGAGCAGGTCGTAGGTGTAGCGTTCCATCTCGGCGCGCTTCGCGTCGTCGGCCAGTTCGAGGCCCCGCTGGTACTTGTAGCCGATGTAGTAGCCGTGCACGGCCTCGTCGCGGATGATCAGACGGATCACGTCGGCCGTGTTCGTCAGCTTCGCGTGCGCCGAGAAGTACATCGGCAGATAGAATCCCGAATAGAACAGGAACGATTCGAGCAGCGTCGAGGCGACCTTGCGCTTGAGCGGGTCGTCGCCCTCGTAGTAGTCGAGCACGATCTGCGCCTTGCGCTGCAGATGCGGGTTCTGCTCGCTCCATGAGAAGGCCTCGTCGATCTGCGCCGTCGAGCACAGCGTCGAGAAGATCGACGAGTAGCTTTTCGCATGCACGCTCTCCATGAACGCGATGTTCGTGTACACGGCCTCCTCGTGCGGCGTGAGCGCGTCCGGGATCAGGCTGACGGCGCCGACGGTGCCCTGGATCGTGTCGAGCAGCGTCAGCCCGGTGAAGACGCGCATCGTCAGTGTGCGCTCGGCGTCGCTCATCATGCGCCAATCGGGGATGTCGTTCGAGACCGGCACCTTCTCCGGCAGCCAGAAGTTGCCGGTGAGGCGGTCCCAGACCTCGAGGTCCTTGTCGTCCTCGAGGCGGTTCCAGTTGATCGCGGTGACGCGGTCGATGAGTGCGGTATGTGCCATGGATGCTCCTTCGGCGGGATCGGATGGTTTTTGGTGGGGAAAAACGGTTGGGTCGGTTGCATCGGCCGGATCGGCCGGCTGCGGCGAGCGCTCACAACGTGCAGCTGACGCAGCCGTCGACGGCGGTGCCTTCGAGCGCGCGCTGGCGGATGCGGATGTAGTAGAGCGTCTTGATGCCTTTGCGCCACGCGTAGATCTGCGCCTGGTTGAGCTCGCGCGTCGTCGCCGTGTCCGGGAAGAACAGTGTCAGCGACAGTCCTTGGTCGACGTGCCGCGTCGCCTCGGCGTAGGTGTCGACGATCGCCTTCCAGCCGATCTCGTAGGCGTCGGCGTACAGGTCGAGGTTGTCGTCCGTCATGTACGGGGCCGGATAGTACATGCGGCCGGTCTTGCCCTCCTTGCGGATCTCGATCTTCGCGGCGATCGGGTGGATCGAGCTCGTGGCGTGGTTGATGTACGAGATCGATCCGGTCGGCGGCACCGCCTGCAGATACTGGTTGTAGATGCCGTCGCGCATGATCGCGCGCTGCAGCGCACGCCAGTCGTCGGCGGTCGGGACCTCCACGCCGCAGCCGGCGAACAGCTCGGCCACATGTTCGGTGCGCGGACGGATGTCGATCGACCCGTCGAGATACTTGTCGAAATGGTTGCCGGCGCCGGCCGGCTTCGCGTAGGCGGAGTCCTCGAAGCCGGCGAATGCGCGGCCGCGTTCGACGGCGAGCTCGTGCGAGGCCACGTAGGCGTGGTAGGCGACCGTCATGAAGTACAGGTTCGTGAAGTCGAGCGCCTCCGGCGAGCCGTAGCGGATGCCTTCGCGCGCGAGGAAGCCGTGCAGGTTCATCTGACCCAGTCCGATCGCGTGGCCTTCGTCGTTCGCGCGGCGGATCGACGGCACCGCATCGATGCGCGTGTGCTCGGCGACGGCGGTGAGCGCGCGGATCGCCGTGCGCACCGGATGCGCGAGCCCGGCGTCCATCGCGTGAGCGATGTTGAGCGAGCCAAGGTTGCAGCTGACGTCGCGTCCGACGTGGTCGTAGGTGAGGTCCTCGCGGTAGGTGCTCGGCTCCTGCACCTGCAGGATCTCCGAGCACAGGTTGCTCATCGTGATATGGCCGGCGATCGGGTTCGCGCGGTTCGCCGTGTCCTCGAACAGGATGTACGGGTAGCCGGATTCGAACTGGATCTGCGCGAGCGTCGTGAAGAACCCGCGCGCGTCGATCTCGGTGCGCCGGATCCTCGGGTTCGCGAGCAGCTCGTCGTAGTGCGCGCTGATGCCGAGGTCGGCGAACGGCACGCCGTATTCGCGTTCCACGTCGTAGGGGCTGAACAGCGCCATCGGCTCGCGCCGCTTCGCCAGTTCGAAGGTGATGTCCGGGATGACGACGCCGAGCGCGAGCGACTTGATGCGGATCTTCTCGTCGGCGTTCTCGCGCTTCGTATCGAGGAACTTCATGATGTCCGGATGGTGGGCGTGCAGATAGACGGCGCCGGCGCCCTGTCTGGCGCCGAGCTGGTTCGCGTAGCTGAACGAGTCCTCGAGCAGCTTCATGACCGGCACGACGCCGCTCGACTGATGCTCGATGTGCTTGATCGGCGCACCCGCCTCGCGCAGGTTGCTCAGCAGCAGCGCGACGCCGCCGCCGCGCTTGCTCAGCTGCAGCGCCGCGTTGATGCCGCGCGAGATCGATTCCATGTTGTCTTCGATGCGCACGAGGAAGCAGCTGACCGGCTCGCCGCGCTGCGCCTTGCCGAGGTTGAGGAAGGTCGGCGTCGCCGGCTGGAAGCGGCCGGAGACGATTTCGTCGAGGACGTCGCGCGCCGCGTCCTCGTCGCCGTCGGCGAGCGCGAGCGCGACGGCGGCGGCGCGCTGCGGGAAGTCCTCGAGGTACTCCTCGCCGTCGAAGCTCTTCAGCGCATACGAACGGTAGAACTTGAACGCGCCGAGGAAGGTCTCGAAACGGTGGCCGGCGTCCGCGGCGCGCATGTGGATCTCGTCGAGGAAGGCCGGCGTGTAGGCGGCGAAGACGGCCGCGTCGTAGTAGTCGTGGGCGATCAGATGGTCGAGGCGCTCGGCGGTGCTCGCGAAGCGGCGCGTGCGCGGGCGCACATGGCCGGCGAGGAAGGCGTCGACGGCCTCATGGTCCTTGTCGAACTGGATATGGCCGTCCTCGTCGTAGAGGTTGAGCATCGCGTTGAGCGCGTGGGGGTCGGCCGTGGGGTCGACGGCGGGGGAGTGGGTGGTCTGTGTGGTCTGGGTCATCGGTGGTCCTGAAAACGGTTGGTCGGCAATGGTCGTGGTTATGGAACGCGGACGGGTCACTGCGGGAGGGCGTCGAAGAAGCGCGTCACGCCGTCGGTCACCGTCGCGACGTCGCGCGGCGTGCCCATCAGCTCGAAGCGGTACATCAGCGGGACATGGCATTTGCCGGCGATGATCGGGCCGGCGGCCGCGTACGCCTCGCCGAAGTTCGTGTTGCCCGAGGCGATGACGCCGCGGATCCACGAACGGTTCACATGGTCGTTGAGGAAGCGCTTGACCTGGGGCGGCACGGCCTTGCGCGCATCGCCGCCGCCGTAGGTCGGCATGATCAGGATGTACGGGGCGTCGACATGCAGCGGGGCGTCCGTCGGCGCGAGCGGGATGCGCCGCACGTCGACGCCGTGCGACGGGAAGTCGCATCGCTCGACGAAGCGTTCGGTGTTGCGCGACGCCGACGAGAAGTAGACGACGGTGCCGGTCATGCCGCGGCGTCCCGCTGGACGAGCATGCGGATGCGGTCGGGGCGGTAGCCGGACCAGGAGCCGGCGTCGGTGACGACGACCGGCGCCTGCAGGAACCCGGCGTCGCGCAGCGTCTGCGCCGCGGCCGGGTCGCGCGTGATATCGACGGTGCGGTAGCTCAGACCGAGGCGTTCGAAGGCGCGGCGGGTCGCCGTGCATTGCGGGCAGCCCGGCTTCGTGTAGATCGTGGTGGGCATCGGTGCTCCTTTCGTTCGGCGGCCGTGGCCGGCGCGGTTCCGGACGGTCGTGTGCGGTTGGTGGTTCGCGGTGGCGCGCCGCGCCGTGCGTCAGGTCGGGCGGCGTGCGCGTTGTCGTCGCCGGTGGGCGCGGCGCCGCTGCCGGAACAACGATACATGGTGTTTGCGGCGGCTATCGACCACTAGATGTAGTGGTCTCGGATGTGAGGAAGGCCACAGCGCACGCATGGCGGCAGCCGGCCGTAAGGGTCGCGCCGGCAACGGGCGGACGGTGGTGGCGGGATGGGCTGTGACGTTGTTCACAGGACATGCCGGCGGCGGGCGCGTCGCTGCGCCGACGGCGGACGTCGGCTGACGGGGGGTCGACGGGCATGTCGGAAGGGCCGCCGCGGACGTACGGGCGTGCGCGCAGATCTGGGACGCGGCGCGACGTTGTTGGCTGACCGTGCGATAATCGGGGCAGTACCGGGATGGCGGACGGCGACGCATGCCGCCGTCGCGCCCTTCGCAAATCAAGGAGAACCGCTTATGAACGGCCCCATCATCGCGTTGATCGTCATCCTGGCGATCATCCTCGTGCTCGTGATCTGGTTCGTCACGACCTACAACTCGCTCGTGCAGCTGCGCAACCGCGTCACGAACGGCTGGGCACAGGTCGACGTGCTGCTCAAGAAACGCGCCGACCTCATTCCGAACATCGTCGAGACGGTCAAGGGATACGCCGGGCATGAGAACGCCGTGCTCACGCAGGTCACGCAGGCGCGCGCCAACGCCGTGAGCGCCGCGAGCCAGCCGAACGCGTCGTTCGCGAGCCGCATGAACGCCGAGAACCAGCTGTCGCGCGCGATGTTCAACCTCCGCGCCGTCGTCGAGGCCTACCCCGACCTCAAGGCGAACGCCAACTTCATGGAGCTGCAGCGGCAGCTCGCGCAGATCGAGGAGCAGATCGCCTACGGACGCCAGTTCTACAACGACGTCGTGCTCAAGTACAACACCAGGATCCAGACGATCCCGTCGAACATCGTCGCCGGCATGTGCCACTTCGTCGAAGCCGCGTACTTCAACGTCGACGAGGCCGACCGCCAGGTGCCGCAGGTGAGCTTCGCGCAGCCGCAGCAGCCGCCGATGGCGCAGCCGGGCATGCCGACCGCGCAGCCTCAGCCGATGCAGCCGTCCCAGCCGATGCAGAAGCCGCCGGCGAACAACGGCGGCTATCCGCAGTATCCGACTGCGGATGGTCCGCAGACAGGCGGCTACCCGCAGTACTGACGGGGCGATCCGACCTGAACGATCCGGGGCGGTGGCGACGCGCACGACAGGCGTCGCCACCGCCCCGTCGTTTTCGGATCCGTATATGTTCTCGGATCCATACGGCGCAAGATGAACGGCATGCGGCGGGTCGGCGGCCGTCATGCCGACGGCGGGGTTGATTTTGAGAAAAGCGAGCGGCCGGCGGGCGATGGTCGGGATAATCGGAGGGATCAGAGGAAACGCACGTGCAGGGAGAATCATGAAGAAACGTGTATGGCTGTCGATGCTGAGTTCGGTGATCTGGACCGTCGTCATCTGCGCGCTCGTGTTCGGCGTCGGATTCCTGATCGCGAAGGAGTCGAACTCGTCCGACCTCGAATACAACGCGCTCGACTACGACGTGCAGGTGCTCGACGACGGCGACCTGCGCATCACGGAGACCATCGACGTGCGGCTGCATGAACGCGAGGACTCGGACGACGACGTGATCCCGTGGAAGCAGCTGTACCAGACCTACACGCTCAAGGCGTCGCAGCTGACGAACATCACCGACATCAGCGTGAGGAACCTCAGCACCGGCGAGGAGTACGCGCAGACCGTGCCGAAGAACCCCAAGTACCTTTCGACGGGCGAATGGAACAAGGAATACGCGAAGCACTGGTACATCGCCGACGTGACCTCGGGCGCGTCGTCGCCCAAACCCTACGATCCGGCCGCCGACGGGCTCGAATCGCGCACGCGCGCCCAGATGGGCCTCGACGAGCAGGCCGCGACGGCCTCCCCGGACGCCGCCGATGACGAGGACGACCTCGAACGGCCGCGCGACAAGGACGTGGAGATAGGCTGGAACATCCCGGCGACCAATTCGGCGAAGAGCATGCGCTTCGAGATCGCGATGACATGGGAGGGCGTCGCGACCGAATACAACGACGTCACGAAGTTCCAATGGGAGCCCTTCGGTCCGGAGAACATGACGCCGATCGGCGTCGTGCGTGCGAAGGTGACCTTCCCCGAGGGCGTCGGCGAGGGCGATTCGTGGGCGTGGCTGCACTACTCCGGCAACTCGACCACGAAACGCATCCCCGGAGGCCTCGAGTTCACCGCCTACAACGTGCGCTCCAAGCAGCACCTCGACCTCGTCGCGATGATGACGAACGCGCATGTCGGCGACGTCGCGCGCCACGTCGACGGCGACGCGAAGCAGTGGACGATCGACGACGAGACGCGTCAGGAACGCGAATGGCACGACCGGCAGCACCGCCGCGCCGTCATCCGGCTGTGCGTCTGGATCGCCGTCGCGATCGCCGTCGCGCTGCTGAGCTTCTTCGGCATCCGCGCGGCCTTGCGCTCGCGGCGCGCAGCACGGCTGACGAGCGACATCGACTACTGGCGCGACGTGCCGGCGATGACGCCGGGCGCGGCCGCCGTCATGTGGACGAGGATCGGACGCGCGCCGTCCGCGACGCGCACGTCGCGCGAGATGGCGGCGACGATGATGTCGCTCATCGACAAGAAGTACATCGCCGTGTATCCGGGCGAGGCGAAACGCTACGCCGGCATCGACCTGAGCCGCGTCGGCGCCGCCGACATCGCGCGGCTGCTCGCGTCGGACGGGACGAATCCGAGGAAGCTCGGCAAGACGAGCACGATCGTGCTGCTGCCGCGCGTGTTCGGCTCGACGATCACCGACGGCTACGGCGGCGCCCCCGAACTGTGCAGGTCGGAGCAGCGGCTGCTGGGCATCCTGCGCGAGGCGTACGAACGGCTGCACACGCCGGTGTTCGACATCAAGCAGATGAACAAGGCGTTCCGGCAGTGGGAGGACGGCCACCTGTCGGTCGAGCTGTTCACCGAGGCCTGCGACGACGAATGCGACGCGCTCGGCGCGCTGCAGGGCGCATCGCCGGCCGCGGTCACGCTCGGCATCTTCGACATCGTCATCGGCGTGCTCGCCGGCGTCTACTTCATGGCGCTCGAAGGCAACGTGCTGCTGACCTGCTGCCTGAGCCTGCCCGCCGTCTTCTGCGGCCTGCTGTCGTGCATCCTGCACAAGGACTTCCGCATCACCGAATCCGGGCAGCGCACGATCGGCGAGCTCGTCGGCTTCGAGCGTTACCTCGAGGACTTCAGCGCGTTCGCCGACCGCGACGTGCTCGACGTGACGCTGTGGGGCAGATACCTCGTGTACGCGGCCGCGCTCGGCGTGTCGCGCAAGGTGCTGCAGCAGCTTGCGGCCGCCTATCCGCAGGTCAACGACGCCGCATGGCTCGACGACAACGCGGCCGCCTCCGGCGTGCTGTTCTGGTCGGCCAGACCGAGCACGATCGTCGGCGCGTCGCTTGGCTCGGCGCTCGCCGGCGGCAGCTTCGGCGCGTTCTCCGGCGGTTTTGTCGATTTCGGCTCCCAGCTGAGCTCGGGCATGGCGTCGGTGCAGTCGACGATCTCGGCGGCCGCGCCGTCGTCCTCGTCGGGCGGCTCGGGCGGCTCCTTCTCCGGCGGCGGATTCGGCGGCTCGTCGGGTGGTTCCGGCGGCGGCTCCTTCGGCGGCCGGTGACGGCGGCCTCGCCCTTTGCGGGCGGGGGCTGTCGCGTGCGCACCGGTATGATGCTCACATCCGATGGGGGCCACTCACGGCGCTCACAGCGAACGTCGGGGGACGCATATGACCAAACGGACGAAGAACATCGTGCTGGCGAGCCTGCTGCTCGCCGCGCTCGGCGTGCTGCTCGTGCTCGCGACCGCCGTGAGGGGGCAGTCGACGTCCGCGCCGCTCTCCTACAACGAGACGTCCTACGACGTGCAGGTGCTCGACAACGGCAACACGCGCGTGACGATGACGCTCGACTACCGGCTGGGCAAGCGCGGATCGTCGAAGACATGGAAACAGCTGTACCGCACGATCCCGCTGTCGCCGGCCGGCGTGACGAACGTGTCCGTCGAGGGCGTGCGCAACCTGAGCACCGGCGAGACGTATACGCAAGGAGATCCGGTGGACGCGAGCCTGTCCTCCGACGCCACATGGGACGTGCGGCACGCGCGCCAGTGGTACATCACGGCGGACATGCCGCACTCGTACGATTCGCGCACGGACGGCGTGCGCGCCGGCTCGTCGCAGTCGATCGAGAAGAACGTCGAGATCGGCTGGAACATCCCGGTGACGAAGTCGGCGAAGAGCGTGAGGATCGAGGTGACGATGACGCTCGCCGGCATGGTCACCGCCTGCCAGGGCAACGACGTCTTCAACTGGCAGCCGGTGGACGAGACGAACGACTCGCCTATCCGGCGGTTCTCGGCGACGGTGCGCTTCCCGCAGGCCGTCGACGCGGAGAATTCGACGATGTGGGTGCACTACGACGGCAAGTCCACGACGGCGTATCACGACGGCATGTTCACGTTCGGCATCGACGGCGTGCGCACGAAATCATACGTCCAGCTGACGGCGATGCTGCCGGAGGGCAGCGTGGCGCGGCCGGCCAGGACGGACACGGCGAGCGGCAGCCAGCTCAACGAACAGGAGCGGCGACGCGAGACGAAATGGCGCAACGAACAGCAGTCGTCGGCGCGCGGACTGCTCGTCGTGTCCGGCATGCTGCTGCTCGCCGCCGCTGTGATCGCCGCGATCGGCATGCGTTCCGTGTTCAGGCAGGGCAGGCTCCGCGGTCGCCTCGAGGCCATCATGCCGTATTGGCGCGGGCTGCCGCCGATAAGCCCGGGCGCGGCGGCGCTCGTCTACGACACCGTCAACGGCGTGGCCACCGACCGCAGGCTCATCGGCCGCCAGCTGAGCGCGACGATGCTCTCGCTCGTGACGAAGGGCTTCGCGCGCATGTATCCGGGCACGGTGGACATGTACGGCGGCATCGATCTGCTCAGGACGGACGCGGCGACGCTCGCGCGGATGGTCATGTCGCGCGGCGGGGGACGCGACGCCGACACGACGAGCACGATCGTGCTGCTGCCGCGCGCCTTCGACATGGCGGCGTGCGAGCGGCGGCTGTGCATGTCGGAGCGCGCCGCGCTCGACATGCTGCATGCGGTCGGCCGGCAGCTGAACTCGGTTGTCTTCGACACGCAACAGTTCTCGCGGTGTCTCAAGGACGCAGGCGACGCGCAGGAACTGTCGCGGTCTTTCTACGGGCGCTGCGTCGCCGAGATGGGCGCGCTCGGCGTGTTCCCGAAGCGGTCGATGGGAGCGCGCGTCTGCGCCGTCCTCTCCTACGCGTGCGCGTTCCTCGCGGCGCTGATATGGCTGTGGGGCGCTGGCGGCATACTGCTGCCGATCGTCATCGTCGTCGTGTTCGCCGCGCTCGCCGGCGTGCAGCTGATGGGGCAGACGCAGTACGACGTCGACGAGCGCGGCATGCGGCTTGCGGCGCAGGTGCGGGGCTTGGGCAGATATCTCGAGGACTTCAGCCATTTCGCCGACCGCGGCGTGCTCGACGTGAAACTGTGGGGACGCTACATGGTGTACGCGGCCGCGTTCGGCATCGCCGACAAGGCGATGGCGCAGCTGACGGCCGCCTATCCGCAGCTGACCGATCCCGCATGGGCGTCCGCCGGCGGCGACGGCTACTCGCTCGTCTACTGGATGGACCGTTCGTTCCGCCGCGGCCGCATGTATGGCGGCGGATTGCGCGACGGCGTGCCGATGGTCGGGGACTTCGTCGATCTCGGCGCGCGGTTCGCGGTCGGCTTCGGCGACGTCGCGCAGGTGCTCTCGGCGGCGTCCGGCGCGTTCAGCGGCGGATCGGGCGGCTGGAACAGCCGGGCTGGGGCGGCGGCGGACGCTGAGCCCCGCGCAGGGGCGTGCGACGCGGGGGCGTGCGGCGTGCGGTGCGGGAATTACCGGGCGATTTCTATGATGGTGACGGGGCGCGCGCCGTATGGGGCGCCGCGCCGAATCGTCAACAACCGCGAAGGAGCAGCGATGGTACTGCACAGGAACTTGGGGCCGTTCGACACGACGGCGATCGGTCTGGGCGAAATGCCGCTGACCATTGAGAACAATCTGGGGCCGAACATGGGCGTCGAGACGATCCATGCGGCGCTCGACGCCGGCTGCCGCCAGGTCGACACGGCGTGGGCGTACTACTGCTCGGGCGGCGAGGAGCAGACCGGCGAGAAGCTCGTGCGCGAGGCGATGGCCAGCTGGGACGGCCCGAAGGACGAGGTGCTCATCGCGACGAAGGTCGGGCACTACCGCAACTTCACCGACGGCAAGCCGACATGGGCCGTCGACGGGTCGCCGGAGAACCTGATCCGGCGCGCGAAGGAAAGCGCGCTTGCGCTCGGCGTGGACACGATCGACCTGCTGTACTTCCACCGGCCCGATCCGGGCATCCCGTACGGCGAATCGATCGAGGCGATCAAGCAGCTCGTCGACGAAGGCGTGGCGCGCGAGGCGGGCGTGTCGAACGCGTCGATCGAACAGATGGACATCGCGCAGGAGATCCTCGGCGAGAAGCTGATCGCCGTGCAGAACCAGTATTCGCCGATCTACACGGAGACGGCGGACACGCTCGAGCATGCGGCCCGGATCGGCATCAGCTTCGTGTGCTGGAGCCCGCTCGGCGGCTTCCGCAAGCCGAAGGACGAGTCAAAGTTCGATCCGTTCCGCGCGATCGCCGAACGCCGCGGCGTCAGCTACCAGCAGGTAGTGCTCGCCTGGGAGCTCGCCAAGGGCGACCATGTGTTCGTCATCCCGGGCGCGCACCGTCCGGCGACGATCCTCGATTCGCTCAAGGCCGGCGACCTTGAACTGACGCCGGAGGAGCTCGCGACGCTCGGCTGACATCTCGGCAGCGTATGCAGGGCCGGTCCCACGCACGTCAGAAGGTGGCGTGGGACCGGCCCGTCGCGTTGCGGGCCGGTGTGCGGCGGTTACCGGGCTGAGAGCGGTGCGTTTTGTCGTCGGCCTCGACGATTCGGCCCCCGATCGGGCTGCTTCGCGGGTCGGTTTATCGGTGGGGTCGATGGATCGGGACGGAAGCCGGCCGTTGTGGGGTAGGTCTGTCGGGATGGTCGATGGATCGGGACGCTGCGTGGATGTGGACGGAAGCGGGACGGCTTCGGACGGGGTGGCGTTGCGGTTAGACTGGTCTGCGGCGAAAACGGGGTCGCGCGGGCGCAAGGACATCGCCACGCGCGGCGGCAACAGGAGGAATCGGGCATGAAACGTCGTGTGAAACCAGAGGTGCTCGCGCCGGCAGGCAACCTGCGCGGACTGAAGACGGCCGTCGACTACGGCGCGGACGCCGTGTACTGCGGCGGCAAGGCCTTCGGCATGCGCTCAGCGCCGCGCAACCTGAGCATCGAGGACTTCGCCGAAGGCGCACGCTACGCGCACGAACGCGGCGCGCGCGTCTACGTCACGCTCAACATCCTGCCGAGGAACAACGAGATCACGGCGATCGAGGCGTACATCAACGATCTCAAGACGACCGGCGTCGACGCGCTCATCGTCACCGACATCGGCGTCATGATGCTCGCGCGCCGCATCGCGCCGGAACTCGAACTGCATGTGTCCACGCAGGCCGGCGTCACGAACTACCTCGCGGCGAACGCCTTGTACGAGCTCGGGGCGCGGCGCGTCGTGCTCGCGCGCGAGATGGATCTGCAGGCCGTGCGCGACATCCGCGCGAACATCCCCGACGACCTCGACATCGAGACCTTCGTCCACGGGTCGATGTGCATGGCGTTCTCCGGCCGCTGCCTCATCTCGAACTACCTCACCGGCCGCGACGGAAACCACGGCGAATGCGCGCAGCCGTGCCGCTGGAAGTATTCGCTCGTCGAGGAGAAACGGCCCGGGCAGGTGTTCCCGGTCGAAGAGACCGAGCAAGGCACCTACCTGTTCAACTCGCAGGACATGAACATGATGGCGCACATCGACGATCTGATCGATTCGGGCGCCACGTCGCTCAAGATCGAAGGACGTTCGAAGTCGGCGTACTACGTGGCCGCGATGACGAACGCCTACAAGACCGCCGTCGACGCATACATGGTGCAGCGCGGCTTCGAGGACGAGGACGGCAACGAGCTCAAGCCGTTCCATGACCGCGTCGTGCGCGCCGGCGAGACTGCTGACGACCTGGACGGCGCCGATACGATCATGGTGAACGCCGACGCAGCGTTCTGCGGCATGCCGAACTGGGACAGCGCGAACGACGAAGGAGAGGCGCCGGACGCCGACGAAGCCGCCGACGGCATGGCGAACGCGGCCGCTGCAGCCGCCACCGACGAGATCTCGAACCGCGCGGCGCGCCGCAGCGGACTCGACCGCCAGCGCGCGTACGCCGAGGAGACCGCCGACGGCTGGCTGCACGCCGCCGTGCGTCCGGCGCCGCACATCGAACTGCCCGATTGGCTGATGGAGGAGCCGTACAAGGTCGCGCACCGCGACTACAGCACCGGCTTCTACTATCCGGAGCGCAAGGTGACGCAGAACACCGACCGCAGCGCGTACTTCCGCGAATGGCTCGTCGTCGGCGAAACGCTCGGATGGAGCCCCGACGAAGGCGGCCGCGTGACGATCATGAGCCGCAACAAGATCGAGCCGGGGCAGACCGTCGAGTTCCTGCTGCCGGGACGCGCGCCGCTCGTCTACGTCGTGCCCGACCACGGCATCCGCGACGCCGACGGCAACGACGTGCCGATGGTCAACAACCCGGCCCACGTCTTCTCGCTGCCGCTCGACGTCGAGGTGCCCGTCAACGCGGCGCTGCGTTCGCGCACGAAGAAGCCGACGCTCAAAGCGGAATAGCCGGTCCGTTATTGCCTGAGCTTAGGGAGTCGTCCGTCGGCGCGCGTCAGGCGCTAAAGTGAGCGGTATGAGCGAAACAGCACATGACGCGCAGCCGGATGGGGCGAGCGCACAGCACAACGACGCCGGGCACCAGCCGACGCAGATCGATCTCGACGACCTGCTGCAGGCGGTGCAGGCGCACGGCAAGAAGACGATGGAGGAACAGGACAAGGCGGCGCGCGAACACGACGCCAAGGACGCCGACGGCAAACAGTACGACGACGCGATCCTCGACAGTTCGGCGATCGAACCGACCGACGACGAAGGCAACCCGATCCCGGTGACGATCCCGATCGTGCTCGCCCCCGGCATCAACGTCGTCTACACGACGCGACTCGGCGGCGTGAGCACCGACGAATGGGCGCACTTCAACCTCGGCGGCAAATCCGGCGACGACCCGGCGCATGTGCGCGCGAACCGCGACGCGCTCGCGAACGAGCTGCACGCGAAGCTGTCGATCATCAACCAGGTGCATTCGGCGAAGGCGGTCGACGCCGACGACGTGTTCACCGAGAACGCGACCTTCGGCTTCGACGCCTCGGGCACGCAGCGCACCGCCGTGCGCGGGGAGGACGGCGCGATCGCCGTGCAGCGTCCGAGCGACGGCGTCGACGACGTCGAATCGGTCGACGGGGCCGTGCAGATCATCGAAGGCGACGCGCAGGTGACGACGAAGACCGGCATCGCGCTCGGCGTGTTCGCCGCCGACTGCCTGCCGGTGCTGCTCGCCGATCCGGTCGCCGGCGTCATCGCCGCCGCGCACTGCGGGCGCAAGGGTCTGATGGCCGGCGTCATCGCCGAGACGGTCGGGATGATGAAGCACAAGGGCGCCGACCCCGCGCACATCCTCGCGACGCTCGGCCCGGCGATCTGCGGCGACTGCTACGAGACCGGCGACGAGATCGCCGACGCCTTCGACGCGAAGTTCCCCGGCACCTTCACGCTCACGCGCTTCGGCGGCCCCGGCATCGACATCAACAAGGCGGCTCTGCAGGCGCTCGAGGAGGCGGGCGTCTCCCCGAAGCACATCTTCTCGTCGCAGCCGCGCGTCAACGCGGCCACGCAGTACCTGTCGCAGGATGAGGAACTGCGGCAGCTGTGCCGCGAGGACAACGAGGGCGACCCCGAACTCGACGAACGCATCAAGGGCATCCGCCACAGCATGTGCACGCTCGAGAACCCGCTGTGGTTCTCGCACCGCCGCGCGCAGCTCGCGCACAAGGAACACGAGGGGCGCATGCTCGCGCTCATCGTGCGCCAGTGAACGCGCACCGACCAACCATTGGATTTCTCGCAAAGGATCAACCATGGAACAACAGAACGTGACCACAACGGACGGCGAGCAGGCTCAGGGACGCCACGATGCGCCGGTCGTCGCCGTCGTGCTCGCCGCCGGCTCGGGCCTGCGCTTCGACCCCGACAACCCCAAGCAGCTCGTCGCGATCGACGGCAGGCCGATCGTCGGGTGGAGCATCGACGCCTTCGAACGCAACGCGCGTGTCAGCGACATCATCGTCGTCGTCAACGCGCAGGTGCGAGCCGCGATCGAACAGCTCATCCGCGACGGCGGCGCCACGAAGGTGCGCGCCGTCATCGACGGCGGCGCCGAACGCGCGGACAGCACGGCCGCGGCGCTCGAGACGCTGTCGGCCGCCGGCGTGCCCGGCGACGCGAAGATCCTCATCCACGATTCGGTGCGGCCCTTCGTCACGCAGTCGCAGATCGACGGCTGCATCGACGCGCTCGAGGAGTTCGACGCGGCCACCGTCGCGTGCCCGTCGACGGACACGATCCTGCTCACCGAGGACCTCGGCGACCGGCAGGGCGTCAAGTCGGTGCCCGAACGGCGCCACTCGTACCGCGCGCAGACGCCGCAGGCCTTCCGCTTCGCGACGATCCACGAGGCCTACGCGCTCGCGTCCGACGACCCCGATTTCCGCCCGACCGACGACACGCGCGTCGTCGTCGACTACCTGCCGGATACGCCGGTGGCGATCGTCGGCGGCTCGCCGCTCAACATGAAGGTCACGACGCGCGACGACATGCCGTTCGCGACGCTCATCGCCGGCGAGATCACGAAGGCAGCCGCCAAGCAGCAGGTGCACACGATGTTCCAGCAGGCGCTGAGTTGAATCGGCTGCGCTGGATCAGCTGCGAAGACGAACGCGGCGCATGGGAGTACAGCTCCTGTGCGCCGCGTTTTGCGTTGTTGTGCGTGTGTCTACGGCTGTGTAGGTCCGTGTCGGGTGGCGGTTCGCTGGTATCTCGGCTGGGAGGGTGCATTTTTCCTGCGGGTAGGCGAGTATGCCCCGCGGAATCGTGCGGTTTTGGAGGTTGATAGGTGGGGTAGTCGCGCGAAATGCCACCGCTCAGCAGAGATGCATGCGGGATGCATGCCGGTGCGGCGGATGTTCATGGTGGCGCGCGACTATGGGGCGCGTGGTTATGCTGACGTACGTTCACACTGCAGCATCTGCGCCGCGCGTCTACACTGGGGAGACATGGAGCAACTTACCGTCGTGATTTCCGGATTCGACCCCTATGAGGGCGTCAGCGTGAACCCGTCGCTCGTCGTGCCCGACGCGCTCGCGAACGAAGGCGTCGACGTCGACCGGGACAACATCGAGGACCCGCTGCACGACGTCGCAATCGACGTGCATGCCGTGCATGTGCCGGTCAGCTTCCGCAACGGATGGGCGCAGCTGCACGACACACTCGAGCAGGTGCAGCCGAACATCGTCATCGCGACCGGGCTCAAACGCGCGGCGCGCGGCATCCTGCTCGAGCGATGCGCGATCAACCTCAAGGACACGACCCGGCCCGACGCCGAGAACGTCATTCCGGGGCGCCGCGTCATCAACGAGCACGGTCCGGCGGCGTACTGGACCGGACTGCCGCTGCGCGCGATCCTCAACGCCTTCGCGAAGGACGACATCCCGGCGACGCTGAGCTCGGACGCCGGCACCTTCGTCTGCAATGCGCTGTTCTACCATCTGCAGGAATGGGCGGCGCAGCGCGGCGACACGATGGGCGGATTCGTCAACCTCCCGCTCGTCAACGAGCAGCCGCATCCGCAGCACGGCCTGTCGCTGCGCCAGCAGATCCAGGCAGGCAAGGACCTCGTGCGCGCCTCGGCCCGCTACTATCTGCAGCCGACGAGCGAGGACATCCTGCTGTAGATGGCAGTTCGTGGGTGAGGTCACACACATACTGCCGTCGAAGGATGGGGGAAAGCCGATGCGCCGGCCATGAGTCGTATGGCCGCGGTGGCGCCGCGGTTTTGCGCTCAATGTGAGTTTCCGCGTGTTGCGGCACCGCCCGGCGATATGCATAGACTAGAGTTCATGCTGTGGATGTGCGTCGCCGACGCACATGAAGGTCCTGCGAACACCCTTTCGCGAAAGGAATGACTAATGGTTGAGCGATTCCCGGTCGTGCTGCGTGGCTACGACAAAGAACGTGTGGATGAGGCGATGATTGCGGCGCAGACGACGATCGACCGTCTGCGCGAACAGGTGAAGGCCGGGGACGACACCGTGCTGCAGCTCCAGGCGCAGCTGCAGGAGGAGAAGAACCGCAAGGCCAGCTCGGACAACTCCTTCGCGTCGCTCGGCGCGAACGCGCAGCAGATGCTCGCCTCCGCCGAACAGACGAGCACCGAGCTGCTCGAACGCGCGAAGAAGGACGCGGCGAGCGCCCG
The DNA here is from genome assembly GCF_002286915.1 of Bifidobacterium italicum. Lineage (GTDB taxonomy): Bacteria > Actinomycetota > Actinomycetes > Actinomycetales > Bifidobacteriaceae > Bifidobacterium > Bifidobacterium italicum. The sequence goes on along the minus strand of NZ_MVOG01000003.1, from coordinate 85,360 downwards.
GGTCGAGGCGCAGTCGCAGTCGCAGACGTTGATCAACAACGCGAAGCTCGATGCGCAGCATCTCGTCGACGACGCCCAGGCCAAGGCGGACACGATGCTCAAGAACGCGCAGAACGAGGCGACGACGATCATCACGAACGCGCAGCAGGAGGCGAGCCAGCTCAAGGCGTCGACGGCGAAGATGGTCAGCGAGCAGCGCCAGACGCTCGACCTCGAGCTGACGAACTCGCGCGAGGAGCACGTCAAGCGACTCGAGGCCGAGAAGGCGTCGCAGGAGCGCGAGCTCGCCGAGCTGCGCGCGCAGGCGACGCAGCAGATCAGCGACCAGCGCCGCAGCGCGAACGAGGAGATCGCGCGCCTCAAGAGCGAGACGAACGACCAGATCGAGACGGCGCTCGCCGACGCGAACAAGAAGCTCGCCGACGTACGCGAACAGGTCTCGAAGCTGATGACCGAGGCGCAGCGCAAGGCCGGCGAGATCACCGACTCCGCGAAGTCGCACGCGCAGGAGATCACCGACACGGCCGAGGTCAACCGCACGAAGACGATGAGCCAGGTCAACGCCGAGGTCGAGCAGATCCGCGCCGACATCGCCGCGCAGCAGGACGAGGCGACGAAGAAGGTCGCCGAGCTGCTCAAGAACCTCGAGGAGCGCCGCCAGCAGGCCAAGGAGGAGGCCGAGACGCAGATCGCCGAGGCGAAGCAGATCCGCGAGGAGGCCGACGCCTACGCCGCGCGCAAGCGCAAGGAGGCGGACGAGGAGTCCGCGCAGACGGTGCGCAAGGCGAGCGAGGAGGCGAGCAACCAGATCGAGCAGCGCCGCCGCGCCGCGCAGTCCGAACTCGACGGCCTGACGAAGCGCATCGGCGACCTGCAGAGCCGCGAGGCCGACATCACGCAGCGCGTCTCCGAGCTGCGTTCGATGTTCGCGAACGCCTTCGCCGGCTTCGGCCTCGGCGTCGACAACGCGCATTCGACCGACAACATGTCCGTCGTCAACGCCTTCGTCGAATCCGACAACGACGCCGACGCCGATGACGCCGGCGACGCCGACACGACGGTGCTCATCGACGACCACGCGCAGCACGCGCCCATCGTCCCGCCGGCGCCGACGATGCCCGATCACGAGCATGGGGACGGCACCGGCGAGGCCGGCGAGGCCGACGCGGCGCCGCATGTCGAGGAGAGCACGACCGAGGTCATCGACGTGGCCGAGACCGACACGGACGGCCATGCCGCCGTCGACGACGCGCCGACGACGGCCTTCGATGCGGCCGACGGCGACCTCGACGCCACGCAGCTGACCGACTGACCGCCGAACCATCGTGCGACCGCCCGCGACGGCCGTGGCCACGGCCGTCGCGGGCGGTCGCACGTCGAAGGCGCGCCACGCGCCGGCAATAGCAATCCGCCCACAACCAGAAAAGCAAGGAGCACCATTGACCGCAACCACCCCATTGTCCGCCGACGAACTCAACCAGCTGACCGCCGACTTCGACTCCGACCCCGTCAACCGCATGGCGATGAACGCCGTCACGAGCGCCGGCATCGACAAGGTCGCGCGCAACTACGACCGCGCGCGCCTGCTGCAGCGCCGCTTCTCGACGACCGTCGACAACGGCGAGGCGACCCATCAGGACCGCTCGGGCCGCTGCTGGCTGTTCAGCTCGCTCAACGTGGCGCGCTTCGTCGCGAAGAGGAACATGAACCTCAAGGAGTTCGAGTTCTCGCAGAACTACGCGATGTACTACGACAAGCTCGAGCGCATCAACTACTTCATGGGCGACATGGCCGGGCTGGTCCGCGCCGGCGAACCGATCGACTCGCGCCTGTTCCAGCACATGCTCGCCGACGTCATGGGCGACGGCGGCCAGTGGACGATGGCGCTCAACGTCTACAAGAAATACGGCGCCGTGCCGAAGGACCTGTATCCGGAGACCGAGTCGTCGAAGAACACCGGCGAGATGAACACGCAGCTGCGCCGCCTGCTGCACACGGCCGTCGCGCACATGGTCGACGACCCCTCGCGGATCGACGACATCGTGCGCGAAACCGTCGAGGCCGGCCACCGCATGCTCACGATCCACCTCGGCGAGCCGCCGAAGCGCTTCCACTGGGAGTGGACGGACGCCGACGGCGTATTCCACCGCGACGGCGAGATCACGCCGCAGGAGTTCTGGGCCAGGTACGTCGGCTCCGCCGATCTCGAAAGCTACGTCTGCCTCGTCGACGATCCGCGCCGTGAGCACGCGAAGGGCACGAAGATCGGCATCGAGCACCTGGGCAACGTCGTCGGCGGCGACCCGACCGAATACCTCAACGTGCCGGTGCGGTTCATGAAGGACTGCGTGCGCGACATCCTCGTCGAGCAGGGCATCCCGGTGTGGTTCGGCGCCGACTGCCATCCGATGATGGACCGCGCCGACGGCGCATGGGCGACCGACCTGTTCGAGTACGGCAAGGTGTACCGCGTCGACTTCGATATGACGAAGGAGCAGCGCGTGCGTTTCGGCGATTCGGCGATGAACCATGCGATGGCCTTCGTCGGCGTCGACGTCGAGGACGACGGCACGACGACGCGCCGCTGGCGCGTCGAGAACTCGTGGGGCACGAAGATCGCCGACAAGGGCTACTTCACGATGGGCGACGACTGGTTCGACCAGTACGTCTTCGAGGTGGCCGTGCCGAAGGCGATGCTGCCCGACGAGTATCTCAAGGCGCTTGACGAGCCGGCGACGATGCTGCCGGCATGGGATCCGATGGGCGCGCTCGCGTGACATCTCCGCCCCGACGGGGGCGGCCGTCGCGCTGAACGCCCACGCAGGCGGCGCGCGGGTTTCGGGACCCGCGCGCCGCTTTGTGATACACGGCGCCTGGTCGTCAGGGGATGTGGCCTAGTATGGGTATCCGATTTCCCGCCCGGGAACGTGCATGAGGAAGCAAGAGGATCGATAAGAGGAAGAAGAGGAACGAACGATGGCAGCCCTTCGTGGTCCGGACAGTTCGCAGGACAATGTGCTCGACGCGCGCGCCGTGGTCCCCGAGACCGTCGACGTCAACATCCGTCAGCTCGACCCGATCCCGGCCCCGCGCTATTTCATCAAGGAGCTGCCGCTGACCGACGCGATGGGCGAGCTCGTCCTGTCCTCGCGCCGGCAGATCCGCGACATCCTGCACGGCCGCGACGACCGCGTGCTCGCGATCGTCGGCCCGTGCTCGATCCACGATCCGAAGGCCGCGCACGAGTACGCGACGAGGCTGGCCGCGCTCAACGAGGAGCTCAAGGACCGGCTGATGATCGTCATGCGCGTCTACTTCGAGAAGCCGCGCACGACGATCGGGTGGAAGGGCCTGATCAACGACCCCGACCTCAACGGACGCTTCGACATCCGCAAGGGCATGTGGCTCGCGCGCAAGGTGCTCACCGACGTGCTGTCGCTCGGCCTGCCGGCGGCGACCGAATGGCTCGACCCGATCACGCCGCAGTACCTGTGCGACCTCGTCAGCTGGGGTGCGATCGGCGCGCGCAACACCGAAAGCCAGGTGCACCGCGAACTGGCGAGCGGCATGAGCATGCCGATCGGCTTCAAGAACGCGACCGACGGCTCGGTCAAGCCCGCCGCCGACTCATGCTACACGGCCGCCTTCGAACACCATTTCCTGTCCGTCAACCTCGACGGCCAGGTCATCTCCGCTGAGACGAAAGGCAACCCCGACTGCCATCTCGTGTTGCGCGGTTCGAGCAGCGGCCCGAACTACGACCCGGTCTCGGTGGCCGACGCGCTCGAGGCGCTCAGGGCGTCGAAGGCGAGCGGCCCGAGCGACCACGGCCTCGTCATCGATGCCGCCCACGGCAACTGCGGCAAGGACGAGGTCGTCGAGGCGCGCGTCGTCGAGGACATCGCGTCGCGCATCGCGGCGGGCGAGCGCGGCATCCTCGGCATCATGATGGAGAGCTTCCTCAAGGGCGGCCACCAGAAGCCGGCGCCGCTCGACCAGCTCGTCTACGGCCAGTCAGTGACCGACGCCTGCGTGCCGTGGGACCGCACCGAGCAGGTGCTGCGCGAACTCGCCGACGCCGTCGCCGCGCGGCGCGGAGCCTGAGCGAGCGCATCGCACGATGCAACGCATCATCGCCAGCGACAACGCGTCGCAGCTGCGCACGTCCGCGTCCGCCATGTCCATCCGTCCCGTCGCGCGCCGCGAATCGGCGCCGGGCGGCCATATCCGCGTCATCGACGGCCTGCGCGCGCTCGCGATCGGCGGCGTGCTGCTCTACCATGCGCGCCCGTCGCTCGCCGTCGGCGGCTTCCTCGGCGTCACCGTCTTCCTCGTGCTCTCCGGTTTCCTGATCACGCGGGGACTGCTCGGCCTGCTCGAGTCGGGCCGCTGCTCCTACCCGGGATTCGTCGCGCGCCGCGCGCGACGCATCTGGCCGCCGGTGCTCACGACGATCGCGTTCGCGGCCGCCGTCGTCTATATGTGGGCGCCGTCGCTGCTGCTCAAGCTGCGCGCCGACGCCGTCCCGAGCGCGCTGTTCTACAGCAACTGGTCGTACGTCTTCCGTCATGTCTCGTATTTCGACGCCGCCGGACTGCCGTCGCCGCTGACGCATCTGTGGTACACGAGCCTGATCATGCAGTTCTATCTGCTGTGGCCGCTGCTGCTCGCGCTCGTCGTGCGCTTCATGCGCCGCAAGTGGGCGCGCGCCTGCACGATCGCCGCGCTCGTCGCGGCTTCGAGCGTCGAGATGGCGGTGCTGTACGTGCCGGGGCATGACACGTCGCGCATGTACTACGGTCTCGATACGCGAGCCGCCGAGCTGCTCGTCGGCGCGCTGCTCGCCGTCCTCATGCACCGCGCCGACGGCGCCCCTCCGTCCGCCGCGGCGTGGCGCGACCGTCGGCGCGACGTGCGCATCGGCTCGCATGTGCTGCCGCTCACCACCGGCAGTGTCGTCGACGTGGCCGCCTTCCTGTGCGTGGCCGTCCTCGTTGTCTCGATGTTCGCCGTCGATGCCTCTGCCGCATGGATGTACCGTGGCGGCTTCCTGCTCTACGCGCTGCTGACGGCGGCGATGCTGTGGGCCGGGATGTCGCCGGGCGCCTTCGGACGCGCGATGGGCGCCAAGGCGCTCGTCTATCTGGGGTCGCGGTCGTTCTCGCTGTATCTCGTGCACTATCCGCTGCTGCTCGTCATGAATCCGGCGACGCGCGTGCATACGCCGTGGTGGGCCGTGATCGGTCAGTTCGTCGTCATCCTCGTCGTCGGCGAGGTCTTCTACCAATGCGTCGAGGCGCTGCGCGGCGCGCCGTGGCTGCCGTGGACGCGCCGCCGTCGCGACAACCCGGAGCGCACGCAGCGTCCGGGCGCCTTCATCGGCGCGGTGACCGGCGTCGTCATCATCGTCATCATGCTGCTGCCGTTGCCGTGGCGTCAGCTCGCGCACGAACGCGCCGTCGCGCTGCGTCCCGAACTCGCCATGACGGCCGAGCAGGCGAGGAAGGAGCTCGACGCGCAGCGCGGGCCGGAGCCTGCGGAGCCCGCGCCGAAGCCGAAGGAGACGGCGACGCGCCCCGCCGCGCCGGAGCCGGCGAAGCCGAAGGTCGAGGCGCTCAAGGTCCCCGACAACCTCGATCCGTCGCGCTGGCGCTGCGACGCCGCGGCCGGGACCTGCGACGCGCGCCTGCTCGTCATCGGCGATTCGGTGACCGAAGGCGTCGCACCGGCGCTCATGCAGCATTTCCCGAACGCGCACGTCGACGGCGCCGTCAGCCGCCAGTTCGGCACCGGCGTCGATCTGCTGCGCGGGTATCTGGCGGGCGAGGACCCCCAGCTCATCGTCTTCGCGCTCGGCACGAACGGGCCGCCGACGCAGGAAAGCGTCGACGAGGTCATCCGTCTGGCGGCCGGCCGGCCGTTGTACTTCCTGACGACGCGCGCGCCTGTAACGTGGATCGACGAGACGAACCGGCTGTTCATCGACGCCGCGAACGCGCATCCGAACGTCGGCGTCATCGACTGGTCGGCGCTGTCCGGCGCGCACCCCGAATACCTGTACGACGACGGCACGCATCCGAACGAACTGGGCACGCAGGCCTACGCGCAGATGCTGATGCGCGCCGTGTGCCCGCAGTGAGCACGCGGATGGCAGCCATCCGCGTGCGCCATGCGCCGTCCCTTGCTAAGCTGAGGCCGAAACAAGAAGGAGCATCGTCTATGAGTGATCAGGACACGCGCCGCGACGGCACGCCCAAGCACACGTTCCGCGAGGACCACCGCCGTGCGATCGAGCTCGGCGAGCCGATGACCTACACGTCGGCGAAGCTCGACGAGGTGCACGCCGTCATGGCCGCCGGCGGCAACCCGTTCACGGCGATCCCGGATCTGCCGCATTGGGAGGACGCCGTCGGCATCGACCGCATCATCAACCGCCGCGTCATGGAGCTTGATCCGCTGCCGACGCCGGCGCAGGTGCTGTCCGCGCTGCCGCTCGACGCGTCCGCGCAGGACATCGTCGCCTATTCGCGAGACGAGATCCGCGCATGCCTCTACGGCCAGGACGACCGGTTGCTCGTCATCGTCGGCCCGTGCTCGGTGCACGATCCGAAGGCTGCGCTCGACTACGCGCGCCGGCTCTACGACGTCAAGCAGGAGCTCGAGGGCGAACTGCTCATCGTCATGCGCGTCTACTTCGAGAAGCCGCGCAGCACCGTCGGATGGAAGGGTCTGATCAACGATCCGGACATCGACGGCAGCCACAACATCCAAAAGGGTCTGCTGCTCGCCCGCCGGACGTTGCTCGACGTGCTCGGCGCCGGCCTCGCCGCCGCGACCGAGTTCCTCGAGCCGACGAGCCCGCAGTACATCGCCGACGCGATCAGCTGGGGCGCGATCGGCGCGCGCAACACCGAAAGCCAGGTGCACCGCCAGCTCGCGAGCGGCCTGAGCATGCCGATCGGCTTCAAGAACGCGACCGACGGCTCGGTCAAGGCGGCGATGAACAGCTGCATCACGGCCGCCCGCCAGCACACCTTCTTCGGCATCGACCATCAGGGGCGCGCCTGCGCCGTCGAGACGCTCGGCAACCCCGACTGCCACATCGTGCTGCGCGGATCGAGCCACGGCCCGAACTACGACGCCGCATCGGTCGACGAGGCGATGGCGATGGTCCGCGACTCGATGGACGCCGACACGGCGGCCGCGCACGGCCTGATCATCGACTGCTCGCACGGCAACTCCGGCAAGGACGAGGTGCGTCAGGCCGCCGTCGTGCGCGACATCGCCGCGCGCATCGCCGACGGCGAGCAGGGCATCACCGGCATCATGATGGAGAGCTTCATCGAAGGCGGCAACCAGCCGGAGGGACCGCTCGACCAGCTCGTCTACGGCAGGTCGATCACCGACCGCTGCATCAGCTGGCCCGAGACCGAACGCCTGCTGCACGAACTCGCCGACGCCGTCAGCGCCCGCCGCTGGCGTTGAACATGCACGCACGCATCATCAACCGAACCAACGGAAGGACACCCATGGCCAGCTTCAGCACCGTCGTCATCATCAGCGCGCTCGAGGAGGAGGCCTCGCACATCGCCGCCTCGCTCAACGACGTCACCGAGGAGCGACGAGCGAGCCTGACGATCACGCACGGCACGCTGCCGACGCACGACGGACGCGAACTCAACGTCTCGGTGACCGTCGGCGGCATGGGACTCGTCAACGCGGCCGCGACTACGCAGTGTCTCATCGACGTCGCGCAGCCGGACGCCGTGCTGTTCTCCGGCATCGCCGGCAACCTCAACCCGGACCTGCACATCAACGACATCGTCCTCGGCGAGACGCTGCGCTACCTCGACACCGACATGCGCCTCGTCGGCCAGTGGAAGCCGCGGACCGAGGAGTTCCACTCCGACCCCGCGCTCATCGCGCTCGCCGAGGCCGCGCTCGACGGCATGGGCATCCACCACGTCAACGGCGTCATCGCCTCCGGCAACTACTTCGTCGACTCGCCCGAGCAGGTCGAACGCGTCATCCGCGAGACGCACGCCGACGCCGTCGAGATGGAGGGCGCCGCCGTCGCGCACGTCGCCGCCCGCAACGACGTGCCGGCGCTCGTCATCCGCGCGATGAGCGACAACGCCGACACCGACTACGAGGATTTCAGGACCTTCGACGTGAGCGCCTACGCGGACACGGCGGCGAAGCTCGCCGTCGAGATCCTGTGCAGGATGTGATCCGATGACGCCGGCGCTCACGGCGGCGCTCGCCGTCGCAGCCGTGCTCGTCGTGGCCGCGACGGCCGTCGTCGCCTACCGTGCGGGCGCGGCGCGTGCGCGCGACCGCATGCCGAGCGCACGCGCATTGTTCGCGGGCCTCGCGGACGCCGACGCCGTCGACGCCGAACGCCGCATGCTCGCGATGCTCGAGGAGGCCGTCGTCGTCGCCGATGTCTCCGGCGCCGTGCTCGTCGCGAACGAGGCGGCCGTCGAACGCGGCATCGTCGTCGACGGCATGCTCGCCGACGATGCCGTGCGCGCGCTCGTGGACGAGGCTGCGCAGCGTCCCGTCGACCGTGAGCTGACGCTCGTGCGCGGCGCGGATCGCATGCATGTCGCCGCGACCGCGCAATTGACCACACAGCCGGCGGCGCCGGGACGGATCACGCTCGTGTGCGCCGACACCGGCTACCGGCGCAGCGTCGACCGCGTGCGCCGCGACTTCGTGACGAACGTCTCCCATGAGCTCAAGACGCCGGTCGGCGCGATCATGCTGCTCGCCGAGACGATCGGCGACGCCGGCGACGACGTCGACATGATCCGCCATTTCGCCGCGCGCATCGGCGTCGAGGCGAAACGCCTCGACGGGCTCGTGCGCCGCCTGATCGAACTGGGACGCATGAACGCCGGCGGCGAACGGTCGGCGGCCGCCGTGGACGTGCGCGGGCTCGTCGCGCAGGCGATCGCCGACACCGAGGTCACGGCGGCCGCGCGCCACGCCGTCGTGCGGCTGCGCGACGCCGCCGCCGACATGCCGCTGCCGGTCGAGGTCGACGCCGCCGGCATGCGCATCGCGTTCAAGAACATCATCGAGAACGCAATCAACTATTCGCCCGAGGGCGCCGTCGTCGCCGTCGAGCTTTCGCGCGCCGGCGACGAGGCGTGCATTCGCGTCGTCGACCACGGCGTCGGCATCCCGCAGCAGCTGCAGGGACGCGTCTTCGAACGCTTCTACCGCGTCGACCCGGCGCGCTCGCGGCTGACCGGCGGCACCGGTCTGGGATTGTCGATCGCCAACCATCATGTGCGCGCCAACCACGGGCGGATCACGCTGTGGTCACGTCCGGGGGAGGGATCGACGTTCACGGTGGCGCTGCCGCTCGCGCAGAACGCCGCGGCGCCGGACGGACCGGAAGCCGCGGACGCTCCGGACCATCAGCGCAAGGAGGACATACGATGACCCGCATACTGATCGTCGAGGACGAACAGTCGTATCTCGATCCGCTGCTCTACCAGCTCACGCGCGAAGGCTACGAGGCCTACGGCGCGTCCACCGGCGAGGAGGGGTGGGCGCTCTACGAGGAGATGGAGTTCGACCTCGTGCTGCTCGACCTGATGCTGCCCGGCGTCTCGGGGACGACGCTGTGCCGGCGCATGCGCGAGCTGCGCCGCGTGCCGATCATCATGGTGACGGCGAAGTCGGCCGAGAACGACGTCATCGTCGGCCTCGAGATCGGCGCCGACGACTATGTGACGAAGCCGTACTCGTTCCGCGAGCTGCTCGCGCGCATCCACGCCGTGCTGCGCCGCAGCCTCGAAGGCCAGGACGAGGGCGCGCGCGCCGACGCCGTCAGGACGCTCAGCTGCGGACCGGTCGAGATGTCGGTCGCGTCGCACGAGGTGCATGTGCGCGGCAAGCTGACGGCGTTCCCGCTCAAGGAGTTCGAGGTCCTCGAATACCTGCTGCGCAACAAAGGGCATGTGCTCACACGCCATCAGCTCATCGCGCGCGTCTGGGGCAGCGACTACGTCGGCGACACGAAGACGCTCGACGTGCACGTCAAGCGCATCCGCGCGAAGATCGAGGACGATCCGGCGCATCCGGCGCTGCTGACGACGGTGCGCGGCGTCGGCTACCGGATCGGAGAATGATCGTTCACGCTAAATTCACGTTCCGGGCGCGGGTGCATCGACGGTGTCCCCTAGACTGGATTGGTTGGATAGAATGGCACCGTGACCAAAGGACACCACATGCGTAGCAATCTTGCCCGGCGCGCGCTCGCGGCGCTGTGCGGCATCATCGTCGTCGCGGCCGGCGCGGCGTGCGGGGACAACGTCGATCCGGAGCACCGCCCGGCATCGAACGCCGCATCGGTCTCGGGCAGCTTCGCCGGCGCCGGCGCATCCTCGCAGCAGACCGCCGTCGAGGCGTGGATCGCCGGCTACCAGAAGACGAATCCGGATGCGAGGATCTCCTACAACCCGTCCGGCTCCGGCGCCGGCGTCGTCACCTTCCTGACCGGCGCGACCGTCTGGGCCGGCTCCGACAAGCCGCTCGACGAGAGGCAGGTCGAGGAGTCGAAGCAGGTGTGCGCGGGCCGCACGGCCTTCGACGTGCCGGTGTACATCTCGCCGTTGGCGATCGTCTTCAACCTGCACGGCGTCTCCGACGCCGGCAGGCACGTCAACATGGACGCGGCGACGGTCGCGAGGATCTTCAACGGCAAGATCACGCGCTGGAACGACGCGTCGCTCAGGAGGCAGAACCCCGACCTCGAGCTGCCCGACCTGCCGATCACCGTCGTGCACCGCTCGGACAAGTCCGGCACGACGCTCAACTTCCTCGAATACGTCAAGGCCGCCGCGCCGAAGGACTGGCCGTACGAGCTGTCCGAGAACTGGCCGAACGACGTCGGCCAGGGCGCGAAGGGCACGTCGGGCGTCATCTCGACGATCGACCAGGCGAACGGGACGATCGGTTACGCCGACTTCTCGCAGGCCGGCGGCATGGGCACCGTCGCGATCAAGGTCGGCGACGACTACACCGAGATCTCGGCCGAGGCGGCCTCGAAGGCCGTCGCCGATTCGACGATCGACGAATCGGCGCCCGGCGAACACCGCGTCGTCCTCGACATCAACCATACGACGAGCGTCGAAGGCGCGTACCCGATCGTGCTCGTCTCCTACGACATCGCCTGCCCCGCATACCGCGACGAGAACACGGCGCGCTTCGCCAAGTCGTGGCTCGGCTACGTCACGAGCGCGAAGGGCCAGGATCAGGCGATGAAGGCGACCGGCTCGGCGCCGCTGCCCGACAACATCGCCGCATACGTGCGCGCGTCCGTGGACGCGATGGAAGTGAAATGAGTCCCATGACATCGGCATCGAAACCCTCCTCATCCTCCGCGTCGTCGCTGACGAAACCGGTCAGCGGCGAGAAGGCCGACCGCGTCTTCCGCGCCGTCGCCTACGCCTGCGGCATCCTGATCCTCGTCGTGCTCGCCGCCGTCGCACTGTTCCTGCTGTTCCGCGCATGGCCGCTCATCGGCGGCGACCAGCGGACGAACGGCGAGGTCATCGCGAACTTCACCGGCGGCCGCGCGACGAACTTCTGGGGCTACGTCGGCCCGCTGCTGTTCGGCACCGTGCTCGTTGCCGCGCTCGCGCTCGTCATCGCGTTCTTCGTCTCGATCGGCATCGCGCTGTTCATCTCGCATTACGCGCCCAAGCGCCTCGCCGCCGCGCTCAGCTACATCGTCGACATCCTCGCCGCGATCCCGTCGGTCATCTACGGTCTGTGGGGCGGCCTCGTGCTCGTGCCGGCGATCTACCCGTTCTGGAACTGGGTCGCCGAGCATCTCGGCTGGATTCCGCTGTTCGCCGGCCCCGCCGCGAACCCGCCGCGCACGGTGGCGACGGTCGCGCTCGTGCTCGCGATCATGATCCTGCCGATCATCACGTCGATCACGCGGGACATCTTCCTGCAGACGCCGAAACTGCTTGAGGAGGCCGCGCTCGGCCTCGGCGCGACGAAGTGGGAGATGATCCGCCTTTCGGTGCTGCCGTTCGCGCGTTCGGGCATCGTTTCGGCGTCGATGCTCGGTCTGGGTCGTGCGCTCGGCGAGACGATGGCCGTGCTGATGATCCTCTCGCCGGGGCTCAAGTATTCGTTCCATCTGCTGCAGGCGTCGCAGAACCAGACGATCGCCGCGAACATCGCCGCCCAGTACCCGGAGGCGGACAGCATCGGCGTCTCGGTACTCATCGGCACCGGCCTCGTGCTGTTCGTCATCACGTTCCTCGTGAACCTGCTGGCGCGGCGCATCACCGAGAAAGCGAGCAAATGATGGCCCAACCGCAGTCCTCGCCTAAGGCCGACAAGGCGCCGGCCATCGATTTCGACAAGTTCAACCCGACCCGTTCGTATACGGCGGCGCGCAAACGCAAGGACGTCGCGATGCGCGCGCTCATCATCCTCGCCTTCGTCGTCGCGCTGATCCCGCTCGTCTCGGTGCTGTGGACGACGCTCGTGCACGGCGCGCGCCGCCTCAACTGGGATTTCCTGTCCCATAACATGACGAACGTCATCGGCGGCAACCAGACGCCTTCGGGCGGCTACGGCGGCATCCTGCACGCGATCGTCGGCACATTGGAGATCACGCTCGGCGCGATGGTCATCTCGATCCCGATCGGCGTCATGTGCGCCGTCTACCTGATCGAATACGCCGGCGGCTCGAAGCTCGCGCGCACGATCCATCTGCTCGTCGACGTCATGAGCGGCATCCCGTCGATCGTCGCCGGCCTGTTCGCCTACTCGATGTTCGCGATCCTCGTCGGCCCCGGCACGCTCAGCGGTTTCGAGGGTTCGGTCGCGCTGTCGCTGCTGATGATCCCGACCGTCGTCAAGACGACCGAGGAGATGCTCAAGATCGTCCCGAACGACCTGCGTGAGGCGTCGCTCGCGCTGGGCGTCACGAAGCAGCGCACGATCACGAAGGTCGTATTGCGCACGGCGCTTTCCGGCATCGTCTCCGGCTCGATCCTCGCGATCGCGCGCGTCATCGGCGAAACGGCGCCGCTGCTGATGACGGCCGGCTACATCGTGTCGACGAACGCGAACCTGTTCTCGGGGGAGATGACGACGCTGCCGGTCTACGTCTACCAGGAGTACTCGAAGTACCACGCGAACTGTCCGGCGGACGCCGGCAGCGGCTGCGTCACCGGCATCCCGATGGAACGTGCGTGGTCGGCCGCGCTCGTGCTCATCGTCATCGTGCTCATTCTCAACCTCATCGGCAGGATCGTCGCGAAGGTCTTCGCGCCGAAGAAGAAATGAGCAGGCGGGCGCGCCCCGGCACGACGTACGCATACGCATGCAAGGCAGTTCAGGCAGTCAAGGAAGGAACGTATGGGACAGCAAATCGACGTCAATCATCTCAACATCTACTACGGCAATTTCCTCGCCGTCGAAGACGTCAACCTGCATATCGCGGCGAACAAGGTCACGGCCTTCATCGGGCCTTCGGGTTGCGGCAAGTCGACGGTGTTGCGCTCGCTCGACCGCATGCACGAGATCACACCGGGCGCGCATGTGACCGGCGAGGTGCTGCTCGAAGGCAAGAACCTCTATGCGAAGGACGTCGACCCTGTCGCGGTGCGCCGTGACGTCGGCATGGTGTTCCAGCGGCCGAACCCGTTCCCGACGATGTCGATCCGCCAGAACGTGCTCGCCGGCGTCTCGCTCAACAACCGCAAGATCGCGAAGTCGGACGCCGACGATCTCGTCGAGTGGGCGTTGCGCGGCGCGAATCTGTGGAACGAGGTCAAGGACCGCCTTGACAATCCCGGCATCGGCCTGTCGGGCGGCCAGCAGCAGCGGCTCTGTATCGCGCGCGCCGTCGCCGTGCATCCGCAGGTGCTGTTGATGGATGAGCCGTGCTCGGCGCTCGACCCGATCTCGACGCTCGCCGTCGAGGACCTCATCGAGGAGCTCAAGAGCGACTATACGATCGTCATCGTCACGCATAACATGCAGCAGGCGGCGCGCGTGGCGGATTATACGGCGTTCTTCAATCTCAAGGCGGTCGGCCAGCCGGGCCATCTCGAGTACTTCGCCGATACGTCGACGATGTTCAACAACCCGCAGAACGAGGAGGCGGAGCGTTACGTCTCCGGCCGCTTCGGCTGATCGGGCGCGGCGTCGTCCGCGCGGCACCCTGCGCGGCACGCAGCGGCGGCGTTGCACCCGCGTTTTCTTCGAGGTCCGCTCCACGCAATGTGGGGCGGACCTCATTTTTATTGTTCCTAACGGCGCGGCGTCGAGCGGGCGGCGTACGCCGTCGAGGCCGCCATGCAATGTTGGGCGACTGTTCACTTGGTGTTCACCGAAACCGCGCAGCGGCTCCCTGCCGCCGTTCTAAGCTGGAAGCACAACGAGGAATCAACCGGGGCATCGACCCGGAACCCGTTGAACAATGCACAATGCAATGCGTATGCAAACGCATCATCGTACATCGTATGCATAGAGAATCAAGAGAACAGTGAGCACCATCATGCACAACCAAATCCCCATGCGCGCCACGGCCGCCGTCTGCGCCGCCGCACTGCTGGCATCGCTCGCCGCCTGCGGCGACAACACGGCGTCGGGCGCATCGACGGCGCAGGCCGCAGGCGCCGCCGCGCTGGGCGGCGAATACGCCGGCGCCGGCGCATCATCGCAGCAGAGCGCCGTCGAGGCGTGGATCGAGGGGTTCCGCGGCGTCGCGCCGAACGCGACCGTCGCCTACAACCCCTCCGGCTCCGGCGCGGGCGTCAGCGCATTCCTGACCGGATCGACGGTCTGGGCCGGCTCCGACAAGGCGCTGAGCGACGACGAGGTGGCGCAGTCCAAGAGCGTGTGCGCCTCGGGCACCGCCTTCGACGTGCCGGTGTACATCTCGCCGATCGCCGTCGCCTTCAACCTCGAGGGCGTCTCCGACGCCGGCAGGCACGTCAACATGGACGCGGCGACGATCGCCGACGTCTTCGCCGGCAGGATCACCCGCTGGAATGACGAGCGGATCGCCTCCCAGAACCCCGACCTCGACCTGCCTGATCTCGCGATCACCGTCGTGCACCGCTCCGACAAATCCGGCACGACGCTCAACTTCGTCAGCTATCTCAAGGACGCCGCACCGGACATGTGGGACTACGAACTGTCCGAGAACTGGCCGAACGAGGTCGGTCAGGGCGCCAAAGGTACGTCCGGCGTCGTCTCGACGATCAGGCAGGCGAACGGCACGATCGGCTACGCCGACTTCTCGCAGGTGGCCGGCCTCGGCACCGTCGCCGTCAAGGTCGGCGACGCCTACACGCCGATCTCCGCCGAAGCCGGCTCGAAGGTCATCGCCGATTCGCAGATCGATGCGAGCGTCGAAGGCGACAACCGCATCGTCGTCACGATCAACCACACGACGAAGGCGGCCGGCGCGTACCCGATCGTGCTCGTCTCCTACGACATCGTCTGTCCGGCCTACAAGGACCCCCAGGACGCGAGGTTCGCGAAGGCGTGGCTCGGCTACGTCACGAGCGCGGAAGGCCAGCAGGCCGCCCAGGCCGCGGCCGGCGTCGCTCCGCTGCCGGAGACGCTGACCGGCAGGATCACGGCATCGATCGATCAGATCAAGGTCGACTGAGTGACGGGACCCATGCCGATGCCCGGTAACGATCTGCAACGGGCCGCGGTGGACGAAGTCGCCGTAGCCCCGATTCCCAAGGGCACCGATCCGGGCGAGGCGAGGCGCGGACGCGCGGCGGACCGCATCTTCGCCGGCCTCGCCTACGGCAGCGGCCTGCTCATCCTCGCCGTGCTCGCAGCCGTCGCCGTCTTCCTGCTGCTGCGGGCATGGCCCGCGGTAGGCGGTCCGCCCGACGCCGTCGACGCCGTCGTCTCCAGCTTCACCGGCGGACGATTCGCCTCGCTCTGGGGGTACGTGCCGCCGCTGCTGTTCGGCTCGGTGCTCGTGGCCGCGCTCGCGCTCGCGCTGGCGTTCTTCGTCTCGCTCGGCATCGCCGTCTTCATCTCCCAATATGCGCCGCGGCGGTTGGTCGGCGCGCTCAACACGATCATCGACCTGCTCGCCGCGATCCCGTCGGTCGTCTACGGTCTGTGGGGCGGCCTCGTGCTCGTGCCGGCGATCTACCCGTTCTGGAATTGGATCGCCGGGCACTTCGGCTGGATTCCGCTGTTCGCCGGCCCCGCCGCGAACCCATCGCGCACCGTGGCGACGGTCGCGCTCGTCCTGGCCGTGATGATCCTGCCGATCATCACGTCAATGACGCGGGACATCTTCCTGCAGACGCCGAAACTGCTCGAGGAGGCCGCGCTCGGCCTCGGCGCGACGCAGTGGGAGACGATCAGGCTCGCCGTCCTGCCGTTCGGACGCTCCGGCATCGTCTCGGCGTCGATGCTCGGTCTGGGTCGTGCGCTCGGCGAGACGATGGCCGTGCTGATGATCCTCTCGCCGGGACTCAAGTATTCGTTCCATCTGCTGCAAGCATCGCAAAGCCAGACGATTGCCGCGAACATCGCCGCACAATACCCGGAGGCGAACGGACTGGGCGTGTCCGTGCTCATCGCGACGGGTCTCGTGCTGTTCGCGATCACGTTCGCCGTCAACTACGCCGCCCGCAGACTCACCGGAAAGGCCGCCTCATGACGACACTCGAATGCAATCCGCCGATGGACGCGCAGCGGATGCTCGCCGACCTCGACCTCGACCATTTCCGCCCGTCGCGCTCGACGGCCAACGCGCGCCGGCGCAAGGACCGGCTGATGCGCGCGTTGTTCACGGCTGCCTTCGCCGTCGCACTGATCCCGCTCGCCTCGGTGCTGTGGACGACGCTCACGCACGGCATCGGCCGGCTCGACCTGGGGTTCCTGACCCATAACATGACCGGCGTCATCGGCGGCAACCCGACTGCCGCCGGCGGATACGGCGGCGTCCTGCACGCGATCGTCGGCACGTTGGAAATCACCTTCGGCGCGATGGCGATCTCGATCCCGATCGGCGTCATGTGCGCCGTCCACCTGATCGAATACGCGCGAGACAACGCATTGGCGAAGACGATCCGCCTGCTCGTCGACGTCATGAGCGGCATCCCGTCGATCGTCGCCGGCCTGTTCGCATTGTCGCTGTTCTCGATGATCTTCGGTCCGGGCACCTTCAACGGCCTCGAGGGTTCGGTCGCGTTGGCGCTGCTGATGATCCCGACCGTGTGCAAATCCTCGGAGGAGATGCTCAAGGTCGTCCCGGACGCGCTGCGTGAGGCGTCGCTCGCGCTGGGCGTCACGAAGCAGCGCACGATCACGAAGGTCGTATTGCGCACGGCGCTGCCGGGCATCGTCTCCGGCTCGATCCTCGCGATCGCGCGCGTCATCGGCGAGACGGCGCCGCTGCTGATGACGGCCGGCTACGTCGTCACGACGAACGTCAATCTCTTCTCCGGGCAGATGACGACGCTGCCGGTCTACGTCTATCAGGAGTACTCGAAGCTCAGTGCGAACTGCCCGGCGAACGCCGGCGACATGTGCGTGCCGACGATCCCGATGGAGCGCGCCTGGTCGGCCGCGCTCGTGCTCATCGTCATCGTGCTCATTCTCAACCTCATCGGCAGGATCGTCGCGCGCATCTGCGCCGTCCACACCGAACGCTGAAAGGAATCGTCACCGAATATGGGACAGCAAATCGATGTCAATCATCTCAACGTCTACTATGGCGGCTTCCTCGCCGTCGAGGACGTCAACCTGCACATCGCGGCGAATCAGGTGACCGCGTTCATCGGGCCGTCCGGCTGCGGCAAATCGACGGTGTTGCGCTCGCTCGACCGCATGCACGAGATCACACCGGGCGCGCATGTGACCGGCGAGGTGCTGCTCGAAGGGCGCGATCTGTATGCGAAGGGGGTGGATCCGGTCGCGGTGCGCCGTGACGTCGGCATGGTGTTCCAGCGGCCGAACCCGTTCCCGACGATGTCGATCCGCCAGAACGTGCTCGCCGGCGTGCGGCTCAACAACAAGAAGATCGCGAAGTCGGACGCCGACGATCTGGTGGAGTGGGCGTTGCGCGGCGCCAATCTGTGGAACGAGGTCAAGGACCGCCTCGATCATCCGGGCATCGGATTGTCGGGCGGCCAGCAGCAGCGCCTGTGCATCGCGCGCGCCGTCGCCGTGCATCCGTCGGTCCTGTTGATGGATGAGCCGTGCTCGGCGCTCGACCCGATCTCGACGCTCGCCGTCGAGGACCTCATCAACGAACTCAAACGGGACTACACGATCGTCATCGTCACGCACAACATGCAGCAGGCCGCACGTGTGGCCGACTACACGGCGTTCTTCAATCTCAAGGCGGTCGGGCAGCCGGGCCACCTCGAGTACTTCGCCGATACGTCGACGATGTTCAACGATCCGCAGAACGAGGAGGCCGAACGCTACATCTCCGGCCGTTTCGGCTGAGCGTGCGCGCGGGCGCCGTTTCTCCATCGGCGAACGCCATGTAACACTGCGGTTTTACATGCCCGTGCTAGTTTTTTGCTGTCCTGTCTTTCGGGACGGGACAGCACACTAGAGTCCACGAGAAGAAAAACAGGGTGTTCCATGGAGAAGTTCTTCCATCTCAAGGAGAACGGCACGACGGTCAGCAGGGAATGCATGGCCGGTCTGACGACGTTCTTCGCAATGTCCTACATCATCATCGTCAATCCGCAGATCCTGCAGCAGACGGGCATGCCATGGGGCGGCGTCTTCCTCGCGACGATCATCGCGGCGATCATCGGCACGCTCGTCATGGGCCTGTTCGCGAACGTCCCGTACGCGCAGGCGCCGGGCATGGGCCTCAACGCGTTCTTCACCTACACCGTGTGCTTCGGCCTCGGCTTCACCTGGCAGCAGGCGCTGTGCATGGTCTTCCTGTGCGGTCTGATCAACATCCTGATCACCGTCACCAAGGTGCGCAAGATGATCATCAAGGCGATCCCCGAGTCGCTGCAGCACGCGATCGGCGGCGGCATCGGCCTCTTCGTCGCCTACGTCGGCCTGCTCAACGTGGCCGCCGTCACCTTCACGCCGAACGATCCGAAGGCGGCCGCCCAGGGCGGCGCCGTGTCCGCCGTGCCGGGCATGGCCACGCTCAACACGCCGACGCTGTGGCTGTTCCTCATCGGCCTGTTGCTCGTCATCGTCTTCACGATCCTCAAGGTCAAGGGCGGCATGCTGCTCGCGATCGTGCTGACCGCCGTCATCGGCATCCCGATGGGCCTGACGACGATGAACAACAGCATCTCGATCGGCGACGCCTTCGGACAGCTGCCGCAGACCTTCGGCGCGCTGTTCTCCCATGAGGGCTTCGGCACATTGTTCGCCGACCCGGCGAAGCTGCCGCTCGTCCTCGTGACGATCTTCGCGTTCTCGATGTCGGACACCTTCGACACGCTCGGCACCTTCATCGGCACCGGCCGCCGCACCGGCATCTTCTCGAAGGCCGACGAGGAGTCGCTCGAGAATGGACACGGCTTCTCGTCGAAGATGGACAAGGCGCTGTTCGCCGACTCGATCGCGACGTCGATCGGCTCGATCTTCGGCACCTCGAACACGACGACCTACGTCGAATCCTCGGCCGGCATCGCCGCGGGCGGCCGCACCGGCCTGACCTCGGTCGTCGTCGCCTGCTGCTTCGCGCTGTCGATCTTCTTCGCGCCGGTCATCTCGGCCGTGCCGAGCGCCGCGACGGCGGGCGTCCTCGTCATCGTCGGCTGCATGATGGCCGCCTCCCTCAAGGAAGTGCGCTGGGACGACATCTCCGAGGCGATCCCGGCGTTCTTCGCGTCGGTGTTCATGGCCTTCGCGTATTCGATCTCCTACGGCATCGCCGCGGGCTTCATCACCTACTGCATCGTCAAGGTCTGCAAGAAGAAGGCGGCCGAGGTCCATCCGATCGTCTGGATCGTCTCCGCGCTGTTCATCCTCGACTTCGCATGCATGGCGATCCTGTAGCGCGATGACTGCGAAGCTGTGATCCGGTCGCGCGCATATGCGGATGCGCGCGGGCACATGCACTCGGGCAGGCTCGCGCGTCGAATACGGCAAGGCCCGCGTCACCGTCGTTCGGTGACGCGGGCCTTGCCGTATTCGACGGTCCGCGCGATTAATCGGACATGAGCACGACGACGATTGCTTGTCGCTACTTGCCGCTCTTCGATTCTTCGCTCGTCTGCTGGATCTGCTTGGCGAGCGCGCGCATCCACTCGTGCAGCGACTTGTACTGGTCGGGCATCTGCTCGGTCACGTCGACGACCGGCACATTGCCGGAATCGGCGGTGGCGACGAGCTGGTCGTTCATCTCGCTCGGTTCCTGCGAATTCGTGATGAGCATGCGCATGTCGCCTTTCTTGAGGAGGTCCGTGAACTCCTTGATGTCCGACGGCGTCGGTTCCGATTCGTTCGCGGACGCCTGCTTGTAGCCCTTCGGCGTCACGTCGGTCAGGCCCATGTCCTCGGCGAGGTACTGCGCGACCGATTCGACGGCCGCGTAGTTCTTGCTGCCCTTGTCCTTCGCGAGTTCCTTGAGGTCCTTGTCGAGCTGCTGTTCCTCGTCGAGCCATGTCTTGTGCAACTGTTCGAACTGTGCTTTGTGCGCGGGCTGCAGCTTGATGTAGTCGGCGGTGATCGCATCCGCCGTCTTGATGCGCGCGTTCGCCGAGAACCAGATGTGCGGATTGTCGCCCGTCTTGACGCCGCTCACGTCGGCTGCGTCGACGACGAGCGTCTTCGACGACTGCTGCGCCGCCTTGAGCGCCCAGTCGTCGTATCCGGCTCCGTTGACGACGGCGACCTGCGCGTTCTGGATCTTCGAGATGTCGTTCGTCGTCGGCTCGTAGTCGTGCGCGTCGGTGCCGGTGTTGTTGAGGATGCTTGTGACGTCGACGTAGTCGCCGCCGAGGTCCTTCGCGAGCGAGCCCCACTGGTTGCTCGACGCGATGACGGTGATGACGGCGTTCCCGTTGCCGCCTTCGCCGGTACTCTTGCCGGCGTTCGCGGTGCCGCTGGTCGAGCAGGCGCTCACGGCGGCGACGGTCGCGATGCCGGCGAGCGTCGCGAGCACGGCGCGCATCAGTTTCTTCATATGGTTCCTCATTTCTTCGTTCGTCAGTGTATGCGCTCGCGCGCATGCGCGCGAGCCGTCGGTCGTTGATGCGACCACTGTAGCATTATTGAGAATCGTTCGCAATAAGCGGTCCTTCGGTGTGGCGCGCCGGATGGGGCGCATGGATGGGCGGGCGAATGGGGCCGTATCGGCGGGTGGCGAGGTGTGATGGGGCGGAGCCGCGGCGGTTTGCGGGCCGGTTCGTCGACGGGGCCGACGGTACGGACCGGAGTGGGTGAGTTTGTCGACGGGGCCGACGGATCGGTACGGAAGCGGGCTGCTTTACGGGTCGGTTCGTCGAGGGTTCGACGAATCGGCACGGAAATGGGTCCTGTTGTGGTCGGGGTTGTCGACGTGGTTGACGGAATGGGACGCTGTGGGTCGGTTCATCGGCGAGGTTGACGGATCGGGACGGAGATGGGTCTTGTTGCGGGTGGGGTGTCATGCGTGTCGGCGGTGTGGGGCGGTGGCGACACGCCGGGGTCGGGTCATGTCGCAGGGAGTCGGTAGATTTTCACTCTTGTAAACCACAGACCGTTGGTTGGAAGTCGTTCACGGCTTCACGAAGTTTGGTTCGCCAAGCCAGCGCAGGTTGAGAAACATAGTTCCTTGAGTATTCGAGGATGGATGCTGCTCTGCCTGTGCGCAGGGCTTTTTTATTACCCGGCCCGGCGTTCCGCCTCACAATCGACGGCCGACTTAGGAAGGAACGCCATGAAGAGGCCCGAAAAGGAAGTGGTGGTCGCCGAGCTTACGGAAGCTTTCCGTAACGCTGACGCGGTCTACCTGACCGAGTACCGCGGGCTTACCGTTCCGCAGATCTCCGATCTGCGCGAAAAGCTAGGCCGCGATACTTCCTACACTGTGGCTAAGAACACGCTGTTCCGCATCGCCGCCAAGGAAGCGGGCATTGAGGGTCTCGATGAGATGCTCAAGGGTCCTTCCGCGGTTGTCTTCGTCCAGGGAGACTTCATCGAGGCTGCGAAGACGCTGCGTGACTTCGCCAAGACCAACAAGGCCCTCATCGTCAAGGGCGGTTACGCAGACGGAACCGTGTACGACGCCGAGGGTGCCAAGCAGCTCGCAGACCTCAAGTCTCGTCCGGAACTGCTTGCCGAAATGGCCGGCGCGCTCAAGGGCACGATGTCCAAGGCCGCCTGCCTGTTCAACGCGCTGCCGACGAAGGTCGTTCGCACGATCGACGCCCTGCGCGAAAAGCAGGAGAAGGCCGCCTGATCGCCCTGCGGTTCGCCGCATAGCAATCGGTTCGGAAAAACGGAAAACCAGATAAATTTCAGGTGCGCGGAACACGACAACAACGCTGCGTGCCACGATTGAAAGGAAGCCATAATGGCTAAGTTCACCCAGGATGAGCTCCTCGAAGCTTTCGGTGAAATGACCCTCGTCGAGCTCTCCGAGTTCGTCAAGGCCTTCGAAGAGAAGTTCGACGTCGAAGCCACCGCTCCGGTCGCCGTTGCCGCTGCCGCCGCTCCGGGCGCTGCTCCGGCCGAGGAAGAGAAGGATGAGTTCGACGTCATCCTCTCCGCCGTTGGCGACAAGAAGATCCAGGTCATCAAGGCTGTCCGCGCCATCACCAACCTCGGCCTGGCTGAGGCGAAGGCCCTCGTCGACGGCGCTCCGAAGCCGGTTCTCGAGCACGCCAAGAAGGAAGACGCCGAGAAGGCCAAGGCTCAGCTCGAAGAAGCTGGCGCCACCGTCGAGCTCAAGTGATTCGCGCGGCTCAAGCCGCACATCACAGATGCTTTGTGGGAGTCCCCTGCAGTCCGCGGACTGCAGGGGACTCCTGCGTTGTGGGGGAGATCGGTTGGCCTGGGCATGGTCTGCGGGTTGGTTCGTCGACAGGGCCGACAGGTTGTCCCGGAACTGGCCTGTTTTGCGGGTCGGGTTGTCTACCATGTCGGCGGTTCGGGACGGAAACGCGGCTGCTTGCGGGTCGGGTTGTCTACCATGTCGGCGGTTCGGGACGGAAACGCGGCTGCTTGCTGGTCGGGTTGTCGACAGGGTCGATGAGCCGGGACGGAGCGGGTCGGTTTATCAACCGTGTCGAGGGTTCGGTACGGAAACGCGGGTGGTTGCGGGTCGAATCGTCGACGGTGTCGACGGAACGGGACGGAAACGCCGGTGGGGCGGGTGGTTTCGTCGGTGGGAGTAACGAATCGGGACGGAAAAGACGGCGTGATCGCGGGTTCCGCTAGGTACAGGGCCGAATTGCGGCGACGATGGTCTGCCAACCGCGGAATGTGGATAACCGGAGCGTCCGTACACATGGGTTGTCGCAGCTGGCGCGGCGATGGTCGGCGCAGATAGCGTGAGGCAGGTCAGTAATCGTGTAGGCAAAGGAGTCGGCACATGCGAGATCACGCCGAAATGAATCGTCAGCTGGATGAAGCCGAGCGGGAACGCCGATGCTTGCATCCAACAAGCAATCCCGCGCACAAGGCGTTGCTGCGCCGGGTAAGGACTGGCGAAATCGAGTCGCCGATGCCCGGATTGTTCATACGGGCCGAGCTGTGGGCGTCGCTCAAGCCGGTCGACCAACTCAAATATGTGGTGCGCGCGCTTGCGCAGTGGCATCCGGATTGGGTGTTCGGCGGCGTGGCCGCGGCATGCATGCATGGTCTGTGGCTCGAGTACAAGGTTGTGCGGCGGATTCTGCAGGATCTCACCGTTACCGTCATCTGTGAGCCGAAAGGTACCCATTGCAACAGCGCGCATATCGAAAGAAGGCATCATGCGCATGTGCGCAGCGTGGTCGTGGATGGCGTGCGTGTGACGCCACTTGCGCAGACGGTTGCCGAGTGCGTCGCTACGATGTCGTTCGTCGACGGCACGACACTGACGTGTTGCGCGCTGCGCAAAGGCGTGCGGGCGGAACTGGTCATGGTGTGCGCGGCGGAGGACGGGCTGATGAACGACGGATTGCGCAAGGTACTGCAGTACGCGAATGCGCATGCGGAGAACGGGGGAGAGGCGAAGACATTCGCCGTGCTCATCGAATGCGGATTCGTGCCGCCGGCGCAGCAGGTGGAATTCGTCGATCCGCAGACGGGGCGGCGCTACCGTGTTGATTATCTATGGCGGACGGCCGATGGCAGGCTCATCGTCGTCGAGCTCGACGGGCTGGTGAAGTATACGGATCCGTCGATGACGCAGGGACGTACGCTTGGCGGCATCATCGACGATGAGCGCGAACGGACGGAAGGGCTGAAACGCGCCGGCGTGCACACGGTGATCCGCATCAGGATGGAGGACCTCGCCGATCGTTGGGAGCTGACGAGAAGGCTCGCCGAAGCGGGCGTCCCGATGGTGCAGCAGGCGGCATGACCGTGCGGATGAGTGCGGCGGGCAGTTTCGTCGGTCCGATCGAGGGTTCGGGACGGAAACGCGGGTGGTTGCGGGTCGGGTTGTCGACGGTGTCGACGGTTCGCCCCGGAGACGGGCCGGTTTGCGGGTCGATTCGTCGACGTCACTGACAGGTCGGGTCGTAGCGGGTCGGATTGTCGCCGTAGTTGACGGTTTGGCCCACAAACTGGCCTGATTGCGGGTCGGTTCGTCGACAGCGTCGACGGGGTGGGTCGTTGCGGGAGGGTTCATCGCCGCGGGCGACAGCTCGGGCCGGGAAAGGGCCGGATTGCGGGTAGGGTTGTCGGCGCGGGCAGCGGATCGACCCGGGAACGGGCCTGATTGCGGGGCGGATTGTCGACAGCGGCGATGGTTCGACCTGCTGCGGCCGAGGCACGGTTGCAGCTCTGTGCGATAATGCTGGCGTGTTGGGGCGGAATCGGGTGATTTGTTGAACTACCGCGTAAACTGTTGTTCAGTATGCGTACTTCTCGGTGAGGCACCGTCGCGCGCGGCGCACCCGAGCGGACAACGGCGAAAGGAAGGTCCCACGGTGAGCGGAGATCAACGAACGACAACGAAATGGATGATACGTGTTGACGGTTCGGATCTGGCCAGCGTCGAAGCAGGGCAAACCGTGGAGATCGGCCGCAAGCCGCTGCGTCCGGTTCCGGGCGGAGGCATGCGCCGCATCGAGATCCTCGACGACACCCGCTCGATGTCGAAACGGCATGCGGAATTCTCGGTGAAGACGGACGGCAACGCGATCCTGCGCGACCTCAATTCGACGAACGGCACCTTCCTCGTGCGTCCCGGCAACGAACTCGTGAGGCTGCCCGGCGGCTCCGACTTCGCGATGAACGACGACACGGTGCGCCTGCAGTTCGGCGACGTGCCCGTCGACTTCGTGCGCTTCATCAACGACGACGCGACGTCGAAGGGCGACGACGTCGCCAACCTCTTCGACTATGCGCTCGACAACCAGCCGAGCGAGCCCGAGGCCGCCGACATGTCGATCGACGACATCCTCAATCTGCGCGCCGGCGAACCGACCAACATCTTCAACGCCGGTCAGGTGCGTTCGCGCGCGAAGGAGCTGCGGCAGGCGGAACAGCAGACCTTCGCGCCGTTCACGTCGCCGCTCAACCCGCTCGCGGTGAACGACGCGAACGACGATGACGCGCAGGACGCGGCGCCGCGCGACCTGTTCGCCGATGCACACGACGTCGCCGCCGGCAAGATCGACGAACCGGCCGCGAAAAAGGAGGAGTTCGTGCCGCGCATGCACGATGGTCCGCGTCATGCCGACCGTCGCAACGCTGACAGTCTCGTCAGCGTGTCCGAGCTCGCGAGGCAGCATCGGCCGATTCCGTCCCTTGACGTCGCCCAGCCGCAGGAGTCGTCCGTCGGCGCGACGCGCGAACCGGTCTCCCCGACCGTCTCGCCGACGCCGTCGATGCACGGCGAACCGTCGATTTCGACGACGATGCGTCCGCAGCGGGAAACCGCCACGCAGCCGCAGGACGCGCAGACGCCAGCACGTCCGCAGCAGCCGAGCATCTGGCAGACGTCGATGCAGTCGGGCGTCGCGATGCAGCCGAAGCCCGCGCAGCAGCCGATGCCGGATACGCAGACGACGGGGGAACCGTCGGGTGCGGAACCGCGATACGACGCGGGGGCGCCGAACATGCGGCCGATGCAGGAGCCGGCCGTTCAGCCGATCACGCAGCCCGGCCAGCCGCTCGACCGGTCCGCCCAGCCGAACGCAGTCGTCCAGGCCGCCGAGCCGAACATGATCGCCCAGCCGAACGCGGGGGCGCCATACGATGCGTCGATGCAGCAGCCGCAGCAGCCGAACGTGCAGACGACGGCCGCGCAGACGCCGCTCGTCCACGTCGAGCTGCCGCGCGACCCCGCATCCGCCCAGCCGACGCAGCCGGCGCCTTCCGACGCGTTCGCCGAACAGCGCAACGCGCTGCATTTCGACGTCATCGAGTCGGCGTTGCACGGACCGGACATCGCGGCGCCGTACGAAATGACCACGACGGCCGCGGCTTCCGCGCCCGCCGACGTGACGGTGCCGATTGAGGTCGCGGCGCCGGCGCATCAGACGAATTTCGTGGTCGAGGCGACCGAGACAGCCGCCGAGTCCTCGTCGGAGGACGCCGCCGCGCAGAACGCGGACGTCGACGACTACGAGCGCTTCCGCCGTCATGACGACGACGATGCGCCGTCGCTCGACGAGACGCAGGCCTTCACGCCGGCCTTCGAACCCGGA
The DNA here is from genome assembly GCF_002286915.1 of Bifidobacterium italicum. Lineage (GTDB taxonomy): Bacteria > Actinomycetota > Actinomycetes > Actinomycetales > Bifidobacteriaceae > Bifidobacterium > Bifidobacterium italicum. Next base: position 58,547 of record NZ_MVOG01000003.1, on the reverse strand, counting down.
TCGGTGTTCGAACGCGTCGCGAACGGCGACTTCGACAAGCCGAAGGAGCTCATCGAGGCCGGCGGTTACACCTCCGACGACGCGCGCCGCTCCGACGACTTCACCGAGCAGTTCGAGATGGCGCGTCATGCGGAGCTGCTGCCGTTCCTCGCGATGAACCCGACGCTGTACGATGACCTGTACGAATGGCTCGCCGCGCAGTCGAACGCGGACATCGACGAGGCGCTGAGCCGCAATCCGGGATATGAGGACTACCGTAAGGCAGTAGGAAAGTGAGCGAGCAGATGACGGACAATTCCACCCAGACGAGCGGCGCGCTCGACGAGCTGCGCCGGTGGCGTGAGGAGTTCAAGGCGAACCTCGTGCCCTCGCCGCTCGAGGACGTGGCGCAGCTGACCGCGCAGGTCGACCTCACGCACGCGCACCCGTCGGGCATCTCGCAGCTGTTCGCCCGCGGCAGCGCGCCGCTGCATTCGCTGTTCCGCGACAGCGGCATGCTACGCACGGCCGCGCGCCGTGTCGAACGCGTCCTCGACGACCAAGGCGCGAAGCGGCGCATCAGCGGCGTCGCCGAACTGTCGCTTGTCGTCGGCGTGGCCACGTGGAAGGGCAACATGATGCCGGTGCTGCTCTACCCGGTCGAGGTGGTGCGCGACGGCAATCCGGTCGAACACCACACGACGATCAGCTTCACCGGGCATGTGCGGCTCAATGCGTCCTTCCTCGCCGCGATGCGCGAGCACGGGGTGCGCCTCGACGAACGCCAGCTGTTCGATGGGTCGAACTACGCGTCCGGCACGCCGGAGACGGCCGCCGTCTTCGCCGCGATCTCGAAGGTCGCGCAGCAGGTCTTCCCCGATTTCTCGATCGAACGGCAGATCATCCTCGGCTGTTTCATGGATCCGTCGACGCAGATCCTCGTCGAGAGCCAGATGATCATCGACCATCTCGCGAAGGGGCCGAGCGGTAACGTCATGCTCGACGCGCTCGCCGGCTATCCGCAGGCGCGCGGTTCGCTGAGCAACGAGAAGATGCCCCCCTTCAGCCCCTTCGATGGCGACCCGCATTCCGAATACGAAGTCGGCGACGTCGACAACACGGTCCGCTACGCGGCGAACATGGTCGCCGCCGGCCATTCGCTGTTCGTCGACGGCACCGAGGACACCGACACGGCCGAGCAGGCCGCCGCGATCGCCTCGCGCTGCATCATGGCGGGCCGTTCCGTGCTGTATGTGCCGTGCGTGACCGACCAGAAGCGCCGCTTCCTGTCGATCATGCGCGCGAACGAGCTCAGCGGGCAGGCGCTCGACGTGGCCGACCCGAACGCGAACGCCGCGATCGACCATCAGCTCATCCGCGCCGTCGGCTACCAGCAGGGCGTCGCGACGTCGCGCTTCGAACAGCTCGCCGACGAACTCGTCGGCGTGCGCTCGCGTCTGACGCGCTACCTCGGCGACCTGCACGGCGTCAACAAGACGTGGGGCGTCTCCGCCTACCAGACGATCCAGAACCTCGCGAGCATCGCCGAACTGCCGACGCATCCGTCGACGCATGTGCGGCTGTCGAAGGAGGTCGCGCAGAAGATCGGGCCGTCGCTCGATGACTGGGCCGCCAAACTCGAGCGCGCCGGCGAGCTCGGCGAATACTCGATCGACGCGAAGGACACCGCGTGGTACAAGGCCTCCCTCTACAGCGAGGACGAGGCGATCGGCGCCTACCAGCGCGTCGTGACGATGCTGCGCACGTTGCTGCCGGCGACGCGCGAGCAGGTGACGAGCACCGTGAAGACCTGCGGTTTCTCGGTGCCGGCGACGGCGCAGGAATGGGGACGTCAGGTCACGGTGCTCAAGAACCTGCGGCGTGTGCTCGACGTGTTCCAGCCGGAGATCTTCGAACGCGACATCGATCTGATGATCGAGGCGACGAAGCCGAAGCAGGACCGCAAGTCCGACGGGTCGGCGATGGGCTTCTGGGAGCGCCGCCGTCACATCAAGGAGGCGAGGAGCCTGCTGCGCGTCGGCGCGCAGGTCGAGAACCTGCACGACGCGCTGTGCGTCGTGCAGCGCCAGGCCGAGCAGTGGCGTCTGTTCGTGCCGCACGGCGGCTGGCCGGTGCTGCCGCCGAAGCTCGACGACATCATCACGACGCAGGACGAGCTTGTCTCCAACATGACGGCGCTCGACACGGTGCTCGCGACGACGCCCGACGGCGGCGACCTGCAGACTACCGACTTCAACGACGTCGAGGAGCGGCTCAAGGCGCTGTTCGACGACCGCAAGGCGCTCGATACGCTGCCCGAGCGCGCCACGCTCGAACGCGAGCTCGACGCCGCCGGCCTGAGCGCGCTCGTCGACGACCTGCACCAGCGCCATGTGGCCGTCGACGCCGTGCGCGACGAGCTGCGCCTCGCTTGGTGGACGACCGTCTTCGACGACATCGTGCATTCGTCGGCGATCATCTCGAACCAGGACGGCTCGGCGTTGCAGAACGCCTCCGACCGCTTCGTGCAGGTCGACACCGAGCATGTGCGCTCGGTCGGCCCTATGATCATGCAGGAGTCGATGCACCGCCTGTGCGACCTGCTGTTCGCGCGCACGCAGGAGGCGAACATGCTGCACACCGTGCTCGCCGGTTCGAACGGCATCTCGCTGAGCCGCATCCACCATGACCATCCCGAGATCCTCGCCGCCGCGAAGCCGGTCATCATGAGCACGCCGGCGACGCTCGCCTCGGTCACGAAGCCGACGCCGATCGCCGACGTCGTCATCGTCGACGCGGCCGCGCATCTGCCGTCGATCCTGCTGCTGAACATCCTGTGCCGCGCGCGTCAGGTCGTTGTCCTCGCCCATGAGCAGACGATCACCTCCGACAGCGTGCGCACGCTCGTCTCGCTGCTGCCGCACGTCACGGTCGCGCCGCATCCGACGCGCCGCGATCCCCGCGTCAACCGTTTCCTCGAAGCGCAGGGCTACGGCAACGTCAGCCATGACGTGACGCGCGACGGAGTGCAGGGGCATCTGATGTTCCACCAGATCGAAGCGACCGGCGTGCCGATCATGGCGAGCGGACTCGTCGAAAGCAGCCAGGGCGAGATCGACGAGATCGTCAACCTCATCACCCGGCGCGCGCAGACCTTCACCACTGTGCCGGCGAGCTACATCCTGACCGTCGTGTGCATGACGCCGACCTTCCGCACCCGGCTGGGCGCCGAGCTCAAGGCGCTCGCGACGCGCAACGAGATCATGGGGCGCTTCCTGCGGCACGTGCGCATCATCGACATCACCGACGTCGCCGGGGCGCACGCGACCGACGTCATCCTGTCGATGAGCTACGCGAAGACGTCGCACGGCCGCCTGCTGCAGCAGTTCGGCGCGCTCGAAAGCGACGGCGGCAAGGGGATGCTGCTCGACGCGCTCGCGCTCGCCGACCACAACATCGACATCGTCAGCGCATTCAGCGCCGACGACCTCGAGGACGACCGCCTGCACCACGCGGGCCCGAAGATGCTCAAGACGCTGCTCGTCTGGGCGCAGCGGCTCGGCAACGAGACGCCGATCGAGCCGGCGGGCAGACCCGATGCGGACAACGTCCTCCTCACCGATCTGGCCGCGCGCATCCGTGAGCGCGGTCTCGACGTGGCCATCGACTACGGCTACGACGGCGGCGCGAGGCTGCCGATGGTCGTTGGGCGCAAGGACAAGCCGTATGTGCTCGCCGTGTTCACCGACGACGCCCAGTTCATGGGCATCCAGTCGACGCGCGAACGGCATCGGATCCTCGAGCAGGACACCGAAGGCCTCGGATGGTCGGTCATGACGATCTGGAGCGTCGCGGCCTTCGTCAACCCGGACAAGGAGGTCGATCGCGTCGTCGCGCAGCTCGACGCGCTGTACCGGGAGGCGCAGCGATGAGCGACGCCGTCATCCATGTCTTCGACGGCGCAGGCGAGGGTGCGCACGGCGCCGGCGGCGCATATGCCGGCGATGGCGGTGCCGAGGGCGCGCAGGCGCCGGCGTACAGCGCCGACCGGCGTACGCCGCGCCGCCATCGCCGCGTCGTCATGAAGGGCACCGAGCGGTTCGACGCCGACGGCGTCAAGCTCGAGGCCGGCGACATGCGCACACGCGAGCAGCGTGCGGCTGACGACGACCGTCGCATCCTCGGGGAGCTGCCGCCGCATTGGGGCGTCTTCGAGGAGCGCGGCCGCTAATCGGCGCGCACGGCGAGTACCGGTCCGTTCGCCTGCGCCTGCAATGTGCGCATCGCGTCGGCCGCGCTCATCGCGACCGGCGTCAGACGCCCGTCGGCCGCCGCATCGTCGCGTGGGGCTCCCATGACGATCGCGTCGTCGCTGACCGTGCACAGGCCGTCCGCCTGCACGTCGTCCGCGACGGCGGACGCTTTCGCATCCGCGCTCGTATCCGGGCTCGGCTGTGCGTCCGCATCCGTCGGTTCGGCTTCGTCGGCTGCCTCGCCGGCGCCGACGGCGGGAGGGGAGCATCCGGTCGCTGCGGTCAGTCTGACATGCGTGCCCGGGGCGAAGGGATGGCTGAGCTCGCCGAGGCGCACGTCGATGACGGTATGCCCCGGCGCGACGGCCGGCGTGGATCCCAGCATCGTCGGCAGCAGCACGTCGCCTTTGCGGATGTCGATGAGCGCGTAGGCGGTCTCGTCGTCGAGCCGTTCGACGGCGCCGTCCAACGCGTCGCTCGCAGGCAGTGTCGTCGGCGTGAAATCGGCGGTGACGACGGCGTCGCCCGCTTGGATCTGATGGGACGCGGTGAGCACGTTGCGCGTCGCCGTCGCCGTGATGATGCATTCGAGCGTGCACAGCACGGCGAGCGCGGCACAGCAGGCCGCGAGCAGCTTGCGGGAGCGGCGGTCGAGACGTCGGCCGCGCGGTGTGCGTGGCCGGCCTGGTCGTGGCTCGCCGCCGCGGCCGGAACGGAAACTGAAGTCGAACATATGCGTCATGGCAGCATGATGCGTCCGGAGCTCCGGCGGTGTCCAGCCGCAGCGGGGTATGTGACCGGAAGGGTGTGTCGTCGGCCAAATGTGGACGACACGCCGTGCGGAGTTGTGGATTGTGAAGATTGTTCGCTCTCAGTCCACATCGTATCCACATGGTTGTGGATGAACGGGACCCCCATCCACAAGAGCCGCCATGCAGCCGCGGATGGAGGGAGGCGACGGGGATCATCGTGCCCGCAGTCCATCGTCGGATTCGCGCAACGGCATGGAAGACGGGCGCCGCCGCGGAATCCAAGGACGGACGCAGAGGGAGCGGGCATCCGCGGAAGGCGCGGACGGCGCTACGCCCGAGGCCGAACGGCGATCTTTGCGGGGCTATCCGTCGCCGGCGTCATGGCAGACGCCGCAAGGCCACCGTGCTCCATGGCATGGGAGCGACGGTGGCCTTGCGAATACGAATAGTGAGCGCGCTGCGATAAGATGAGCGCGGCTTCGAAGAGGACCTACTTCGACGAGCCCTTGTCGGTGCGGTAGAAGCCGCTGCCCTTGAAGGTGATCGGAACCGCCGAATACACCTTGTGCACGGTCGGCTCTCCGCATTCGGGGCAGACGGTGATCGGCTTGTCGTCGAAGGATTGGTGTTCGGTGAAGTCGTGGCCGCAATGCTTGCAACGGTAATGGTAGACGGGCATGATGCTCCTTTCGGGTGGACGCGTTCGCGCGAGCGCATATCGTTCTAATCCCCAGAGACTACTCACATGTATGCATGAACGGGAACGGCCATCCACCGTAGGCGTAGGTCGTCCACGTGGCGGGATGCGGACGGCAGGGCGCATCGCCCCGCGCGGGTCATCGGGTGAACGTGAGGCCGCGCGGCGTGAGCACGGCGTCGACCCGCACGTCGTGCGGTTGCGTCGGCAGCGTCTCGTCGACGAATTCGCTCGCCCAGCATATCGCGATGCGCGGCGACGCCGCCGGCGCGAACATGAGCGCATGGTCGTACCACGCCGCTCCACGTCCGAGCCTGTCGCCGTCGTGGTCGACGGCGAGCGCCGGCAGCACGATGACGTCGGCGTCGGCGAGCGCCGCGGCCGGCAGCGTCTCGGCATCGGGCTCGTGGGGATGCGGCGTACGTCCGGCGACGAAGGCGGCCTCGTGGCGCAACCCGGCGACCTCCTCGGGCGACGTCAGCCGGGACCATCCGACCTCCCGTCCCGATCCGAGCCGGGGCACCAGCAGATGGATGCCCCGCGCCGCGGCCTCGTTGAGGATCGGCAATGTGCTGATCTCGGTGCCCATCGACACATGGCAGGCCATCGTCAGCGGCGTTGTGCGCGGCCGGGAGAACAACGGCAACGCGAACAGCGCGTCGGCGCAGCGCTCGCCAGCGCCGGCGCAGTCGGCCGCCGTCATATAGCGGCGTTGCCGGAGCAGCTCATGGCGGAGCTCGCGTTTGCGCTCGTCGGTCGTCGGCTTCGGCTGGTTCATGTGCGGCATGGTCACGGTTCTACCATGCCGAGGTCACCGTCGGGTTGCGCGTACCGCGAGATGGGACGCCGCGGCGTCGGCGTGCGCGTCGCGCGTGGGACAATGGAGGGCGTGACGATATTCCGAACCCTGCGCGACGCGATGCGGCGCGACACGTCCGACGCCTTCCGCACGCCGATGACGCTGCTCGCCCCGGCGGACGCGCCGGCGATCCGCCTGCGCACGATGACGGCGGCCGACGAGGCCGAATGGGACCAGGTGCGCATACGCAACGCGGCATGGCTCGAACCGTGGGATTCGAATGATCCCGAGCGCCGTCGGCCGGTCACGTTCCCGCAATGGATACGGATGCAGCGGCGCGACGAGCGTTCGGGGTCGGCGATCGTGTTCGTCGTCGAATACGGCGGCCGCATCGTCGGGCAGATCTCACTCGGCGCGGTCATGCTCGGCGCGATGCGCAGCGGCATCATCGGATATTGGATCGACCATGATTACGCCGGCAGGGGATTCACGCCGCTCGCCGTGGCGATGCTCGCCGACTGGGCGATGCTCGATCCGGACGGCCCGCGGCTGCACCGGGTGGAGATCGACCTCGTGCCGCAGAACGGGCGCTCGCGGCGTGTCGTGGAGAAGGTCGGCGCCCAATATGAGGGCATGCGACGAAAATATATGTACATCAATGGGCAGTGGCGCGATCATGAATCGTACAGTCTGCTCGCCGAGGACGCTCCCGGCGGATTCACCCGCCGCCTGCTTGGCGACACGCCCGGCGGCCGCGTTTCCTCATTGTCCTAAATTCTTTTATTCTTAGGAACTATGGGTTACGAATCACTAAGCACGATCGTGGTCTTGGTGATGGTCGGAATCATCATGGCGATATGGCTGCCACGCAAGACGGTCGACGGCATGAAGACAGTGATGAAGCATCGTTCGGACCGGTACTCCACTTCGCTGCATCTGGTGGATGAGCAAAGTGGCACGACGTTCAACGATGTCGATTCGCCGAAGACGAAAGGGGCGATAATGCCAGCGACGCAGAAGGAACACGGCGCATACCGCGAATACCGCGAGCATGTGGCCAATGTACGCAAGCTTCGCCGTGCCGCCGCGCATCGCCGCAAACTGATCGCCGGCGCACTGCTCACCGCGTCCGTCGTCGTCGTCCTCCTCGCCTTCGTGTTGCACTTCAGCCCGTGGTACACGCTCATCCCGGCGGGGCTGCTCGCGCTCGTCTGCGCGCTCGGCATCCGCGCGTCCAAGCAGGCGCGCGCCTGGGAGGCGAAGGTCGCCGCTAAGGAGCAGGAGCATCGGCGCAGGCAGCGGATGCGCCCGAAGGCGGTCCGGCGTCAGGTCGAGGAGGCCGCCGGAGCGCAGTCCCCGGCCGACGCCGACGCCGTGGGGCAGCCGGATGAGGAGACGCGCACCGACGTCATGGAACAGCGGGAGATCCGCCGTGCATTGCATCAGGCACGCGTCGAGCAGGCCCAGGCGCTTGCGCGTCGCCAGGCGGCGCAACAGGTGGCGCAGGAGGAATCGGCCGCGCCGCAGCCGGGGGAGACCGCCGCACGCGTCGAGACCGCCGTGGCCGCCGAGGACGCCGTGCATGCGCAGCTTGTCGTCCGCGAGGAGATGAACGCCTATCCGCCTGACGAGACGAACGAACTGTCCGAGATCTCGCCGGCTTCCGCGGTCGACGCCTTCGACATGGCGGTCAGCCAGGACCTGATCTCCTTCTCGCTCGGATCGCCGCGCAATGGCGTCGAGCATCCGCGGGAGGCGCCCGAAAGCCGCGAGATCAAATCGACGAAGCAGGTCGCGAAGGCCGAACCGAAGGCGCCTGACGCCGATGCGGGGGACGTCGTCGAAACGGCCACGTCCGAGGACGCCGGGGAGCCATCGAACGACACGCCGAAGGCGGACGCATCCGCGCCGTCGGCGATCAACGACTCCGCCGCGTTCCACGAGAGCGAACGCACGGCCGCCGTCGAGGCGCCCGACGAGACGAGCGACTCGCTCGGCTCGAGCCTTGAATCGATTCTCGCGCGTCGCGGCAACTGACCGCCGCGCCGCGGCGATCGCGTCTGCCGCGGCGCGCCGCATCCCGGACGACACCGGCCCGCGTGCGGCCGGTGTTTTCCTTATGCTGCAACCTTTTCTCTCACAGCGTTAGCACTCGAGTTGGCAGAGTGCTACCGGTCGCGCTAGGATAGACAACTAGCGCGACGGAAAGGGTGCGGCAAGTGAATCGTCAGCCGCCTGACGTATTCGTTCCCGAGCGAAACCGTAACGATTGTTCGCATGCAGCAATGCAGAAAGAGGAGGTACGTCGTGTCGTTCCCACTCATTCCACTGGAAGACAAGATCATCGTCAAGCAGGCCGAGGCCGAGACGCAGACCGCTTCGGGTCTGTTCATCCCGGACAACGCCAAGGAGAAGCCGCAGCAGGGCGAAGTCCTCGCCGTCGGCCCGGGCCGCCGCGACGAGAAGGGTGAGCGCATCCCGATGGACGTCAAGGTCGGCGACAAGATCCTGTACTCGAAGTACGGCGGCACCGAAGTGCACTATCAGGGTGAGGACTACCTCATCGTGGCCGCGCGCGACGTGCTCGCGATCCTCGCCTGACGCGAAGGCGGCCGCGCGGATCCGCGCGTGCCGTGCAACGGCGAAGGCCCCGCGTGTCATCTCCGACACGCGGGGCCTTCGCGTATCCGACGACCGAATGCGTCCGGGACGGGGTGCGGGCGGGGCGCCGTGGTCGCGGACCGGCGTCAGACGGGAATAGCGGCGGCGGATTGCTGTTGACCCCTATGTGCGGCCGGCGGCCGCACGCGAGAAGGCTGTTGCGCCGATGGGCGAAAACCGAGGAACGGCAACGCGACACGCCGAGATTTGCGGAAAGTTACCCTCCCATGGCATACTAGCCAAGTTGCCGGTTGAACCTCAACCGAAAACGATGGCGGATTTCCCAAGCGGTCAAAGGGACCTGACTGTAAATCAGGCGCTTCGTGCTTCAGTGGTTCGAATCCACTATCCGCCACGCCTCGATAGCTCAGTGGTAGAGCACTTCCTTGGTAAGGAAGAGGTCGTGAGTCCGATTCTCACTCGAGGCTCTCTGGCGGGATAGCTCAGCTGGCTAGAGCGTACGACTCATAATCGTAAGGTCAAGAGTTCGAGTCTCTTTCTCGCTACTATAAGGGCCGGGAAACCGGCCCACATATTCGACAACAAGAGGTGAACCAAATGGCAAGCAAGAGCGCAGACATTCGTCCGGGCATCACGCTGGCATGCACCGAGTGCAAAGAGCGTAACTACATCACGACCAAGAACCGTCGTAACACGCCCGACCGTCTCGAACTGAAGAAGTTCTGCCCGCGCTGCGGCAAGCAGACGCTTCATCGCGAGACCCGCTGAGCATAGATCTTTGCAGGAGCCCGACCGTACAGGTCGGGCTCCTTTCGTTTGCGCCGACGCCGTCGGTACGGACCGTGCCTCCGATCCCCGCGGGCGCCGTCCGCGCATCCCCCTCGCCCGCATTATTGTGGGCAGCTGAACCCGACCGGCCTGCGGCGTTTTTTGTTACTGTGGGAGTTATGACTACATTCGCAGAGCTCACCACCATCGGCGTAGGTGGCAATATCGATCATTTCATGGAACCGACGACGCGCGCAAGCATCATCGAGGAGATCGAACACGCGGACACCCACGGCATCCCCGTGTGCGTCATCGGTGGAGGCTCGAACCTGCTCGCCTCCGACGACGACTTCCACGGCCTCGTGCTGCGCGACGCCCGCCGCCTCATCACGGTGCCGGACGAAGCCGATCCGGTCGAGAACGGCGACAACACCGTGCACGTGACCGCCGAGGCCGGATGCAACTGGGACGATCTCGTCGCGTTCTGCGTCGACCGCGGCCTCGAAGGCATCGAAGGGCTCTCCGGCATCCCTGGCAACGTCGGCGCGAGCGTCGTGCAGAACATCGGCGCCTATGGCCAGGAGGTCGCGACGAGCGTCGAATCGGTCGAGGTGTGGGACCGCGAGGACCGCAAGACGAAGACATTGTCGAACGTCGAGATGCAGTTCGGCTACCGTTCGAGCCTGCTCAAGACGAGCATGTACAAGGCGCCGGGCGTGCCGAACGAGGAGTACTATCCGTCGCCGCGCTACATCGTGCTGTCCGTGACCTTCGCGCTCACGCACACCGAGACCGGCGCCGTCAACTATCCGCAGCTTGCGAAGGCGCTCGACGTCAACCTCTCCGATCGCATCCCGATCTCCCGTCTGCGCGACGCCGTGCTCGACGTGCGCGCGTCGAAGGCGATGCTCGAGGACGCGACGCGCTACAGGCTGCCCATCATGGTCGACGAGAAGCGACCGGAGGCGGTCGAACGCGCGATCAGCGCCCAGCAGCGCTATGTGACGGATCACGACGCGCCGGCCGATGTCATCGACGAGCATATGCAGGCGACGGTCGGTCAGAACGAGGACTACAACCGCCACAGCTGCGGCAGCTTCTTCATGAACCCGATCGTCGACGACGCTGTGGCCGCGGCGCTCCCCGACGACTCGCCGAAGTATCCGGCGACGCTTCCCGACGGCTCGACCGGCGTCAAGCTGTCCGCGGCGTGGCTCATCGACCATGCCGGCTTCCACAAGGGATACCGCGTGTCCCCCGACGCGCGCGCGGCGCTGTCCGACCTGCATACGCTCGCGATCACGAACCGCGGCGGCGCGACCTGCGACGACATCGTCGCGCTCGCCTCGGCGATCCGCGACGGCGTGCGCAAGCGGTTCAACGTGACGCTCGTGCCCGAGCCGGTCATGGTCAACACGAAGCTGTCCTGACGACGGTCATATCTGACGACGGACGCGTCTGACGACGCCCGCGTCAGCGACGACCTTCCGATCCGCCGGCCGACGCAAGGCGCGGCCGGCGGATCCTTTTCCCCACATCGCGTCCGTCTGCATGGCGAAACGGGCGGATATGCGGCGCGCGCCGCCGCAATCTTGCTCACAGTGAACGATGCGCCGGGGTGGCTCCTACACTTAGGCTGCGTATCTGGCAACCATCGCCTGTTCGCAGGTCACGCCAAAAGCTCATGAGCGCCAGCTGCACATCAGAGAGTAGGAACGCGAACAAGGTGGCATCGTGCAGATATTCAGGACGAAGTCAGTCGAACAAACCATAGCCGAAACGAACGAGACGGGGCATTCGCTCAAACGCAGCCTCGGATGGTGGGACCTCGCCGTCATGGGCGTCGCCGTGGCCGTCGGCGCCGGCATCTTCTCGGTGGGCGCGCAGGCCGCGGCGTTCCACGCCGGCCCCGCCGTCATCATCAGCTTCATCATCGCCGGCATCGTATGCGGCGCGGCCGTCATGTGCTACGCCGAATTCGCGTCGATCATGCCGGTCGCCGGATCCGCGTACACCTTCACCTACGCGACGATCGGCGAGATCATGGCGTGGATCATCGGGTGGGACCTCATCCTCGAGATGCTGATGGCGGGATCCGTCATCTCCAAATACTGGGGCGTCTACCTCAACGACTTCATGCGGCTCATGGGGCTGGACTGGAACACGAACCTGACCTTCGGCTCCTTCCACCTCGACCTCGCGCCGATCATCATCGTCGGGCTCTTCACCGTGCTGCTCGTCTTCGGCACGAAGATCGGCGCGCGCGTGGACGGCGCGATGACGATCCTCAAGATCGCGATCGTCGTCTTCGTCGTCGTCGTCGGCTTCTTCTATGTGAAGGCCGCCAACTACACGCCGTTCGTGCCGCCGAGCGAACCGGCCAACCATGTGCAGCACGGCGAACTCGGCGGCAGCATGGCGCAGCCGCTGTGGCAGTGGCTCACGCACATGAAGCCGACGATCTACGGGTGGTCCGGCGTGCTCTCCGGCGCCGCTCTCGTCTTCTTCGCGTTCATCGGCTTCGACGTCGTCGCCACCGCATCCGAGGAGACGAAGAACCCGAAGCGCAACGTGCCGCTCGGCATCGGCGTCGGCATGCTGCTCGTCATCGTCATGTACGTGCTCGTCGCGATCGTCACGACCGGCATGGTCTCCTACAAGCAGCTCGCGACCGTGGACAGCCCGTCGCTCGCGACCGCGTTCGAACTCGTCGGCGCCGATTGGGCGGCCAAGATCATCAGCTTCGCGATCGTGCTCGGCCTGGCGACCGTCGTCATGGTGCTGCTGCTCGGCCTGACGCGCGTCGTCTTCGCGATGAGCCGCGACGGTCTGCTGCCGCGCGGCATCTCGCGCACCGGCAGGCACGGCACGCCGGCGAGGCTGCAGATCATCGTCGGTGTCGTCGTCGCGCTCGTCGCCGCCTGCTTCAACATCGACGTGCTGTCCGACATGGTCAACATCGGCACGCTCTCGGCGTTCACGCTCGTCGCGCTCGCGATCCCGATCATGCGCAAGAAGCGCCCCGACCTGCCGCGCACGTTCCGCATCCCCGGCAATCCGTGGGTGCCGATCCTCGTCGCGCTCGCGAACTTCTGGCTCATGCTCAACCTGACGGTGCTCACATGGATCCGTTTCCTCGTGTGGCTCGTCATCGGCTTCGTCATCTACTTCACCTACAGCTACGGCCATGCGCGCCTCGGCACCGGCGAACTCGACGCCGAACTCGAACGCTTCGACAAGGAGCAGCGCATCAAGCAGCTCGAGGAGACGGCGCATGAGCATGAGACGGCCGAGGCGAAGGCGCAGGCCGCCGCGAAGGCCGGACGCCGGCACGGGGGACGCTGAGCCGATCGCCGTCCGGCCGCGCGCGTCGACTTTGCCCGGCCGCGCGCGCCGCGGTAGTCTGGAACGGATTCTTAAGGAGGACAAGATGGCCTATGTGATTGCCCAGCCCTGCGTGGACGTCAAGGACAAGGCGTGCGTCGACGAATGCCCGGTCGACTGCATCTACGAAGGCAAGCGTTCGCTGTACATCAACCCGAACGAATGCGTCGACTGCGGCGCTTGCGAACCGGTCTGCCCGACCGAGGCGATCTTCTACGAGGACGATCTGCCGCCGCAGTGGGAGTGGTACAAGGACGCGGCGATCGAGTTCTTCGCCGAAGTGGGCGACCTCGGCGGCGCGCAGGCCGCCGGCCCGATCGGCAAGGACCCGAAGCGCGTCGCCGAGCTGCCGCCGCAGAACGGCGCGTGACGCCAAAACGCAGGATGCGGACGCACGGTCCGCGGACTTCCCCTCGACGGAGGCCCGCGGACCGTTTTTGTGTGCTTCGGACGGCTTCGGGCGTCGTATCTGCGTCGGCGGGGAGCATCATATGGCATCTGGGCGGATAGCCGCGTCGCGCATCGTTGGAAAACAAGGGATCCTGCACCCCGATACCGGGCGATATCCCGCAAGTTGCTCCCCGCCAACGCAGATACGCCATGTCGCGGCCGCCGACCCTCGTCAACGACGGGGACGATAATCATTCGCAGCAGCCGAACATCCGGAAACAAGGAGCGTGAGATGGGATTCCATGGTTTTTCGTCGCCGTACGACTGGTCGCGCATCGCGCAGTACAAGGAACGCGCGCGCGGATTCGCCGGAGGCATGATCGACCTGTCGATCGGCTCGCCGGTGGATGACGTGCCCGAGGCCGTGCGCGTCGCGCTCGCCGGCGCCGCGAACGCCGCGAACGGCTACGGTTATCCGGCCACGGTCGGCACCGCCGAACTGCGCGCCGCGCTGCACGCATGGTTCCGCGACTGCCGCGACGTCGAACTCGCGCAGATCGGCGCCGACGTCGTGCCGACGGTCGGCTCGAAGGAGGCCGTCGCGATGATGGCGTCGCTGCTGCGTTTCGGTCCCGGAGACGTCGTCGTCCAGCCGCGCGTGTCCTATCCGACCTACGAAATCGGCACGCAGGTCGCCGGCGCCGCCGTGCTCAAGGTGGACGACGTCGCCGATGTCGCATCGTGGAAGGACGTGTCCGGCGTCAAGGCCGTGTGGGTCAACTCGCCGAACAACCCGACCGGTGCGACGCTCGACGCGGCGCAGCTGCGACGCATCGTGCAGGCGGCTCGCGCGATCGACGCCGTCGTATTGTCCGACGAATGCTATGCGATGATGACGTGGAACGACGACAACGACGGAGACGGCATGCTCGAGCAGGATCTCGAGGGGTCGCCGTGCGCGCTGCGCGCCGACGTGTGCGAAGGCGACGCGCGCGGCGTGCTCGTCCTGTATTCGCTGAGCAAACAGTCGAACATGGCCGGCTATCGCACGGCATGCATCGCCGGCGACGCGGCGATCGTGCACGACATGACGAACCTGCGCAAGCAGCTCGGCCTCATCGTCCCCGGCCCCGTGCAGGCGGCGATGACCGCCGGGTTGCGCGCGACGGACGAGGTGCGCCTGCAGCACAACCGCTACCATGCGCGGCTCGAGGCGCTCGTCGGCGGCCTGCGCGCCTACGGATACGACGCGACGATGCCGCAGGGCGCGCTCTACGTGTGGGTGAAGGCGAAGTCCGGCGACTGCTGGCAGGACATGGAGGACCTGGCCTCGATCGGCATCATCGCGAGCCCCGGCGAGTTTTACGGCGACGGAGCCTATCTGCGCTTCTCGGCGACGGTGGACGACGAGGCAGTCGCGTCGGCCGTCGGCAGGCTGCGCGCGGGTGCCGCGATCGGCGAGTGACGGCCACATGACGACTGTGAGCGGACGGTCGTGTCGCGATGGCCGCGATCGCCGCTGCGCGGCCTACGGCGGTCCCGCCATCGCGTGGTCGTCGTAGGCCGCGCCGGATGCCTGCTGCGTCTACTCCGATGCGACCGTATGCGCGCATGGATCGCTCAGATGCCGAGTTGCGCGCTGCCGGATCCGAAACGGCCGCGGATCGCGTCGAGCGCCTCCTCGGCGCCGCGCAGCCGCGACTGCGTCGTCGAGCCATGGCCGTCGTCGCCGCTTTCGGCGAGCATGTCGTCGAGCGTCGGCTGGATGACCGTCTTCGCGCGCTCGCTCAGGCCGCTCACCGACATGCCGGCGAGACGGATCGCGCGCGGCAGCCTCGCCGGCGCCGCATCCGGCGCCATGCCGAGCATCGCGCGCAGCAGTCGGAGCGTCACCGGCAGCAGCGCGCTCGCGGCATCGGTCGGTTGTTCGATCGTCAACGATTTCGTCGTGACGCTCAGGTCGGGGAACCGCAGTTTCACGGTGACGGTGCGCGCGACGAGGCCTTTGCGGCGCAATGTCGACGCGACGTCGTCGCAGCAGCGCCGCAGCAGCCCGCACACGCTCGCCGCGTCGCCCACGTCCTGCGGGAACGTGTGCTCGGCGCCGATTGATTTCTCGGGTGCATGGGTGACGATCTGCCGCTCGTCGAGTCCGCGCGCCGCGTTGTAGAGACGTTCGGCGGTGATGCGCGAACCCGTGATGCCTTCGAGCAACGGCAGATCGAGTTCGGCGAGCGCGCGCACCGAATCGACGCCGTGCTCGCCCAGTCTGCGTTCGAGCGCGGGGCCGATGCCAGGGATGCCGCGCAGCGGCATCAGCTGCACGAAGTCGGCCTGACGGGCGACCGGGATGAGCAGCATGCCGTCCGGCTTCGCGTTCGTCGACGCCATCTTCGCGACGAGCTTGTTCGACGCGACGCCGACCGAGCAGGTGATGCCGTGGCGCGCGCGGACCTGCTCGCGCAGCCATGCGCCGATGCGCAGTGGGGAGCCCCATTCGAGCAATGCGCCGGCGACGTCCATATAGCATTCGTCGACCGAGACCTGTTCGATCCGGTCGGTCACACGGCTGAAGATCGCGCCGAAGATGTCGCGCGAGACCTGGCTGTAGTAGTGGTGGTCGACGGGGAGGAAGACGCCGCCGGGACACAGCTGATGCGCGCGTGACGCCGGCATCGCCGAGTTGATGCCGTATTTGCGGGCCTCGTAGTTCGCCGCCGATACGACGGCGCGGTTGCCGGTGCCGATGATGACCGGCTGGCCGGCGAGTTCGGGATGCCGCGCGATTTCAAGCGACGCGAAGAACGCGTCCATGTCGATATGCAGCACAGTGCAGCCGCGTTCGTCATGGCCCCAGTCGCGCTTGGCGGCTGCGATGCGTGGTGCTGTGCTCATACGCCGTATTCTAGTGGAACATTTGTTCGAATGAAAGTCCGGCGGGGGCGGGTCGGTTCGTCGGCTCGCCCCCGCGGATGGATAGGTGTGCGGGCGGTCTTGTCGGCCGGTCCGACGGTTCGGGGCGTCCCGGGGTCTGTCTCCGGGTCGTTTCGTCGGCGCGCGCGACGGATGGGGTCGCAAGGAGGCCGGTTTCCGAACGGAGTGGAGGCCCTATGTGGCGGAACGGGTCGCGACGGTGTCCGTCTACGAACGGATTCGGCGATCTGCACGGCGGAACCGATCGGTCCGACTTCGGTGGGGATGGGGGGCGGGACGTGCGAGCGGGGGACACGCAACATGATGCCGATTTGTGCTGGTCGGGGAAGGCTGCTATGCTTACAACCTGTTGCGCTTATGAAGCGTGACGTGGAGTCATGCCTGAGTGGCCGAAAGGGGCACCCTGCTAAGGTGTTAGTCGCGTTAGCGGCTCGAGGGTTCGAATCCCTCTGACTCCGCCGGACCAAGCCGGAAACGCAGTGCGTTTCCGGCTTTTTCGTCGCTTCAGCGGTGCGCGTGGACCAGACGGGGTTGCGGATGGGGTGTGCGTTCGCTCAGTGGATCCGGGTGTGCCGGAGCAGACCGAACGGTTGAGGAAAAAGTGAAGCCGCGGTACGCCTTTGTCCACAGCCTCGATTCGTCACTGTAGTACGTTCTGCAAATCCCTGCAAATCATGAAACGTTTTCATGGACAGTGTCGTGAGACGATTGGGCAGCGGGCTGTTTCCGCGCCCATGGTCGCGCCTATCGGGTGGCTCCCTTCCCGGTCTGCCGATGAGATTCCGCGGAACGGTTCGGCCGGACCAACCCGCAGAGCCTCCAACGCACGGCGGAAACAGGGGCGGCGCTACAGTGGAACCCATGACGGAACACATCGAACCCACGGAACCGGCGCACGCTGCCGCATTTGGCGCGTCGGCGCCCGCATGCAGGACCGCGCCTCCGGCCGCCGCATCATCCGATCCAGACGTTGCGGCCGTTTCGGTCGGCCCGACCCTCCCTGAATCCGCGGCCGCGCGCCCCGACCTCCCGCTCCTCGCGATCCCATGCGTGTTCGAGGACATGGTCGCCCCGCTCAAGGCGGCGCTGCCGATGCTCGACGGCATCGCCCGGGTGCGCATGTTCGAGGACTACACGCTCGACGAGGACACGTTCGTCGAACGCGCGCAAGGCGCCGAGGCCGTCATCGTCATCGGCGTGCATATCTCCGACGACATGCTGCGGCGCCTCGCGAAGACCGTGCGCTGCCTCGCGTTCGGCGGCACCGGCGTGGCCAGCTACGTCAACTTCGATCTGGCGCGCGAGCTCGGTGTGCGCATCTGCAATGTGCGCCACTACGGCGACGCGGCCGTCGCCGAATTCACCTTCGCGCTGATCCTCGAGCTCGCGCGCCGCGTCGGCGACCTCGACCGCGAACTGCGCGCCGGCGACTGGGACGGCGTGAGCAGCGTCGAGCTCGCCGGCAAGACGCTCGCGATCGTCGGGTTCGGCGGCATCGGACAGACGGTCGCGCGCATCGCCCGCGGTTTCGGCATGGATGTGACCGTCTGGGATTCGGGGCGCGGTCCGCGCGAACGCTACACGGAGCACGATGTGACGCCGATCGCCGACATGAAGGCGTTGTTCGCCGGCGCCGACGTCGTCTCGATCCACATGCCGCTCGTCGACGGCACGCGCGGCATGATCGGCGACGCCGAACTCGACGCGCTGCGACCGGGCACGATGTTCGTCAACACGGCGCGCGCCGAGATCATCGCCCCCGGCGCGCTTGTGCGCCGTCTCGAACGCGGCGATGTCCCGGCGGCGCTCGACGTCTACTACCAGGAGCCGCTGCCGACGGACAGCCCGCTGCTCGCGATCGACGGCCTCGTGCTCACGCCGCACGTCGCATGGCGTTCCGACGGCGCGAACCGCAACCTCACGAGGCAGTGCGTCGAGGATATCACCGCGTATTTCACCGGCGGCAAGAAGAACGTCGTCGTCGATCCGGAGGCGGCATGACGCGCACGATCCTCAACGCCGCCGCCGAGCCCGCGCACGACGCCTTCGTCGAGAAGAAATCCGAGTTCATCGGCGACGCATGCCACGTCGACGACCTCGACGCCGCGCTCGCATTCGTCGAAACGATCCGCGAGGCGCATCCGAAATCGCGGCACGTCGCATACGCCGCGATCGTCATCGACGGAACCGGGCGCGTCATGGAACGGATGAGCGACGACGGCGAACCGTCGGGCACCGCCGGCAAGCCGATCCTCGATGTGCTGCGCGCGAACGGGCTGACCGACTGCGCCGTCGCCGTCACCCGGTACTTCGGCGGCATCCTGCTCGGCTCGGGCGGCCTGGTCCGCGCGTATTCGACCGGCGCGTCGCTCGCCGTGAAGGCGGCGCGCAAGGCGAGCATCGTGCAGTGCAGACGGTATCTCGTCCGTCTCGACTATGCGCGGCTCGGCGCCTTCCAGCAGCTGCTCGCGGCCGTCGACGGAGCGCAGCTCGACGCCGCGTTCACCGACCACGTCGAGGTCGAATGCGCGGTGCCGACCGACATGGAGGACCGATTCACCGACCATGTGCGCGAGACCTTCAACGCGACCGTCGTGCCGGAGCCGCTCGGCCTCGTCGCGCGGCCGGTCGAGGAACGCTAGGCGGCGCATGTCCGCCGATGGTCGGGAGGGCAGCCGACGCGCCGCGCCGATGATGCGGATGATGATGCCGGCGAGGGCGGCCGGGAGCCGCGTGCACGGGGCCTTCGCAGCATATGCGCGACGCGCGGCGACACGCGCGCCGATCACAGTCGCGGCGCCCGCGGCGCGCGTCTCGCGCATACGGGAGTTGCTAGAGTGGACGGGCATGCGTATGCGGCCGCATGCGCATATGGCGGACTGATCCGGACGGATAGAGGTGGAACGATGACCGATGAGACGATGACTGGCGAAACGACGGGCGTCGATGCCGTCGATGCGCCGATGACGAACGATCAGCCTGCGGTGGACGGCGCGGACGCGCGCGGCGGCGCGGATGCGACGGCCGACGTCCCGGCGACGGCGAATACCGACGACGACACCGCAACGGCCGCTGGCGCCGACGCCGACGCCCCTCACGTCGAGCCGCTGACGGCGACCTACGAACGGCTGCGGCATTCGACGGACGCGGCCGAGCTGCATGAATTCGCGCGCCGTCCGTTGCCGGACCGCGGCGAGCAGGCGGCGTTCTCACGCGCGACGGCGTTGCTCGAGGCCGTCGCCGGCAATCCGCACACGCCCGAGGAGGACCGCGTGTTCCTCGCGAGCACGATGCCGTTCCCGAACGTGCTCGTCAAGCTGTCCGAGGACGCATCGCCGGCTGTGCGAGAGGCGGTCGCCGCGAACGCCGACGACAAGAACTGGCTCGTCGGCAGGCTCACGAAGGACGGCATCCCCGCGGTGCGCGACGAGGCGCTGCGCAACAAGCGCACGTCGTGGAAGATGCGCCTCGAGGGCGCGCAGGACCCGGATATGGACGTCGACACGCTCGATTTTCTCTCCCGTCTCGGCGCGGAGCTCGAGCCGGATGCGAACGTTGTATTGTCATCGATGGTGCGCCGTGCTGTAGCGCTTAACCCGAACGCGTCACAGGAGATTCTCGAAAGGCTGAGCACTGATTCGAGCGACGAGGTCGTGCATGCCGCGCGTCGCCGTCTCGCCCAGTGAATCCGCGTTCTGTGGCAAAACTGTGGGGAATGCGCGCGTTTCGGTGTTTTGACAACGTTTGTTGCCCTACACTAGGAAGCTATGACAGAGCAAATGGAAGAAAGCCCGGAACGCCTCGCACGACCCCTTGTGCGTCTGGCGTCCATGATGGGCGTTGCAACTAGTTACACCGGCCTGTCGCGCGATTTCCATGAGATCTCCGACGAGACGCTCGTCGCGATCCTTGGTGCGCTCGGCATCGACGCGACCTCCGACGAGGCGATCGAGAAGGCGATCGCCGACATCACGCGTGAGCGCAACCTGCGTCTCATCGACCCGACCGTGCTGCACACGGTCGGCAAGGAGACGCATGTCACGCTGCGCACCGGCATCACCGAGCCGGCGCAGATCACGCTGATCCTCGAGAACGGCGAGCCCTTCGAGGGCGAGCTCAGGCTCAACGCGATGCCGGAAGCCAAGGTGCGCGAGATCGACGGCAAGTTCATCGCCGAATCCGATCTGATCATCCCCGCCGAGCTGCCGGTCGGCTACCACACGCTGCACGTCGAGAGCGGCGAACGTTCCGAGAACGCGACGCTCATCAGCGCCCCGGAACGCATCGAGATGCTCGATCCGATGAAGAACGGCGCGCTGTGGGGCTGGATGGCCCAGCTGTATTCGATCCGTTCGGCGGATTCGTGGGGCGTCGGCGACTACACCGACCTGCGCACGCTGCTCACCGACGGCAAGCGCTACACGGACGCCGATTTCCTGCTCGTCAACCCGCTGCACGCCGCCGAGCCGGTAGTGCCGCTCACGCCGTCGCCGTACCTGCCGGTGTCGCGCCGCTTCGTGAACTTCACGTACATCCGCCCGGAGGACATCCCAGAGTTCAACCTGATCGACGGCGAGGCGAAGGGACGCATCCGCGCCGCGCACGAGAAGGTCGAGCGCTTCAACAACGACGCGCAGCTCATCGACCGCGACGCGATGTGGCTCGAGAAGAAGCCGGCGCTGCGTGAGATCTTCGACGCGGGCCTGTCCCAGGAGCGCCAGCGTGAGTTCGACGAATACAAGGCCCGCTGCGGCGAGGACCTCGAGGCCTACGCCACCTGGTGCCTGTGCTATGAGCTGTGGGGCGCCCCGGAGGACAAGCCGGACAACTGGATCCACAAGATGGACAAGCAGTCGCCCGAGGTCGTCGCGCTGCGCGAGCAGCATGCCGACACGCTCGAGTTCTACCGTTGGCTCGAGTGGACGGCGACGCAGCAGCTGCACCTCGCCCAGGAGGCGGCACGCACCGCAGGCATGAAGATCGGCATCATGTCCGACATGGCCGTGGGCGTCCATCCGCTCGGCTCCGAAGTGTGGTGGAACCCGGAGCGCTTCGCGAAGGGCGCCACCGTCGGCGCGCCGCCGGACATGTTCAACCAGCAGGGCCAGAACTGGAGCCAGCCGCCGCTCAGCCCGCTCGCGCTCAAGAATACCGGATACCTGTCCTACCGTGAGATGGTGCGCGGCATGTTCGACTGCGCCGGCGCCGTGCGCATCGACCACATCCTCGGCCTGTTCCGTCTGTGGTGGATCCCGGAGGGCCACACGGCCGTCGACGGCACCTACGTCTACTACGACCACGACGTCATGCTCGGCATCCTCGCGATCGAGGCGAGCCGCGTCGGCGGCATCGTCGTCGGCGAGGACCTCGGCGTCGTGCCCGACTACGTGCAGAAGTCGCTGTCCGACCACGGTATCCTCGGTTGCGCCGTCGAATGGTTCGAGCAGATGGACGGCGTCTTCACGCCGCCGAAGCATTGGCGTCCGTACGCGCTCGCGTCGGTCAACACGCACGACCTGCCGCCGGCGGCCGGCTACCTCGAATACGAGCACGTCAAGATCCGCGAACGTCTCGGCCTGCTCGAGGAGGGTGCCGAGGCCTTCGAGGCGAGCGCCCGCGCGGAGCACAACGCGATGCTGCAGATGCTCACCGACGAGGGGTATCTGGATCCGTCGGTGCTGCAGGACGAAACCGCGCACGAGACCGAGATCGTCGAGGCGCTGTACCGCGGCCTCAAGGGATCGCCGTGCAAGCTGCTCGCCGCGTCCATCGTCGACGCCGTCGGCGAGAAGCGCGCACAGAACCAGCCGGGCACCGACAACGAGTACCCGAACTGGCGCGTTCCGCTCGCTGACGCGGCCGGCGATGCGGTCATGCTCGAAGATCTGTTCCGCGGCGACCTGCTGCAGAGCATCACGAAGATCATGAACGCCTGATTTCCGCCATTGCGTGCATAGGGGCCCGACGCTTGATACAAGCGCCGGGCCCCTTGCCGTACCATTCAACGATCCGTCGCTGCGCGCCGGCGCGTCTGCGCCCTCTCTCAGTCGATATCGGGGAAGCGGTAGCGCTTGAGCATCTCGTCGCGGAACCATGCGGAACGCCGCTTGATGTCGCCGATCGTCCACGTCGTCTTGTCCTCGATGGACTGCCCGTCCTCGGGGATGCTCGTGTTGATCTGCAGCGGGCTGCGCATGCCGACGAATTCGCCGTTGTCCTTGTAGTCGCGCTTCGAGAGGTCGTAATGCGTGTCGTTCTCGGAGACCGGGTGCTCGGAAACGGCGAAGGGCTTCTGTTGCATGTTCTCGTTGTACGCGGTGAGCGTCAGGTTGCCGAAACGGTGCGTGTACTCGTCTTTGAGATCATTCGCGGCGGACGGATCGTCGGGGGAGATCCGTTCCTTCCAATGTTCGGGCAGATCGCCTTCGGGGAGGATGTGTTCGATCGTCCAGCGCGGCTTGCCGTTGGGGAGCCTGTCGTCGAGATCGAGAGGGCGCGCCTTCGTGGACAGGCTGACGTGGTTGCTCCGCTGCAGCCCATGTTCCAGATCGATGAGCACGAAACGCGTGGTTTTCGCGTTCTGATCGTAGATCGGACGCTTGAGGATCTCTTCGCCGAAGTCCTCGTCGTTCCTGCTCATGTCCTTCAGCGTATGCACGATGGCGCGTACGATGTCCTCGCCGCGCAGCGAGTCGTCCGTGCCGTCGATGGCGCGGACGAGGCCGATGAGCTTGGCGCGGATGTTCGACGACTTCGGGTACTCCGCGACGTTGCGCCGCACGTAGAACGTCACGAACGCGCGCAGGATCCCTGACAGCTTATCCTTATCGAGTTGCAGGTCGTCGGCCTTGACGAACAGGAACAGCAGCAGCGGATACGCCTGCGTCGATTCCAGTTGCTTGAGTTCCTGGAGCAGCTGCCGGATCTCCTGGTCGTCGAGCAGTTCGTTGCCGCTGGATCCGCCGGACTCGTCGAAGAGGCGGATGATAGCGGCGTATGCGCGCGCACGGCCGATCATCTCCTGCAGATAGGTGCGTCCGCCCAGTCGGGATGCGGACCGCTTGCGCTTGAGCACGTCCTGATACCGGTACAGCGCCTTGCCTTTCGTCACCGACCCCTTCGCGCTGCTTTCGAAGGCGTCGTAATTGTTGAGGAAGAACTGCGTGAACGCCTTTGAATCCACATCGCCGTCAGCATTCGTGAAGATCCCGGCGAGTTCCTCCCAGCGCGTCTCGAGCGAAGATTCCCGCTGCGCATCGTTTTGGTTGCCGTCCATGCTCAGGAACTCGCTCTTGAGCAGATCCACGAGCGTCAGCGGCAGACCCTTCGAATTGAGCGAGGAGAAGATGTTGAAGGCGTCACCGATGTTCGGCGCTTCGATCTGCAGGATCATCAGATCCATGAGCTTGTCGTAGAAGGCCGAGATCGCCTCCATGTCCGGGAAGGTGTCCTTGTCCTTCAACGTGTCGAAGATGTGGCGGTAGCGCTTCATGAACACACGGTTCCTCTTGACATGTGGGTTTTCCGCTTTGCCTTCGTCGCGCGCGTGGATGCAGCGGATGAGTTCCTGATAGATCGCCGCGTCGTCACGGAGCAGTTGCAGACGTGGGTTCGTCGCATTGTCGTCCACGATCAGGCGGCACGAGATACGGGTGCTCATCTTTTCCGCGCGTCGCCGATCCTCCCTGGTTACAGCGTCGTCGTCCCTGCACTCGATGCAAATCTCCCAGAGCGCCAGCAGAAACAGGGACAGCGTCGTGAGACGCTGTTGTCCGTCGATGACCTCGTAGGTCGCGCCGGATGGATCGTTCTCCTTCTCCTGCGTGGCGACCAGGATGTTGCCGATGTAATAACCGTTGTCCTCTGCGCAGATGTCTTGGAACAGCTGATCGATCTGCTGGTTCTTCCATGAGTACGGCCGCTGATACGGCGGGATCTTGTAATGCTCCCGGCTGTCCATCCTCAGCGTCTCTGCGAGTGACCGGCTCTTCGCCACTATGTTCATGACGACCTCCATTGATCGATGTCCCCAACATGGTTCAGATCCATGATCACTCAACATCGCGGTTTTGTCCCGTCGTCGGTGTTTCGTCGCATATCCGCGGCGCGTCGCATGTCCGTCATTGTCAAGCCAGCCGATATACTAGAGGATTGTTGTGTTTCCCTACGGGGTCCTTCAAAGCGCTTTCCCACTCGCCATAAGGACTTTCAGGGAGCCCACGGTAATGAGACCGAACGGACGCCGCCCTAACCAAGCATGTCCGGGAAGTCCGGAACACAATACAAAGAAAAGGTATATCGTGAAAACTTTCACACCGAAGCCAGCTGATCTGACTCACGACTGGTACATCATCGACGCCTCCGACGTCGTGCTTGGCCGTCTTTCCGTCGCCGCGGCGAACCTGCTGCGCGGCAAGAACAAGCCGTCCTTCGCTCCGCACGCCGATTCCGGCAACTACGTCATCATCATCAACGCCGACAAGATCGCGTTGACCGGTGACAAGATGGACAAGGAACTCTACTCCCACTCCGGTCGTCCCGGCGGTCTGCGCCGCGACAGCTATGCCGAGCTGCTCAAGAACAAGCCGGAGCGCATCATCATGCACGCCGTCAAGGGCATGCTGCCGAAGAACAAGCTCGCCAAGGTCCAGCTGACCCGTCTGCGCGTCTTCGCTGGCGAGGAGCATCCGTACGCCGGCCAGCAGCCGCAGGTCTTCGAGATCGATCAGGTCTCGCAGCAGGCAAAGTGAACCGTTAGGAGATAGATATCATGGCTGAAAACACCAACAACTCCCCGGTTCAGGAAACCGAGGCTGAGAACACCGTCGCCTTCACCACCGAGACCAACTCCGGCGCCGGCACCGGCACCTCCGCGATCGCCCCGGGTTACGGCACCGGCCGTCGCAAGGAAGCCGTCGCCCGCGTGCGTCTGGTTCCGGGCACCGGCAAGTGGACGATCAACGGCCGTACGCTCGAGGAGTACTTCCCGTCGAAGCTGCAGCAGCGTGAAGTCAACTCGCCGATCGTCCTGCTCAAGCTTGAGAACAAGTTCGACGTCGTCGTCCTCGTCGACGGCGGCGGCACCACCGGCCAGGCCGGCGCGATCCGCCTCGGCGTCGCCCGCGCGCTCAACGCGATCGACCGCGACGCGAACCGTGCGGCCCTGAAGAAGGCCGGCTTCCTGACGCGCGACGCGCGCGTCGTCGAGCGCAAGAAGGCGGGTCTGCACAAGGCTCGCCGCGCACCGCAGTTCTCGAAGCGTTAATTTGCGCGTTCCATTGCTCGCAATCCTGCAGGCCATCCGCATAGCGGGTGGCCTGCTTGCTGTATATGCGGGGTACCGATTTGCGAAGCGGCGGTGGTTGTTGCTGGACGAGTCAGAGAACCTCTACAATACAAGTGGCACAGAGAGCATGCAGCGCCATTGGAGGATAGTTCTACAACTGCAGGCGTATGCAATCAACAGTGCGGAATCGTGCACCGAGAACTATATGGAACGCGTCGAAACATCTGGCGGTAATGATTTCTAGCATGGCACATGGAGCTTACCGGCGCATCATCATTTAGCTACAGTATTGAGAATAATCGTGAGTATATAGAGTATCAACTCTTTCAGTCTATAAATAATAAAAGAGTTAAACGCCAAAATGTGTGTCCTCTTTGATTAGTTGTTGTCCTGCCACGGTGTGTTCTTGTGGAGGTCGTTCCGTTCGATGCCTGTGCCGTATCGCTGCGGCATGCCGGTCTGGTCGTGCAAGGTCCGGGGATCGTTCTGCCATGCGTTCTCGTACCACTGGTCGAGCTGTTCGTCGGTGACGGCATGCTTGACGAGCCATTCGCGGCTTTCGGGGCAGATGGTGTGCCGGTGGCGCCACCGGCACACGGCCCTGATCCGACGTTCCGGACTCAGGCCTCCGTGCCGGCGCGGCATGGCGCGGATCAGTGAGTTCATGCTTTCGATGCGGTTGTTGGTCGTGGGGATGTCCCCGATCCTGGGAAGGTGAGCATCTGGTCCTTGACGACGAGCCTGCGCGGCATGCGCCTGGCTTTGGCGAGACGCTCATGTGCGTCGTGTTCGCGCCCGTCGGCGTTGCGGCGGTGTTCGTCGATGGACGTGTTGCATGCGGCCTCCCATCTCGGCCGGTTCCTGCCCCACTCGTCGACCGTTTCCCGGTCGTGCGCCTTCGATGGTGCGATCGCCGGATTCCGCAGCTGCTTGGACGGCTCGTAGCGGGGATGCCTGCCGGCCGGTCGGGTGATGTTCATGCAGATGTGGAACAGGCGGCGCTGCACGGGCGTCTCGGGCCATGTCTCGTGCAGTGCCTTGAGCGGTCCGCCGCCTCCGTCGCACACGACCGTGTCGGGCGGCGCCGGACGCGGCAGGAGGCGTTTCCATGCGGCGGACGTCTCGCTGCGTGCGACATGCCGTCCCGCCACGTGCGAGGTCTCGTCGACGGCGATGGGCGCGACCGCGTCGCGACCCGGATGGATGCCGTCGAGGTGCGGCGCGGCATGCACGACGCCGTCTCTGGGTACGGGCGGTATCAGGCTCCACATCGGCTCGCACTTGCGTTGCGGCGTACGCGCCGGCAGATGATGCGTCTCGAGTGCGTCCTTGGACATGAGCCGGTCCAGCGCGGTGCACGGGTCCTTGGCCTTCGTTGTCCGGGTTCGCGCTTGTACTCGCGCCGCAGCCCGCGCACCGGTACCTGATCTTGCCGCCGGAGGTCCTGCCGTTCTTCTTCATCGTCCTTCCGCGGGACGAACATTTCGGTCGTTGCATGGCACCAGTCGACCAACGCGATCATGAACCGACGCGGACACCAAGCGGGAGAACAGCTCCGGAATCATTTCGGACACACGAAACGGCCGGGCGCCATAATGACCGGACACATCATGAACACCCCGACACGCCAATCGGCAAAAGGCATCAGCTCAGATTAAAGACACATCTTTTGGCGTATAACCCTAATAAAAGTATATCGTATGAAAGATATTGCTATATATTGATTCAAGGGACACAGTTATGTTCTTATCTCAGTATATGGAATATGAATAATCTATAGTGAATATATCCTATAGTATAATCATGCTATCGTATAAAACAAGGGAAGGGGTATAATGCCAAGTAGAAAGGCTTTCAGATTCTGTCTTGCCGTAGGTGTAATTATGTTCACTATCTATACTCCGGCTGAGGCCTTCGCTGATACTGAAGAAAAAATAGAACAAACCGTCAACCTATACACCAGTCAGATACAGAGCACCTATTCGTTTAGTCGGTCAAGGCTTCGGTCAGAGTCTTCGACGCAACAAAAACTCGCTGAAGAAAATGGTTATAATAAGTTTGCGACACCTGATACAATGATAATTGATAGTGCGGAAGTTAAGGCAAATATATTAAAAGCCGAAGATCATGATGGCGAGTACTCTGTCGTGGCTGACATCACTACGATTCTACATCAAAGGCCAAACAAAAACGTTACTATTACTATTGGTGACGAAGAGCGTGATGTGTTAGATAGTTCTGCAACTGATATGCACAGGCTCACACTCGCAAAAGATGTAAATGTTCAAACAGGTTATCGGATTATTTCAGATGAAATCATTGGAGCTGCGGACTCACAGGTAGATATTAAAATGGTTTCACACAATGCTCCTTTTATCCTACGGACTGAGGAGAGCGCGGCGCCTTCTGCGGCAATGGAGTCAAAGGCAGGGTTTGATTATCTCACAGCTGTGACGTACGCTGAAAAATGGACAGAAAATGGTAGCAATTGTACGAATCCTGAATATCCAAGTGATCCTGCTGGACCATTTTGTACTGGTGCTCAATGCACGTATTTTGTCTCTCAAGTTTTGCATGTAGGAGGCTTACCTGCAACCGATATAGACATACATAATTACAAAAGTGATGACCGATGGGGATTTAAGAAGCAGCCTCATAATTATTTCACTTCCTTTACGTGGGGTGCCGCTGATAATAATTATCGTTATATGAGGAATTATTCAAATATTTTTGATGTGGAGAACAACTATCACCGTCTTGGTGCAGGTTCGTTAATATATGCCGACTGGCAGGAAGAAGGGAAGAATGACGGGCATATCGATCATGCAATGGTTGTTGTGGGCAGTAAAGTCATAAGAGATGATAATGGGAGGGTGGTAGACGCATACCCTATTATTTGCCAGAAATCAGTGAATAGGCATGATTGGGATTTTCAAAATACTCTTAAAGATGCTCCTGGTGCAAAATGGTATGGTTTGCAGTTGAGATATTAAGAATAATTTAGAAACGAAGTAATGTTGCGGTATATTTAATATGTCAAATAGTAGTATATGTGTTTGATGTGTGTTGCAAACTCCTTCATGATGAACATAAACATTTGACGTATTTTTATATAACAGGAGTGTGTGTTGAGCGAGCATCATGTAGAGAAGACAGATGAGGATACCCCTCGGATTTGCACAACTCGAAGCACCTTGATCTCGAAAATGGTTGTAGTGATATTGGGTTACTGTTGTGCATGGATTATATTGCTCGGCATTTCCTGCATTGAATATAGTCTATTATCTCATGATGCACAAAAAATGGATCAGGTTGGTCATTGCGTCAACTATGTCAAGGATCTGATTGCCGAACAGCCGCAAGAAGTTCAAGAGAAACTGAGACGCCTTGATGCACCGGAGCCTTTCAATATAGACCAATACTATGATGAGCAGAAATCTGAAGCCTTATCACCCTTTATAGGAAACCAAATCGCTGGGATAATCAGATCCTATACAATGTCCAGAGAACTCAAGCAACGACAAGTCGATGCCATCAAATGGTCGACTGAAGCGCTCGGCATCATAGTCGATGGCCCCCAGAACCATGTTCCGATGTATCCTGAGATTTTCACTCAGTGAAGCATCGCCATTATTCGTTGCCGAAAGG
Source organism: Bifidobacterium italicum (assembly GCF_002286915.1). Lineage (GTDB taxonomy): Bacteria > Actinomycetota > Actinomycetes > Actinomycetales > Bifidobacteriaceae > Bifidobacterium > Bifidobacterium italicum. Next base: position 29,035 of record NZ_MVOG01000003.1, on the reverse strand, counting down.
GTTTTGCTGCATGAGGATGCTGATGCTCAGCGCGGGGAAGGTCCAGATGTGGGTTCCGACGCCGTTGGCGTCCGCCTGAGCGCCGTGGCGGCCGGCATCGACGTGGCCGATCGGCGACGACGGCGTCGCCGAATCGGCCACGTTCTTGCGAATCGCGTGCCCGATCCTCGGCAGTCCGAGCGTCGTCGGATCTGCGTCCCCGCGGCTGGTCGCGCGCATCACCCAGTTCGAGGCGCTTATGCGCGCCGATTTCGGTACATATTGACCCGATCTGGCCGCGCCGCTCGCGACGGTCGTGCCGTCCCGCGCCGCCGCATCGGCCGCGTTGCGCTGCGCCTGCTCCATCATCTGTGTGAAGGTCTCGTCGGCGTCGCCTTGCCGGCGCATCGCACGGTCGACCCAGAACGACTTCTCGAGCGGGACAGTGAACCGCTCCTCATGCATGCCTGGGCACGGCCACTCACCGGTCGTCTCCGCCGACGACCACAGCACGTTCCAATGCGCGTCCGGGGGCATGTGGAAACGCAGCGGCTTGTCGCCGCCGTTGACGACGATCGCGACGTCGAGCTCGTCCTTGCTCAGCAGGCGCATCGTGAACGAGCGGATTGACGTGTCGAACCAGTCGCGCTCCATCGGCGTCGTGCCGTCCGGCAGCAGCCATTGGATGCGGCTCGACGGTTTGAGCAGCCCCAGCTGGCTCAGCCGTGTGAAGAAGTCCTCGTGGTTGTAGATGTCGAGCGACTTGCGCACCGCGATGAGTCGCGAGATCGACTCCATCCGCATGTATTCGGGCGTCTTCGTCTCGGGCAGGATCCAATCCCAGTCGAGCCAGGTGATGTCGTTGTCCTGGCAGTACGCGTTGTTGTTGCCGCCCTGCGAGTTGTTGAATTCGTCGCCGGCGAGCATCATCGGCGTGCCGAGCGAGAGCATCAGCGTGCCGAGCACGTTCATGCGCGCGCGTTCGCGCAGCAGTGCCACATGCGGGTCGTCGCAAGGCCCCTCGACGCCGAAGTTCGCGCAGTTGTTGGTGTTCGCGCCGTCGTTGTTGTGTTCGCCGTTCGCCTCGTTGTGCTTCGTCGAGTACTGCGTGAGGTCGGCGAGCGTGAAACCGTCGTGCGCCGTCACGAAGTTGATCGACGACGTCGCGCCGCGTCCCGGATCGGTCGCGAACAGGTCCGCTGAGCCGCACAGCCGCGTCGCCATCTCCTGCATGCCGACGCCCTCGCGCGCGCCGTCGTTGACCTCGCACACCCAGAATCTGCGCGTCGCGTCGCGGAAACGGTCGTTCCATTCGGCGAAGGGGGAGAGGAACTGGCCGGTGCGCCATCCCTGCTCGCCCAGATCCCATGGCTCCATGATCAGCTTGAGGTTGCCGAGCATCGGTTCCGAACGCAGCGCGTACAGGAACGGATGGTACGGCGTGAACGACCCGTTGAGCCGCGCGAGGCTGACGCCCAGGTCGAAGCGGAAGCCGTCGATGCCGATGCGCTTCGCCCAGTAGCTGAGTGCGTCGACGGCGAAGGTGATGTTGTGCGTATCGGTGAAGTCGATCGTGTTGCCGCAGCCGGTCGTGTCCTCGAGTTCACCGCCCTGATGCTGCTGCCGGTAGAACGTGAGATTGTCGAGGCCGCGCCAGCACACCGACGGACCGGCGTTGCCGCCTTCGCAGGTGTGGTTGAAGACGACGTCCATGATCACCTCGAAGCCGGCGCTGTGCAGCGCGCGCACCATTTCGATGACCTCATGACGCACCGCGTGGGCGCCGCGCCGCTGCGCCGTCTTCGTCGCGTACGACGGCTCGGGGGAAAAGAAGTTGAGCGTCGAGTATCCCCAGTAGTTCGCGCGGTCGCGTTCCTGCAGGAAGACCTCGGACTGCTTCGCCATGATCGGCAGCAGTTCGATCGATGTGACGCCGAGTCCCTGCAGATAGGCGAGCGTCGTCGGATGGGCGAGCCCCGCGTAGGTGCCGCGCAGCTCCTCGGGCAGCCACGGCGCCTTCGCTGTGAAGCCCTTGACATGCAGTTCGTAGATGACGGTGCGGCTCCACGGCACATGTGGGTGCGACGGGTCGGCGTCATGCTTCGTCACGTCGCGGTCGTCGATCGCGACCGAGATCGGCACCTTGCCGAGGGAGTCGAGCCGGTTCATCGCGCCCCACGCCGATCCTTTGATCAGGCCGTTCTTCAGCGAGCAGTCGTAGGCGAAGACGGCCGGATCGAGCGTCATCGACCCCTCGATGCCCTTGGCATAGGGGTCGAGCAGGAACTTGTAGGGATTGAAGCGCAGCCCGTGACGCGGGTCCCAGGCACCGTCGGCACGGTAGCCGTAGTGCATACCGTCCCATGCCTTGTCCAGATGCAGGTACCACAGCCCGTAGTGCGGGCCCTCCATGCGGAACAGCGTCTCGCGCACGCCGAGCGATTTGAGCACGCGTGTGCAGATCGGGAAGCGGTGCACCTGTTCGATGAACGGGATCGTCGGCTCCTCGTTGATGCGCACCGCCTCGTTGTAGAAGCGGCTCGGCTCGTCGATCGGCTCGAGGACGCTGAACCACAGCTGATCGGCGGTCTCGGAGCGCGCAACGACGTCGGCGCCGCCGTCGTCGGTGAAGAACAGTCCTGGGCGCGTCGCGTAACGATGGAGTTCAGGCAGTTGCATGGCAACATTGTAGGCGGCCGGCTGCGGCGCGGACCGCGTGGTACCGGGGAATGGACATCCCCGTCCGGTGTGCTCCCGCGGCCGTTCAGCGCAGCAGCGCGAGCTCGCGCAGATGGTCGCGCACGATCGCGTAGGCGGCGCCGTCGGCGTCCTGATAGACGTCGCACAGCCCGCGCGCGATGCATGGGGGAGCGGCACCGTCTCCGTCGGCGCCCGCGTCCGTGCGGGAGGCGGCCGGGCGTCCGGCGACGAGGCGGTCGAGCTGCGCGATCTCGGCGTCGTCGAGGAAGCCGGCGATCGGGCCGCACAGCAGCACGTCGGCGGCGAATACGGCGCGGATGCCGACGATCGCGTGCGCGAGCGAGCGCAGCCATTCGCGCATGCGATCGCGGTGGTGGACCTCGCCCTGCTCGAGCACGCCGAAGAACCCGGGCAGGCTTTCGCCCTCCTCGGTGAGGTTCGCCGACGAGCAGTAGACGTTGAGGCAGCCGTTGCCTCCGCATTCGCAGCGCGGGCCGTCCGGGTCGAGCGGCATATGCTCGAGCGCGCCGGTGTGGGGACTGCCGTTCTGCAGCACGGCGCTGCCGATGTGGCTGCCGAGGAACAGGCACACGGCGTCGCGCAGCGCCGGGCGCGCGCGCAGCTCGGCGAAGGCGTACGCGCAGTAACGTTCGGTCGTCGTCACCGGCAATGTGATGCGTTCGGCGATCGCCGCGTAGTCGAGGCTGTTCGCCGTGTTGATGTGCCGGGGGACGGCGAGGCCGACGCCGAGCGGCGGCGTGCCGGCTGCCGCGACCTGCTCGGCGAACTCGTCGATGATGCGCGCCGCCCTGCCGTAGAACGTGGCGTCGGCGTGCGCGGCGATCGTCGTGTGGCGTTCGTCGAGCATCGTGCCGTCGAGGCCGACGGCGATGCAGACGATCTCGGTCGAACGGATCGTGACGCCGATCGCGCAGCGTCTGCGGTGGTTGAAGGTGTAGGTGAGCGCGCGGCGCCCGCCGGTCGACTGCCGATGGCCGGCGGCGACGATCAGTCCGGTGTCCTCGAGCAGGCGCAGACGCGCGTTGAGCGTCGGCGCGCTGATATGCAGCGCCTCGGCGATGTCGCGTTTGGCGACCGGCTCGCCGTGGTACAGCAGCGCGAGGATCTCGCCTGCGCCGTCGGGCAGCGCCGGGATGTGGTCGTCGTGGGGCATCGGTGTCCTTTGCTCGGGTCCGCGTCGGTTCCGTGCGCAGTCCGTCCTGCGCATCCAGTTCGATAAATCGATTTTACAGAAGTTTTCGAGCGCATGTGACATTAGTAAAGAGATTTTGTGAAAGTTTCCCACAGGCGGTCGCCGCGACGTTGTTCGTGTGCGTGGAAAAACGCACAAAATGTTTCATTTGGTGGATATCATGCGGTAAATCTGTCAATATCGAAAGCTTAACGCACGAAAAGAGAACAGAATCGAACAAGTTTGCAGCGACACGACACACGCTGACAAGTCGACGGATATTCGATACATTGTGTACATCACCACGTCGCGGTGGCGGTCATGCCCCGTGGCGAGGACGGCAATGCGTTGGGATCAACGCACGACAGCAGATTCTATTAGGAGGATCGCATGGCAGAAGCACGCAAGGACGATGCGCAGAAGGCCCCTGCACAGGATGTGAAGGAAGCCGCCAAGAACGCACCGGCCGCGACGCCTGTTGTGGACAAGGAAGCGGCCGCCCAGGCCGAGGTCGACGCGCTCGTCGCGAAGGCGACGCAGGCGCTCGACGAATTTGAGAGGCTCGATCAGGAGACGGTCGACCGCATCGTCGCGAAGGCGTCCGTCGCCGCGCTCAACAAGCACCTCGTGCTCGCCAAGCTGGCCGTCGACGAGACCGGCCGCGGTCTCGTCGAGGACAAGGCCACGAAGAACATCTTCGCCTGCGAGCACGTCACGAACTACATGGCCGGGCAGAAGACCGTCGGCATCATCCGCGAGGACGACGTGCTCGGTATCGACGAAGTGGCCGAGCCGGTCGGCGTCGTCGCCGGCGTGACCCCGGTCACGAACCCGACCTCCACCGCGATCTTCAAGTCGCTCATCGCGCTCAAGACCCGCTGCCCGATCGTCTTCGGCTTCCATCCGGGCGCGCAGCAGAGCTCCGTCGAGGCGGCGCGCATCGTGCGCGACGCGGCGATCGAGGCCGGCGCTCCGGAGAACTGCATCCAGTGGATCGAGCACCCGTCGATCGAGGCGACCGGCGCGCTGATGAAGCATCCCGGCATCGCGACGATCCTCGCGACCGGCGGCCCGGGCATGGTCAAGGCCGCGTACTCCTCCGGCAAGCCGGCGCTCGGCGTCGGCGCCGGCAACGCCCCGGCCTACGTCGACGCCAACGTCGACGTCCAGCGCGTCGCGAACGACCTGATCCTGTCCAAGCACTTCGATTACGGCATGATCTGCGCGACCGAGCAGGCGGTCATCGCGCACAAGGACATCTACGACCCGCTCGTCAAGGAGCTCAAGCGCCGCAAGGCCTACTTCGTCAGCGACGAGGAGAAGGCGAAGCTCGAGCAGTACATGTTCGGCTGCACGGCCTACTCCGGCCAGACGCCGAAGCTCAACTCGGTCGTCCCGGGCAAGTCGCCGCAGTTCATCGCGCACGAGGCCGGGTTCGAGATCCCCGAGGACGCGACGATCCTCGCCGCGGAATGCGCCGAGGTCGGCGAGATGGAACCGCTCACGATGGAGAAGCTCGCGCCGGTGCAGGCCGTGCTCAAGTTCGAGGACAAAGAACAGGGCTTCGAGATGTGCGAGGAGATGCTCAAGCACGGCGCCGGCCACACGGCGGCGATCCACACGAACAACGACGACCTCGTGCGCGAGTACGGCCTGCGCATGCACGCGTGCCGCATCATCTGGAACCAGCCGAGCTCGCTCGGCGGCATCGGCGACATCTACAACTCGATCGCGCCGTCGCTCACGCTCGGATGCGGCTCCTACGGCGGCAACTCGGTCTCGGGCAACGTCCAGGCCATCAATCTGCTCAACATCAAGCGCATCGCCCGAAGGAACAACAACATGCAGTGGTTCAAGATCCCGTCGAAGACCTACTTCGAGCCGAACGCGATCAAGTACCTGCGCGACATGTACGGCATCGAACGCGCCGTCATCGTCTGCGACAAGGTCATGGAGCAGCTCGGCGTCGTCGACAAGGTCATCGACCAGCTGCGCGCCCGCTCCAACCGCGTCACATTCCGCATCGTCGACTACGTCGAGCCGGAGCCGAGCGTCGAGACCGTCGAGCGCGGCGCCGCGATGATGCGCGACGAGTTCGAGCCGGACACGATCATCGCCGTCGGCGGCGGCTCGCCGATGGACGCCGCGAAGATCATGTGGCTGCTCTACGAGCATCCGGAGATCGCGTTCTCCGATGTGCGCGAGAAGTTCTTCGACATCCGCAAGCGCGCGTTCAAGATCCCGCCGCTGGGCAAGAAGGCGAAGCTCGTGTGCATCCCGACGTCGTCCGGCACCGGCTCCGAGGTCACGCCGTTCGCCGTCATCACCGACCACAAGACCGGCTACAAGTACCCGATCACCGACTACGCGCTCACGCCGTCCGTCGCGATCGTCGACCCGGTGCTTGCGCGCACGCAGCCGCGCCGTCTCGCCTCCGACGCCGGCTTCGACGCGCTGACGCACTCGATGGAGGCCTACGTCTCCGTCTACGCGAACGACTTCACCGACGGCATGGCGCTGCATGCGGCCAAGCTGATCTGGGACAACCTCGCCGAGTCCGTCAACAGCGAGCCGGGCGTCGCGAAGACGAAGGCGCAGGAGAAGATGCACAACGCCGCGACGATGGCCGGCATGGCCTTCGGTTCCGCGTTCCTCGGCATGTGCCACGCGATGGCGCACACGATCGGCGCGCTGTGCCACATCGCGCACGGCCGCACCAACTCGATCCTGCTGCCGTACGTCATCCGCTACAACGGCCAGATCCCCGAGGAGCCGACGTCGTGGCCGAAGTACAGCAAGTACATCGCGCCGGAACGCTATCAGGAGATCGCGAAGAACCTCGGCATCGATCCGGGCAAGACCCCGGCCGAAGGCGTCGAGAACCTCGCGAAGGCCGTCGAGGACTACCGCGACAACAAGCTCGGCATGAACAAGTCCTTCCAGGACTGCGGCGTCGACGAGGACTACTTCTGGAGCATCCTCGAGCAGATTGGCATGCGCGCCTATGAGGACCAGTGCGCGCCGGCGAATCCGCGCATCCCGCAGATCCAGGACATGATGGACATCGCGATCGCTGCTTACTACGGCGTCTCGCAGCAGGAGGGCCACAAGATCCGCGTCGAGCGCGAGGGCGTCAACGCGACCGAGGAGGCCTCGCAGCGCATCTGAGCGGCATGGCTGCGGGCCGTCGCCGCCGAAGGGCCGACGACCCGCGGATGATCCGCTGAAGGCGCATACGTATATATGGTGCGGCTCCCGTCCAAGCGATTGGACGGGAGCCGCACCATATACATATATACGTATGCGCATCGCCATGCCGCCGGGGCCGCTGCCGTCGTGCAATGCCTCCCGGGTCTCAGGCGCCCAGCGGGATCATGATCAGCATCAGCAGGCTCATGACCGATTCAGTGATGCCGACGGCCTTGACCGGCACCGGACGGCGGCGCGCGATGAGCGGCAGCGCGACGGCGCGGGCGAGCAGCACGAGCGCGAGCGCGCCGTACAATATGTCGCATAGGAACCCGAGCGCGACGAGGACCGCATGGTAGGTCCAGCTTGCATGCAGATAGCCGCGATGGCCGCGTTCGCGGATCATCGTCTTGACGAAAAGCACCGAGCCGAACAAGGCGAGTGCGAAGCCGACGGCGATCTCGACGCCGACGCTCGGGAACAGCGCCGGGTCGTACCTCCGCGGCAGCCGGTCGGTCGCCGACGGCGCAGGACAGCGTGTGCCGAAGGGGGCGACGACCGCAGCCATCGCCGATGCGGCGAGCACGGCGGCCAGATTCGCCCACAGGCTGCGTTCGCGCCGCATCCACGAGGCGAGCAGCGAGACGCCGCACAGCACGACGTATGCCGGCGCCCACCACAGGATCCCCGGATGCAGCACAAGGAACGGGACCCCCGCGGTTGCCAGCACGAGCGCGTACGTCAATGCGGGCGTCCGGTAGCGGCGTCGGAAGCGCGACTTGCACCAGCGTGCGGCCGTGAACTGCACGCAGTAGCAGACCGCCCACAGCGCGACGAGCCACGTCGAGGTCCACGTCGGACCGGTCGCGACCCATGCGGCGATCGACGGGAACAATACGATCGACCATGCGCCGGGCTCGGTCGAGACCCAGTCGCGGACCGAACGGCGCACGGGACGGCGCCGCGTCGCGTCGGGGCTTGATCCGGGCATGGCCGAATGGGAGGGAGGTGTCTGCGGCATGGCCCCCAGCCTAGATTGGCGGAGCCCGGCACGCCAGAGGGACGATGGATTTTTTCCCGGAGCATGCGCGACACGCCCGGGCTGTGCCATGTAGGGGGCTGGTGCTTGAATATAACAGTTGCCTGAAAAGGGCTCGCATAATTGGAATTCAAAAAAGCGAGCGTGGCGCGGGTCATTCCGCAAGGGACGGACATCGTGGCCATGCACTGATGTGGATCAGCCGGGAGGTGTATGTCTTCCGGGTGCTCTTCGCCGGTGCCCTGAGCAGGTTAGTGGTAAATAATCAACGAATCGCTAGAAAGGGCGGAAGGCAATGGCGGGACAGAAAATCCGCATCAGGCTTAAGTCCTATGACCATGAGGTCATCGACCAATCGGCGAAGAAGATCGTCGAAACGGTGACGAACGCGGGCGCAACTGTGGTTGGCCCGGTTCCGATCCCGACGGAGAAGAACGTGTACTGCGTCATCCGTTCTCCGCATAAGTACAAGGATTCCCGCGAGCATTTCGAGATGCGCACTCACAAGCGTCTCATCGATATTGTGGATCCCACCCCCAAGGCTGTGGACTCCCTCATGCATATTGATCTGCCTGCGGACGTCAACATCGAGATCAAGCTGTAAAGGGAGGAGGAATCGCTATGTCGAACACCAAGCGCACCGCACTGCTGGGCAAGAAGCTCGGTATGTCGCAGGTCTGGGACGAGAACGGATTCTTCGTCCCCGTCACCCTCGTGGACGTCTCCACGAACGTCGTGACCGCAGTCAAGAACGAAGAAACCGACGGCTACAAGGCCGTCCAGCTCGGCTACGGCCAGATCGACCCGCGCAAGGTCACCAAGCCGCTCGCCGGCCACTTCGCGAAGGCCGGCGTCACGCCGCGCCGCCACCTCGCCGAGGTCCGCACCGACAACGTCGAGGACTTCCAGCCGGGTCAGGAACTCACCGCCGAACTCTTCCCGGAGGGCGCGCAGGTCGACGTGACCGGCACGACCAAGGGCAAGGGCTTCGCCGGCACCATCAAGCGTTGGGGCTTCAAGTCCTACCGCCGCACGCACGGCTCCCACAAGAACGAACGCCGCCCGGGTTCGGTCGGCGCATGCGCGACTCCGAGCCGTATCCTCAAGGGCAAGCGCATGGCTGGCCGCATGGGCCACGCCACGAACACCGTCCTCAACCTCACCGTGGTCTCCTCGGACGTTGAGAACGGCGTCATCGCCATCAAGGGCGCCATTCCGGGCCCGAAGGGTGGCATCGTGCTCGTCCGTTCTGCAGTGAAGGGAGCCTGATAGACCATGGCAAACGTTACTCTGAACGTCACCGACAACAAGGGCCAGGCCGCTGGTTCGATCGAGGCGCCCGCTGATTTCTTCGGCTTCACCGCCGAAGAGGTCCAGCAGCACGTCCCGCTGATCCACCAGGTCGTCGTCGCGCAGCTCGCCGCCGCGCGTCAGGGCACCCACGCGGTCAAGAACCGCGCCAAGGTCTCCGGCGGCGGCCGTAAGCCGTGGAAGCAGAAGGGCACCGGCCGCGCCCGTCAGGGCTCGATCCGCGCTCCGCAGTGGTACCACGGCGGCGTCGTCCACGGACCGGTCCCGCGTGACTACTCCCAGCGCACCCCGAAGAAGATGAAGGCCGCAGCGCTCAAGTACGTGCTGTCCGACCGCGCCAACAACGGCCGCGTCTCCGTCATCGACTTCGGCGTCACCGAGCCGTCGACGAAGACCGCGCTCTCCGCGCTCACGCCGATCGTCGGCGATGGTTTCACGACCGTTGTGCTGTCCCGTGACAACATCAACGAGTGGCTCTCCGTGCGCAACATCCCGACCGTTCATCCGATCTTCGCCGATCAGCTCAACACCTACGACGTGGTGACCGCCCAGTACGTGGTGTTCTCGAAGGAAGGCTACGAAGCGTTCCTCGAGGCGAAGAAGCCGGCAGAAAAGGAGGCCTGATTCTCATGGTCGCAGTTCACAAGCCAGCTCACGATATCATCCTCAAGCCTGTCGTCTCCGAAAAGAGCTACGCCCTGTCCGATATGGGTCAGTACACCTTCGTGGTTGCCCCGGATGCGAACAAGGTGCAGATCAAGCAGGCCATCGAGGAGATCTTCAAGGTCAAGGTGACGAACGTCAACACCCTCAACCGTGCAGGCAAGCGCACGCGCACCCGCACCGGCTACGGCCGTCGCGTCAATGAGAAGCGCGCGATCGTGACCGTCGCCGAGGGCCAGTCGATCGACATCTTCGGTAACTGAAGGTTAGCCGACAAAAGTTAAAGGAAGAACTAGATTATGGCTATCCGCGTTTATAAGCCGACCACTCCTGGCCGTCGCAACGCGTCCGTGTCGGACTTCTCCGACCTCACGCGCCGCACGCCTGAGAAGTCGCTCGTACGCAAGAACAGCAAAACTGGCGGCCGCAACTCGTACGGCCGCATGACCTCCCGCCATCGTGGCGGCGGCCACAAGCGCCAGTACCGTCTCATCGACTTCAAGCGTTGGGACAAGGACGGCGTGCCGGCGACGGTTGCCGAGATCGAGTACGATCCGAACCGTTCCGCCCGCATCGCGCTGCTGCACTACGCCGACGGCGAGAAGCGCTACATCATCGCCCCGGAGGGCGTCAAGCAGGGCGACCGCATCGAGACCGGCGCCAACGCCGACATCAAGCCGGGCAACAACCTCCCGCTGCGCAACATCCCGACCGGTACCGTGGTCCACGCGATCGAGCTCCGTCCGCTCGGCGGCGCGAAGATCGCCCGTTCCGCCGGCGCCGCCGTGCAGCTCGTCGCGAAGGACGGCGCCTACGCCCAGCTGCGTATGCCGTCCGGCGAGATCCGCAACGTGGACGCCCGCTGCCGCGCGACGGTCGGCGAGGTCGGCAACTCCGACCACGCCAACATCCAGCTCGGCAAGGCCGGTCGTGCACGTTGGATGGGCAAGCGCCCGATCACCCGTGGTGAGTCCATGAACCCTGTCGATCACCCGCATGGTGGTCGCACCCGTGGCGGCAAGCCGCCGGTCTCCCCGTGGGGCAAGGGTGAGGTTCGTACTCGCCGTCCTAAGAAGGCTTCGAACAAGATGATCGTTCGTCGTCGTCCTAATGGCAAGAACCGCAAGTAAGGGAGTGTCGAACAGATGACTCGTAGCATCAAGAAGGGCCCCTTCGTCGACGCCCACCTGCAGAAGAAAGTCGACGAGCAGAATGAGAAGGGCACGCACAACGTCATCAAGACGTGGTCGCGCCGTTCGATGATCACCCCTGATTTCATCGGACACACCTTCGCAGTTCACGATGGCCGCAAGCACGTCCCGGTGTTCGTCACCGAGGCCATGGTCGGCCACAAGCTCGGTGAGTTCGCCCCGACGCGTACCTTCAAGGGTCACGTGAAGGACGACAAGAAGTCGCGCCGCTGAAAGTAGGAGAGTAAGGACACATGGAAGCTAAAGCAATCGCCCGTCACGTCCGCGTGACGCCGCGCAAGGCTCGCCGTATGGTCAACCTCATCCGAGGCAAGAAGGCGGCAGATGCAATCACCATCCTCAAGTTCGCTCCGCAGGACGCGAGCACCCCGGTGCTCAAGGTCCTTGAGAGCGCCATCGCCAACGCTCGTGTGAAGGCCGACAAGGCCGGCGAGCCGTTCCGCGAGAACGACCTGTACATCAAGGAGACCTATGTGGACGAAGGCGTGACGCTCAAGCGTTTCCGCGCTCGTGCACAGGGCCGTGCGGCTCGTATCAACAAGCGTACGAGCCACATCACGGTCGTCGTCGCCACCAAGGAAGGAGCCCGCTAAAGATGGGTCAGAAGATTAATCCCTTTGGCTATCGCCTGGGCATTACTGAGGACCATCGTTCGAAGTGGTTCTCCGATTCCAACAAGGCCGGCGAACGCTACCGCGACTTCGTGCTCGAAGACGACGCCATCCGCAAGGAGATGACGAAGGACCTCGAGCGTGCAGGCGTGTCCCGCATCATCATCGAGCGCACCCGCGACCGCGTGCGTGTGGACATCCACACGGCCCGCCCGGGCATCGTCATTGGCCGCCGCGGCGCCGAGGCCGAGCGCGTCCGCGCCAAGCTCGAGAAGCTCACCGGCAAGCAGGTCCAGCTCAACATCTTCGAAGTGAAGAACCCGGCCCTCGACGCCCAGCTCGTCGCCCAGGGCATCGCCGAGCAGCTGACGAACCGCGTGACCTTCCGTCGCGCGATGCGCAAGGCTCAGCAGGACGCCATGCGCGCCGGCGCCAAGGGCATCCGCATCAAGCTCTCGGGCCGTCTCGGCGGCGCCGAAATGAGCCGTTCGGAGTTCTACCGCGAAGGCCGCGTCCCGCTGCAGACGCTCCGCGCCCTCATCGATTACGGCTTCTTCGAGGCCAAGACCACCTACGGCCGCATCGGCGTCAAGGTGTGGATCTACAAGGGCGACATGACCGAGCGTGAGTTCGAAGAGCAGCAGGCGCAGCAGGGCAACAACCGCAACGGCCGTCGCGGCGATCGCCGCCCGCGCCGTGGCCAGCGCAATGGTCAGCGCGGCAACCAGCAGAACCAGGTGAAGACCGGCGTCGATCAGCCGATCGAAGCCCCGGTCGCGCAGGACGCCACCGCTGCACCGGCATCGGAAACTAAGGAGTGAGCTGAAGATGCTTATCCCAAAGAGGACCAAATACCGTAAGCAGCATCGCCCGGACCGCCACGGCATGTCCAAGGGCGGCAACGAGATCAACTTCGGTGATTTCGCCATTCAGGCACTGGCTCCGGCCTATGTCACCAACCGCCAGATCGAGGCGGCCCGTATCGCGATGACCCGTTACATCAAGCGCGGCGGCAAGGTGTGGATCACGATCTTCCCGGATCGTCCGCTCACCAAGCACCCGCTCGGCGCCCGAATGGGTTCCGGTAAGGGCACCCCGGAGTTCTGGATCGCCAACGTCCATCCCGGACGCGTCATGTTCGAGATCGGCGGCGTCTCCGAGGACGTCGCCCGCGAGGCCCTGCGCCGCGCGATCGACAAGCTCCCCATGAAGTGCCGTGTGATTGCTCGTGAAGGCGGTGACATCTGATGGCAGTCGGATCCGAAGAATACACGATGAAGAATCTCAACGAGAAGACCAACGCGGAGATCGAGGGCTTCCTCAAGAAGTCCAAGGAAGAGCTGTTCAACCTGCGCTTCCAGCACGCGACCGGTCAGCTTGAGAACACCGCTCGCCTCAAGGCGGTCAAGCACGACATCGCCAGGATGTACACCGTCCTGCGCGAACGCGAGCTTGGCATCAGCCAGGCCCCCGAGGCGACCGAAACGAAAGCCGAGGAGAAGTAATGGCTGAAGAGCGCAACTCCCGCAAGGTTCGTCGCGGTTATGTCGTGTCCGATAAGATGGACAAGACCATTTCCGTGGAACTCGAACTCCGTACGACCCACCCGCTGTATGGCAAGGTCGTCCGTTCAACCCGCACGGTCAAGGCTCATGACGAACATAATGAAGCTCACGTTGGCGACCTCGTGAGTATCATGGAGACTCGTCCACTGAGCAAGACCAAGCGTTGGCGTCTCGATAGCATCATCGAGCGCGCTAAGTAATAAGTTCGGCAAGGCTCGCTGATTCACCCGGTCCATCCTTACGCTAGGATGGACCGGGTGATCAGGGAGAACCAGCTCGGCTAAGGAGAATCAATGATTCAACAGGAAACGCGGCTTCATGTCGCCGACAACACGGGTGCGAAGGAACTCCTGTGCATCCGAGTGCTCGGCGGATCGAAGCGACGCTATGCTGGAATCGGCGACGTGATCGTCGCCTCCGTTAAGGATGCGATCCCTAACGGTTCCGTCAAGAAGGGCGACGTCGTCAAGGCCGTCGTCGTCCGTACCGTCAAGGAACGCCGTCGCGCCGACGGCTCCTACATCAAGTTCGACGAGAACGCCGCCGTCATTCTCGGCTCCGGCCGTGAACCGAAGGGCACTCGTATCTTCGGACCGGTCGGCCGTGAACTGCGCGACAAGCGCTTCATGCGCATCGTGTCCCTCGCCCCGGAGGTGATCTGAGAATGGTAGCCAAGATTAAGAGCGGCGACCTCGTCAAGGTCATCCGCGGCAAGGATCGCGGCAAGGAAGGCACCGTCAAGCGTGTGCTCAAGGACGACCGTCTGATCGTCGAAGGCGTTCAGATCGTCAAGAAGCACGTCCGCGCGACCCAGCAGGGTCAGCAGGCCGGCATCGTCGAGGTCGAGGCCCCGATCCATCGCTCCAACGTGATGGTCATCGATCCCGAGACCAAGCAGCCGACGCGCGTTGGCGTCATCGTCAAGGAAGAAGCACGCGACGGCAAGGTCAAGACCGTGCGCGTCCGCGTTGCGAAGAAGTCAGGAAAGGAGCTGGCATGAGCGAAGTGGTTGAAGAGATCACCGTCGAAGCGCCTGTTACTCCGCGCCTGAAGCAGGAGTACAAGGACGTCATCGTCCCTGAACTCGAGAAGGAATTCAAGCACGACAACCCGATGCAGATCCCGCGCATCGAGAAGGTCGTCGTCTCGATGGGCGTCGGCGCCGCGGCTCGCGACTCCAAGCTCATCGAAGGCGCCGTGCGTGACCTCACCGCGATCACCGGTCAGAAGCCGAAGATCACGAAGGCCAAGAAGTCCGTCGCGCAGTTCCATCTGCGTGAGGGCCAGGCCATCGGTGCCTACGTCACGCTCCGCGGCGACCGCATGTGGGAGTTCCTCGATCGTCTTCTCACGCTGGCGCTGCCGCGCATCCGCGATTTCCGCGGCATCAACGGCCACCAGTTCGACGGTCAGGGCAACTACAACTTCGGTCTGACCGAGCAGTCCATGTTCCACGAGATCGATCCCGATTCGATCGATCACCAGCGCGGCATGGACATCACCGTGGTGACCACCACTAAGAGCGACGACGAGGCCTATGCGCTGCTCAAGGCGCTCGGCTTCCCGTTCAAGGAGAACTGAAATGGCAAAAACGTGTCTTAAGGTCAAGGCGCTGCGCAAGCCGAAGTTCAAGGTGCGTGCGTACACCCGTTGCATGGTCTGCGGCCGTCCTCATTCGGTCTACCGCAAGTTCGGCCTCTGCCGCATCTGCCTTCGCGAGAAGGCCCACCGCGGCGAGCTGCCCGGCGTCACGAAGTCCAGTTGGTAAATATCGACGCTGAAGGTCCGCGGCCCCGAAGGACTGCATGCAGTCCCAAGGGCGGCGGAAACCACGGCGAGAAAGGGCGTTAGCCCAAATGACAATGACAGATCCGATCGCAGATATGCTTACGCGTCTGCGTAATGCGAGCGCGGCCAAGCACGAAACCGTGGATATGCCGTACTCCAAGTTCAAGAAGAACATCGCCGAGATCCTCAAGCGTGAAGGCTACATCGCTGACTTCACCGCCAAGGAGGCCCGCGTCGGCCAGACGCTCGAGCTCACGCTCAAGTACGGCCCGAACGGCGAGCGTTCCATCCAGGGCATCAAGCGCATCTCGAAGCCGGGCCTTCGCCGCTACGCGAAGTCCGACGCGCTGCCGATGCCGCTCGGTGGTCTCGGAATCGCCATCATCTCGACAAGCTCGGGACTGATGACTCAGAAGGAATGCCTCGACCGGGGCATCGGCGGCGAGATCGTCGCCTACGTTTGGTGAGAAAGGAGAGCTGAACAATGGCATCACATATCGGCAAGCTCCCGATCACCATTCCGTCGGGCGATGAGATCACGATCAACGGTCAGGAGTTCACGGTCAAGGGACCGAAGGGCTCCGACTCCTACACCATCCCTGAAGGCATCACCGCCAAGGTCGAAGGCGACGAGCTCATCGTGAGCGCGAACGACGATCTGCGTCCGACCCGTGCGAAGCACGGCCTCGCCCGCTCGATCATGGCCTCGATGGTCAAGGGTGTGCACGACGGCTACACGAAGAGCCTCGACATCGTCGGCACCGGTTACCGCGCTCAGATGAAGGGCAAGGGCATCGAGTTCTCGCTCGGTTACTCCCACACCATCACCGTTGAGCCGCCGGAGGGCATCGAGTTCGAACTGCCGAACCCGAACCAGGTGATCGTCAAGGGCACCGACAAGCAGGTCGTCGGCCAGGTCGCCGCGAACATCCGCAAGCTTCGTGCCCCGGAACCCTACAAGGGCAAGGGCATCAAGTACTCGGACGAGCGCATCCGTCGCAAGGCTGGAAAGGCTGGTAAGTGATATGAGCGTCAAGATCTACGGTAAAGGCAAGAAGGTCGCGCTGAAGCGTCGCCACGCTCGTATCCGCAAGCGCATCAGCGGCACCGCCGAGCTCCCGCGTCTGGTGGTCACGCGTTCCAACCGCCACATGGTCGCCCAGATCGTCGATGACACGATCGGCAAGACGATCGTCAGCGAATCCACGCTGATGAGCGATTTCGCCGACTTCGAGGGCACGAAGACCGAAGCGGCCAAGCAGGTCGGCCTCCTGATCGCCAAGAAGGCACAGGATGCGGGCATCACCGCGGTCGTCTTCGACCGTGGCGGCAACATGTACCATGGTCGCGTCGCAGCCGTCGCTGATGGCGCCCGCGAGGGAGGTCTGGCACTGTGAGCGACAACGAAAAGGAAACCCAGGTGGCTGAAGAAACTCAGAACACTCAGGCAACCGCCGAGTCCAACAACGACGACCGCAGGAACCGTCGCGGACAGCGTGGTGAAGGCCGTCGTGGCGAGCGTCGCAACCGTCGCGAGGAGAACCGCGGCGACGAGATGCTCGATCGCGTCGTGACGATCAACCGCGTGTCCAAGACCCACAAGGGCGGCCGTACGTTCAGCTTCGCCGCGCTCGTCGTCGTCGGTGACGGCAACGGCACCGTCGGCGTCGGCTACGGCAAGTCCCGTGAGGTCCCGGCGGCGATCGCCAAGGGCCAGCTGGACGCCAAGAAGCATCTGTTCAACGTCCCGCGCGTGCGCGGCACCGTGACCCACCCGGTCACCGGTCGCGACCACGCCGGCGTCGTCATGCTTCGCCCGGCCGCTCCGGGTACCGGCGTCATCGCCGGCTCCGCGGTGCGCGCCGTCATGGAATGCGCAGGCATCACCGACGTCCTGACGAAGTCGATGGGTTCGTCGACCGCGGTCAACGTGGTTCGCGCGACCGTCGACGCCCTCAAGCAGCTCGAAGAGCCCGAGGAGATCGCGGCCCGTCGTGGACTGTCCGTGCAGGAAGTCGCGCCGGATGCGCTGCTCCGCTCTCGTGCGGCCGGCATCGCCGAGGCCCGCAAGGCCCGCGAGGAAGCCCAGGCTGCCGCAAAGGATGGTGAGTGATGGCTAATCTCAAGATCACGCTCGTGCACGGTGTCTGCGGTGCGAACCCGAAGCAGCGTGCGACCGTGCAGACGCTGGCCCTTCGCAAGATCGGCCAGAGCGTCGTCCGTGAAGACAATTCGACGACGCGCGGCCTCATCAACGTCGTGCGTCATCTGGTCAAGGTCGAGGAGGCTGAGTGATCATGGCTGAAGAGAACAACATTCTGCAGATGCATGACCTCCGTCCGGCTCCGGGCGCCAAGAAGGACCGCATTCGCGTCGGTCGTGGCGAAGGCTCGAAGGGCAAGACCTCGGGTCGTGGCGACAAGGGCACCAAGAAGCGCTACCAGGTTCGTCCTGGCTTCGAAGGTGGCCAGCTGCCGCTCTACATGCGCCTGCCGAAGCTCCGCGGCTTCCGCAGCCCGTTCAAGACCGAGTACCAGGTCGTCAACATCAGCACCCTCGCGGAGCTCTTCCCGCAGGGTGGCGACGTCACCGTGGCCGATCTCGTGGCCAAGGGTGCCGTCCGCGCCAACCGTCCGGTCAAGGTCCTCGGCGAGGGTGAGACGACGGTGGCCTTCACCATCAAGGGTGTCAAGGCCTCCGCTTCCGCCAAGGCGAAGATCGAAGCCGCCGGTGGCTCGATCAGCGAAGACTGATTGAGGTCGGCCGGGGCCGCGGTCCCGGCCTGACCGATACTGTCGATATGGTCCCCTCCACGCATCGCGGGAGGGGACCATATCGTTATCCGGCCCACTATCCGGACAGATTCACATCGCCGATGAGGCTCATCCGCGGGCGCCGACGCCCGCATGCCGGAATGGCCGCGGCATGACTGCGAACGTTCTCGGTATACGAAATGTGCGGAAATTCTATAGATTTTGGAAGCGACGCCGCAACCGGTAGACACGATGGGATAAACTCTTCCCCTAGAGTGTGTTTTTCGACCGTGTGCGAGCGAGTTCGTACCAGACATGGAGGGAACCCAAGGTGAGGACATTAATCCAGGCCTTCCGAACCAAGGAACTGAGGAAGAAGATCTTCTTCGTCCTTGGCATGATCATCATTTACCGCATCGGCGCGTTCATCCCCGCCCCGGGCGTCAGCGAGCAGGCCGTGCGTGCATGCACGGCGAGCACCGGCTCCGAGAACTTCATCGGACTGGTCAACCTGTTCTCCGGCGGCGCGATGCTCCAGCTGTCCATCTTCGCACTCGGCGTCATGCCGTACATCACCGCGTCGATCGTCATCCAGCTGCTGCGCGTCGTCATCCCGCGATTCGAGACGCTGCACAAAGAAGGCCAGTCGGGCGAGGCGAAGCTCACGCAGTACACGCGTTACCTGACGATCGGCCTGGCGATCCTGCAGTCGACGACGATCGTCGTCACCGCGAAGTCCGGCGCGCTCTTCAACTACCAGTGCCCGAACATCATCCCGGACGGTTCGATCTGGACGCTCGTCGTCATGGTCCTCGTCATGACCGGCGGCACCGGCCTGATCATGTGGATGGCCGAGCTCATCACCGAGAAGGGCATCGGCCAGGGCATGTCGATCCTCATCTTCCTGTCCATCTGCTCCGGCTTCCTGCCGCAGCTGTGGCAGATCGGCTACGGCACGAACGGCTCCGACGGCAACTGGGGCAAGTTCGCGATCGTCACCGGCGTCCTGCTCGTCATCATGGTCTTCGTCAACTACGTCGAGCTTTCGCAGCGCCGCATCCCGGTGCAGTACACGCGCCGCATGATCGGCCGCAAGATGTACGGCGGCTCCTCGACCTACCTGCCGCTCAAGATCAACATGAGCGGTGTCATCCCGCCGATCTTCGCCTCGTCGATCCTCGCGATCCCGACGCTCATCGCGCAGTTCGGCAAGTCCGACGCGGGCTGGGTCCAGTGGATCAACACGAACCTCGCGAACTCGACGACGCTGTGGTACATCCTGCTGTACGCGCTGATGATCGTGTTCTTCACGTTCTTCTACACCGAGATCACGTTCAACCCGGACGAGACCGCCGACAACATGAAGCAGTACGGCGGCTTCATCCCGGGCATCCGCGCGGGCAACGCGACGGCGCGCTACCTCAAGTACGTCATCAACCGACTCAACACCGTCGGCGCCGTCTACCTGCTCTTCGTCGCGCTGCTGCCGACCGTGCTCATCATGGCGCTCAACCTCAACACGCAGCTGCCCTTCGGCGGTACGACGATCCTGATCATCGCCGGCGTCGGCCTCGACACGCTGCGTCAGGCGAAGGCCCAGACCGAGCAGTACCAGTACGCCGGATTCCTGTTCGAGAACAACGAGCACATCGAAGGCAAGTGATCGGCCTGCGATGACGTCCTGACATGGGGGCGCCGCGCATGCGCGGCGCCCCCATGCATTCCTGCGTCCGAGTATGCTTGACGTGGATTCATCCAGCAATGCGACAACGAAAGGACACCACGCATGCGTCTTCTCATCATGGGACCCCAGGGCGTCGGCAAGGGCACGCAGGCCGCGCTGCTCGCCACCCATTACGACATCCCGGCGATCTCGACCGGCGACATCTTCCGATACAACATCAAAAACAAGACGCCGCTCGGCCTCGAGGCGCTGTCCTACACGGACAAGGGCGAACTCGTGCCGGACTCGCTGACGAACACGATCGTCAAGGATCGCCTCGCGATGGACGACACCGTCAACGGCTGGATCCTCGACGGCTATCCGCGCAACGCGGCGCAGGTCGAGGCGCTCGACGCGATGCTCGCCGAGCTCGGCCAGTCCCTCGACGCCGTCGTTGCGCTCGAGGCGGGCCGCGACGTGCTTCTCGAGCGTATGGCCAAGCGCGCGAAGGAGCAGGGCCGCTCCGACGACACGCCGGAGGTCATCGCGAAGCGTCTCGAGACCTATGAGAAGGAGACGGCCCCGCTGCTCGGCATCTACAAGGAACGCGGCCTGCTCATCACCGTCGACGGCGTCGGCGACGTCGACGCGATCTCGCAGACGATCATCGAGAAGCTCGACGCGAACGTCAAGGCGAGCTGAGCGCCTGCCGCACGCACACGATGACGACTCACGACGTGCGCGACGCCGCGGTCTTCGGACGCGGGCGCCGCGCACGTCGTCGCATATGCGGGCATCGGGGGAGGGCAGCGGCATGCGCCGGGAATAGCGGGGGAGCGGCGTCAGTTGTGCACGGCGGGACGTAATACGACACGCCGTATTTGAATCTCGGGTCGTTTCGTGTATTCTTGCAATTTGGTGTGTCTTCGGACACAGCAGTAAGTCGATCATCGAATGGAATCGGGATTATGGCAAAAGACGGTGTGATTGAAGTCGAAGGACGAGTCGTCGAGGCATTGCCGAACGCGATGTTCCGCGTCGAACTGGAGAACAAGCACATCGTGCTGGCGACGATCTCGGGCAAGATGCGCAAGAACTACATCCGCATCCTGCCACAGGATCGCGTCGTGCTTGAGATGAGCCCATACGATCTCAATCGTGGTCGGATTACGTACCGCTACAAGTAAGGTACAACCAAAGTAAGGAACAACCATGAAGGTTAGCCCAAGTGTGAAGAGGATCTGCGAGAACTGCCGTGTGATCCGTCGTCACGGCCGCGTCATGGTGATCTGCACCAACCCGCGTCACAAGCAGCGTCAGGGCTGAGCAGACCCAGCGGCACACCAATCCAGGCACTAAGTCACAGTCCCATCGGACTGAACCCCGGGAGCGCAGGCCCGGGCCGGGAAACCGGGAGACTCGGTGCAAGACCTGCGTGAAACAGAAGGAATCGCAATGGCACGTCTTGCCGGAGTCGACATCCCCAATGACAAGCGCATCGAGATCGCGCTGACCTACATCTTCGGTGTGGGCCGCACTCGTGCGAAGGAAACCCTTGCCGCGACCGGAATCAACCCGGACACCCGCGTCAAGGATCTGACGGATGAGCAGCTGATCACGCTGCGTGATTACCTCGAGTCCAACTACAAGATCGAAGGCGATCTGCGTCGTGAGATCGACGCCGATATCCGTCGTAAGATTCAGATCAACTGCTACCAGGGCATGCGTCACCGTAAGGGACTCCCGGTCCGCGGACAGCGTACCAAGACCAATGCGCGTACCCGTAAGGGACCGAAGCGCACGGTCGCCGGAAAGAAGAAGGCCACCAAGTAATAGGTGAGCCCCGGGTCGCGGCCACGGCTCACACCATCGCCGCGCCAAATCAACCAAGAGTTCGTTACAAGGAAACGAGGGTCAATGGCAGCTCAAAAGCAGGCTGCGCGCAAGACTCGTCGCCGCGATCGCAAGTCGATCCCGGTCGGTCAGGCGCACATCAAGTCAACGTTCAACAACACCATCATCTCCATCACCGATCCGTCCGGCGCGGTTGTGTCCTGGGCGTCCGGTGGCGACGTCGGTTTCAAGGGCTCCCGCAAGTCCACGCCGTACGCCGCCGGCATGGCAGCCGAATCCGCGGCCCGCAAGGCCATGGAGCACGGCGTCAAGAAGGTCGATGTCTTCGTCAAGGGCCCGGGTTCCGGTCGCGAGACCGCCATCCGCTCCCTGCAGTCCGCAGGTCTCGAAGTCGGTTCGATCACCGATGCGACGCCGGTGGCTTTCAACGGCGTGCGTCCTCCGAAGCGTCGCCACGTCTGAGCACTAGACCAAACCATCCATAGAGCCGCTTGAGGCCGATGAGTGCACCATCGGCCGAAGCTGAAAGGATAACACAGTGCTTATCGCACAGCGTCCGACACTTACCGAGGAATCGCTCAACCCTCAGCGTTCCCGTTTCATCATCGAGCCACTCGAGCCGGGCTTCGGCTACACGCTTGGCAACTCGCTTCGCCGTACCCTCTTGAGCTCGATTCCGGGAGCGGCAGTCACGTCGGTGCGTATTTCCGGTGCCCTGCACGAGTTCACCACTCTGCCGGGAGTTGAGGAAGACGTCACTGAGATCCTGCTCAACATCAAAGGCATCGTGCTCACGAGCGAATATGACGAGCCCGTTGTCATGTATCTGCGCAAGAGCGGCAAGGGTGAGGCCACCGCGGGGGACATCACCCCGCCGGCCGGCGTCACGATCGCCAATCCGGAGATGCACATCGCCACCCTCGCCGACGACGGCGAACTCGAGATCGAGTTCACGGTCGAGCGGGGCCGCGGTTACGTCCCGGCGCAGATGAACAAGCAGGATGGTGATGAGATCGGCCGCATCCCGGTCGATTCCATCTATTCGCCGGTGCTCAAGGTGAGCTACAAGGTCGAGGCGACGCGCGTCGAACAGCGCACCGATTTCGACCGGCTCATTCTGGATGTGGAGACCAAGCCGGCCATCTCCCCGCGCGACGCCGTCGCTTCCGCTGGCTCGACGCTCGTGGAGCTCTTCGGCCTGTGCCGTGAGCTCAACACGCAGGCCGAGGGCGTCGAGGTCGGTCCGGCCCCCGTCGTGGAGGAGGCCGATCCGGAGATGGCCGTCCCGATCGAGGATCTCAACCTCACGCAGCGCAGCTACAACTGCCTCAAGCGTGAAGGCATCCACACGGTCGGCGAACTGGTCAACCACACGGAGCAGGATCTGCTCGACATCCGTAATTTCGGTATGAAGTCCATCGATGAGGTCAAGGAGAAGCTCCAGTCCCTGGGACTGTCGCTCAAGGCCTCGCCGCTCGGCTTCGATACCAGCAACCTCGAAGGTGGCACCTTCTTCTCGCCTGAGGACGAGTGAGACCGACCCCCTTTCGACACAACCACCGCTTCGCCGGTCTCGGATGTTCGGGCAGCTGCCCACCTGAGTCCGGCGGGGCATGCAAGGAGAAACAATGCCTACACCTAAGAAAGGCCCACGTCTGGCTTCCAGCCCGGCACACGAGCGCCTGATGCTCGCGAACATGGCCACCAGCCTGTTCGAGCACGGCCGCATCACGACGACGCTGCCGAAGGCCAAGCGCCTCCGTCCGCTCGCCGAGCGCCTGATCACCTTCGCGAAGCGCGGCGATCTGCACTCGCGCCGTCGTGTGATGCGCGTCATCCGCAACAAGTCCGTCGTGCACAAGCTCTTCACCGAGATCGCCGAGCAGATGGAACAGCGTGAGGGCGGCTACACCCGCATCGTCAAGATCGCCCCGCGCAAGGGCGATTCCGCTCCCGCCGCGATCATCGCGCTCGTCACCGAGCCGGTGAGCCCGAAGAAGGCGGTCGTCAAGGAAGCCGAGGCCGCGACGAAGGTCGCCGCCAAGGAAGAGGCCCCGGTTGAGGCTCCGGCCGAGACCGAGACGAACGAGGCCGAGAACGCCGAGTGAGTCCGGTCCACTGACCGTGTGAGGGTCAGCACCTTTCAAGGTGCTGGCCCTTTTTGTTTGGCGTGCCGTGGGCGCATCATCCTAGACGATCGGGGCGATCGTTGCCGGGCTTATCCCCATAGACGAACGATGCCGGGGATACGGCGCATCGCACGACAATGTTGCATAGTGGTCCAGATTGGAAGCGACTATGAACGGATACAGGGAGCAGACCGGAATGCGCGTCTCGAGGTGCCGTCGCCTCATCGCAGCCCTGATGGCCATCGCGATGACGGCGATACTGGGATTCCTCTCCTATACGGCGTATGGCGTGGAGCCGCGTCATGACGCGGCGCATATGGCATCGCCGCACGCCGCCCTCCTCGCCGATGGGGCGTCAGCCGGCGACGGGCCGTCCGATGACGCCGCGTTGACGGCGGTCAGCGCGGACGGCAAGGCGAAGCTGTATCTGAGCGCGAACCGGATCGGCAACGTGGCCGACGCGCCTTCGGGCATCACGCTGACGCTCGCCGTCGTGGGCGAGGCGGGCACGACCTATACCGTCACCATCCCGAAATCCTCATCCTATGCGGGCACTTACTCCATAGGCCCCGGCGACGACCTGCCGGCCGACATCGGCACCGTGACCAGAACCGAGACGAACGACGCCGTCGTGTTCTCGATCGACTTCACGACCGCGTCGGCGTCCGTCGAACTGTCGGTGAACCTGGCGGCGATCAACAACTACACCTCGCAGTCCGTGCCGATGACGATCATCGGCGAATCGACGCGGACGATCAGCTGGACCTGCCGCAGGAAGACGATGACGCAGCCCGAGCAGATGCCGTCCCTGACGATCACGCAGTACGTGAAGCCGGCGATGTCGCCGAAGGCGCCCGTACGCACATCGCCGGACCAGACGTCGGTCCCCGCCGTCAACGGCAAGACCGACTACACCTACCGTTTCGACGTGAACGAGGTCGACGGCGTGCGGGACGACACGTCCTACGCTTCCGCACAGGTGAACTCGGCGGTCAACTACGGCACGACGATCACGATTCCGACGCCGCCACACTTCGTCCTCAACACGGACGCCACCGCGGCGAAGAACGCCTTCGACGACGACACGACGATCAGCCAGCCGGGCGGCGAGGGCCACGACATCATCATCAGCGTGCCGAAGGGCAGCGGCGCGCAGGGCTACGAGAGCAAGCCGGGATACTATCTGGTAGGCCGCATCAACGCGCAGAACACAACGGCCACGCAGACCTTCACCGCCTCGGGCGACATCACCATCGACCAGACGTATGTGGACGCCCAAGGCGCCACGCGCCATCTGCGCAAGACGCTTCCGGACGACTGGAGCGAACAGCTGCGTTCGAGCGACCAGAAGGGGTTGTGCCCCGTCGCGGGCGGGCAGTGCCTCAAGACGACGATCGCGGGCAACAACACGGACGACGACATCCTGCTCACCGATCCAAGCCATCTGACGACGCTCGCCTTCGCGGGGTTCGCGAACAACAGCCCCGAAGATCTCGAGGACGCCGTGATCACGATGGACGTCCCCAGCGGCTTCGACGCCACGGCGATCGTCACGCCGGCGAGCGCCGTCGATCTCAAGGGACTGACCTCGTACCGCTACGAGCTCACGTTGGCCGACGGCACGCGGCAGAGCGGCACCGTGCCGGCTGGCGGCACGATCACACGCGTCAAGGATTCGCCGATCCGCACCGCCAAGCTGTATCCGAACCTGCTGATGGCCGGCGCGCACACGGCCGACGCGTCCTCATGCACGACGCTCGCCGACGACAACGCGAACTGCGCGGGCAGGGTCATGCTGTATCTGCAGGGCACGCTCGCCGCCCGGTACGACGACGGCGCGCCGGTCAAGCGCGGCGATGACCTGGTCACGTCGATCTCGATGACCGATCCCGAGAAGGCGTTCCAATGGGATGCGGATTCCCGGCGTTTCGTCCAGTTCTCGGTGCAGGCCTCCGTCACGCAGCAGGTGATCGTGCCGAGCCAGCTGCGCGCGGCGTTGCAGCCCTTCGGCTGGCAGACGAGCAAGGAGCCGGGTGATCTCGAATCGGGATACCTCTCGGTCTACCAGAGCTACGGCGGCACGACGCCGACGATCTACGAACCGGAGTTCTACTACGTGCTGCCGGCGGGCACCGTCTACAACCGCCAGAAGGGGCTGACGACGCTCAACTCCAACGCCGGCACGAGCCCGACGCCGAAGGTCAGCGAATTCCAGGCCAGTGACGGGCGCGAGGTCGTCAAGATCAGCTACCACGGCACAGGCTACTGGTTCAACTGCAACGAGGGCGCGAACACGCAGGCGTGGCTGTCGATCCTCGGCGACGCGACGACCGGCGTCTACCCGTACTCGATCTATGTATACAGCCCCACGACGCAGATGACGAACCGGAAGGTCGACACGAGCGCCCCCTCATGGAACCCCACATGGGTCGAGCACAGGACGACGGACCTCTACGAGGTCGGCGGCGGCAGCTGGTCGGTGAACGCCGCGAGGATCCTGATGAGCACGACGCAGGTGCAGGGCAACCTCGACGTGATGTTCAGCCGCAACGGCGAATCGAACGACATCGCCGCGACGAACACATTCAGCGACGCACGCGAGATGAACGTCGAAGTCGTCATCAACAACGGATCGTCGGTCGTGCAGCAGGATCTGCGGCAGTTCATCAACCTGCCCGACGGCGGCGGCGATGGCTTCGGCATACGGTTGACGGGACCCGTCACGGCGACGACGGACCGATCGGTCGTCCCGGACGGCACGACGGTCGCCTATTCCACGGCGCCGGCCGCGTTGAGCGCGACGGCGGTGCCCGACACGACTTCCTACGTGGACGCGGCGCACGTCACCGACTGGGGGGCGATCCGTTCGGTGCTCATCAAGGTACCGCAGCTGGCGAGCAACACGGTGGCCGGGCATTTCATCCTCCACGGCATCGATCCCACGCTCGCCGTCGACGCCGGCAAAAGCGAGTCGGTGGAATCCGGCCTGTACATCTCCGGGCTGCGGCTGGCCCCGCTCCTCTACCGTGCCGGCGACGAGCGCACGCCCACGATCACCGTCACCGGCAAGTCGACGATCACCGCACAGCTGGCGTACGTCGACGCCTCCGGCGCCGAGCGCGTCGTGCCGCTGGAGAACCTGACCAGGCATTACAGGAACAACCAGGACGTGTTCGCGAAGAGCGACTTCCCGCAGACCTTGGATGAACTCAAGGCCAAGGAGGGCGACCTCGTGCCCTCCGGTTACGATCTGGAGTCCATCCGGATCGTCGGCGACACGACCGCGCGGTATCCGGGCGGCTATCCGGCCGGCACCGCGCAGTGGGACACGACGGCCCGGTACGACTACAACGGCAGCGTCGTGCGCTACGAGCTAGTGGCCGCAGGAACGACGCCGGTGATGCCGA
The DNA here is from genome assembly GCF_002286915.1 of Bifidobacterium italicum. GTDB lineage: Bacteria > Actinomycetota > Actinomycetes > Actinomycetales > Bifidobacteriaceae > Bifidobacterium > Bifidobacterium italicum. The sequence goes on along the minus strand of NZ_MVOG01000003.1, from coordinate 1,981 downwards.
TCACCGGAGCGGACGGCTTCTGGAACGTATTCACGCTGTCCGCGCTGCTCGCCGGCATGACGCTCGTCCCGGGCTGGTACGCCTTCTCCGGGCTACGCAGGCGCCACGGACGCTGAAGGGGAGGCCGGCGCATTTGCTAAGCTCGCCCTGTGACGCGCTTACGAATCGATCTGGCATACAACGGCGCCGCCTTCCACGGCTGGGCGGTGCAGCCGCAGGGCAGGACGGTGCAGGGGACGATCGAGGAGGCCTTGGGCAGGATCCTCGGATCGCATGGCGGCGCCGTCGCGCCTCGGCTGACCGTCGCCGGCCGCACCGACGCCGGCGTGCACGCCTCGCATCAGGTCTGCCATATCGACGTCGACGACGCCTCGCTCGCACGGTGCGTCGGGCATATGCGGCTCACGCCGGTGCAGGCGCTGGCGACGAGGCTGTCGCGCATGATGCCCGACGACATCGCCATCCATGACGTCACCGTCGCGCCGGACGGCTTCGACGCGCGCTTCTCCGCGCTCGAACGCACCTACGTGTACCGGATCGCCGACGCCGATGCACCATGGGATCCACGGCTCAAGGACTTCGTATGGCGCACCGACCGCGCGCTCGACGTCGCGCGGATGAACGAGGCCGCCGCATTGACGCTCGGGCTGCACGACTTCGGCTCCTTCGCCATCGCGAATCCGGGAGGGACGACGATCCGCGACGTGAAGACCGCGTATTGGGCGCGCGTGCCGGCGCGTCCGCTGCTCGACGCCGGCATGGGGGAGCGCTACCGGACGCCGGACGTCGAATCGGGGCTGCTGTGCCTCACGATCGTCGCCGACGCGTTCGCGCGCAACATGGTGCGCTCGCTCGTCGGCGCCTGTGTGCAGGTGGGGATGGGCAAACGCAGCGTCGACTGGTTCGCCGGCAAGATGGCGGTGCCGCTGCGCGAAGGCTCGACCGGGCCGATCGCTCCGCAGGGGCTGACGCTCGAGCACATCGCATACCCGGCCGACGACGAGCTGGCGGCGCGCGCCGAGGCGATCCGCGCGCGCCGCACATTGCCGGAGGACTGACCTGCGGGGCGTATGGGTGCGCGGGGCGGGACAGTGCAGGGCGCAAGGCGCGCTGTCTGGGTGTCAGGGGACCGGGAATGGCATGAAAAAAGGGCTTCCGGGCGAAGCCGGAAACCCTGATGGCGGATGAGGCGAGATTCGAACTCGCGGAGGGGGTTGCCCTCACACGCTTTCGAGGCGTGCTCCTTAGACCGCTCGGACACTCATCCATTCGCTGCAATCAAGCAACTTGTTCATTATGGCACAGGTTGCGTCCACGTCAAATCCTCGGCATGTCGCGACCGGAGACCGCGTTTGCGGATGACGCGGATCAACCGAAGAGGACGTCGTCGGTGCGGGGGTAGCCGAGAGTGAAGGCCGTGTACGCGTGCGTCGCGATGAGCATCGACAACTGCGCCAGCGCGGCGCGCATCTGCGTGCGCCGCGGCGAGGACATCGTCGCGTAGTCGACATGCGCGGAGGAGTCGAAGGCCGTGAGCTCGTCGCGCGCGCAGTCGATCTCCAGGATGGCGACGGTGTTCGCGCGCAGGCCGGTCGCCGGGTCTACGGCCTGCGCGCTGTGCGCCGTGAGCTCCTGCGTCGCGTACACCTTGCGGCGCAGGTCCCTCGCCCCGTCGGACAGATGCATCAGCCGCGACGCCGTCTCCTTGTGGTTGTCGCTCATCGCGAGCAGGTCGCCGTCCTTGACGAGGCGCGCCGTGGCCTCGTCCTCGGCCGCTCCGTCGGCGAAACGGCCGGCGAGCACTTCGGTGGCGAAGCCGGCGCGGTCCTCGGCGAGCGCGAGCTTCGCGAGCGCGTCGCCGCCGATGTCGAGCGCGTCGACGTCGTCGAGACGCTCGACGGTGAGCGGTTCGTAGGAGTCGCCGAGCGCGCCGGCGAGCGCATGCGCGGCGGCCTGCGCCTGCGCGCTGCGCAGTGTGCCC
>NZ_MVOG01000029.1 GCF_002286915.1 Bifidobacterium italicum | reverse complement strand
CCGCCCCGAGACCGTCCGCCGAGGATGGCGAGGACGATGACGGCGCACCTCCCGCGCCGACCCAGACGACCTCGCCGGCGGCGACGAGCTCGTCGAGCATCGACGGCGCATAGTCGCGCACGCGCGCCGGGAACACTGCCCGCTCCCACACGTCGATCGGCAATGCGACACCCTCGAGCTGCTCGATGACCCTCATGACGCCGTCGACGCCATCGAAACGCTGGCCGCCGGCCGAGCTGACGCCCTGCCGTTCGAGCACGAAACGCTGGAAGTCGGCGGCGGCGACCGGCTTGACGGCCTTGCGCGCCTTGGCGAGCGAGCGTGAGCGGATGCGTTTGAGCACGTCGCGCGCCACCCATTGCGGCACGTCGGCGGGCAGACGGTCATCGAAGCGTCCGGTGAGCGCCTCGCCGGCGGCCCGCAGCGCGTTGAGCTCGTCGACGCAGGCCTCGGCCGGCAACCGCAGGTCGGCGATCATCATGTCGGCCGTGAACGGCCCGTGCGTCGACAGATAGCGGTGCACGCGGCCGCGCACGTCGCCGTCGGCGAGCGCGTTCCAGAACGTCCGCTTCGCGAGCGTAGCGGCGACCTCGTCGATGACGGCGTCGTCGAGCACCGAGGCGAAATCGTCGGAGCCGAGCAGCCGTTCGAGCACCTCCGGATCCATCGACAGCAGCCGCGCGTCGCGCTCCGCCTGCGGCACGTCGTATTGGTACATGACCGAGCCGACGAAGCCGAACAGCAGTTGTTCGGCCATCGGCGACGGCGTCGACGTCTCCGCGCTGTGCACGTCGATCAGCCCCGCCTGCATGCGTGTCAGCACCTCACGAAGGGCGGGCACGTCGTAGACGTCCTGCAGGCATTCACGCGCGGTCTCCAGCAGCAGGGGGAAGTTCTTGTGCGTCCGCGCCGCCGTGAGCAACTGGGTAGCCCTCAGGCGCTGCTGCCATAGTGGGACCCGCTTGCCCGGATCGGTGCGTGGCATGAACAGCGCGCGCGCCGCGCATTCGCGGAACCGCGCGGCGAACAGCACGCTGCCCGAGACCTGCGCCTCGACGATGCGTTGGATGTCGTCCGGGTCGAACGCGATGAGCGACGCGATGTCGATGCGGCCGTCGCCGTCGGGCAGACGGATGAGGATGCCATCGTCAGCCGCATAGATCTGGCCGTCAACGGCATAGCGCTGCAACAGCCGGGCGTTGATCGCGAGCGCCCATGGCTCGTGCACGCGCCTGCCGAATGGCGTGTGCACGACGATGCGCCAGTCGCCTTCCTCGTCGCGGCAGCGTTCGATCACCACATGCGTGGCGTCGGGCACCACGCCGGTGGCGGCGCGCTGCTCGGCCAGCAGCCGTGCCAGGTTGTCGATCGCGTTGGCGTCGAGGCCATCTTGGACAAGGCGGGCCTGCACGGCATTCGTGAAGCGCGGGCCGGGGGCGTGCGGGGCATCGGGGTGCGTCTGGCCGGCACCCACAAGCCCCTGCGCCACGTCGTGCACCCATTGGCCTTGCGACAGACCGAAACGGTAATCGCGGCCGCCGCCGTCGCCATGCCAAAACGGCAGGCGCGCGCTGCGCCCGGGGGCCGGCAGTACGATCACGCGGTCGTTGGTGATCTCCTGAATCTGCCAGGATGTGGTGCCCAAGGTGATGATGTCACCGACGCGCGATTCATACACCATCTCCTCGTCGAGTTCGCCGACGCGCCGCGGGCCCGTACCGGCCTCCCCTTCGGGAAGCACCACCGTGTAGAGACCGCGGTCGGGGATCGTGCCGCCACTGGTCACCGCGAGGCGCTGCGCCCCTTGGCGGGCGGCGAGCATGCCGGATTCCTCCTCGAACACGAGTGGGGGCCGGAACGCGGAGAACTCCTCACCGTTATAGGTGCCGGTGACCATGCCCACCATGGCGTCGAACATGTCGCGCTGCAGCGTGCGGTACGGGGCGGCGCGGCGCACGGTGCGGAACCATGCATCGGCGCTGATCGGCTCGAGGCTCGCGGCGGCCACCGTCTGCTGCGCGAGCACGTCGAGTGGGCTGTTGGGCACACGCAGCGGCTCGATGGCGCCGGCGAGCATGCTTTCGACGCTCGCGGCGGCGCCGATGATCTGTTCGCGCGTCACCGGGTAGATGAGTGCATGAGACACCCCGCCCACGCGGTGGTCGGCTCGTCCCACACGTTGCAGGCCGGACGACACCGACAGCGGTGGCGCCAATTGGATGACCAGATCGACCGACCCCATGTCGATGCCCAATTCGAGGCTGCTTGTGGCTACGACGCATTTGAGTTTGCCCGCTTTGAGCTGCTCTTCGATCTGTTTGCGCCGGTCTTTCGATACGGAGCCGTGATGCGCCATCGCGATGGCGTCCTGCGGCGCCACGGGACCGACGAGTTTCGTCGTCGATCCGATGAGCGACCCGTAATGCGCCGGCTCGTTCGACAGGTCGGGGCTTTTGCCCTGCCGCTCCAAGTAGAGGTCGTTGAGCTGGGCCGTGAACCGTTCGGCGAGTCCACGCGAGTTCACGAAAACGAGCGTCGTGCGGTGTGCAAGTACTTCGTCGAGCACGCTGCGTTGGATCAGTGGCCAGACCGAGGCGGTGGGTCCGGCGTTTGCGGCGACCGGCGCCGGCGCCTCGCTGCCAGCTCGGTCCGTGATCCCATCTCGATGGGCGGCAGACGACGGCGCCGCGGTTGGCGTCCGACCGGCTTCACGGGCCTTGCGTTCCGCCAGCCGCCGCATTGCCGGCGTGACGCCGGTGATTGAGTTGGAAGACTGCGGTGCATGGGATTTTGCGGTGTCCGTCCTGCCGCCGCCGTCACCCATGCGGCTTGCCGGCTCCACGACCTTGAGGTCGAGTGCCGCCCTGCCGCTCGCTTGGGCGATCGTAACGGGCCTGCCGCCGCCGAGGAACGCCGCGGCTTCATCAACAGGGTTCACGGTGGCGGAAAGTCCGATGCGCTGTGGTGGAGTCTCCAGCCGGTCGTCGAGCCGTTCCAGACTCAACGCGAGGTGGGCCCCCCGCTTGGTGCCGGCCACGGCATGCACTTCGTCGAGGATCACCGTCTGCACGGTGTCGAGCACGGTGCGCGCCTTCGATGTGAGCATCAGGTACAGCGATTCCGGCGTCGTCACCAGGATGTCCGGCGGCCTGCTGACGATCGCACGCCGTTCCTGCGGCGTCGAATCACCGCTGCGCATGGCGACCGAGACCTCAGGCACGGACAGTCCCATGCGCGCATATTCCTCACGAATGCCGTTGAGCGGCGTTTCGAGGTTCTTCGCGACATCCACGCCCAATGCCTTGAGCGGGGAGATGTAAAGCACACGCACCCCTTTGCGCCGCCGTTTGCGACCTTCCTCGGCGCTGTCCGCACGCGCGTTGCGGTCGATGATGCCGTCGATCGCCGCAAGGAACGCCGAAAGCGTTTTGCCTGAACCCGTGGGCGCGATGACGAGCACGTTCTCGCCATGATGGATCGCCGGCCACGCCAGACGCTGCGCCTCTGTGGGTCCACCGAAGCTGCGCTCGAACCATGCCCGGGTGGGGGCGGAGAAACTCTCCAAACATTCGCACATATGTTCGATTATCCGTCACTCGCCGAGTGCATGCAAGCGCACCACGCGCAGAACGCACGCATATGCCGCGAGCGCAATCACCGTGAACACCAGCAGATACCACGGCAGCGCATGCATCGACCCCGCCGCGCGTTCCACCCAGGCGAACAGCACGGGGCTGACCAACGTGGCCATCGAGACCGCGGCGGTCTGCACCCCGATCATCGCCGGTGTGCTCGCCGCGCCAAACAAGCGCGGAGTGGCATGCACGACGGCCGGCGCGATTGGCGCACAGCCCGCCCCCAGCAGCACCGGCGCGGTCAGCGCGCGCCACAGGCCCGCAACCGGCACCACCATCAGCGCAACCGCGCCGATCAGCACGGCGATGCCACCAGCGACCATCCATACATCGCGCACCCTGAGCGCCACAACGCCCGCCACAACAGAGCCGACGACGAGACCCACAAAGAACAGATTGGCGTAGACGCCCGCCGTATGGATGGACATGCCGCCGGCGTGCACCATGTAACTGCTGGCCCACAGCATCGTCGTCTGCTCCACCGATGTGGCGGCGAACAACAAGACGAGCACAGCCACCGCCGCAGGCATCGCCATGAGCGCATGCACCGCATGTGGCCGGCGCATGTCGTGCCGCCAGTCCCCCTGTGCGTACGGCGTTTCACCCAAACGGGCGATCTGGGCCGGACTCAGGCGGTCATGCCATCGCCGTGTGCCTGCCGCAAGCACCATGGCGAGCGCAAGTTGCACAAGGCCGATCGTGCGGTACGCCCAGCGCCAGTCGGCACCGTTCGCGATGATCCAGCCGAGCACCGTGTGACCCACGAGCGCGCCGAACGCGCTCGTCGTATGCAGCCAGGTGATGTGCGCGTTCGCCGAACGCACGGCCACATACGCGTTCAACGCCACCACAAGCATGCCCGATCCAATGCCATACGGCAGCGCGAATACAAGCAGCGCCCAATAATGCGGCGCGAATGAGAACCCCGACAGCGCGAGCACGGTGAGGGCCACGCCCATGTCGACCGTGCGCCCGGAACCGACCCGGCGCACCACCGGCTCCGCGTATATCGCCGCCGCGGCGCAACCTGCGGCGATGACCGCGGCGATGCCGACCACGGCCACGAGTGGCGCGCCCACCCCCGCGCCCATGGCCGGCCATGAGGCGCCGAGCAGCGCCTCGGGCAGGCCGATGGCCAGAAAACCGAGGATGACCTGTGGCGTTGCGGCGGGCGCGCCAGCGCGCAGCACGCCCGCGTGTGTCTGTTCGTGTGCCATGGTGCCCATCGTAAAGCGGCGGCGCGGGTTTGCCCACCCACGCACGCCCAGTGCGAACGGCGCGCAACCCGGTTCAATGTGCGGTGAAGTCCGCTTTGGCGCGGGTCTTGGCGCGCAGCCATTCGTGCATGGCGATCAGCCCCGCGGTGAACACGAGCAGGTACCACGGCAGCAGCCTGAGCGTCGTATGCTGCGCGAGCAGGCCGAACAGCGGCGGCATCAGCATCGTGCCGACGTAGGCGCTCGCCATCTGCACGCCGACGATCGCCTGCGACCGGTCGGCGCCGAAATACGCCGGCGTCGAATGGATGATGCACGGGTAGACCGGCGCGCAGCCAAGGCCGATGACGACGAAACCGGCGACCGAGTTCCACACGCCCGGCACCGGCAGCGCCAGCAGCACGACGCCGGCGACGATGATCGCGGCGCCGAGCCGGATCATCTGCGCGTCGCTGAGCCGCATCGTCGCGAAGCCGCTGACGAAGCGTCCGACGGTGATGCCGATGAAGACGAGGCTCGCGTAGTTCGCGGCCGCCTGCAGGTCCACATGGTCGACGCCGGCCATGTAGCTGCTCGCCCACAGGATCGTCGTCTGCTCGATCGAGCAGTAGCAGAAGAACATGATGAGGATCTGCGCGGCGCCGCGGATGCGCAGCACGCCGGCCAGACCGAGCGGCCTGCGCGTTTCCTCGCCGGCCGCCGCCACCGTCGGACCCGGATCGTCGCTCGCGTCAAGCGCCCGGGCGGCCTGCATCGGCGAGGCCGCGCGCCTGCGCCATAGCGGCAGGCTGCATACGAGGACGATGGTCAGCACGACCTGCAGCACGCCGACCGAGCGGTACCCCCATTGCCAGCCGTATTGGCGCGAGAGCGCGAAGCCCATCATGTACGGGCCGAGCAGCGCGCCGACGCCCCACATGCAGTGCAGCCAGCTCATGTGCCGGCTCGTGTAGTGGACGGCCACATAGTTGTTCAGGGCGGCGTCGACGCCACCGGCGCCCAACCCGTACGGGACGGCCATCAGCAGCAGCGTCCAGTAGTTCGGCGCGACCGAGAAGCCGAACAGCGCGAACGCCGTCAGCCCGACCGACGCGGCCGTCACGCGCCCTGCGCCGAAGCGCAGCGTCAGCCGGTCGCTCAGCAGCGCGGAGACGATAGTGCCGGCGCTGATGACCATCGAGACGCCGCCGGCCCAGGACAGCGGCGCGCCGAGCTGGCCGCTCATCGTCGGCCACGCGGCGCCGAGCAGGCCGTCGGGCAGCCCAAGCGAGATGAACGCGAGATAGATGATCGCCAGCAGCAGGTTGGCCATGGCGCCTCCTTGTAGCGGAACGTGACACGGGAACGTGCGGAACGCGGGTGGACGGGCATAATTATATTCCCCCGACAAGAAAATCATCGTGCGTCCTCCGGATGCGCCGCGCGCCGCGCCCGTCGTTTCACGGGCATAGACTGGCGCCTATGCCTTTGACCATCGGATTCGTCTTCGACGACACGCTCGACGTGCTCGACGGCGTACAGCAGCATATCGTCACGATCGGCGAGGAGCTGCGCCGTCGCGGCCACGACGTGCACTACCTCGTCGGCGAGACGCACGATTCCCCCGTCCCGAACACCCATCCCCTCTCGCGCAACGTCATGGTGCGCTTCAACGGCAACCGCATGCGCATCCCGCTGCCGGCGAGCCGCGCGCGGATCCGGCGCACGCTCGCCGCCCACGGCTTCGACATCCTGCATGTGCAGGCCCCGTACAGCCCGTTCATGGCCGGGCGCGTGCTGTCGCTCGCCGCGCCGTCCACCGGCGTCGTCGCGACCTACCACATCGCCTCCGCCGATCTGGCGTCGCGCGTCGGAGGCCGTCTGCTCGGCATGATCGACGCGCCGACGCACAGGCGCGTCGACGAGGTCGTCGCCGTCTCGCAGGTCGCCGCGCGCTATGCCGAGACGACGGCGCACGTGCGCGGCGTCGTCATCCCCAACCCCGTCGATGTACGCAAGTTCGCCGACGCGGCCACGGGGCGCCCATCGGCGTCCGACGGCCCGCTCACGGTGTTTCTCGGACGCTTCGTGCCGCGCAAAGGCGCCGAGCTGCTGCTCGACGCGATCGCATACGGCGAGAAACACAACATGTTCCCCGAAGGCTTCCATGTCAGGTTCGCCGGCAAAGGGCCGCTTCTCGACGAATGCCGCCGGCGCGCCGAGGCGCTGCGCACGCCGGTCGAGTTCCTCGGTTTCGTCGAGGAGGAGGACAAGCCGGCGCTGCTCGCGGACGCCGACGTCGCCGTCTTCCCCGCCACCGGCGGCGAATCCTTCGGCATCGTGCTGCTCGAGGCGATCGCGTCGGGAGCGGGCGTCACGCTCGCCGGGGACAATCCCGGCTACCGTTCGACGCTGCTGGGCGAAGAGGACGCGCTCTTCGACGTCGGCGCCGACCATGCGCGCGTCCTCGCCGAACGCATCCGCCGCGCGCTGACCGACCCCGCATGGGCGCAGGCGCTGCATGAACGCGAACTGGCGCTGCTCGCCCGCTACGACGTGGCGACGGTCGCCGACCAGGTCGAGGAGGTCTACCGCCGCGCAATCGCCGGCCGTCGCCGCTGATCCGCCGCGCGGCGCCGGCCGATGGACGCGTTCGGCGACGGATCAGGTGTCGATCTTCGAACGGTCGAAGTCGTCGGCGTTGTCGACGATGAACTGCCTGCGCGGTGGCACCTCGTCGCCCATGAGCAGGCTGAAGATGCCGGATGCGCGTTCGGCGTCCTCCATGCGGATGCGGCGCAGCAGACGCGTGCGAGGGTCCATCGTCGTGTCGGCGAGCTGGTTCGCGTCCATCTCGCCCAAACCCTTGTAGCGCTGGATGTCGTCGGCGTAGCCGATATGGTCGCGGTCGAGCTGTTCGAGCCTGCCGGCGAGCTCGTCGTCGGAGTACGTGTAGATGTATTCGCCCTTGCGCGACCCGGTCAGCGCGATGCGGTGCAGCGGCGGCACGGCCGCGTACACATGGCCGGCCTCGATGAGCGGACGCATGTAGCGGTAGAACAGCGTGAGCAGCAGCGTGCGGATGTGCGCGCCGTCGACGTCGGCGTCGGTCATCATGATGACCTTGTTGTAGCGCGCCTGCTCGAGGTCGAAGGAGGCGCCCGAACCGGCGCCGACGACCTGGATGATCGCCGCGCACTCCTTGTTGGACAGCATCTGCGCGAGCGACGCCTTCTGCACGTTGAGGATCTTGCCGCGGATCGGCAGCAGCGCCTGGAACGCCGAGTTGCGCGCCGCCTTCGCCGTGCCGAGCGCCGAATCGCCCTCGACGATGAACAGTTCGGCGACGTCGTCGTTGCCCGGCTGGCAGTCGGAGAGCTTGGGCGGCATGCTCGCCGATTCGAGCGCGGTCTTGCGGCGCGCGACCTCCTTCGTCTTGCGCGCCTGGATGCGCGCGTGCATCTCGCCGACGATCTTCTCGAGCACACGCGACGACTGCTCCTTGTAGCCGCGCCTGGAGCCGGTGATCATCTCGGCGAACTGCTTGTCGACGATGCGCGTGACGACCGGCTTGACCTGCGCGGTGCCGAGCACGTCCTTCGTCTGCCCCTGGAACTGCGGCTCGGCGATGCGCACGGTGACGACGGCGACGAGGCCGGCGAGGATGTCGTCGCGCTCGACCTTCATCTTCGGGTCCTTGAGGTTCACCTTGAGCTTGCGCGCGTTGTCCTCGACCGCCTTGCGCACCTGCCTGGTGACGGCGTTGAGGAAGCCGTCGACGTGCATGCCTCCGCCGGGCGTCGCCACGACGTTGACGAAGCTGCGGATCGTCGTGTCGTATCCGTTGACCCAGCGCAGCGCGATGTCGACGTCGCATGTGCGAGTGACGTCCTGCGCATGCAGGTCGCCGTGCTCGTCGACGGCCTGCGTCTCCTCGTGGTAGGTGCCCTGCCCGGTGATCCTCCAGATGTTCGAGACCGGCTCGCCGTGCGAAAGGAAGTCGACGAAGTCGACGACGCCGCCGGTGTGGCGGAACTCCTCGATCCTGCGATGCCCGGGCGTCGGCGCCGCGGACCGCGTCGGCGCGACCTCGGGCTCGAGCGTCGTCGCGACGCCGGCCTCGGCCCTCTGCTGCGCGTTCTCGGCCTCGGTGCGCGCGATCGCGTCGTCGCCGGCCTCGGCGCGTTCGATCGCGGCGTCCTCGTCGTCGGAGCCCTCCGCGGCCGCGGCCCGCGCGGCGACGACGTCGTCCTCGATGAGCTCGTCGACCCGCTCGTCGCCGGTCTCACCGATGCGTTCGTCGATGACGTCGATCTTGAGTCCCGGCACGAGGAAGCTCGTCTGGCGCACGCGGTCGATGAGCTGGTCGTAGTCGAAGCGCGCCGTGTCGTTGAAGATCTCCGGATCGGCCCAATAGCGGATGCGCGTGCCGGTGGTCTTCGGCGTGACGTGTCCGATGATCTCGAGTTCGGTCGGCCGGTTCTTGCGCGTCTTCTTGAACGGCGCGTCCGGCGACGGGTGCTCCGGGTCGGCGTCGGAGTAGACGCCCGGATGCCCCTGATGGAAGGCCATATGGTACGTGTTGCCGTTGCGGTCGACCTCGACGTCGAGCCTTGAGCTCAGCGCGTTGACGACCGACGAGCCGACGCCGTGCAGGCCGCCGGCCGCGTTGTACGAGGCGTTGCCGAACTTCGCGCCGGCGTGCAGCTTCGTGAGCACGACCTCGACGCCGGTGAGCTTCGTCTTCGGCTCGACGTCGACCGGGATGCCGCGCCCGTTGTCGGCGACCTCGACCGAGCCGTCCTTGTGCAGCGTGACGGTGATGTGCGTGCACGCGCCGGCGAGCGCCTCGTCGACGGCGTTGTCGATGATCTCCCACAGGCAGTGCATGAGGCCCTGGGTGTCGGTCGTGCCGATGTACATGCCGGGGCGTTTGCGCACCGCGTCGAGGCCTTCGAGGACCGTCAGCGAGTCGGCGCCGTAGTCTTTCTTCGCCATCTTCCGCCTTCCTGGGTTGCGGCGGCCGTGGGGCCGCCCGTCTGTCATGCCAAAGGGCCGTCATGCAAAAGAGCGCGCAGCCGCACGGCCCGCGCTCTTGCGCCGCGACGGCCGTCCCGTGCGGCCCGCCGCGTCGTCGTCCGTCCGCCGGACGACGTCACTGGTCGAGGAAGTCGCGCAACGTCTGCGAACGCGACGGATGGCGCAGCTTCGACATCGTCTTCGACTCGATCTGGCGGATGCGCTCACGCGTCACGCCGTAGACGCGGCCGATGTCGTCGAGCGTCTTCGGCTGGCCGTCCTCGAGGCCGTAGCGCATCTTGATGACGCCGGCCTCGCGCGGCGAGAGCGTCTCGAGCACCTGTCGGAACTGCTCCTGCAGCAGCGAGAAGGCGACGGCGTCCGACGGCGCGATCGCGTCGGTGTCCTCGATGAGGTCGCCGAACTCCGAATCGCCGTCCTCGCCGAGCGGCGTGTGCAGCGAGATCGGCTCGCGGCCGTACTTCTGCACCTCCTGCACCTTCTCGACCGGCATGTCGAGCTCGCGCGCGAGCTCGTCGGGCGTGGGTTCGCGTCCGAGGTCCTGCAGCATCTGGCGCTGGACGCGCGACAGCTTGTTGATCACCTCGACCATGTGCACCGGCACGCGGATCGTGCGCGCCTGGTCGGCCATCGCGCGCGTGATCGCCTGGCGGATCCACCAGGTCGCGTAGGTGGAGAACTTGAAGCCCTTCTTCCAGTCGAACTTCTCGACGGCGCGGATCAGGCCGAGGTTGCCTTCCTGGATGAGGTCGAGGAAGAGCATGCCGCGTCCCGTGTAGCGTTTGGCGAGCGAGACGACGAGCCTGAGGTTCGCCTCGAGCAGGTGGTCCTTGGCCTTCTTGCCGTCGGCGGCCGCCCATTTGAGCTCGCGCCTGCGCTTGAAGTCGAGCTTGTCGCCTTCGGTGTCGAGCAGATGCTGCGCGTACAGGCCCGCCTCGATGCGTTCGGACAGGTCGACCTCCTGTTCGGCGTTGAGCAGCGAGACGCGGCCGATCTGCTTGAGGTAGTCCTTGACCGGGTCGGCCGTCGCGCCGGTCGTGACGACGTGGCGGCGCGGGTTCGCGCCAGTCGGGGCGAGCGTCTCGTCGTCATCGTCGTCGCGCACGACGAAGGCGCCCTTCTCCTTGGGCTCCTCGGGCTTCTTCTCGTCCTCGTCGTCCTCCTCGGGCTCCGGTTCCGATTCCTCGTCCTCGTCGTCCTCGTCCACGTCCTGGCCGTCGACGTCGTCGAGGTCCTCGTCGAGGTCGAGGTTGTCCTCGTCGATCTGCTCGTCGTCCTCGTCGAGCATCACGTCCTCGTCGTCCTCGGGCTGCGCGGAGCGCTTGGCCGTCTCCTTCTTGGAGGTCTTCTTCGCCGTGCTCCTGCGCGGCTGCTTCGTGGCCTCGTCCCGGGTCGACGAGGCCTTCTTCCTCGCCGCCGCCTCGCCCGCGCCCGATTTGGCGGACGAGCCTTTGCGCGTGCGCTTCGCCGGCTTGGCCGACGTCTCCTGCGTGGCGGAGGCGCCCTCGATGGTGGAGGTGTCCTTGTCTTCCGACTTGTCCGTGGTGTTCGCCGTTCGCTTCGTGGCCAAACTGTTCCTCCTGCTCGCTCATGATCATGCGACGCCCGCGCCGCATCCCCCCGTGAGGGCATAGTTACGGCAAGGGCAAGTCGCGCACTAAGTGAGTTAACCATGGCGCGGGGACGATTATTCCACGCCGGGGCGCATGCCGGCGGCCGCCTCACGGCCGGCGCCCCAGCCACTGCGGCACGACGCCGCGCAGCAGCGCCGTCAGGATGATGCCGGCCAGGCGCATCCCCTCGTCGAGCATGATCGCGTGCGCCGCCGTCTCGAGCGCACGGGCGTCGCCTACCCACCACATCCCGTAGGAGGCGACGGCGAGCGGATGCGCGGCGAAACCGTCGGGTACGATCTGCGCGGCGCGCTCGCAGATCTCGACGCCGCGCAGGATGCGTTCGACGTCGGGCCGCTGCGGCTTCGCGAACGCTGCGTTGAGCTCGCGCTCCATCCGCGCGGCGTTGCCGGGCGCGTGCGGATGCACGGCGAAGCCGACGAAATCCGCCGCGTCGTGCGCGTCGGGGGAAGCCACGAGCGTCATGATGAACGCGTCGCGCGCAGCGAGCGAGTCGGTCATCAGCACGGCGAGCGCGCACAGCTTGTCCGCCTCGCAGTCGAAGGGGTCGAATCCGTCGGCGTCGAGCCATGCGAGCCAGTCGGCGCACACCTCGGCGAACCGTTCGCCGGTCGCCTCGCCGGGGCCGCGGTCCCGGCAGCGCTCGCGGTAGCGCTCGTGCAGTCTCTCGCAGCACGCGGCGTCGCGCTCGTCGACGAGCCGCTCCTCGCCCGGCTCGAATCCCCCGAGCGGCACGAACAGCGCGCCCACGTCCGGCGGCGCCCCGTCCTCCTCCCCCGCGCCGCTCGGCGCCTTGCCGGCCACCGTCGCGCCGGCCGTCCCGATGCCTTCGGTCGGTTCGATGCTCTCGTCCATCGTCTCGTCCATCGTCTCCTCCGTTCGTCCTGTCGGTCCTGTTGCGCCGGCCGCCCCGGCCGGCCGCGACCGATCCGCCGGACCGGCCGCCTCTCCACTCTCGCCGCGGCGGACCGCCCGTGTCCAGCCGGACCGGGTCCTGTGTACGGACGGTGCGCTTGTCCACAATTCGCGTCCGGAGGAATCCGCCGCGCCATGCGCCGTCGGCGGCGATCGGCGGCCGCCGCGGGACGCCGGAGATTGTCGCAACGCTGTGGGTGAATGGCAGCTATGAGCCCCTCCACTGACTTGCAGCAGATCGAATCGCGAATCGGCGCGCTCGTGCGCGAATACGCGGGACTGGCCCGGCAGGCCGACATCCCGCCGGAGCTGGACGACACGCTCGAACGCACGATCGATCAGGCCGTCGTCTCGAGCGAGGGGGGCAAAAGGCTGCGCGCGCTGCTCGCGCTCGAGACCTACGATCTGCTCGCGCCGGACGCGGGCGAGGAGCGCCGCGCCGCGATGCTCGACATCGCCTGCGCGATCGAGGTGTTCCAGACGGCGGCGCTCGTGCACGACGACATCATCGACGACGCCGACCTGCGCCGCGGCAAGCCGTCGGCGCACCGCGCGCTCGAACAGGCGACGCACAGCGAGGCGATCGGACGGGGATTGGGGGTCATGCTTGGCGACCTGCTCGCCACCGCTTGCACGGCGATCATGGACGACGCGAGCCAGCGGCTCGACATCCCGCAGTCGAGGGACCTGCGCCGCACGTTCATCACGATGCACCACGAGGTGGAGGTCGGCCAGGTGCTCGACCTGGCGATCGAGCGGATGCCGTTGAACGATCCCGACAGGCTCGGCAAGGCCTCCTACGAGGTGTTCCGCTGGAAGACGGCGAGCTACACGACGATCGCGCCGCTCGAACTCGCGTTCCTTGCATCCGGCATGGGCCACGAGGACGCGACGCGCCACGCGATGGCGATCGGCTGGCCGCTCGGCGTCGCCTTCCAGCTCGCCGACGACCTCATCGACGTCATCGGCTCGTCTAGGCAGACCGGCAAGCCCGTCGGCGGCGACATCCGCGAGGGCAAGCGCACCGTGCTGCTGTCGGACGCGTTGCGCGCCGCATCGCCGAAGGAGGCGCGCGAACTCACGCGCATCTACGCGAAGCGCCGGCGCGGGGCGTCGGACGTCGAGCGCGTCACGGCGCTGATGCGCTCGACCGGCGCGATCGAGCGCTCCTACGCGCGCATCGGCGAGATGTGGGAGCGCACGTGCGCCGCGATCGGCGCGATGGGCCTCGACGACGGGGCGGCCGCACGCCTGACCGCGATCTGCGCGCGGTTCATCCCTCAGTCGGCGCGCGCATGAGCAGCACACCACCATGTAGAATGACCTCGTCATCGGCCGTCATGGCCGCACACCATCTTCGGGTAAGGGATACGACGGATCAAGCATGAGTGAAGCGCAGGATATGCCCAAGGACAGGCTCGTCGACGGCCGCTACCGCATCGTGCGCAAGATCGCGGACGGCGGCATGGCCACCGTCTATCAGGCGGTGGACGTCAGGCTCGGGCGCGACGTCGCGCTCAAGATCATGCACCAGCAGCTCGCTCAGGGGCCGTACCGCGAGCAGTTCATCGCGAGGTTCCACCGCGAGGCGAACGCGGCCGCCTCGATCGCGAGCCCCAACATCGTCCAGGTCTACGACACCGGCGAGCACGACGGACTCGACTACCTCGTCATGGAATACGTCAAGGGCGTCAACCTGCGCGCCGAGATGCAGCGCAAGCGCACGTTCAGCGTGCGCGAGACGCTGCGCGTCGTCGCCGAGACGCTCGGCGGACTCGCGGCGGCGCACGCGGCGCGCGTCGTGCACCGCGACATCAAGCCCGAGAACATCCTGATCAACAGCCGCGGCCGCGTCCAGATCACCGACTTCGGCCTCGCGAAGGCGATCTCGCAGGCCACGCTCTCGTCGACCGGCATGCTGCTGGGCACGGCCGCGTACCTCGCGCCGGAGATGATCAGCGACAACGAGGCGCTGCCGCAGGGCGACTGCTACTCGGTCGGCATCATGGCCTGGGAGATGCTCGCCGGCCGTGTGCCGTTCCAGACCGACAACCCGGTGACGATGGTCTTCAAGCACGTCAACGAGAACGTCCCGTCGGTCGCGACCGTGTGCACCGGCATCGACCCGCGCGTCGCGCGCTTCGTCTCGAGCCTGACGAACCGCGACGTCGCCGACCGCCCCGCCGACGCGTCGGTCGCGCTCGACCGCCTCCAGGAGCTCATGCGCACGCTCCCGCCCGACGCGCTGCGCTACCGTTACGATCCGACGGCGCAGCCGCAGCCGACGACGGCGATGTCGGCGCTCGCCGCGAACGCCGCGAACGCGCAGCCGCAACCCTCCGCGCAGCCGGAGCCCGATGTGCGTCCGCAGTCGCCCGCGCAGCCGATGGCGCGCATGCACAGCGGCACCGCGCCGCGCGGCAACGACGATCCGACCGGCACGATCGCGATGCCGTCGCCGGCCCCGGGCTCCGGATCCCCCGCTGCCGGCTCCCCCTTCGGCGGCGATGACAGCCCGACGGCGATGCAGTCGCAGCGCAAAAGCCATATCGGTCTCATCGTCGGGATCATCGTCGCGATCGTCGCCGTGCTCGCCGCCGGCGGCACCTGGGCGTGGTGGTACTACGCGGGTCCCGGCAGCTACAACACGATGCCGAAGCCGGAGGGGCTCAAATGCGAGCAGAACGCGCCGTGCAGGATCACCGGCGTCGAATGGAAGAGCTACGAAAGCGCGCTCAACGTCTCGGACATCGACTACGAGGTGAGTCGCGCCCACAGCGACGACGTGCCCGAGGGCGACATCATCTCCACCGACCCGGCCTACGTCGACGCGCATGTGAGCAAACGCCGCGAGCAGAAGGTCAAGGTCGTCGTCTCGCTCGGCATCCGGCAGGTGACGATCCCCGAGGACATCAAGTCGTCCGACGACCCGCTCGCCGTGCTCAAGCAGGCCGGCATCGAGCACATCGAGCATTCGGACGACGCCGACGAATGGTCGCTCGACGTGCCGCAGGGCATGCTCATCAGCATCACACCGGATCCGGGTACGACGATCGCGCACAACGAGACCGTCGGCGTCGTGCTGTCGAAGGGCCCGATGCCGGTGCAGATGCCCGATCTGATCGGACAGACGAAGGACTACGCGCAGAAGACGCTCGAGAATGACAAGCTCGAGGTCACGTTCAACGAGGAGTACAGCGACAGCGTCGCCGCGGGCCATGTCCTCTACACATCCCAGGACGCGGGCTCGACGCTGCACTGGGGCGACGCGGTCACGGTGACGGTCTCGAAGGGCCCGGAGACCGTGAAGATGCCCGACGTCGTCCGCAAATCGACGGACGAGGCGCGCAAGGAGCTCGAGGCGCTCGGCTTCAAGGTCAAGATCGAAAGGCCGCTCGCCGGCGCGGAGGTGCTGCACCTCGTCCAAAGCCAGGACCCGAAGGCCGGTTCCGACGTGCCGAAGCGCACGAAGGACGGCGAGCCGACGACGGTGACGATCCGCGTCGTGTGACGCGCGGGCCCGCACATCCCGGATACGCCGCCCCTCCTCGCATCCGGCCAACGCCCGGTCCGCGGCCTATCGTGCAGGATGCGCCGCCTCGTCGATCGTCGCCTGCTCCTGCTGCATCTGCTTCTTGACGACCTGCGCGTATTCGGGCACGTACTCCTGCCCGCTCATCGCCTCGATGCGGCGTGTGACCTCGTCGGTGAGCGCGCGCAGCATATCATGCGTGACCTCGTCAGCGGGCGTCTTCGGGACGTTGATCGGTTCGCCGTAGACGACCTTGCTCACGCCTTTGCCGGGGATGACCTGCCCCGGCTTCTGCAGGTCGCGCGAACCGATGATCGCGGCCGGCACGATCGGGCAGCCGGTCTCGAGCGCGAGGCGCGCGGCGCCGGTATGCCCCTTGTACAGGCGGCCGTCGGGGCTGCGCGTGCCTTCAATGTGGATGCCGAACAGCTCGCCGTCCTCGATGATCTCGCGTGCATGCTCGAGCGCGCCGAGCGACTTGGATCCTCCGGAGCGGTCCACCGGGAAGACGCCGACCGACGTGAACCACCATTTCTTGAACCGTCCCTTGAGGCCCTTGCCCTCGAAGTACTCGGCCTTGCCCATGAAGTGGATCATGCGCGGGCAGGTCAGCGGCAGCAGCGCGTCGTCGATGACGGCCAGATGGTTCGCGGCGATGATCGCGCCCCCCTCATGCGGGATGTTCGCCAGCCCCTCGGCCGTCGGATTGAAGCGCCGCCGCGCGATCGGGCCGAGCGTCTTGACGAAAAACCAGTACAGCATCCGAAGTCTCCTTATGCGCTTCACATTCCGCTTGCTACAGTAGTGGTCATGACCGACCTCAACAATAGCAGCAACGACGGCGGCGCGAGCCGGCGTGACGATGCGTCCGGGCACGACGACTGGGAGGCCTTCCTCAACGACCACGCAGGCGAGCTCGAGGACGTCGAGCGCTCGCGCACGGCGAAGCGGTTCGACCGCCACGTCAAGCGCGAGGAGAAGAAGGCGGTGCTCACCGTCGACGACCTGTCCGACGAGGCGTTCACCGGCGCGGGACGCGGCCCGCGCGACTACACGAGCAGCTGGCTCGACGCCGACGACGTCCTCGACCACGACGGCATGGGCTTCTCGGCGCCGAACCCATCGCTCAGCGGCATCCGCGCCTCGAAGCTCGTATGCGCGGCGATTCTCGCGATCGGCGTCGTCGGCGTCATCGTCGCCGCCTGTCTGCCGCACATCGTCGGCGTCGTCGGCCTCGTGGCCGCGTTGTGTGTCCTTGTCGGGGCCGGCGGCCTCATCGCGCAACATGAGGGCCGCGACGTCATCCACGACGACGATTCGGACAACGGCGCCCGCGTCTGACCTCACCGGCCGCACGGGCGCCGCATCAACTCAGGCCTTGCTCTTCGCGACGGCAATCCACTCGTCGAGCAGCGCCTGCGCCCTGCCGTCGTCGACGGTGCGTTCGGCGATCGCGTAGGCGCTGCGGAAGCGTTCGGCGAGCGGCGCATCGGCGTCGATGAGGGAGCCGTCGGCGACGATCGCCGACGCGGCGTTGAGCAGCGCCGTCGTGCGGAACGGCACGTCCTTGCCTGCGAACAGGTCGCGCGCGGCCTGCGCGTTGTAGTCCGGCTCGCCGCCGCGCAGGTCGTCGATCGTGACCTTCGCGAGCCCCAGCTCCTCGATCGGGTCGAAGACCGTCTCGCAGACCTCACCGTCCTTGAACTCCCACACCGAGATCGGTCCGGTCGGCGCCATCTCGTCGAGTCCCTCGTTCGATGTGTACACCATGCCGCTCTGGCCGTTCGCCGCGTAGACGGCGGCCATGACCGAGCTCATCGCCCGGTTCGCGCAGCCGATCGCCATGTGCTTCGGGGTCGCCGGGTTCGTCAGCGGGCCCAGGACGTTGAAGACGCAGGGCACGCCGAGCGCGGCGCGCACCGGACCGACGAAGCGCATCGCCGGATGGAAGGTCTTCGCGAACGCGAAGGTGATGCCCACCTCGTCGGCGATCTCGGCCACGGCCTGCGGCTTGAGGTCGAGCGGCAGGCCGAGCGCCTCGAGGCAGTCGGCGGCGCCGCATTGCGAGCTTGCCGCACGGTTGCCGTGCTTGACGATCATGACGCCGGCGGCGGCGGCGATGACGGCGCCCATCGTCGACAGGTTGACGGTGTGCGCGCCGTCACCGCCGGTGCCGACGATGTCGGTGCACTCACGGTCCACGTCGAGCGGCACGGCGTGCGACACCATCGCCTTCGCCGCGCCGGCGACCTCATCGGCCGTCAGCCCCAGCTGCTGCTGCGTCGCGAGCACGGCGCCGACGGCCGCCGGCTGCGCGTTGCCCTGCATGAGGTCGTCGACGAACCATGCGGATTCCTCGGCGCTCAGATGCTCGCCCTTCACGAGCTTCGTCAGGATCGTTTTCCAGGTGATGTCGGCCATGACCTCTCCTCATCGGTATCGTGCAATGCACCGACCAGTCTAGGAAGGCCATGCAACGAAGCTGTTTCGATTCCCGCATCATGGTCATGCGCCTCGCCGTCGGTCCGCTCCCCTCTACAATCGCCTCCATCGCAACACCGATCGCAACACCGACGGAGGCGCCCATGCCGCACACCATCCTGCTGTCCGACGACGCCGTCATCTTCGACGGCGTCACCGTTACCTTCCCGATGTCGATAGCCGAACTCACGGCTGCGCTTGGCTGCGCATCGGACCGCGACGTCGTGGACGAGCACGGCGCCCGCCGTCTCGTCTACGACGGGCTCGGCTTGGTATTCGCTCCCCTCCGCGCACCGATGGACTGGCTGCGCAAGCGCGACGTGTACATTGACGACGACCATGTCATCACCGGCATAGACGTCTACTGTGGTCCCACTGTGCGCCCACAATGGCGCGAGCGCGTGCTGCCGGACTCCCCCTGCACCGCGCGCATCGCGAAAGCCGACGGCAATCCGCTGTTTTTCATCTCCGACCGCGACGAGATCGGCGCGCTCCATGTCATCCGCTGGCCCGAAGACAGCCACGGCCCCGACGGCCCGGCCCCCGATGTGCGCGACCCGCTGTCAGTCTCCTTCTGCCCCGAGCGTCGCTTCCCTCCGGCGAACTACACGATCCATAAGGCAAAGGAACCGGTGCTGGCTTTCACCCATCTCAATTTCAAGCTCGCCGTCATTCAGCGGCTCATGTACGAACTCGAGGTGCTCACGCCGCGCTTCGACCTTTTCGATTTCGCCGCGCAGTATGCCGGCAAGCCGATTGACACCGAAAGCACGACGGTCATCCGTCCCGCGCTCAACTGGTTCAAGCGGCTGCCCATCCCAGTCCGTCTCGCGCCCGAGCTCACCTCGTTCACGATGGACGGCGGCGACGATGTGTACATGAACATCATCCCGCAGTGGGACGGCGAGGACGACGTCTTCGACCTCGACGCCGTCGATGACGCGGAACTCGCGCAATTCCCGAATCTGCACGAGGCGACGATCATGAGCGGCGACTACGCCGGCGTCAGCCGCGTCTTTGCCGAGCACGGCATCGACGTGCGGTCGCTGTAACGATTAAGGGGCGAGACGACCATGGTGGTCGCCTCGCCCCTTAATCGTTCACCTCACGCGCCTGTCGGCCGCGGTCGGTTTACTCCTCGTGCTCGTTCTGGCCGTGGCACAGCTTGTACTTGCGCCCCGAACCGCACGGGCACTGCGCGTTCTTCGGTGTGCCCGGGAACGTGCGGCCGTCCGCCCACGGCGTCTTGAGCTCCTCGTTCTTCGGGCGCTTGTTCGCCGGGACCTTGCCCTCGGCGTGCGAGATCGGCGCCGGTCCGACGATGCCGTGCGTCTCGTCGTCGACGCCCTCGACCTCCTCCTTGACCGCATCGCCGAGCGCGACGGCGGTCTCGTCGGCCGTGTCGTCGTACTTCGACGGCTCCTCCGGTTCGACGATGCGCACCTCGTCCGAGTCGCGCTCATCGACGTTGACGCCTTCGCCGAGCGCGACCTCGGCCTCGTCGACGACCTGGTCGTCGGTGACGTCCTGGGCCATGTCCTCATGGTCCTGCGTCTGCGCGACCGAATCGACGTCCACATGGAACAGCAGCTGGATGGACTCCTCCTTGATCGCCTCGATCATCGAGTTGTACATCTGGTAGCCCTCGCGCTGGTATTCGACGAGCGGGTCGCGCTGACCCATGCCGCGCAGGCCGATGCCGTCCTTGAGGTAGTCCATCTCGTAGAGGTGCTCGCGCCACTTGCGGTCGAGCACGGCGAGCACGACGCGGCGCTCGAGCGTGCGCAGTCCCTCCTCGCCGAGCCGGTCCTCGAACTGCGCGTACTGCTCCTGCGCGTCCTTGACGAACAGCGCGACGACGGCGTCGACGGCCTTCTCGCCCTTGAGGCCCTCGGCGGCCTCCTTGGCCTCGTCCTCGGTCGCGTCCGTCGGGAAGAGCCCGCGCACGGCCTTGAACATGCCGTCCCAGTCCCAGTCCTTCGGCTTGTCGGAGCCGCGCTTGGCGCCGGTGACATAGCTCGTGACCGTGTCCGTGATGAAGCGCTCGATGTCCTCGTGGATGTCCTCGCCCTTGAGCACCGCCTGGCGCTCGGAGTAGATGACGGTGCGCTGCTTGTTCATCACGTCGTCGTACTTGAGGACGTTCTTGCGGATCTCGAAATTGCGCGATTCGACGGCCTTCTGCGCGTTGCGCACGCCCTTGGAGACGGCCTTCGACTCGATCGGCTCGCCTTCCGGCATGCCCTTGGCCATGACGCGCGCGACGAGCTGCGTGTTGAACAGGCGCATCAGGTCGTCCTCGAGGCTCAGGTAGAAGCGCGATTCGCCCGGGTCACCCTGACGGCCGGAACGGCCGCGCAGCTGGTTGTCGATGCGGCGCGACTCGTGGCGCTCGGTGCCGAGCACGTACAGGCCGCCGAGCTCGACGACCTCCTCATGCTCGTCCTTGACCTGCTCCTTGATCTGCTTGAGCGTCTCGGGCCACAGCTTCTCGTACTCCTCCGGCGTGTCCTCCGGCGAGTAGCCCTCCTCCTTGAGCTTGGCGTCGGCGAGGAACTCGACGTTGCCGCCGAGCATGATGTCGGTGCCTCGGCCGGCCATGTTCGTCGCGACGGTCACGGCGCCCTTGCGGCCGGCGACGGCGACGACGGCCGCCTCCTTCTCATGCTGCTTCGCGTTGAGGACCTTGTGCGGGATCTCGACGACGTCAAGCAGCGAGGAGACGACCTCCGAGGCCTCGACGGACGCGGTGCCGAGCAGGACCGGCTGTCCCTTCTTGTGGCGTTCCGCGACGTCCTTGACGATCGCCTGGAGCTTCTCCTTCTTCGTGCGGAAGATGAGGTCGTCCTTATCCTGGCGGATCATCGGGCGGTTCGTCGGGATCGGCAGCACGCCGAGCTTGTAGGTGCCCATGAACTCGGCGGCCTCGGTCTCGGCGGTGCCGGTCATGCCGGCGAGCTTGTCGTACATGCGGAAGTAGTTCTGCAGCGTGATCGTCGCGAAGGTCTGGTTCTCGGCCTTGACCTCGACGTTCTCCTTGGCCTCGATCGCCTGGTGCAGCCCCTCGTTGTAGCGGCGCCCCGGCAGGATGCGGCCGGTGTGCTCGTCGACGATGAGCACCTCGCCGCCGGTGACGACGTAGTCGCGGTCTCGCAGGAACAGCTCTTTGGCCTTGATCGCGTTGTTGAGGTAGCCGATGAGCGCCGTGTTGCTCGGCTCGTACAGGTTGTCGATGCCGAGGTAGTCCTCGATCTTCGTGATGCCCGGGTCGAGGATGCCGACGGTCTTCTTCTTCTCGTCGACCTCGTAGTCCTCGTCGCGCACGAGCTTGAGCACGAGCTTGGCGAACTGGCGGTACCAGCGCGTCACGTCGCCCTCGGCCGGCCCGGAGATGATGAGCGGCGTGCGCGCCTCGTCGATGAGGATCGAGTCGACCTCGTCGACGATCGCGTAGTGGTGGCCGCGCTGCACGAGCTCGTTCTTCTCCCACGCCATGTTGTCGCGCAGGTAGTCGAAGCCGAATTCGTTGTTCGTACCGTAGGTGATGTCCGCGTTGTACTGCTTGCGGCGCTCCGGCGGTTTCTGTCCGGTGACGATGCAGCCGACGCTCATGCCGAGGAAGCGGTAGATGCGGCCCATGAGCTCGCTCTGGTAGCTGGCGAGGTAGTCGTTGACGGTGATGACGTGCACGCCCTTGCCTTCGAGCGCGTTGAGGTAGCTCGGCAGCGTCGCGACGAGCGTCTTGCCCTCGCCGGTCTTCATCTCGGCGATGTTGCCCCAGTGCAGCGCCGCGCCGCCCATGAGCTGGACGTCGAAGTGGCGCTGTCCGAGCGTGCGCTTCGAGACCTCGCGCACGGTGGCGAAGGCCTCGGCCATGATGTCGTCGAGCGTCGCGCCGTTGGCGAGCTTCTCCTTGAACTTGGCCGTCTGGCCCTTGAGCGCCTCGTCGCTCAGCGCCGAGATCTGGTCCTCGAGCGCGTTGACCTCCTTGGCCACGTTCTCCAGGCGCTTGATCTGACGTCCCTCGCCCATGCGCAGGGCCTTGTCTACGATGTCTACCAATGTCACTCCCTTTGTGAGATGGTCGCTAACATCATCCACCATACCGGACCGACGGATTTTCCCCCTCGTTTTTCGACCTGTTTACGTAAGTTTCTCATGTTCCGTCACAAGACATCCACAACCGGCCGTCCGAACGCCATGGCTCCACGCGGACATGGAGAAAAGCGGTCGGCGCCGGCGCCCCTCCTCGGGCGCCGGCGCCGACCGCTCATCTGCGCCGCGATCCTTCGGCTCGCGGCGACGACGGCCCGGGATCAGGCCTTCTTGGCCTCCTCGGCCTTCTTGATGTTCTCCGGAGTGTCGATCTCGAAGACGCCGTAGCTCCAGCCATGGCGGTGGTAGACGACCGACGGGCGCATCGTGTCCTTGTTGACGAACAGGAAGAAGTCATGTCCGATGAGCTCCATCTCATAGAGCGCCTCGTCGATGCTCATCGGCTCGGCGACGTGGAGCTTGCGGCGGATGACGATCGGCGTATCGCCGACATGCACCTCGATGGACTCGCCGGGGCCGAGATCGGACGCGACCGCGGCCGCCGGGCTGTTGGCGTCGGCGGCGGCGCCCATGATGTCCTCTTCCTCCTCGGACGGCGGGACGAACTCGCCCGCGTCGACCGGGACCGGCGTGTAGTTCTTGCGGTGATCCTTGCGGCGGTCGCGCGCGCGGCGCAGACGCAGCGTCAGCTTGTCGAGCGCCAGATCGAGCGCGCTGATCTCGTCGAGGCTCGAGGCTTCGGCGCGGATGACGGTGGCGCCGGCGATGACGGTGAGCTCGACGCGCATCGCCGTGTCATGCATACGCGGATTGCCCTCATGCGACAGCACGACCTGGACACGCTGCGCATCAGGGGCGATTGCGGTCACACGATTCATCTTGCTTTCGACGACGTCACGGAACTTCTGCTTGATCTGAATGTGACGGCCGGTAATCACGATATCCATGTGGACCTCCCTAGACTCAAGCGGCGTCATGCCGCTATATATGGACCGAGACGACGGTGCCGCCGTCCGGATACCACTCATTGTAGCCGACGACATGCGGGAAAGTGCGGTAAAGCTGCTGGTTTAACTTTTTTCGATACGGCCGCGCCCACGATTGGCGCCGATGTCGCGCGTGGTGTTAGAATACTGCCTTTGAGACCTCTTGATGGCCGCGACCAGAACATGGTTGAGGAACTTCCGGGCTCCGCAGAGCACGATGGCGGATAACGTCCGCCCAGGGTGACCTGAGAGATAGCGCAGCAGAGAACAGACCGCCCGCCCCTCGGGGCGGGTAAGGGTGAAACGGCGGTGTAAGAGACCACCGGGCCGCTGGTAACAGCCGGCCGCATGGCAAGCCTCATCGGGAGCAAGGCCAAGCAGAAGACGCTTGAGGGCTGCTCGCCCAATGTCTTCGGGTAGGCTGCTAGAGCCTGACGGCGACGTCAGGTCGAGATGGATGGCCATCCGTGGCGCGCCGTCCTCGGACGCCGCGCCACGACAGAACCCGGGGTATAAGAGGTCTCACCCCCCTCATTCCCCTTCCCCGTCATCGCCTTGGGCGCGGAACAGCGCATCGCCGACCTCGCGCAGCGTCTGCGGGTCGTGCCCCTTGCGGCCCCCCGCACCCCAGAAGCGACGGCGCGCGACCTGGGCATCCTTGCCGCGGGTGCGCGCGGCGACGGCGCGGCCGAGCGCCCACGCCGCGTCGACGAAGACGCCGTCGTCGTCGGCCTCGCTGGCGATGCGCATCGCAAGCGCACGGTCGACGCCCTTGCGCGTCATCTCGATGACGGCGCCGCGCATCCCCATCATCCGGTTCGCGCAGGAACGCGCGACCGAGCGCGCGTACTCCTCGTCGTCAAGCAACCGCAACTCGGACAGACGGTCCACGACCTTCGCGACGACGTCGTCGGCGTAGCCGCGTTCGACGAGCTTGGCGCGCAATGCGCCGGTCGAACGCGCGGCGGCGTCGAGCATCCGCAGCGCCGCCTCCTTGCAGCGCTCCTCGTCGTGGGGATCGTCCGTCGGCGTATAGGCGAAGCCGGACGCCGAACGGCGCCGCCCGTCGCCACCGCGCCCCCCGCGGGCGCGGCGACCGTCATCGTCCCCCGAGGCGCCGAAGACGCCCCCGAAGCGCGACACGGGCCCCGGCGCGTCCATGTCCGCGGACATGGCCCCGCTCGCATCGACGTCCGTATCGACGTCGGAGTCCATGGCCATACCGCCGTCGGCGATCGCCTGCGCGGCGGCATGGCCGGCGCGGCGGCCGGACGGGGAATCGGAACCGTCCACGGCAGGCGCGGAACCGCCGACGTCACGACCGGAGTCGGCCGATCCGCGCGCGCCGCCGTCCTGCGCCGCCGGCGCCGGATGCGCCGCGAGGAACTCCTCGACGGAGATCATCAGCCGTTCTTCTTCGCCGTCTCGTCGCCGGCCTCGGTCGCGGCGATGTCCTCGGACTCGATCGTCGATTCGACCTCCTCGCCCTGCGCGAAGGTGTCCTCGGGCGCGTCGACGAGGCCGTAGGCGATCTTGACCTTGTTTTCGATCTCGTCGACGATCTGCGGATTGTCCTTGAGGAAGCGGCGCACGTTCTCGCGCCCCTGGCCGAGCTGCTCGCCCTCGTAGGTGAACCACGAGCCGGACTTCTTGACGATGTCGGTCTGCAGCGCCATGTCGAGCACGGAGCCTTCCCGGGAGATGCCCTCGCCGTAGAGCACGTCGAACTCGGCCGACTTGAAGGGCGGCGCCATCTTGTTCTTGACGACCTTGACCTTCGTGCGGTTGCCGACCGCGTCGTCGCCGCTCTTGAGCGTCTGGATGCGGCGGATGTCCATGCGCACCGACGCGTAGAACTTGAGCGCCTTGCCGCCGGTCGTCGTCTCCGGGCTGCCGAAGAAGACGCCGATCTTCTCGCGCAGCTGGTTGATGAAGATCGCGGTCGTGTTCGCCTGCGCGAGCGCGCCGGTCATCTTACGCAGCGCCTGGCTCATCAGGCGCGCCTGCAGGCCGACGTGGCTGTCTCCCATGTCGCCCTCGATCTCCGCCTTCGGCACGAGGGCCGCGACCGAATCGATGACGATGACGTCGAGCGCGCCGGAACGGATGAGCATGTCCGCGATCTC
This sequence comes from Bifidobacterium italicum, assembly GCF_002286915.1. Lineage (GTDB taxonomy): Bacteria > Actinomycetota > Actinomycetes > Actinomycetales > Bifidobacteriaceae > Bifidobacterium > Bifidobacterium italicum. Next base: position 4,693 of record NZ_MVOG01000029.1, on the reverse strand, counting down.
GAGCGCCTGCTCGCCGTTGTCCGGCTGCGAGACGATGAGCGAATCGGTGTCGACGCCCAGATTGCGCGCGTAGACCGGGTCGAGCGCGTGCTCGGCGTCGATGAACGCCGCGACGCCGCCGTTCTTCTGCGCGTTCGCGACGACGTGGAGCGCAAGCGTCGTCTTGCCGGACGATTCGGGCCCGTAGATCTCGACGATGCGGCCGCGCGGCAGGCCGCCGATGCCGAGCGCCATGTCGAGCGCGAGGGAGCCGGTCGGGATGACCTCGACGTCCTGCTCGGGCTTGTCGCCCAGACGCATCGCCGACCCCTTGCCGAAGCTCTTCTCCACCTGCTTGAGCGCGTTCCTGAGCGCCTCCTGACGCCTCGGGTCCACATTCCGCCCGAAGCTCATGTCCTTGTCGGACTCCTTGGCCTTCTCCGCCTTCGCCGCTGCCATTGCAGCCCTCCTTTGTCTTACGATGCCACGGGCGCGCGCACGGCCGGTGCCGCGCGGCGCCATCCACGATACATGCGCCGCGCGGCGTCCGTCCAGAACGCCGGGGCCATGTGTACGGACGGTGCCGTCATCCACATTTCGCCGAGCGCCGCACAGCCGCGGTGGCTGTGTCGGGGCACCATCATACCCGAAGATGCGAACATTTGTTCGAATATCGACGGCGTGTCGCGGCGTCGTCAGCGGAAGTCGACCGGCAGCGGCGGCGCAACATGGTCCTTGCCCCAGCGCCGCGCATCGGGCACGTCCATCTGGTCGCACAGCACGTTCCACACGACGCGAGGCTCCTCGCCTCCGTCGAGCGCCTCGACGACGGTCCTGCCGCCGAGCTTCGTCAGTCGTTGGTCATGGGCGAGCGCGCGCCCGTAGCCCCTGCCGAACACTTCCTCGAGCAGTTCCCAGAATTCTCGTTCACGCATACCGCGCCACTGTACACCGCCCGCGGCCCGCACGGAAGTCCCTCGAACATGCGCCCACACAAACGGGGATGGGGACGCCCCAAGGGGCGTCCCCATCCATGCTCAGGCGCGCAAGGCGGCCGTCATGCGCGGCCCGCGCCGTATCGGAGCGTCGTCTCAGGCGTCCACGGAGTCGAGGTAGTCGGCGACCATGCGCAGCATCTGCGACGTGCTCAGGCCGAGCGACTCGGAGATCGACGCGAGCAGTTCGGAGCTCGCCTCCTTCTGTCCGCGCTCGACCTCGGAGAGGTATCCGAGGGAGACCCCGGCCTTCTCGCTGACCTCGCGCAGCGTCTTGTGGTCATGCGTGCGCAGATCGCGCAGCACATGCCCGATGGCCTCGCGCAGCGACACCTCCTTAACCTCGCCCATCGTCTCGCGCTTGCGGATGACGGTGCGGGGCTTGGTCGTCTCGGCGTCCTCCTCCTGCCACATGCGCACGAGCGCCGCCTGACGCTCGTCCTTGGCTTTCTTGGCCGCACGTGCGCGAAGCACCTGCTGCTGGGCGAACATGACCGCGCGGCGCTGGGCCGGCGTCAGTTCGCGCATGCGCGCCGTTCCGTTGCGCGACGGAGTGGAAACCTCAACCTTCTTGACCTCGGTCTGTCCTTCGGTGAAAGTCATCATGTCCATATCATTCATGGCGATCACACTCCTTTCCTTATCGACAGTGTTCTTCGCTTCCAGTATCGGGAATCATTCCTGTGAAGAACCTGTGAATTGTCTCAGGTTTCCCAGAACACAACCCACGGTCCGCTGTCTAATAACCTCTCTAGAACCTTGCAAATTCAACTCTACTGCGTATTGTGAAGGACCTGTGAAAAAATACTCGTTTTGCGGCAGCGACACGCCGAAGTACACTAATCCGGCCGGCTTGCCCCCATCCGGTCCGGGTCCCGCGACGCCGGTCGTCGCCAGACCGATAATCCCGGAGCGATATTCCGGTTGGCTGAACAGCCGCGCCGTCCCCGCCGCCATCTGGCGGGCCACCTCCGGGTCGACGGCGCCATGCGTGCGCAGCAGGCCGCCATCGACGCCGAGCACCGCCGCCTTCGCATGGATGTCGTAGGTCACCGCCGAGCCGAGGAAGACGCGCGAGGCGCCGGGTATCCTGACGAAGGCGTCGGCGAGCAGGCCGCCGGTGAGCGATTCGGCGCATGCGATCCTCACGCCGCGGGCCGCGCACCATGCGAGGATCGCCGACGCCTGCCTGTCGCAGTAGCGGCGCAGCAGCCCCATGTCATCGATCAGGCGCGGATCGGCGCCCTCGGTCCCGCATTGCGTCATGGTTCGCCCTCCAATGCTCATATATGCGCATGCCACCGCACGCGCCCCGATATGCGTATGCGCGCCCCATCCTAGGAGCGCGCACTCATGAAGGCCAATGGGCGGCATGTCATCGACCGCCGCCCGTTGGCGGACGCCGGAGCTCAGCCTTCGGACGACGCCGCACCGTCGTCGGAGCGCCCCGATGCGGCCGCGGCCGCGGTCGCATCGGTCGTGGACGCATCGGTCGTGGACGCATCGGCCTTGGTCGCATCGGTCGCGCCTTTGGTGTGCGCGCCGGAGGCCTTCGACGCCTTGAGCACGCCGCGGACATACTCCCATCCCGAATACAGGCATAGGATCAGCGAGAAGTAGATCAGCGTGTAGGCGACCACGAAGTAGACGGTCAGCCACGCCGGATGCGCGCCGGCCGGTACGAAGGACCACACCGGGATGAGCAGCAGCCCCAGGCCGAGGCACTGCGTGAAGGTCTTGTATTTGCCGAGCTGCGAGGCGGCGATGACGGCGCCGCCGTGATCGATGACGAAGAGGCGCATCACCGTGATGCCGACCTCGCGCACGAAGAACAGCGCAGTGACGAGCCAGCCGAGCCACGCGATGCCGAACTCGTTGAGGCTCGCGGCCACGATGAGCGTGCCGAGCGTGAGCAACTTGTCCGCGATCGGGTCCAGCAGCTTGCCCAGTTCGGTCACCTGGTTGTATTTGCGCGCCATCCAGCCGTCGATCTTGTCGGTCGACGCCGCGACGGCGAAGATGATCGCGGCCGTCCAGCGCATGCCCATGTTGCGCGAGCCCCACTGCCCCGCGCCGATGTACAGGCCGAGGAAGACGACGACGAGGACGATGCGGGAGAAGGTGACGAGATTCGCCGGGGTGTTCCATCCATCCCACCATGATGCACGTTTGCTTCGCTGTTCCATGCCGTTCAGACTACCCCACGCCGTACGACAGTCCGGCGGACTCAGTCGCCGGATGGCTGCGGGGGCGCCTGCGGCGGCGCCTCGGAGGCCGCGGTCAGCGACGTCGTCTCGCCTTTGATGAACGCGAGCACCTGCGGCAGGTCGGCCGGCTGTACGAGCACCTCGCGCGCCTTCGAGCCCTCCGACGGGCCGACGACGCCGCGCGACTCGAGCAGGTCCATCAGGCGTCCCGCCTTCGCGAAGCCGACGCGCAGCTTGCGCTGCAGCATCGACGTCGAGCCGAACTGCGAGCTGACGACGAGTTCGGCGGCCTGCAGCAGCTCGTCCATGTCGCCGCCGATGTCCTCGGTCGGATCGAGCTTCGACTTCTCCGCCTCGTTCGCCATCTGCTCGATGTCCGGCCGGTAATGCGGCTTGCGCTGCTGACGGACGAAGTCGACGGCCTTGCGGATCTCCGACTCGTTGACCCACGCGCCCTGCACGCGGATCGGCTTGGCCATGCCCATCGGCATGAACAGCGCGTCGCCCTGTCCGATGAGCGTCTCGGCGCCTGTCGCGTCGAGGATGACGCGCGAATCGGTCGCCGACGACGTCGCGAAGGCGAGCCTCGAGGGGATGTTCGCCTTGATCAGACCGGTGACGACGTCGACCGACGGGCGCTGCGTGGCGAGCACGAGGTGCACGCCGGCGGCGCGCGCGAGCTGCGTGATGCGCTGGATCGAGCTTTCCACGTCGTTCTTCGCGACCATCATCAGGTCGGCCATCTCGTCGACGACGACGAGCAGGTACGGGTACGGCGCCACCTTGCGCTTCGAGCCGGCCGGCGCGTGCACCTTTCCGGCGCGCACCGCCTCGTTGAAGTCCTTGACGTGGCGGAACCCGAAGAACTCGAGGTCGCTGTAGCGCGCGTCCATCTCCTTGACGACCCATTCGAGCGCCTGCGCGGCCTTCTTCGGATCGGTGATGATCGGCGTGAGCAGATGCGGGATGCCCGCGTACGCGGACAGCTCGACGCGCTTGGGGTCGACCATGATCATGCGCACCTGGTCGGGCGTGGCGCGCATGATGATCGACGTGAGCATCGAGTTGATGAAGCTCGACTTGCCCGAGCCGGTGGCGCCGGCGACGAGTAGATGCGGCATCTTCGTCAGGTCGGCGGTCACGAAGTGGCCCTCGACGTCCTTGCCGACGCCGGCGAGCATCGGGTTGGGGTCGTTCATCGCCTTGTCCGAACGCAGCACGTCGCCCAGATGGACGATTTCGCGGTCGGTGTTCGGGATCTCGATGCCGATCGCCGACTTGCCCGGGATCGGCGAGAGGATGCGCACGTCGGAGCTCGCGACGGCGTAGGCGATGTTCTTGTCGAGGTTCGTCACCTTCTCGACCTTGACGCCCGGGGCGACCTCGACCTCGTACTGCGTGACCGACGGACCGCGCAGGAAGCCGACGACCTTCGCGTCGACCTTGAACTGCTGGAACGTGGTGTCGAGCGCGCGGATGACGTTGTCGTTCGCCTGCGTATGCGCCGCATGC
>NZ_MVOG01000028.1 GCF_002286915.1 Bifidobacterium italicum | reverse complement strand
GACCGTTTCGAAACGGTCCGCCCGCCTTTGCGTATGACGCCTGTCGGAGGGGACGGTTACTTGATCTTCTCGATCTGCTCGAGCAGCTCGTCGATCTGGCCGTTGACGTTCACGTCGTAGCCGGCGAAGACGATCCTGTCCTCGCCGTCGAGCACGAAGGTGGAACGGATGGTCTCATAGGTCTTCTCGCCGTCCTTGAAGTGCTCCTTCGCGGCGCCGTACAGCTTGTGCGCGGTGTACTCGGGATCGGACAGCAGGACGAAGCCCAGGTCGTTGCTTTCGCGGAACTCCTGCAGCGCCTTCACGTCGTCGGGGGAGACGCCGATGACGGTGTAGCCCTCCTTGGCGAAGCGCTCGAGGTTGTTCTGGAAGTCCTTGGCCTCCAGTGTGCAGACCGAGGATCCGGCCTTCGGATAGAAGTAGAGCACGACGTTCTGATGCTTGAAATCGGCGAGCGCGTAATGCTTGTATTCGTCGGATTCGAGTTCGAAGTTCGGTGCCACATCGCCTTTGGTCAGGCGTACCATGTTTGTTTCGCTCATGCCCCCAACGGTAGTGCAAAACGGGCGCGGGCGGGGGAAATACGCGGTCAGGGGAAGTTTGCCGTCGAAAGCGAACCGCCCGCGGACGCGCGCGGCGCCGGTGGTATGCGGCGCGGGGCGCCCCTCTTCCGGATGCCGGGACGCGCGCGGCGCCGGGGCGCGGGTGTGCGCTACCGTGGCGGCAGCGTGCATGCACGCCGCAGGCGGGAAGCGGACGGGAGACGAAGGAGCGAGCCGATGCGAGACGATACCACCACCAAAGCCGGGGCCCGGGGCCATGGCGGCGACGCCGTCGCCCTGCGCGGCGTCGCCTTCCGCCGGGACGGGCGCACGATCCTGGCCGACGTCGATCTGACGATCGGACGCGGCGAGAAGTGGGTGCTGTTCGGCCCCAACGGCATCGGCAAATCCACGCTCGTGCAGATGATGGCGACGCGCGGCCACCCCTCGTCCGGCACCGTCGACGTCCTCGGACGCCGGCTCGGCAAGGTCGACGTGTTCTCCTACCGCCATCTGATCGGATTGAGCTCGGCGGAGCTGCTGCGCTCGTTCCCCGGCGTCGAGGACCCGCTCGACGCCGTCGTCACCGCGCTCAAGGCCGTCACCGGCCGCTGGCGCGACACCTACACCGACGCCGAGATCGCGCGGGCGCGGGCCCTCATGCGCGACTTCGGCATCGAATACCTCGTCGGCAAGTCGATGGCGAAGCTGTCGGAGGGCGAACGCACGCGCGTCATGATCTGCCGCTCGCTGATGGCGCGTTCCGAGCTGCTCATCCTCGACGAGCCGATGACGGGCCTCGATCTGGGCGGCCGTGAGATCGCGCTGCGCGCGCTGGGACGCATCGGGCGCGACGATCCGCGCGCCGTCGTCCTCGTCACGCATCGGCTCGAGGAGATACCCGCGGGATTCGACCACGTGGCCGTCATGGGGCGCACGCGCGGCGGCGAGGCGGACGCTTGCGCCGCCGGTGCGGACGGCCTCGACCCCGCGCCCGGCACCGTCGTGTACGCGGGCGGCATCGAGGGGGGCCTGACCGACGAACGGCTTTCGGCCGTGTTCGGCCTCGATCTGGCGGTGCGCCATGACCGGGGGCGCTGGAGCGCGCGACTGCGCGGCTGAGGGGCCGCCGGCCGGCGCGCGCGGCTGTTGCGCGCGGCCTCGTGTACGCTAAGCGTTGGAAACGTGCCGGACGGCGCGGCCGTCCGCGGCCCGCGCCGATGAGTCAAGGAGTCGCCGTATGCGCCGTGGTCCCTTTGTGGCGGGGGAGAAGGTCCAGTTCACCGACAGGAAGTCGAACAAGATCACCGACCAGCTCGTCGCGGGAGGGGCGACGCAGACGGCGCACGGCCTGATCCTGCACGACGACGTCATCGGCCGCTGCGAGGGCATCGTCGTGACGAGCGTGACGGCCAGGCGCGAGGCCCAGGTCAACGCCGAGCATCCCGAACGCGACGCGAACAAGCCGTGGAAGGGCACGCGCGCGATCGGCGGCTGGCGCTACGCCGTCATGCGTCCGCGGCTGGCCGACTATGTGCTCTCGATGCCGCGCGGCGCGCAGATCATGTACCCGAAGGACACGGCTCAGGTCGTCGAACTCGGCGACATCCGCCGTGGCCACCGCGTGCTCGAGTCGGGAGCCGGGTCGGGGGCGATGAGCCTGCACCTGCTCGAGGCATGCGGCGCCGAGGGCGAGCTGACGACGATCGAGCTGCGCCCCGAGTTCGCGCGAGTCGCGCAGGCGAACGTCGACCTGTACTACGGCGCGCATCCGGACAACTGGAACCTGCTGACCGGCGACTTCGACTCGGTCGCCGCCACGCTGCCGGCCGGATGGTTCGACCGCGTCATGCTCGACATGCTCGACCCGTGGAACCGCCTCGAGCAGGCGGGGCGTGTCATTGCGCCCGGAGGTGTGCTCACCTGCTACGTGACGACGACGACGCAGATGGCCAGGCTCGCCGAGGCGCTGCGCGCATCGGGACGCTGGAGCGAGCCGCAGATCCAGGAGACCCTCGAGCGCAACTGGAAGGCGCAGGGGCTGGCGGTGCGCCCCGACCACCAGATGATCGGGCACACCGGCTTCCTCGTTGTCTCGCGCGCGATGGCCGACGGCTTCGAGGCGCTGCGCCGGCGCGAGCGCGCGGCGAAGGACACGACGACCGACATCGACTCGCTCAGCCCCGAACAGCGCGAGGCCGTCTTCGAGGAGCTCGAGCTGCGCGACATCTCCGACCGCAAGCTGCGCAAGGTGCTGCGCGACCTCGACGCGCAGCTGCGCGTCATCGGCGACGCCGACGGCGAATAGGCCCGTGCCGGCGCCCACGGCGCTATACTGCATATGACCAGCGCCCCGATGGGGCCACCGATGGACGAAAGAGCGTGCATGAACGTCAGGAAGGCCGCGAGGAAGGTGAAGGACTACCAACACGTGCTGCTCGTCATGCGGCACGCGAAGACCGAACCGTCGAACGCGAAGGGCGACTTCGACCGCGAACTGCTCGACAAGGGCCTCAAGCAGGCCAAGCGCATGGCCAAGGGACTCAAGTCGATGGGTCTGACGCCCGATCAGATCGACTGCTCGAGCGCGGTGCGCGCCCGCCAGACATGCGAGCGCATGCTCAAGGTGTTCGGCGACGGCCCGAAGGTCGACTACACGAAGTCGCTGTACGAGGACGGCATGCAGTCGGTGTTCGACGCCCTCGCCTCGTGTAAGGACAAGCGGCGCACGCTGCTCGTCATCGGCCATGAGCCGACCGTGTCGATGGCCTGCCAGTGGCTCGCCGGGCCGCGGTCCGGACCGGAGGTGACCGACCTGCTCAAGCTGGGCATGTCCACGGCCTGCGTGGCCGTGTTCGGCTCGGATGCGCCGTTTCGCAAGTGGGGCACGCACGAGGCCGACCTCATCGCCGTGCTCTCGCCGAAGGACTTCGACTGACGCGCCCGTGCCGGCGCGGGGCCGCCCCGGCCTCGGATCGGGGCTATAAGCTGCGGTTATGACGTCGTCTCAATAACCGGTATGGCCGTTTCGCGGGTTTTTCGCAAGACATGGGCGCCGCCGCCCGGGCAGGTCTGCTAGCGTGATGCACGTTGCAGCAAGCAAGCCCGATTTTTGGAGGCACCCATGAGCGTTCCCACGTCCATCTCCGGTTTCCCGCGCATCGGCAGGAACCGCGAGCTCAAGAAGATCATCGAAGCGTACTGGAAGGGCGCCGCGTCGCTCGACGACGTGCGCCGCGTCGGCCGTGAGCTGCGCGTCGAGCATTGGCGGCTCGAACGCGCCGCCGGCATCGACCTGATCCCGAGCAACGACTTCAGCCTCTACGACCAGATGCTCGACACGGCGATCCTGCTCAACGTGATCCCGGCGCGCTACCGCCGCCTGTCCTTCGACGACCCCGAGCAGACGTTGTTCGCGATGGCGCGCGGCTATCAGGGCGAGCGCGGCGACGTGACCGCGTTGCCGATGAAGAAGTGGTTCACGACGAACTACCACTACCTCGTGCCCGAGTTCGACGCTGCGACCGAGGTGCGGCTCAACGGCACGAAGCCCTTCGACGAGTACCTCGAGGCGAAGGCGCTCGGCTACCAGACGAAGCCGGTGCTCATCGGCCCGTACACCTTCCTCAAGCTCTCGCGCGACGCCCAGGCGCGCGAACTGAGGGTCGACGAGGGCCTCATCGACGCCGTCGCCGGCGTCTACGCCGAGATCCTGCGCCGCTTCGCCGACCTCGGCGCCGCATGGGTGCAGCTCGACGAGCCCTGCCTCGTGCTCGACAAGGACGACGCCGACGTGCGGCTGTTCAAGTCGCTCTACTCGCGCATCCTGCCGGCGCGCGAGGACCGGCTCAACGTGCTGCTCAACACCTACTTCGGCGACATCGCCGACATCTACGAGACCGTCAGGCTCCTCGAGTTCGACGGCGTCGGCCTCGACCTGGTCGAGGGCCGCGACGCGAACCTCGCCGCCGTCGGGACCCACGGCGTGGGCGAACGCACGACGCTGTTCGCCGGCGTCGTCTCCGGGCGCAACATCTGGCGCAACGACTACGCGCAGAGCATCGCGCTCGTCGAGGCGCTGCAGCGCGTCACCGGGCGCGTCGCCGTCGCCTCCGCCTGCTCGCTGCTGCACGTGCCGTTCAGCACGAAGGGCGAAGAGGCGCTCGGCGACGATGTCCTGCGGCACTTCGCGTTCGCCGTCGAGAAGCTCGACGAGGTGCGCGAGATCGCCGACCTCGTCGACCTCGACGACGACGCGAAGCAGGCGTCCGACGTGCTCAAGGCGAACCGGCTGCTGTTCGACGGCAGCCGCGTGGCGCGCGACGAGGCCGTCAAGGCGCGCCTCGAGGCCCTCGCCGACGACGACTTCACGCGCCTGCCTGCGCGCGCCGAACGCCAGCGGCTGCAGCGCGAGGCTCTCGGGCTGCCCCCGCTGCCGACGACGACGATCGGCTCGTTCCCGCAGACCGGTCAGATCCGCGCCGAACGCGCGAAGCTGCGCAAGGGCGAGATCAGCCGCGACGAATACGACGCGTTCATCAAGGACCGGATCGACGACGTGATCCGCAGGCAGGAGCAGATCGGCCTCGATGTGCTCGTGCACGGCGAATTCGAGCGCAACGACATGGTCGAGTACTTCGGCCAGCGCCTCAACGGCTTCCTGTTCACGAGGAACGCGTGGGTGCAGTCCTACGGCACGCGCTGCGTCAAGCCGCCGATCGTGTGGTCCGACGTCTCGCGCGCCGAACCGATCACCGTCGAATGGAGCCGCTACGCGCAGTCGAGGACCGACAAGCCGATGAAGGGCATGCTCACCGGCCCGGTCACGATCCTCAACTGGTCGTGGCCGCGCGAGGACATCTCCGCCGAGGAGCAGACGCGCCAGCTCGCGCTCGCGATCCGCGACGAGGTCCTCGACCTCGAGGCCGCCGGCATCCGCATCATCCAGATCGACGAGGCCGCGCTGCGCGAGAAGCTGCCGCTGCGCCGCTCCGACTGGCACGCGAAGTACCTCGACTGGGCGATCCCCGCGTTCCGCCTCGTGCATTCGGGCGTGAAGCCGGACACGCAGATCCATACGCACATGTGCTACTCCGAGTTCAACGACATCATCCGCGACATCGACGCGATGGACGCCGACGTCATCTCCTTCGAGGCGTCGCGCGGCGACCTCGTCGTCCTCGACGCGATCGACGACGCCGACTTCGAGACCGAGGCCGGACCCGGCGTCTACGACATCCACTCGCCGCGCGTGCCCGGCGAGGCCGAGATCGAGGAACGCATCGGCGAGATCCTCGCGAAGATGGATGTCGACAAGGTGTGGATCAACCCCGACTGCGGCCTCAAGACCCGCGGCGAAGCCGAGACGTGGCCGAGCCTCGAGCACATGGTCGAGGCCGCGAAGGCCGTGCGCTCGCGCCTGTGACCCCGCGCGGCGGGCGCCACCGGGCGCGCGCCGCCCCATCGCGCATCGTCGGCGCATGACGCCGTCGGCCCCCATGCGTCGACGATGCCCTTCCTTTCCCGTGTTTTTTCTTCTCCCGTTTCCGTTTCCCTCCCCAAGCCCCCGACTCCGAGGACGACCCATCATGTCCATCTTCTCGCTGGAGATCTTCCCGCCCAAGCGCACCGCGCCGGTCGGCACGATCTACGATACGCTCGACGGCCTGCAGGGCCTCGAACCCGCCTTCATCTCGGTGACCTACGGCACCGGCAAATCGGTCGACCGCACCGCCACCGCGCGCATCGCGAACACCGTGCGCGCCGAATACGGCATCCCCGCCGTCGCCCACCTGACCGCCCAGTACCTCGACGAGGCCGGCGCCGAGGAGGCGCTCGACCTGTTCGACCAGGCGAAGGTCGCCGGCGTCCTCGCGCTGCGCGGCGACCGCAACCCCGACCGCGAACCGGCGAACGTGTTCCATCACGCATCCGACCTGGCCGCGTTCATCCGCGAGCGCCGCCCCGGCCTGCCCATCTACGGCGCCTGCTACCCGGAGAAGCACCCCCAGGCGGCGAGCCTCGACGAGGACATCGACAACCTCAAACGCAAGGTCGACGCCGGCGTCACCCATCTGATCTCCCAGCTGTTCTACGACGACGGGGACTTCCTGCGCTTCCGCGACAAGGCGCGCGCCGCCGGCATCGACGTGCCGATCGAGGCCGGCATCATGCCGGTCGTCAACTGCGCCTCGGTGCGCCACATGGCCGGCCTGTGCGGCTCGAGGATCCCCGAACCGCTCGCCGCCATGCTCGACGTGTGGGGCCACGACCCGGCATCCCTCAAGGAGGCCGGCATCATCTACGCGTCCGAGCAGATCCGAGACCTGACCGCCCGCGGCGTCGACGGCATCCACCTGTACACGATGAACCGGCCGTGCGTCACCCGGCGCATCTGGGCGAACACGAAGGCGTTCTTCGGCTGAGCCGCCCGCGGCGTCATCCAGCACGGGTAGATTGGACCCATGGACCAGAGCACACCGACGAACATCCCCACCCGCGACGTCATCCACGCCGGACTGCAGAGCATCGGCAGGGCGAAGCAGCTCATCGCCGACCTGCTCGGCCCCGACGCCGACCCGGAGGCCGTCGCGACGCTGCTCGGCCAGCTCGCCGCATGCGACGACCCCGACACGGCGCTCGCGAACCTCGTCGACATCCGCCGGTCGCTCGCCGACCGGGGTGGGACCCTGTCCTCGATCGTCGCGGACGAGGCCGCCATGGCGCGCCTGATCGGCGTGCTCGGCGCCTCGAACGCGATGGGCACGCTCATGCGCTTCCGCCCGGCGCTCGTGCGCGCCGCCGTCGCCGAACCGCGCCGGACGGCGACCGTCACGCGCGGGGAACGTCGGCGCCGCATCCTCGAAGCCGTCGGCGCCGACGCCGAGTCCGGCGCCCCGATGGCCTCCAAACCGCTCGCCGAGGCGGCCGGCGCGCTGCGCGCCGACTACCGCGAGCAGCTCGCCGCGATCATGGCGCAGGACGTGACCGACGGCGACCCGATCGAGATTCAGCCGAGGATCAGCGGCGAACTGTCCGACCTGGCCGACGCGGCGCTCGAAGGCGCGCTCGCAATCGCCCGACATGAGGTAACCGGATCCGAACATGTGCGTTTCGCGGTCATCGGCATGGGCAAGCTCGGCGCCCGCGAACTCAACTACGTCTCCGACGTCGACCTCATCTACGTCGTCGAACCCGCCGACGGGCGGACCGACAATCCGACGCTCACGCGCATCGGCACGAAGATCGCGACGACGCTGCAGCGCGTCTGCCAGTCCGTCGTGTCCGGCGTGGCCGAGCAGCCGCTGTGGCAGATCGACGGGGCGCTGCGCCCCGAGGGCAAGGACGGCCCGCTCGTGCGCCGCCTCGACGCGCACGAGGCCTACTACGGGCAATGGGCGCAGAACTGGGAGTTCCAGGCGCTGCTCAAGGCGCGCGCCGTCGCCGGCGACGCGGACCTCGGCGCCGACTACGAGGCGATGGCCGCGAAATTCGTCTGGACGGCCGCCAGGCGCGAGAACTTCGTCAACGACTGCCAACGCATGCGCGAACGCGTCGAGGACCTCATCGCCGCGCCGCTCAAGGACCGCGAGATCAAACTCGGGCGCGGAGGCCTGCGCGACGTCGAGTTCACCGTGCAGATGTTGCAGCTCGTGCACGGGCGCACCGACGCGTCGCTGCGCGTGCGCTCGACGCTCGACGCGCTGCAGGCGCTCTCCGACGGCGGCTACGTCTCACGGCCCCAGGCGAAGGCGCTCGCCTGGGACTACCGTTTCGAACGCGTGCTCGAACACCGCCAGCAGATGTGGATGCTCAAACGCACCCACCTGTTCCCCGATCTGGGCCGCGGCAACGTCGGCGGCCTCGAACGCAAACGCGCGATCGACCCCGACGAGCTCAACCAGAGCCCCGAGATGCACCGTCTGGCGCGCGCCTTCCACATGCTGCCCGAGCAGCTCGTCGAACGGTACGACGAGACGCGCCGCGAGGTGCGCCGCCTGCACAACGACATCTACTACCGGCCGATGCTGCCGATCGCGGCGGCGAGCCCCGATGACACGATCGAGCTCAGTGAGCAGGCGACGCTCGAACGCTACGAGGCGATCGGCTTCGCCGACCCGGCCGCCGCGTTGCGCCATGTGCGCGCGCTGACCGACGGCGTCACGCGCGCCGCGAAGATCAACCGCATCCTGCTGCCCGCCGTGCTGCGCTGGCTCGGGGAGGGGCAGAACCCCGACATGGGTCTGCTGTACTGGCGCACGCTCGAGGAACGCTTCGGCGGCGAACACGAATACCTCGGCTTCCTGCGCGACTCGCCGTCCGCCGCCCGCCGCCTGTGCCACGTATTGTCCAACTCGCGCTATCTGGGCGATGCGCTCAACAAGTCCCTCGAATCGATCACCTGGCTGGGCGACGACGCGAAGCTGCACGCCCGCTCCCGCGCCAGCCTCGACACGCAATGCGCGGCGATCATCGACCGCCACTCGCATTCGGCGAAGGAGGCGGCCACGGCGCTGCGCGCGTTGCGCCGCCACGAGATCGAACGCATCGGACTGGGCTGGATGAGCGACGTCATCGCCACGCCCGAGGCGCTTGAGGGCATGACCGACGTGTACGACGCGATCCTCGACGCCGCGCTGCGCTGGTCGGTCACCGCCCAGATGCGCGACGACGACGTCCGGGAGGCGCCCGCCGCGATCGCGATCATCGCGATGGGACGTTACGGCGGCCGCGAGGTCAACTTCAGCTCCGACGCCGACGTCATCGTCGTCTACCGGCCCGCCGCGGGAGCCGACGACGCGGACGCCAACCGCTTCGCGCGCAAGGTGCAGGAACGGCTGCGCGCGCTCATGCAGGGGCCGGTCAGCCTCGAGGCGAAGATCGAACTGGACATGGACCTGCGCCCCGAAGGCAAGAACGGCCCGCTCGTGCGCTCATACGCCTCCTGCGAGGAGTACTACCGCTCATGGTCGAGCACCTGGGAGCGCCAGGCGCTGCTGCGCGCCCGCGCCGCCGCCGGCGACACGGCACTCGCCGACGACTTCCTGACGAACATCGCCGACCCGCGGCGCTATCCGGACCGGGACCTGACCGAAGAGGAGATCGGGGAGATCCGCCGCCTCAAGGCGCGCATGGAGGCCGAACGCCTGCCGCGCGGCGTGCGGCGCGAACGCCATCTCAAACTCGGCAAGGGCGGTCTGAGCGACGTCGAATGGACCGTGCAGCTGCTGCAGCTTCGTCACGCGCACGACGACAAGGGGCTGCGCGTCAACTCGACGATGGAGGCGCTCGGCGAACTCGTCGCCGACGGCCACATCGGCGAGGAGGACGCCAGGATCCTCGGCGAGGCGTGGCAGATGTGCACCGACGCGCGCAACGGCAACTACCTGTGGAGCGGACGGACCGGCCAGGCGGACGTCCTGCCGACCGACATGTACTCGCTCGGCGGCATCGCCGTCTACCTCGGCTACGACGCGAACCACGGCCAGCGCTTCGAGAACGACATCCTCGCCCAGATGCGGCGCAGCCGCGAGGTGTGCGAACGGCTGTTCTACGGCGTCGAGGAGTGACGGCATTCGCATCGTGAGACGGGACACGCCCCGGGGCCGCATCCGGCGGCGCCCCAATAGGCGGGTGCGGTTATAGTTGGAGAGGTCACTTCGGTGACCACCTTCACATTCGGTCAGAAAGGTGAGTCATTGGCTAGCGAAGCACACAACGCTCCCGCCCCTTCGATGGTCGGCACGAGCGTCATCACGTTGGACGACCTGTCCATCGCGCAGATCCGCGAACTGCTCGACAAGGCGCAGTACATCGATACGCACCGCAAGGAAGTGGCACACACCTGCGACGGCAGAGTGTTGGCCACTTTGTTTTATGAGCCGAGCACGCGCACACGGCTGAGCTTCGAGACGGCGATGCTGCGCCTCGGCGGCAAGGTCATCGGCTTCGCCGGCGCCCAGCTCGCCTCGGTCACCAAGGGAGAATCGATCGCCGACACGCTCAAGACCGTCTCCAACTACGTCGACGTCGTCGCGATCCGCCACCCCAAGGAGGGCGCCGCGCTCGTCGCCGCCGACGCCGCATCCGTCCCGGTCATCAACGCCGGCGACGGCGGCCACATGCACCCCACGCAGACGCTCGCCGACCTGGCGACGCTGCGCTCGCGCTTCGGACGCGTCAACCATCTGACGATCGGCCTGTGCGGCGACCTGACGTTCGGACGCACCGTGCATTCGCTCATCGAGACGCTGTGCCGTTTCGGCGACGTGCGCTTCGTGCTCATCTCGCCGAAGGAGCTGCGCACGCCGCAGTACGTGCTCAACCGCATCAACGCGACGCCGAGCTGCTCGTACGTGGAGGTCAGCGATTTAAGCGAGGTCATCGGCGACCTCGACGCGCTGTACATGACGCGCGTGCAGAAGGAACGCTTCTTCAACGAGGACGACTACCTGCGCCTGCGCGACACGTACATCCTCGACGAGGCCAAGCTCGCCCTCGCCAAGCCGGACATGGCGGTGCTCCACCCGCTGCCGCGCGTCAACGAGATCGCCAAGGAGGTGGACGACGACCCGCGCGCCGCCTACTTCGAACAGGTCAGGAACGGCATGCTCATGCGCATGGCGTTGGAGAGCTCGGTGCTCGGCGACGAGCTGCCCGGATTCGCCGAACACGAGAACAAGGAGGTCATGGCCTGATGGAGGTCACCAGCATCCACGACGGCATCATCATCGACCACGTGCCGGCCGGCACGGCGCTCAAGGTGCTCGAATACCTGCGCATCAACCCGTCCGCGACGAAGCTCGCGCTCATCATGAACACCGATTCGCGCCGCTACGGCACGAAGGACATCATCAAGGTCGAGGACGCGGACACGGCGATCGACCTCGACGTGCTCGGCCTCGTGGCGCGTTCGGCGACCGTCGACGTCATCCGGGGCGGGCGCATCGTCGACAAGAAGACGCCGACGCTGCCCGAACGCGTCGTCAACGTCATCACCTGCGTCAACCCGCGCTGCGTGACGACGACCGAACCGGGCATCGACCAGGTCTTCTACCTCGACCGCGCCGACGGGGACGTGTACCGCTGCCGCTACTGCGACGAGGAGGCCGAGTTCTGATGGCGATCACCTTCAGGGACATCCGCGTGTGGGACACCGGCGAACGCATCGACCTGATCGTGCCCGACGGACGCGACGTGGTCGTCGACGCCTCGCGTCTCACGGTGGCGCCGGGCCTCGAGGACCCGCACGTGCATTTCCGCGATCCGGGCCAGACGCACAAGGAGACGATGGCCACCGGCTGCGCGGCGGCGGCCGCGGGCGGCTACACGAACGTGCTCATCATGCCGAACACGGTGCCGGCGATGGACGGCCGGATCGTCACCGCCGGGGAGCCGGGCGCCGACGAGGTCCTCGCCGCCGGCTGCGACAACGTCATCGACTACCTGCAGCACTACGAGCGGATCCACGGCGTGACGCTGCCGGTGCGCTACGAGCTGTGCGTGTGCGCGACGAAGGGCCGCGCGGGTCAGGAGCCGACCGAGCCGAAGGACTGGGCGTGGTACATGCTCGGCAACGACGACGAGAAGGACGCGGCGCAGATCGCGCACCCGGTCACGGCGATGAGCGACGACGGCTCGGCGGTGCCGACGCCGGTGCTGCGCGACGTGTTCGCGAACGTCAAGGAGACGGGGCTGTACCTGATCGAGCATTGCGAGCACCACGACGTCGGCGCCGTCAACGACGGCCCCGTCGCCAGGAAGCTCGGCGTGCCCGGCATCCCCGAGGACACCGAGCTGGCGATCGTGCAGCGCGACATCGACCTGGTGCGCGAGACCGGAGTCCACGTGCACTTCCAGCATGTGAGCACGGCGATCAGCTTCGAGGCGATCCGGCGCGCCAAGGCCGAAGGGCTGCCGATCACCTGCGAGACGGCGCCGCACTATCTGGCATTAAGCGACGAGGCGCTGCTCAAGTACGGCACGCGCGCGAAGATGAACCCGCCGCTGAGAAGCGAACAGGACCGGCAGGCCACGATCGCCGCGATCGCCGACGGCACCGTCGACATGATCGCCACCGACCACGCCCCGCACACCGCCGACGAGAAGGCGCTCGGCTTCCTCGAGGCGCCCAACGGCATCATCGGCCTCGAATGCGCGTTCGCCGTATGCCACACGGTCCTCGTCGACGGCGGCTGGATCAGCGACGCACGCCTCATCGAACTCATGGCCGTGAACCCGGCCTCGCTTATGGGCAGGCATTCGACCGACATCGCGGCCCTGCTCAACACGGGCGCGAAATGCGCGGCGAAACGCACGCTCGACCTGGGCGCGAGCGAACACCCCGAGCGCAACGACCTCGTCATCCTCGGCCTCGACGACGCATGGACGATCCGGGCCGGCGAATTCCGGTCGAAGGCGCGCAACACGCCGTTCGACGGCTGGGAGGTCACCGGCAGGCCATACGCGACGATCATCGGCTCGCGCCTGGCCTCCGGCAGCCTCGACGCGCTCGCCTGACGCGCAAACGCGACGCCAGGCGAGCGCGGATCCGCCCGCGCGGACGGCCGTGCGGACGAACCGCCGCGCGAAGCAGACAACGCCCCTCACACCCACAACCCAAGGAGCATGATGGACCGCCTCATCGAAGCCATCGAAGACAAACAGAACCCGAGCGTCGTCGGACTCGACCCCACGCCGGCGCTCGTGCCCGCCCAGGTCATGGACGCCTACCGCATCGAAGCCGACGAATACGTCGAGGAGGACGACGACAACCTCGCCGCGACCGGCGCCGCGGCCGCGTACTTCGAGTTCAACCGCGCGATCATCGACGCGGTCGCCGACATCGTGCCCGCCGTCAAACCGCAGATCGCGATGTACGAGGCGCTCGGCCCGGCCGGCATCGACTGCTACACGATGACCTGCCAGTACGCGCGCCAGCAGGGCCTGTACGTGATCGGCGACGTCAAACGCGGCGACATCGGCTCGACGGCCGCCGCCTATGCGAAGCACCTCACCGGCTTCGACGGCGCCGACGTATGGCACGAGGACGCGCTCACCGTCAACCCCTACCTCGGCTCCGACGGCATCGAACCGTTCGTCGAGGCCGCCGGGGAGTCCGACCGCGACCTGTTCGTCCTCGTGCGCACGTCGAACCCGTCCTCCGCGCAGATCCAGGAGCTCGAGCTGGCCGACGGCGGCCATGTCTACGAACACGTCGCCGACCTCGTCGAGCAATGGGGCGCCGACACGATCGGCCGCTTCGGCTATTCGCGCACCGGCGCCGTCGTCGGCGCCACGCACCCGGAGGAGGGCGCCGCGCTGCGCGAACGCATGCCGCACACCTTCTTCCTCGTGCCCGGCTACGGCGCCCAGGGCGGCACCGCGGCCTCGGTCGCCGGCATGTTCGACCATGACGGCTCCGGCGCGATCGTCAACTCGTCGCGCGGCATCATCGGCGCATGGCGCGACGACGCACGCTACGACGCGGGCCTCGAACCCGAGACCGCGCTCGAACTCGTCGCCGCCGACGCGCGGCGCGCCGCCGAGGACATGCGCGACCAGCTGCGCGTCGCGCTCGCCTGACATGCACGCGCGCCCCTCCGGGCGCGACGGCGCGAGAAGAACCCCAGTCCAGCAACCACAGCAGAGAAGAAAGAGGGACAGGACACCCATGCCAACCACAGCGTTTTCCCACACGGTGGAGGATGCCGTATCGAACGGCCGCACGCCGACGAGGCGCACCGTCGACGTCGTCGACGTGCGCGAACTGACGCCCGGCGTCGTGCGCCTGACGTTCCGCGACGAGTTCACCGCCGCCAACGTCAAGCCCGCCCAGTTCGTCAACCTGTACTCGTCCAACCCGCAGCATCTGATGCCGCGCCCCTTCGGCGTCAGCGACGTCGACGGCGACCGGGTCAGCCTGATCTTCGCCGTCGTCGGCTACGGCACCGACGAGTTCGCGCACCTGAAGGCCGGCGACCGGGTGGACGTGCTCGGACCGCTGGGGCGCCCCTTCGACCTGCGCAAGGATGCCGACTACCTGCTCGTCGGCGGGGGACTGGGCATCCCGCCGCTGCTCGAGGCGGCGCAGGCGCTCGCCGGACGCGACGACTGCCGCGCGATCGCCGTGCTCGGCTACCGCGACGCGCATTTCGCCGACGTGTACGCGGCCAGATACGCCGACGAGGTGCACAGCATCGACGAGTCGGAAGGCAACGTGCTCACGCTGCTCGAACGCCTGTGGCCGGAGCTGCAGGAGAGCGGCCGTGAGCTGATCATCCTGTCGTGCGGTCCGACGCCGATGATGAAGGCCGTCGCCGAATGGGCGTCCAGGCGCGGCGTCGACGCGCAGCTGAGCATGGAGCAGCGCATGGGCTGCGGCTACGGCACCTGCGTCGCCTGCACGATCGACACGCGCGACGGCCGCGAGAAGGTGTGCGAGGCCGGCCCGGTCTTCACCGCGCACCAGCTGGGATGGGACAACAAGTGAGCGAGGACAATGTGAACATCGAACAGGAACTCAACGAAACCCCGACGAGCGTCTACGCGCCGCACGAATGGCGCCATGGCACCGTCGTCGCCGGCGTGCCGTGGAAGAACCCCGTCGGCACCGCCTCCGGCACCTTCAACGCCTACGCATGCGGACAGTTCTACGACGTGTCCCAGATGGGGTCGGTCACCACGAAGGGCGTCTCGCCGGTCGAATGGCTCGGCAACCCGGGCGTGCGCACCGCCGAAAGCCCGGCCGGCACCGTCAACGCCGTCGGCCTGCAGAACCCCGGCGTCGACCATTACCTCGCACACGACCTGCCGTACCTCAAGGACCTCGGCGCCACCGTCATCGCGAACGTCGCCGGCCACTGCGACGACGACTACGCGCAGGTCGTCGAAAAGCTCGCCGAATCGGACGCCGACATGCTCGAGATCAACGTCAGCTGCCCGAACGTGACGCACGGCGGCATGTCCGTCGGCACCGACCCGGTCGCGTTGGCCAAGCTCATGGACCGGCTGCGCCCGATGACCGACAAGCCGATGATCGTCAAGCTCACGCCGAACGTCACCGACATCGCCGCGATCGCGCGCGCCGCCGTCGAGGGCGGCGCCGACTGCCTGAGCATGATCAACACGCTCGTCGGCATGCGCATCGACATCAGGACCGGCGAGCCGATCATCGCCAACCGCACCGGCGGCGTGTCCGGACCTGCCGTCTTCCCGGTGGGTCTGGCCTGCGTATGGCGCGTGCGCGCCGCGCTGCCCGACATCCCGATCATCGGCATCGGCGGCATCGACTCGGGCGAGAAGGCCCTCGAATACCTCTACGCCGGCGCCAACGCCGTCGAGGTCGGCGGCGCCGCGCTGTACGACCCGACCGCGCCGATCCGCGTCGCGCTCGAACTCGAGGAACTCCTCGACTCCAGGCCAGAACTGACCGAAAAGCTCGCCAAGGGCGACACCTGGCGCTGAGCCACCCGCCGACATCGGACACTACAGACCACCAATTTCGGAAGGAGACACGATGTTCGACTCACTCGACCATCGATTCACCAAGTTCCTGCTCGAATCGAACGCCCTCAAATTCGGCGACTTCACGTTGAAGTCCGGACGGCGCTCGCCGTACTTCATCAACGCCGGCGCGTTCGACGACGGCAGGAAGATCGCGACGCTCGGCGCGTTCTACGCCGAGAAGATCCAGACCGAGATCGACGACGAGCAGCTGCCCGCCCGCATCGA
The DNA here is from genome assembly GCF_002286915.1 of Bifidobacterium italicum. Lineage (GTDB taxonomy): Bacteria > Actinomycetota > Actinomycetes > Actinomycetales > Bifidobacteriaceae > Bifidobacterium > Bifidobacterium italicum. The sequence goes on along the minus strand of NZ_MVOG01000028.1, from coordinate 38,393 downwards.
CACGATCTTCGGCCCGGCGTACAAGGGCATCCCGCTCGCTGTCGCCACGTCGATCGCGCTCGAACTCAACTACGGCGTCACCGTCGGCTACACCTTCGACCGCAAGGAGAGGAAGGACCACGGCGACGGCGGCACGATGGTCGGCAAGCCGCTCGAGGACGGCATGAACGTGCTGCTCGTCGACGACGTGATGACCGCCGGCACCGCCGTGCGCGAGGTCGTCCCCAAGCTCAAGGAGCAGGCCGACGTCAACATCGTCGGACTTGTGCTCTCCGTCGACCGCATGGAGAAGACGAAGGACTCTGATCTGTCTGCCGTGCAGGACGTGCAGAACGAGTTCGGATTCCCGGTGTTCGCGATCGCGAACGTCAAGGAGATCTTCGCCGCCGGCCGCGAACTCGCCGACGAGGAGGGCGTGCCGTACGTGACCGACGAGATCGCCGGCGCCGCCGAGGAGTACCTGGCGCGCTACGGGGCGTGAGCCGATGATGCGCCCATAACGGCGCCGAAATGACGTTTTTTCGCGTGGTGCCCCTCCTCGGAGGGACACCACGCGTTGTGTCGCATGGATGTGTACCGGTGCGACGACTGTCTGCACTGCGGCATGCATGACGCCTCGTGCGAAGCCATCGGAGCACGCATGCGCTCGCGGACGGTGATACCACGATGTTGCGTAGATGGTCTCTTTGGGCTGCAGTAACTGATGAATCACGTTTTTTTATCGCGATTCACAAAGAAACTGAGAAACGAGGACAGCGTTCATGGCTCGATTGCTGGCTCTTACATTGCACAACATCAGGAACATCGGCAACGGTGAGATCACGTTCGAAACGTTGCCCTCCGCTGGCAGCGTCACCGGCATCTACGGCGCCAACGGCAGCGGCAAGACGTCGGTGCTTGACGCCATCCGTCTGCTTCGCCCGACCATCAGTGGCGAACCACTGCCCGAGGAAGCGACCGAACTCGTGTCCATAGGCGAAAGCGAGGCCGAACTGTCCGCGTTGTTCCGCGTCCGTGTTGATGACGGCGAGCGATACCTCAAGTACACGGTCGTCTACCGGCGGATCGACAACGTTCTTCGTATTGCGCAGGAATCGGTGTGCGTCAGCGATTCGGAGCGTCGACTCGGGCGTCCGTTTGTGCGGTATACCGCTGATGAGCGCAATCGTCTCGATTTGTCACCGATCACCAGATGGCAGAGTATCGTCGCTGCGGTCGATGACAAGGTGGCGGTGGCGCTTGGGGAGCAGCGTGCGTCGCTCGAGCGCCGTTCGTTCCTGTTTTCGGATACGTTCCTTGATTACCTGCGAACGGCCGCGGAAGGCGGCATGAAACCGCTGGCGAAGGATGTTCAGCGTTGGCTTGCGCATTATCCGTCGGCATTCGCCGTGATGAAGGAGCTGCAATCCTGGGCGCGTACGCGCATGTTTCTGCTGTCGACCCAACACAACTCGATCGTCAGCTACAACCTCCTGCCGATTTCCGTCCCGAGCGAGACGGAACGTCCGCGTGAACTGGTGTTTTCCATGGGCGACGTCAATAATCTGAACGATTCCGAGCTGGCGGAACTGAATCGCAGCCTTGGCGACTTCAACCAGATCATGCCCTATCTGGTCCACGACATGACGCTCAAGGTCAGGAATATGGGAACCACCATTCTTCCTGATGGTTCGACCGCCAACGAGGTGGTGCTGATGAGCGTCCGTGATGGGGTCGAGGTGCCGCTCATGCACGAATCGGAGGGCGTGACGCGCATCGTGGGCATGCTGGCCTATCTGATTCGCGCCTATAACGATCCCGACGTGCTCGTGACGATAGATGAGCTTGACGGAGGCGTGTTCGAATACCTGCTCGGCGAGATGCTGCATGAGTTCTCCCGCAACGCGCAGGGGCAGCTGATCTTCACCGCGCACAATCTACGGCCGATGGAACGCATGGATTTTCCCCAGAAGACCATCGTGCTGTCCACGCTCGATCCGAATCACCGTTTCATTCCGTACATGACGGTGGGTCGCACGAACAATCCGCGTCGCCAGTACATCCAGGCGCTCCAGAGCGGCGGCAAGGTCGCCGACCTCTACAAGTGCACATCGCCGCAGATGCTCGGCGTCGGATTCACGTTGGCCGGCGGCGTGGACGAACGCACCGAGCAGGACGTGGAGCACGGGCTGCGGTCATTGGAGCACGTTCCGACCAATGATCTGGAGAGGATGCTATGAGCCGCCGCAGGATCGTGCTGCTGCTGGTAGAAGGGGAGAAAGAGGGGTGTGCCCTGCTTGCAAGCTGCGGCACGTAAGGGGAGCGCACGCGCATTGCATCATCATGGTAATCTTCATATGGTGTAAAGCGTGCATCGCTCAGTCGTACAGATCGTAGTCCTTCGCCGACTGGACTAATGCATCATATTCGCTGTATGTGGCTGCATCCTTCAAATGGGCGAGTAGGCGGCTGATTTCGTCAGGAGATATCTTGTTGCGAATCGACGGAATTCGTATCAGTTGAGAATAGAAAGACAGCAATGCTTTGATATTGTCTTCGTCCATCGCGCTGATGTGGACGTCAATATCGAACATTTGATGGATGTGGTAAGTTTCCGTATCTGAATAATCAGGCAGCTTGTCTGCGAGCAAATGCGTAGCTTTGGTGGTATGATTTCCCAACATCGGAATCAGTCTGGAGAACTGGGCCCTTTCTTCGTTGCTCCATTGTGTTCCTATGTTCCGGGAACGAGAGTTGATGTAGTCTCTGAGCCAGCGTTCCCATACTAAATCACGAATACTCTGATCGGCGTCCTCGAGTCGCAGAGCCGTGTAATCCATCAGAGCGACCTTTGCTGTATGGCTAGGCTCGTTTACTACAGCTTGTAGGAGTTGCTTCTTCTCGTCTTTATTGAAATCCGGGACGCTGAGCACTCGAAATATGATGTTCATGAGTCCTTCGGTAAATCTGGAATCAGTGTCCAACCTCTTCTTGAGTACGCTTTGCAGGTTCTTAAAGAAGAAAAGCCTCATAAGTCGCAGGTTGGGCTGCTTATGATACTGTGTGATGACTCTCCAGACCATGACGGCGTCATCTGTTTGAAGCATCTGTGGAATGATCTTCTCCGTGAAGTCGTCGTCAAGTTCGTGAAGAAGATTCATATTGAAAAGCAACGGCGGATGTGTGACGAACGCCGGATCTCCCTCGGCCTGTGCAAGTTGGGATAATGCATTGCGCTCGACTTCGTTGAATCCGGACCACTCGGATGAACTGTGTTCCTTTCTGTATTGAATCCTGTGCACCCAATACCATGCCAGCTCACCTGGCCATCGGTTCAGCGAAAGAGTGATTGGGTCGTTTTCCCAATTGGTGCGGTCTTGGGCAACAAAGGAATCATGTCGTTCGCTCCACTGCATGGTAGCGAATGAGTCCATCCAGACGAGCGCGTCCTCAGGGATCTCATCATTGGTTTTCTCCATCTGTGTATGGATCAAGCGAATGATGATATCGCTGAATGAGCTCAAGGATTCTTGAGGAAGTTTTTTAAGGTGGGTGATGATTGAACTTAGATCAGCAGGTGATTGTTTGTGATATGCCCATCCCTTGAGAACGGCCTCTTGAAGGCGCAGATTCTTGTCATGATCTGATGGTGTAAGGTTCCAAAGCTCGAGTCCAGCATGAGCATCATTTCCTGCCAATCTCGGGATTTGATAGAAGAATGTATTATTGGTCTCCTGAAGATTGTCTTTTGAGGAAAGAAGTGAAAGAAGCTGTGCTGGAGTATTGTATAGCATTGCTAGAAATGTTTTATCGTCTACTATTTCTTGTGGTAACTGCCACTGGGCTGGATAATGGTAAATATGAAAATCAGAGTTTTCCATAGGTCTATAATCGTATTTTCGTGCAAAGTATTCTGTGAGATCATTGGCTTCCTTCCAAGAGTTCTCTGGCAATGCCCTAAGCATGTAATCCAGCATGTCATACCGTGTTCTGGTAACATCTTGGTCGTTGTATGTTTCGTTAGTGCTGATACTTTGAATCTCTTGTAAAAGTGCACTGCGTATATCAGGGGAGGCTTCGACTATGGAAGTATGAAGAAGAAGCATGAGTTCATGCCATAGCCACATATGATTTGTAATGTTAGCGATTATTTCCTTATTCAGAATCGAGCTGAGCTTACTGTCTGCGGTACGGTTGGACATCGTGATAGCAGAAATGGATAGGCGCTGAAGAAGAGGTACGCTGCTTTTCCACCAACGTTCTGCGATCGCCTGATTGTCATCTGCATGGTATCTAGCATATTCGCGAAGCACTTCTATGAAGAACGAGGAGGTCTTGTCACGTCGTTGATTCTGATTATGTGGCTCTATCGCGGGTCTGTACATGACAGATAATTTACTTTTTGTTTCATATTGGGAACATTGCTTTATTGAATCTTCTACAAATTCTATAAAATCATTTGAATAATAAATCGAGTTATCATTTATTGGCTTGTCTTCGTGTCGGTCGACGACTTCTGCTGACCAGAAAACAGTAGTGTATGTTGCTCTTTCCTCTTGTCTATATGACGCAACCGGGAAGATGAACTGTGATAGAAGATATACTGGAAAATCGATTGATAGAAGTGGTTTGATGTGAAGGTAATAAATAGGTGTCAATTGCTTTCTTGGGTTAGATGACAGTAAAATTGTCAGTGGCTTCACTGCCCATTCTTGCAGGTTTTCGCATGCATGTATGAGAAGGTTGAAACATCCGTTGAAGAACCGGTCTCCGGCGTCATGCTGAATCTGAATCAGCAGTATACATAAGATGTCTGCATATTTTTCTGACGCCAAGATGTTGGTGATTTGTCTACAAAGCAGCAATTCCTCATCGGTCAAGGCTTGGGATGTGGTGAACGGGTGCGATGTAGCGGGATCTTCCAATAACCAGAGCACCCATTCTTGCATGCTTTCGTTATCTTGACGCGTTATGTTGTTTGTGAAGCATTGTATGCCTTCGGTCGTGTGCAGTGCCCTGATCAGGAAATCACGGTCATCCCGCGTGATCGTTGCAGGTGCGCTGCAGACAATTCTTTCGATGCGGCTTTTCTTCGTCAGATAGTCATCGCACAGCTGATCGGCGAAGGAGTTCAGTGCCTTGGGAAGCTCTTCGTATGATGAACCAGACGATAATGGGAACAGTATCGTGGCGATGTTGCGTTCTTTCCAACTCTCGTGTTCCTCTTTGTATTTGTCGCCTGCTGCGGAGAGCGCGAAATGAGGATGATCCTGTGAGATGCCGCCCAAGGTGAGGTATCGCATGATGGGGTCGGATATCCCATAGCCGATGAAAAGAACAGAGTAGTGGCTGAACATCTCAACGAGGAATCTGGATGCCCATGACTCCAGCAGATATGCCTGCGCATAGTCCCGATCGTCGAGAATGATCTCGTCTGGCCTGCTGTGTATGTCACCGTGAAGGTGGACGATGCCGTCAAAGGAAGATCCGAGCGGCAACGCCGGACCACGATAGATGCGATCGATATCCATGGACAGGGAGTCTGCGGCTTTTTCCAAGAGAACGTCGTAGTTGGTGGTGACTATGCGCTTCGTCTTCATGGCTTTCGCGACGCGCATGATCGCTTTATGGGTTTCGTTGCAGTTCGCGTTGGTGGCGCTCATCATTTGCAGCGTTCGCTCGTGCGCGCTTTTCCTGTCGGGGAGTTTGCCGAGAAAACCGTCCAGCGGCGTCTTGGGCTCTGGTGGCTCTACGTCTTGCTCATCCGCTAGCTGCTTTACCAGTCCCTGATACGACGGTAGATTGGCGGGAGCGTCAAGGGATACGCCGGAGCCGACGAAGAGGACCAGCTCATCGTTGAGCGCCGCATTGACGAGTTCATCTGGAAATTCAACATTTTCGGTTACCCACATTGTTACCCCCGTGGATTCATGATTGCTTGTATATCATCGGTGCCCATATAGGCCGCTATTGCTGAGCGCGGCCATTGCCCCCGCCTGCGATGTACACCATGACAGCGTTTTCACAGGGGAGAGGCGACGGCGGTTCCTGCCTACATCTCCTGCTCGGCCAGTGCGTCATCGTCCCTGCGGTAGATGAATGTGCAGGATTTGACGCGGCGCATCTGCTGGATTCGGTTCTGCGGGCTGAGCCAGTCGGATTCGTTGCCTTTCTGGAAAATGTCGAGCCCGCGTCCCAGCGAGACCTTCCATCCGGTGTCGGTGCGCAGCTGCCGGTCGTGGATCGTCTCGTCGAAGGCGTATGTCAGGTCGATGCCCATCTGCGTGTAGTTGTGCTCGAGCTGTCCGAGCATCTCCAGCTGCTGCCGTGCCCGGTAGGCCTCCTCGTCCTCCTTCGTGATCAGGTGCACATGGACGCGCTGATGTGGATCGGAGTTGTTGCGCACCATTTCCAGGAATTCTGCCAGATTCCTCATCTGATGGGCGACGCGGATGTACGGGTCGGTCAGTTCGATCTGCCGCGCGCCGGCGACATACGGGCCGAACAGCCTATTGTAGGAGTAGCCGCGCTCGTTTTCCTCCAACGTCACCTCGCCGGGTTTCGCGAGCGCCTGCATGCGCTCCACCGCGGAGAGCGCCGGGCGCGCATTCGCGGCGTTCTTGTTCGGAGCAGCGGCCTGTGGTTCCTCCGCTTCCGGCAACGCGCCTTCGGGGATCGTGCCGTCGTCCTCGTCGGATTCGTCGTCGGTGCGTCGACGCCAGTACAGTTTCGGGTAGTCGATCTCCTCGAAGGTCTTGACAGCGATCGGCGTTTCAGATCCAATCCTCGTGTAGGCGAAGTCGACCGGTGTCATCGTCGCGTCCATGCGGCACAGCTGGTCCTTGACGCGTTTGCGGCCCTCGATCGCCAAGCGCAGCAGCAGTTCGATCTGCTCGGCCGACGCCTCGCCGGAGGGGTAGACGAGTTTCATCAGGCCGGAGAAGGTCTTGCGGATGCCGTCCTTGTCTCGCGTGGACAGCGACGACGAGAGTTCGAAGTACGGGTTGAAGCGGTCGCTGTAGTCGAGGTCGCGCAGGTTGTGCAGCACCTCGGCCAGGTAGTCGACGACGAAGCCGTAGCCGTCGGTGAACATCTCCGAGCGGATCTGCTCGAACTCCCAGCCGGGGATGTAGGCGTGGATGCGGTCGAGGAACGCCGGGTCGTGGTATTGCGACGGCAGTGCCTCGAACAGGTCCGATGTCCGCAGCATCGTGGGGACGTCATGGTCGGTGTTGCCGACGAAAACGAGGCTCGCCTCGCCGGGGATCTGTTCGACGCCGCGCGAGAACGTCTTGTTCGCCATGTAGTTCTTCATGATGTCGACGAGTTCCTTGCCGGCCTTCTTGTTCCTGCCGGCGAACTCGTCGAACGCGACCGTGTCCCAGAACCCGACGAGTCCCACCCGTCCGGTGGCGTTGTTGACGAACAGTTTCGCCACCGATATCTCGCCGCCCGAGATGAGCATGCCGTGCGGCGAGAACTCCGAATAGATGTGCGACTTGCCGGTGCCTTTGGGGCCGAGCTCGACGACGTTGAAGTTGCGTTCGACGAACGGCACCATGCGTACGAGCAGCAGCAGCTTCGCCCGGTCGCTGAACAGCTCCGGGTTGAAGCCGATCGACTGCAGCAGCAGGTCGACCCATTCCTCCGTCGAGAACTTCTTGCGTCCCTCGATGAAGTTGTGCACGTCGTCGGTCGCCATCTGCACAGACCTGAGGCTTTCCAGCCGCCACGGCACCTCGTCTTTCTCGCCGGTGTAGGCGTAGCCGATGCGGCAGATGCACCAGATGCCGGTCACGAGCAGCTTCTCGTTCTTCTGCACGATGTCTGGATCGACGACCACCTGCCGGATATTGAGGTTCGAGAAGCTCGCCTCGTACCGGTCGAGCTTCTCGTTGAGCGTCACCTGCACCTTGTCGATTACCCGGTAATGCCCCTTCTCCCGGATCTTCGACTGGACCAGCATCGCCTCGTCGCGGTGCACGTAATGCTGGGCGAGGATCTCCTGCACGCGCCGCACACCCGATTCGATGCTGAGCGCATCGGTTGTCGTGGCGAACTGGCTGAGCAGGAACTCGAGCACATAGGTGGGCACGACCGCGTTGCCCTTGATTTCCCCGACGAGATCCTTGCGCACGGTGTGCTGCGGGAACGCGTCAGTGATTTTCCTGTCCAACGGGCTCAGCTCATGTTGCATGGTATCGGTCATTGGCTATCCCTTCCTATCCTGTCTTGTCCGTCAGTTCCAATCCAGCAGATCATTATCGCCCGATTGGGTATCGCGCCTGAGCGTGAACTGCGCCTTCTGTTCCAACGGCCTGCGCGCGCTCGAACCGGCCACGCTCTCATGGCACAGCAGCATGATCGGTTTCCCGTTGAAGGCGTCCGCCTCCGGCGTGAGCATGAATGTGACCCGGTTATGCCGGTTCGCGGCCTCCTTCGACGTGGAATTGAAGGCGATCGGCGTCTCATTCGAGATGAGCGTTGCATCGTCGTCATCATTGCTCCGGCCGTAGAGACCGACGAAGACCGTGCGCTCGCGGACCTTGCCTCCGACCGGTTCGGCCTGCAGGAAGTCCACGGTGATCTGCCCCGTCGTGATCCGATCCGTGCTCTGCAGGATGTCGAAACGCACCGGCCGTACATCGCCACTCGACGAACGTCCCTTGTTGATTGCGACGACCGGCACGACGATCTCCTGCAGCGATGCGCCGCCATGCACGTACTTCGCGCCGTCGCCCTGACGGCGTAAACGTAGGATCGAATTCGGTAATTGGATCGTGACGCCCTCATCCGGGGTGTTGGACAGTCCGACCTGCTGTGCCGTATAGGTCATGAACGCCTCGTTGGGCACCAGACGCGAACCCGTCGAGAACCGGCGCTTCTTCATCCAGACGGCGTCGCCGTGCGGCACTTCGCTGAGCCATTCGGCCGCGTCGAGTTCGCTGCGCTGGTACAGGAAGCCGTGGTCGGCGGTGACGAGGAAGTTGTTGACGTTCGCATTTGCCAGCTTCTTGACGATGGTGATGAGCGTCCCGATTGCGCGCTCGCAGGCGCCGAAGACCTTGTCTTCGTCGCCTTTGTCGCCTTCCTTGTCGATTTCGTCATGGTAGACGTACAGCACGTCGCACGACTTCACCAGCTCCCGTGCCTCGCCGGTGGGCATCGCAAGGAGGTCCTTGGCTTGAATGGCATGCCCGTGATGGTCTTGCAGGATGGTGTCGCGGTTGTCGGTTCCGCCGGAGGCACGGCCATCGGCCAGCACGAGGCCATCGGGCAACGCGCTCGCCGATCTCGTGTCGAGCGCGAGCCGCTCATGGGGCAGCAGCGCCGCCATGCCGAGCTGCGTATAGGACGGCAGCACGCCGAGCTGGGCGCTGATCGACGCGGTGTACCGGCTTTCCGCTTCGATGCGCCGTGAGAACTCCTCGGCCACCTCGTAGCGCAGCGCGTCCGAGATGATGACGGCGACCTTCCTGTTCGCCTTGAGGAACGGCTGATCGACCTTGTTGCGGAAGAAGTCCCATTGATTGGCCACACCGTCGATGCGCCACGCGTCCAACGTGTTCAGCTGTCGCTGCCAGGCGGCGCCGAGCTCCAGCTGGAACCGCACATAGTCGGCCTCCAGTTCGTTGCCGACCGCCGGGGCGTCGAGGTCCGGTGCCATATCGAAGGCCGCGCGGAATCGGCGGTACGCCTGATCGATGGTGAAGTAATGGGACGTATAGGCCTCGAAGCCCTGCCGCGGCGACTGCAGCTCGATATGGCCGTCGACGGCGTCGAGCGTCGCGCGCAACGCGCTCGCGGCGGCAATGGCCTGATAGTCCTTGGCGAAGACGTCGTACCAGAGTGTTTCCGTGCGATCGTTGATGATGCGCTGCACCTCGGTGTCCGTGATGGACTGGGTGCTGAGCCGTTCGAGCAGGCGGCTGATGAGCGCCTGATCCACCGCTCGATACAGGCCGTGCGCTGCGAGTGCGTCGATGTCCATGCCGGCGACGCGCGATGGGATGTCGAGGTCCTCGGAGGCCGAATCCGTGATGTGTCGCATCGTCTCGCGGAAGTGCACATCGTTGCACCATCCGGTGAAATCTCGGCGGACGCCGGCGTAGTAGCTCTCGTCATGGCCGGGGGAGACGAAGCCGTTCCAAGCGAGTTCGAGCAGCCACAGTTTGAAATCCTTGACGGTGCGGTTGGCTTCCGTCCTGTCGGAGGCAGGGTAGTGGTAGATCGCCTCGGTGCCATGCCAGTGGAACGGTCCCAATCCCATCTGCTCTATCTTCCGGATGCCATCGTCGTCGCCGTCGGCGTCCTTGGCGAGCAATGTGCGCCAGATGTCCTGCAGGCTGTGCTGCCCATGCGGCAGGCCGAGCAGCACGGCGACCATCTTCGCCTGCAGCTGCCGTGTGTCGTCCTGCGCGGTGAGGCGTGCGGCGAGTTTTTTCACCTGCTGCTTGGATTCGAAGAACTGCGGCGTCCTGCGCATCACGGCGAGCCATGCCTCCTTCGTCTCTTCGGAGGCGTCGGGCGCCAGCTCGGTGAGCGTCATCGAGAGACGGTCGGCCGAGAACGTCGGCGCATAGGCGAGCTTCATGTCGAGTAGCCAGTCGTCCTCGGGCGCCGGCTGTTCGCCGTGCAGATACACGGCGAATTTGCGGTCGGGATGCTGCGCCGTCATCGTGTACCGGTCCGTGAACGGCGTATCGCCGCCGATGATGAGCTCGACGTTCCGCAGTTCCTCATAGGTCGACTCGGGGCCGAACATCGTCTGTACCTCGTCGGCGTAGTCGCCCGCCTCGTCGAGCCAGAACACGATGCGGCCGTGCTCGCCGGGTTCGGCGTATCGTTTCGCGAGCATCGCCGCCACGGCACCCAATGCGTTCATCGTTGTATCAACCTTGCCTTTTCCGTCCATATGACCTACTGCTGGAGCGCCAGCGTCGCATCACTGCCGTTCCAGCGGATGCACCGGCCAGGTCCATGTCTCCACGTCCTTGCGCTTCTTCTCGATCGCCGTGATCGTGCGCACCGCCTTGCCCATGCGCAGATAGTTGACGAGCACGCCATCGTCGAGGTCGATCGGCATGTTGCGCGTGGCCAGCGGGTACAGCACGTCGTCCTCGTAGGTCTTGCATTCGGTCACGATCTTGCGCAGCCGGTCCGCCTCGCGCAGGTCCTTGGCCGCTTCCGACTCGTCGAGCATCGCGGCGTAGCCGGAGACGCGTGCGATGTAGTCGCGCAGATACGCGAGCACCGTGCTCGTCGTCGACGGCGTGTAGCGGTGCAGATACACCAGGGCCTTGAACGCGCCCTTGTTGTCGGTGCGGCTCGAATACTGCCAGTAGATCGGACGGTTCGAGTACATCTTCACATGGTCGTTGTAGAAATCATTGACGAAGTACTTGCGCAGCGGTTTGCCGAGCACCTGTTCGATATAGGCGATGTTCTCCTCGAGATGCTCGGCTCCGAACGCGACGGCGATGAACCTGCGGAAGCGCACGACGATGTCGTCGTCGAAATAGTCGCCCTCGCACATCGGGATCACGTTGTCCGCATCCGGCTCGAAGGACGGATACGGCACCCTGGTATGGAAATCGTCCATCGTCTCGCCCTGCGAGGCGAGAATCAGCCCGGGCTTGTCAAGCGAATACCGTCCGAACATGCAGCCGACCGCATAGGAGATGAGCTCCTTGACCAGGTCGAGCGTGAACAGCTCGTCACGCTCCTCGGGGCTCGCCTTCGGATAGGCGAAGGCCTTGTTGCGCTTGAGGGAGACACGTTCGAGCGGGACATCGCATGAAACGTCTCCTTCGGGACAGCATTGCTCTACTATTTTTATATTATTAGAAATCTCCCTAAGCTGCTGTTTGCGGCATTCTTGCAAGTATTGGTTTTCTGTGTCTTGGATTGCATCCAGCAGTGAGCCCGTTTTGCTTGTGAAAATACAGGGTGTGTGAAAATCAAAAGAAAGCTCTGAAGAATCCCAGTCCATTTTGGAAGTAGTGATACATGAGCCAATCAGTTCTTCGTCAAAATCCATTGATTGGCTGAAGTCGGGGAGCTTGCTGATGACTCCACATTTAAAATTCAGTGTCGGCATCGTTAATCTTGCTATTACTTCATACAACGAACTATTGAGTTCTGCGATAGCTTTATGTACATTGATTCCTTCGACAACTTGGCCACCTGCGTCGAAAAGGAAACCGTCGGGGAAATAGCGGACTCCAAGCGATCCAGAGGACACGGCAGTCCATGTTCCACCTTCTTTGAACCAAAGAGATTGGCTGGGCCAGACGCAACCTCTTTGACTTTTCATCATTTCACGGTGTTTGAGATCAAAACCTATTACAAATTCATTATTGCCATACCATTTCCTATATTCGCCACCTTTGCAATATGGTACCCAACATGCGTTCTGTTTGTGGTCAATATCGTTGATGGATGTTGCATCTCTAATGATTCTGTTGAATGAAACTTCGTACCATCTGCGCAAGAACTGCAAGTTGTCGGCAGAATGAATGCCTTCGCGTAATTTGAAATGAGAGTTCATCTCAGGGAATTGGGTGAATAAATCCAAAATGGCATGACTAACCCAGTAGGCAATGGGGGAGCCGGGAATCTGGGCGAACTCCTGCTGATCCACCTCGTAGAAGTGTTCTTTCATCTCAGCATGTTCGTATGGCAGGTTCTGCTGGCTTGCCCTATGTGCCGTAATGATCTCTCGGGTTCGTGGGGCCTGTTGTTGCGCTCCGGGGAAATCGCTCAAGCGTATGTAACTGCCGAGTTTGGTATTGTGGCCTCGTTGCAGTACGAATGTGCAAATCGGCACGGTTGCACCATCGAATCCCGAGTATTCGAGCTGGATGAGCGAGCTGATATGGTCATGTTCGATGATGTGCTTGCGCAGCTCCTCGTATGTATGGATGAACATCCATACATACGGAGTCATGAATCCGAGATAGCCGTGTTCGGGAACCAGCCGCATGCACCGGAGCATGAACGCGGCGAACAGGTCCGACTTGCCCTTCGGATAGTGCTGTTCGACATACTGCTTGAGCTGGGGGCTCATGTTCTTGCCGCCCATGTACGGCGGGTTGCCGACTACCGCCGCGTAGGTGCGGCTCAGATAGCGGGTCTGCTCCAGCACATGGTCGCTGCGGTCGATGAGGTCCGGGTCGAACAGCGTCGGTGCTTCCGGTTCGTGGATGTTGTCGGCGACCGTGGCGAGCATCACGTCGGGCTGGATCAATGAGCCGAACACATCCGCATCGGCGTAGGTGTTCCACAGCTCCGCCGGCAACGCGACGTCATACAGCTCATTGAGTTCGGCCGTCTCTTCGTCGCTGAATTCGATCTTCCTAATCTGTTCGATGTGCGGGAGCACCGGGTTGCGGAAGAAGCCGCGTGAGCGCCCGCGCGCCTTCATCGTCAATGCGAATGCGGCGAGCTGTGCGGCTCGTTCGTCGATCTCCATGCCGAACAGGTTGTGTTCGAGGATGAGCCCGGGGATTTCCGAACGGGCGTAGCCCTCGTCCTCGTAGATCTCGTAGAGCAGGTCGAAGGCGTAGGTGAGCATATGGCCCGAACCACATGCGGGGTCGCATACGGTCAGCTTCTCCGGCGACATGATGGCCGATTGTGCCGTCCGATCGTCGCCGGTGGGAGCGATGTAGTATTCCCACTGCTGCGCGAGCGCACAGTCCGGATGCCCCTGCATCCACAGGCGTCCGACCGTGTTCTGCACGAGATAGCGCACGATCCATTCGGGCGTGAACAGCTGCGTCGCCGCCGGGATTTCGGCCGCCCCGGCCTTGCGGCCCTTTTTGAAGCCGGCCATCACCTCATCCTTGCGTGGTGCGATGTAGAACTGGTAGAGCCAGCCGATGATTTCGACGTTGCCGCTCGCTTCGCCCACACCGCATGCTTACCTTGATCGCTTCGCGCAATGGCGAGCCGTCGGCCAGCAGGTTCTGCGGCATTAGCACGACGTCGATCGTGCCTTCGATGGTGTTCGGTTCGTCGAACAGGAACGGCAGCGAGGTGTGCCAGTAGTTGCAGGCGGCGGCCATCAGCAGGCCGTAGGCGGCGCCTTGCGGGTCTGCGGTCGTGATGTCGCCGTCGAGAATCGCCTCGACGCGCTGCCGGATCGCCTCGTTCGTGCGGATCGCCGGGCCGAAGACGCGTTCGTCGTATTCGCCGCGGCGTGCGGCGGTGAGGATCTCGGGCAGGCCGTTGACGTTCTTCGGGTCGGCCGAGGAGACGACCGGCGTCACCGTGTAGCCGTGCACATCCATGTAGCGGAATGCGATGATGCGGTTGAACCACCGGTATGCGTAGCGTTCGGTGACCTGCTCCACATAGGCGTCGAAGGCCTTGTGGTCCGTGGCCGACGGGGCGGCGCCCCTTAGATGCTCGCAGGCGGTCCTGTTGTCGGCGTACAGCGCCGAGGCCGGATCCAACGCCTCCCGCACGCGCGGTTCGATCGCGCCCATCAGCGCACGGCGGGCGTCGGCGGCGAATTGCTGCAGCTGGTTCGTGTTCATAGCAGGATCTCGTTTCCGTTCTCGATGGCCTCGATCAGATGACGGCGGTACTCGTCGAGGTACTCGTCGACATCGTCCTTTGTCTTGAGCGAGCTGAACCCCGCCGGTTTGGAGACGGAGTCCATCGTGATGACATGATGCCGCGCCGACCTGACCGCGGCCGGCGCATGTCCCGGCGCGGGCGCCTTCTCGACGTGCGGCGTCTCCTGCGCCACTACAGGTGCCGGCGTGCGCGGATGCGCGGCCAGCTCGTTGTACAGGCTCGGACGCAGCTTTCTGGACACCTGTTCGGCGCGCACATGCATGGCGCTGATGTCGGAGGCGTCCTCGAACCATGCGCGTTCGCTTTCCAGCCTGCGTTCCGCCATGCGCTGCGCGTCGTCGGTGGCGTCGCGGTACTGGGGAGAATCCTTCAGTTCGGCGACGATTGCGTCGAGACGTGTCAGCGCCGTGGCGCGCTCATCGTTCACCTGTTCGTCGACGATTGCGCGCAGCTGGTCGACGAGTTCCTTGAGCCGGCGCGTCTTGGAGCCGCGGTAGACGTCCGGGTCGTCGAGCAGCGCCTGCGCCTGCGCCTGCAGCTGTCCGGCATCGTCGGTGGTGCACACGGCGATGTTCGGACGGTTGTCCTGCAGCCATCGCCGGCTGTCCCTGAACATGCGGAACTGCTTGCCGTTGAAGAATTCGAGAATCGGGCGGATGACGTCCTCATCCTGTTTGAGCGCCGCCTCGTATCCGTAGTCGTTGTCCGCATCGGTGAACCCCTCCAGCAGCCAGGGGGACTGCTGGCGCACGACATAGGACAGCATGTTGATGGGGCCGTCGAGCTGGTCGACGATCGCCTTGTCCTCGCGGTGGGACGCCTGCAGGTCCTTGATCTCGTCCAGCCGGTTCTCGATGCCCGCGAACACCTGCTGGGCGAACTGCTGTGCGTCGATGCCCGGCCCGCGGCGCAGGCCGTCGAGGAAGGCGCTCGCGAATTCCTCCAGCCGTTTGACGTGTGTGGGATCGACCCGCTTCGGGAGCGTGACGATGATCGATTCGCGTTTCCTCGCGTTGCGCAGCAATGCGGCGAGCTGCGTGTCCGCGATTGGATGCGCGTCGATGCCCAGTTCGATGCGGTGCGCCCCGTACAGGTAGGCGAGCATGCACAGCATGATGTCGTCCGGCCATCCGTAGGGCGCCTCATGGTAGATGCCGATGAGGTCCCTGACGCTCACCGTCGTCCTCTGGTTGGTCTTACGCGTGAGCGTGTCGACGATGTCGCCGGTGATCGGCGCGATGCGCTGGATCTGGCTGTCGGTGCCGGCGAGCTTGCGGCCTTCCTCGTCCGCCCCGGCCGCACGGTAGCCGTCGATCTCGTTGTCGTGGCAGACGAGGTCGACGAGCATCGCGTAGTTGGAGTAGTGGTTCCTGATCACGTCGCCCATCGCCGTCGTGATCCTGGTCGCCGCGTCGGATCCGGGCACGTCCGCCGCGGCGCCGTTGTAGTAGAACGAGCCTTTCGCGATCGCCTGCCGCACGCGGTCGCGTACGGCGTGCTCCTGTGCTTCCTTCTGTGCCTGCTTCGCCATGATGATGGCCTGACGCGTCGAGGTCCGGTCCGTGGCGTCGAGGTTGCGTTTGAGGAACGTGTCGGTCTTGACGATCATGCGGATGTCGTTGAACAAGTTAGTGTCGCTCTGGTCGAGCAGCAGCGAGATCGTGCTCCTGTCGCCGCTTGTCTGAAGCACGAGGTCGGAGACGTCGTCGACGTGCGTCCGCAGGTCCAGTCCGATCGGTTCGGTGCGTCCCTGGGCGATGCCGTCGATGCTGAGCGTGTAGCTGAACGGCGTCTGCTGCTTGCCGTAGACGATCCTGAGCGTCTTGACCGTGTCGACGAAGGTCTCCCTGAGGTATTTCGTCACGGCGCCGTCGTCGATGTCGGTGTTCTTGATCTCCTGTTCGACGTCCTGCTCCTCGTTGGTCAGGTAGGCGTAGGTGTCGTCGATGCGCTGCACGTACGTGTGGTTTACCAGCACGGTGAGCGTGTCCTGGATGCGTCGTTCGAGGTCGGTGGCGTCCACATCGAAGCCGTCGGTCAGCAGGATGCGCAGGTTGCGGGGCGTCGCCTTGAAGTCCTTGATGTGCTTGACCATGAGCAGCACTTTGAGCAGGCGCACGCCGAGGACGCGCACATCCGGATCGAGGCGTTGGTCGGCTTCGGTGATGCGGTGCGTCTGCGTGCTTTGCAGGATGTCCTTGATGCCGTCGAAGAGACGGTCGAAGGGGACGAGGTAGCCGAAGCGTTCGTCGGCCGTGGCCTGCAGCGTCGCGCTCCATGCGGACAGCATCGAACGTTCGCCGACCGAGGAGTGCCTGCCGCTGAACATGCCGAAGTCGCTCATCGCATGGAACGCGGACTGCAGCAGGCCGAACTCGTAGTTGAGGAACGGGTAGGAGGCGACGAAGTCCGGTTCCGTCGCGGCCTTGTTGTCCTGGAAGTGCGTGTTGGCGTTGAACTCGAACAGTGTGCGCATATCGTCGTGTTTGCGCTCCCACAGGTCCTCGAGCTCGGGGACGTATTCGGGCTTCTTGGCGAGCAGGCGCTTCTGGATCACCTCCATCGTGTCGGCGCTGTCGAGCTTGAGCTTGATCGAGAAGCGGCCCTGGATTTTCGAGAAGTCGTTGCCCTGACGGTGGCTCTGGTTGGAGATGATCGTGTCGAGGTTCTCCTGGGAGGTGACGACGATCCATGCGCGCCCGTTCGTCTTCGCGTTCAGGTCCTCGGCGATCGACTGCAGGTCGAGCATGCGGTGCGTGTCGTCGCCGATGAACTGGCCGACCTCGTCGACCATGAACAGGACGCGGTGGTCGGGGGACTGGCAGTCGAGCCAGTCGACGACGTCGTTGGTGAACGAGTCGACGCTTGCGGAGAAGCCGTTCTCGTACCGGCCGATGATGTCGGCCTGCGGTTCGCCGCCCGTCACGTCCGCGTAGGCGTGGCCGATCTCCGGATCCCACAGGATGGCCTCGTCGCGCCCCTCCTGCCACGATTTGCCGGCACGGGTCTCGAACTCCTGCTTGAACGCCTCGTACTTGCCGTTGGCATCGAGGTCGCGTTCGAAGCGCGCCACGCTGCGGTTGCTCCCGCTATAGCCGCATGCGGCGTTGAAGACGTCGATGAACGTGAACAGCAGCGGCGCCTGCTTGCTCTTGTCCGCCTTCTGGTCGATGTTGAACAGCATCGACGTGGCGGGGATGCGCAGCGAACGGTCGAGCAGGCCCTCGAGCTCGAAGTTGTCCTGGTTGTGCGCCTTGGCCATCATCGTGCGCACGATGCGCTCGCGCGAGGGGATCGACGGGTCGCCGTTCCTGTCGATGAGGGCGTCCGGCACGGTGCCGAGGATGAAGGAGAGCATCTTGAGCAGGTGCGATTTGCCCGAGCCGAAGAAGCCCGAGATCCATGCGCCGTTGTCCACATGGTTGTCGGGGTCGTCGTAGGCGTCCAGGAACTTCTCGAGGTTGTGCTGGATCTCGTTCGTCAGCACGTATTCGTCAATCTCTTGGGCGAGGGCCCTGTCGTCGTGCGCCTTGATCACGCCGTTGATGCGCCGGTCGATGTCCTTCGTGAAGATGCCTTTGAGTGCGATTGTGTCGTCCATGATTCCCTTCCCTGTCTGCTGTGGTTCGTATGTCGTGTCGTCGGATGTGGGCCGTCGTCAGCTGATGACGGACACGTCCCTGATGTTCTTTGCCCGGTAGTAGTTCTCCGCCTCGATCCGGTCGTACAGGCGCATCGACGAGCCTGACGCGGAACTCTGCGCATAGGTGCCGGGGAAGAACATGACGAGGGGACTGCCCTCGATGCGCCCCTGTAGGTTGTTGAGCAGCGTGTGGCCGCGCACATACGGGTAGACGGCGCCGATGCCGGTGATGAACACGATGTCCGCTCCGCCTTTCCCGAACGCCTCGTCGTAATGTTCGGCGAGGAAGTCGTACAGGTTGTTCCTCGTCGCGTTCACCATGTTGACGAGCAGTTCGAGGAACCCGTCGCGCATCGGGTCGGAGGAGATCGGCGTATGCCGGCGTGGTTCGAGGTCAATGACGCGTTCGAGCACGTCGCGGTGGCGAAGGAAGTCGCATACGCTGTCGAACAGGTCGATGCGCAGGATGCTAGGGGCGGGGGAGCCGTCCGCGTACTTCGTCGTACGCAGACGCGCGGCAAGCGTATCGATGCATCCGCGCACCTCGAGCTCGCGTTCGGCCGGATAGTCGCAGATGTAGAACGGCTGCTCGCCGCCCAGGCCGGTCATGTGCAAAAACGACGGCTGCGACATGACTTCGAACACATGTTCGAAATCCTTGGCCGCGTCGTAGGAGCCATCGGACAGGAGCGCATCATAGCCGGGGAAGGAAGACGATTGCATATGACCTCAGTTCATTGGACCACGGGAAGGGAAGAACGACGACGCAGCGGAATCCGGCCCCTCCAATGCGGCCAGCAAACTGCCGAACACGGCGGGGACGATCGAGCAGACGCCGCGGGGATCCCCCTCGACTAGCCCGGCCTCGCGCATCGCCTTGAACACGTTGCCGCGCAGCTTCGACGCCGTCGCAGCGCTGACCGACTCGAGCTCGGGATGCCACAGTGCCTTGTTGAGCACGAAACGGTCATAGTCGGCATGGGAGATCGTCTCGCCGAGCAGGAAGCGCTCGCGAAGCACCTCGGAGGCGAACTCGCCGACGAACAGGTAATACCGGCACATCGCGATCCACATCAGATAACGGCGGTCCTGCGGGGACACGGCATCCGAAGCCAACAATGCAAGCTCCGCATAGGACAGGGCGCTCAGCCGCTTGCACACCTCCGCCGTGACGCGCCTGTTCGCGGACACGGTGCGAATCGCCAGCATGTTGGAATCGACGACCTCGTCACGAATGGACACGATCGCCGCACCCACCGGAACATTCGGCACATCCGGCTGCGGACGGGAATCGACGAAGCGACGCGCGCACACCACGCCCTGCGGCATCAGCAGACCGCCGACGGTGAACGAGAGACGATAGCGGGTGTCCTGCTGCTCACGCTCGACCCCCCAACGCTCCTGCATCGCATCTCCTCCACGAATCGTCCCTGTGCAGCTGGTTTCAGTGTAGCCAACATCACACGACACGCAAAAGCGAAGAGGATGCATGAGCGGTGTTTCTATTCAAATTCTTTAATTTAGCTTTGCGTAAGCGTTCCTTCGGGGAAGAGAATGTCTTCGGGAAGTACGCGATTCCCTATTCCAAATATTCTCCAGCCTTGGTCATGGGAGAAAGTCAAGGTGACAATTGCTTTCGCGTCAATTCTTTGCCTCCAACCTTCGACTTTCTTTCCTTGAAGTGATTCGTCGTCCGTTAGTAAGATGATCGCGACTTGAGGTGCTGGAAAGCGAACATTGGATGTCGGCGCGCATTTCCCAAAATCGTGCCTGATGCTCTCCCAGTCCACATCTTTCCAACCAACCGCTTGTGGAGAAAGCAGGTTCTTCATATCTTCTCCGCATGGGTCTCTATTAAGTAGGTCAAGAAAGCTCAGGCAGACGGCCATCGGATTAAATAGAGTGAAATCGTAGTCTTTCACAAGTGGCTCATCGTCTTGCAGGTCTACCCAGCGGGGCTTTTCTTTGCTGCAGTCCTTTAGGGTTCCGTCAATGTTGCGTTCCCATATCCTGCCGTTGGGGTCAGCAAAGGTGCAGGCCACTTGCGGTGTACTCCAATGTTTATGGCCAAGTAGTGGAATCGTAATGTCGAATTGCAGTTCTCGGTGGGCTGGAAGAACGGGTATCAGATCAGGAGCTGAAAGTGGTCCAATCCAATGCTCTCCGCCGTCAAGAGTCGTGTTCACGGCAATGTCATATACTGGTTCGTCGCTTTCGTTGTTTATGTGAATGACTGCCGTGCGAACATACGAACTACCATCTGCGTTTGGTTTACTCTTTTCTGAAATCCAAGAGGATACCACTTTGGCCACTGAGCGGCGCTTCTCCCTGCTTTCTTTTAGATTCAAGCCGAACAAAGCGACGAAGGTGGCGCCGATGGTGCCGATCGCTTCCGCGCAAGTCCAGAAGTTCCATTCCCATTTGACGGGTATATAAGTAATTTTAATATTGATAACTCTTTTGCTAATTAAGATAAAAATAGTTATTAAAGTTATAATGAATGCGGTAACTGTAATTACTCTTGTGATAGTTGTTCTGTGATGATTCTTATCTTCCATTTCTTCGCCTTACTTGCAACGTTGTGTTGGGGACTCTTGCCGATGACTTACAAAGATTGAACAGAAGGATGAGTAGTAAAACTGATATATCTATCATAGGTCTACTAATTGACGTTGAGGGAGAATTGACCAACTCTGCTACGGGTGCGCTGTCTTTTCGGTTAGGGCGAAGAACATGGATGTCGGATTAACGATGAGGGAAATCAGGGGGGCATGTTGCGGTATGTACGTTTATAGGTAGAGATGTGCTGAATCGCCGAATCTCTACTTGTTTGCAGTACCAGTTTGTTGTGAATGCGTCGTGATATTTACTTAATAGTGTGATGTGCTCGATGTGGATGAGGCTATGATTATCAAAGATAACTCATTGAGACCTGCTGCAGGGAGTGTTGGTCGCTTCCGTGATTCCTATCTCACATACGCATTGATTATTCAAGGAGCACCCATGATCCGCATCATGACACCCGACGACTACGACGCCGTCGTCGCATGCTGGACTTCATGCCCCGGCATGGGACTCAACACCATTGACGACTCACGCCAGGGCATCACCAGATACCTCCAACGCAACCCCACCACCAGCTTCGTCCACGAAAACGACGACGNCNTCATCGACGGAGCCATCCTCGCGGGGCACGACGGGCGACGCGGCTACATCTACCACACCGCCGTCAGCCACGAACGCCAACACCAAGGCATCGGCACCGCACTCGTCAACGCGACGCTGCATGCGCTCGCGAACGAAGGTATCGTCAAGGTCGCCCTCGTCGTCTTCGCGCACAACGACGCCGGCAACATGTTCTGGGAGCGTCTCGGATTCGACGCGCGTGGCGACCTCACCTACCGCAACAAGGCATTGCGCGAGATCACCCGCATCGACACATGAGCTACGCGGCGAACGGACGATGCTCGAAGAACAATGGCGGCTTGTCGCGCTCGCGGTAGAAGTCGTCCCAGCGTTCGAGCACGTCGCGCAGCGGGCCGGGCAGGTAGGAGAGCGCCTGCTCGCCGATGTCGTCGGGGATGCCGTAGGCGGCCTGTGCGATGCTCGCGGCCATCGCGGCCTGCGTGTCGCTGTCGCCGCCCAGCGACACGGCGTTGCGGATCGCGTCCTCGAAGCCGTCGCTGTCAAGGACGCAGCAGATCGCCTCGGGCACCGAACCCTGGCAGGTCACGTCGAAACGGTATGCGGGGCGGATGCGGTCGATGGGCAGGCTCATGTTGTAGCCGTACTCGTGGTTGATGTAGTCGCGGATGCGCTGTTTGCATTCGGCCGGGTCGTCGGCGATGCCGCGCTCGAACTCGCCGTGGCAGCCGCCGAACCAGTAGCGCGCGAGGAAGATCGCGTCGGCGACGGCCATGCCGCCCTTGATGCCTTCGGGATGGTCGTGCGTCACGGCTATCGAACGTTCGGCCAGCTGACGGCCGACGATCGGCATGAAACCGGTGCGCGCCAGGAAACCGCAGTCCATCATCCAGCCGCAGGGGGAAACGCGCATCGCGGCGCCGTTGCCGAAGCTGCCGATCGGCTCGCGGCTGTCCGAGGCGAGCCACTTGCGGAAGCGGCCGCCGTATCCGGCGTTCGGGTACATGCGCCCGTACTTTTTCATCGCGTCGATGAAGTCGTCGGCGCCGCCGCCGTTCATGATGCCCTCGGCCACGGCGCAGGTCATCACCGTGTCGTCGGTGAAGCGGCAGCCGTCGGAGAACAGCGGGAAATCCTTCGTCTTGATCGGATGCCACTCGTACTTCGAACCGACGATGTCGCCGATGATCGCTCCGAACATGATGCCCTCCTTAGGATCCGTCACGAATCGGGCGCCTACGCCCGGCGTTGCTTCAGTAGTGTAGCCGCATCGCGCCCACGGCGCGGACGCGGATGCGCCGATGGTCCGCATGCGCGGCGCATATGGGCCGCCGGACGTCGTCGGCGCGCGCGGCGACGGCATCACCGTCACCACACAGGACAAACTCAAGGCATACTGCCGTGAGCACAACGCCACATTGCTGCTCGAAGTATGCGACAAAGCACACGACAAGCACATCATCGAATACCCCAAGACGACTGCCTACCTGCTCGACGCGGTGCGCAACAGCTTCGAATTCCAGGAACTATGCGACTACGACGAACTCGCGGCGCTCGCAGAAAGCCTTGGCGTGCCGGTCAAAGAGCGCGTGACGGTACTCGGGGACGAGGATGCGGCGCGTGCCTTCGTCGCCGACATCATCCGCGACGACTACACCGACCGCGGCGAGCATATCGAAGGATTCGTCTTCACCGTCGCCGACGGGCATATACTCAAGGAATTCCACTCCGGACGCGCGTGGCCGGAGGATGCGGACGCGCGCATCGATGATGCGGCCGCCACGGACGCATCCGACGCGAAGGCGTTCGACAGCGACGATCTCATCCGGCTGCGCAACGCCTATCAGGCGCCTCAAGGCATGTCTGCGGGCAGGAACCAATAAGCATGGACCGGCCGCGATGCGCGCCGCGGCCGGTCCATGCCGAAGGGCGTCCGCGTCCGTCTTCAGGAGCGCGTTCGCCGACCGCGCGCGTCCTGCTCCACCATCCGAGGTTTGAGCATGCCGTACCGGAGGCTGGCGCTCAATGCGCGCATCAGATCGTTGTCGGCGACCATGGACACGCCGGCCGCGTACTTGAAACCGCAGTCGGCGAGCTCCTCGGCGGCACCTCGGGCGAACATCCAGGCCTTGGACGTCTCGTCGATGTCCAAGTCCTGCGCGCCGAGCAGCTGCGCCCTCTCGTCGTCGTCGAACGGCTGCTCGCGCCCGAGCCGCGCACGCAGTCGCAGGAACATCTCGATGGCGTCGTCGATCTCGTCATAGGGCAGATCGCCGTCGATCCCGCATTGCACGCAGGCGAGCGCGAGTGCGCTCCTGCCGACGTCGGCGAGCAGATAGCCCAGATGCAGATACAGCAGACTGCGGTCGCGCAGGGTGACGGCATGCTTGAGCCCCGTGCGGAACGCATGCATCGCCGTATCGGCGTCGTGGGTCGTCCTCCAGACCACGAGCGCCAGCGTGGAATACGATGCCGCGGTGAGCGGAGCCAGTTCCACAAGCGCGTGTGCATGCCTGAGCGCCGCCTGTACGCTTCCCTCCTTCATGTAGAGGTTCGCGAGCGCCAGATGCGCGTAATACAGCGACTTCGGCACGCGCCTGTAGATCGTGGATGGCGTGGCGAACAGCATGCCGACCGCCGCGCGTTCGTGCGCATGCTCGCAGAACAGCGGCTGTTTGCCGTCGTTGGGCATCGTCGATTCGATCCGTGCGATCGCCGACTCAAGCTCGGCCTCCATGATGAGCGGGGAGTCCCGGTTCTCCTGTTCGATCCGAGCGATCTGCTCATAGGTGACGACCCCGTCATCATGTTCGGTGTCCAATGAGCGCGCGTTGAGCGCATGCAGCCGACGTTGCAGATTCGCCGGCAGCGCACGGTTGTCCCTCCATAGGGGGGTGCGTCCGTCGAGTAGAGGCTGCGGCAGAGGCAGCGGCTGTATCACGTCCAGCGCGCCGGTGAGCGCATCCAGCCGCACGCTGCATGCACCCGCGGCACGCAGGACGCGCAAGGCGCCCTCCGCGTCACCATCCACGACCACATCATCCAGCCCGGCCGCATACTGCGGCGCGACGCGCGCGTCGAAATCCGCACGGTCCACGGTAAGGCTCACGACGGGCCGCTCCATCCGCTGCACCGAGTCCGCGTATGCGGTGGCCCACACCGTACGTGTACCGGCATGCGCGCTGAAGCCAACCTGCGCCACGACACCCGCAAGCAACAGCGTGTACGCGGACGCCCGCGCCGCGCGCCGCTCATCGGAAAGTAGACTCCAACAGCCACATCCGTCGTAGACGTACAGGCTGAATTGGCCGGCCGTGGGCGCCTGGAACACGATGCCCATCGTGCCGGACGCGCGGTCGAAGTCGCAGCGATACTCATAGTGCAGCGGAAGCACGATCGACTCGCTGACCGCGCAGCACTTGAGCATCGCACCCCAGTCGCCATCGCCCATGTACTGCTCAGATCGATCGACATCGAGATCCGGCTGACGGCGCACGAACTGCATGCGTTCGCACCAATCGCCGAGGATCAGCGAATCCAGCTCGCCCAAGTCGGCGTCGGTGAGCGTGGTGAGGAGCCCTTGGCCTTCATCCAGCGAGCATGCCATGGCATCCGCGGCGAACAGACGCGTGAGCGCGGCCTCCACGGCATGCACGACCGCACGGTCTGCGGGAGACATCTCATCAGGTACGGCAATCCACGCGGAGCCGTTGTCCAGTCGCACGACCCGAAGAGGATATTGCGCGCTGATGCGGCGCAGCTGTGCGACGTCGGACGCCTCCAGCTCGCGCGCCGCATACCGTTCGAATGCGGTGGCATCCGAACGGTGGCCATTCCAGATCAGACGGTCGATGGCGTCAGCGAACGGCTCATCCTCGAACGCGGACACCAGTTCGCCGATATGCGTCGGCTTGGAGGAAACGGGCAGGCGGTCTGGTTCGGTCATGCCGATCTCCTTCCCAATGGTTTAATGCGGGAGTCTAATCAGGACCGTCCGCGGACGCGCCGGATTCCCGATGTATGAGACCGGTGGCTGCATGAGGCGTGATCGGTCGGGCCGTCAACGATGACATGCGCGTTACGGGAAAGCCCATGTGGCACCGCGCAACCTTCGCCTGTCATGGGCAGAAGGATTATACGGAGACGGGGGAGCCGTACAGACGACGTTCATACGGATCCGCCTATGCGACCCTCTACAAGGCGATCATGGCGCCGCTGGCGCTCGCTGCAGCAGCGCCGCCCTGCGATCAGTCGTGATGGTAGATCAGCGCGTCCACGTTGCGGTTCGCGATCTCGACGAGCTGGGAGAGGGGAGCGACGAACTGGCGTCCCAGCGGCGTGAGCTCGTAGTACACCTGCGGCGGCTTCGCATGCTGCACGACGCGCCGGCGCACGACGCCGCAGCGTTCCAGATACTTGAGCGTCTGCGACGCCATGCGTTCGCTGATGCCGCCGATCGTACGCACCAGTTCGCTGAAGCGCAGCGAGCGGTCCGCCAGCGCCAGAATGATGAGCAGCCCCCATTTTCCGCTGATGACCGACAGGTTGAAGCGGGTGGGGCAGTCCTTGGAGAAGATGTCGATGTCCTGCATGGAGTCATTATATCATACGAATATACAGGTACTTACTGTTAGTAAGCATCACACCCCGAACCACCGCGCCAAGCACCAATCTGAACACAGCACGACAAGCATCTAAGGAAGAAGGTCTTCCCGATGGCCGCCGCATCGCTTCATCATGCATAACTCGATATTTCGACTGGAATCTTAGGTTATGCGGCGATCTCTTCGATGAAGGTCATTGCAGGGATGGCGAGGATGTGCGCATTTGTCGATTGCTGTTCCGATGCATCATGGATTCGAACATGACCTGTAAGCTCATGTTCCAAAAGCATGGGGCATCAAATCGGACATGCACCCAGTCCGCGCATAACTCGCCGACATAGACGAAATCCTAGGTTATGCGGGAGAAGAGAGAGCCATGGATGGGCGAGGGCGGAGGAACGGAGAGGCGGAAAGGGGAAGGCATTGCAATGCGTCTGGATTCGCGTTCCGGCGATGACCCGCAACCGTTTAAGGGATGCATGCGGGGGCCGGATGACACCCATGCGAAGGCCGCGAGGGCCATCCTTAGTGAGCGCAGGCGCGCTCACTGCTCGATGACGTCGTATCCATGCTCGCCGAGCACGTCCCTGAGCTTGTCCAGATACACCTGCGCCGGCTTCGTCAGCTTGGCGCGCTCGTGCGAGATCCAGCCGACGAGCATCGTCACGTCGGTGTCGAGCGGCACCGTCACGATCTTCTCGTTGTTGAGGTCGCCGTTGTCGATGCCGGTGCACACCGTGTACCCGTTGAGGCCGATGATGAAGTTGAGGATCGTCGCGCGGTCGGTCACGTTGATCTGCTTGGGGGACTGGTCCGGCCACACCGCCTCCTCGGCGAAGTAGAAGCTGCCCTCCTCGCCCTGCTCGTACTGGATGAACGGGAAGGGCCTGAGGTCCTCCATCGTGACCTTCTTCTTCATCGCGAGCGGGTTCGTGCGCGCGATGAACACATGCAACGGCGCGCGGAACAGCGGATGGAACTCGAGATGCTTCTCGCGCAGCAGCTTGCCGATGACCTGTTTGTTGAAGTCGGACAGGTACAGGATGCCGATGTCCGAGCGCATGTTCGCGACCTGGTTGATGATGTCGCGCGTGCGCGTCTCGCGGATCGTGAACTCGTATTCGTCCGAACGGATCGATTCGATCATCTTGACGAAAGCCTCGACGGCGAACATGTAGTGCTGCGTCGAGACCGAGCACAGCTGCTTGCGCGGCTTCGCGTTCTTGTAGCGTTCCTCCATCAGCGAGACCTGGTCGAGCACCTGGCGCGCATAGGTGAGGAACTCGGCGCCGTCCACCGTCAATGCGATGCCCTGCGACGAACGCGTGAAGATCTCGATGCCGAGTTCGTTCTCGAGTTCCTTGACCGATGAGCTCAGCGCCGGCTGCGAGATGTACAGCATGTGCGAGGCCTCGTTCATCGAGCCGCATTCGACGATCTTGACGATGTACTTGAGCTGCAGCAATGTGGCCATGCGATGCCAGTCCTTTCCGTTGCCGTTTGCCGATGCTTGCCCGATGAAGCCTCAGATGGCCGCGCCGAGTCCGCGCAGTGCGTCACGCGCGCCGGCCGCGTCGGTGAAGCGGATGCCGTGCCAGCCGAGCGCCTCGGCGCCCGCGACGTTCCTCGCCGTGTCGTCGACGAACACGGTCGTCGGCGGGTCGAGCGAGAAGCGTTCCTCGGCGAGCCGGTAGATCGGCGCCTCGGGCTTGTGCAACTTCTCGACGCCAGAGACGACGGTGCCCTCGAGCAGCCCCTCAAGCTGCGGGAAGCGGTCGAAAGCGAAATGGAAGGTCTCCTCGGCCCAGTTCGTCAGCCCCCACACGTGCACGCCCGCGGCCCTGAGGTCGCGCAGCAGCTCCTCCATGCCGGCGACCATGCCCGGCAATGCGTCGCCGTAGTGTTCGATGTAGTACCGGTAGATCGCGGCGATGTCCTTGCCGTGCTCCCGTTCGACGACCGGCAGCACGTCGTCGAGCCGCATGCCGCCGTCCATCAGATCCTCGTAGTGGAAGAAGCCGTAGGGGTCGTCGTCGGCGCAGATGCGTTCGACGAGCTCGGCGTCCACATGACCGTCGAGCGCGCAATGGCACTGCCAGTCGACGAGCACGCCGCAGAAATCGAAGACGACATCGGTGATCGGACGGGCATCGGCCATCGGGAACCTCGCTTGGGTGCATCGGATGAAGATGAGAATGACATCGCCAGTGTACTGCACGGGCGCCGATGTGCGCGCCCGTGCAGTACAAATGGCGGACAGTGCATATGCGGACATGGTGCTGATATGCGAGGAGGATCCCCGCGGACGGGGATTCTCCTCGCATATGAACGACGGCCGTATCAGACGTGTTCGATGAGGTCGAGCATCGGCGTGACGCCCTTCCTGCCGAAGTCGGTGCGCTGTTCGCCGCCGCGCGTCACAACGATGCACGGCACGCTCATGACGTCGTAGCGTTCCTTGAGCTCGGGGTAGCGCGCGATGTCGTACGCCTCGGCGCGCACGTTCGGGTTGAGCGACGCGATGCGCTGCGCGGCGCGCACCGTCTCCGGGCACATCGTGCACGTCAGCGAGACGAGCAGCATCACGTCGACCGGATCGTGGATCGCCTCGATGCGTTCGCGTTCGCCGTCGGCAAGCGGCTGTCCCGGACCTGCCGCGTTGTACAGCGCGAGCGCGAAGGAGTTGAACTCGTGGCCGCCGGGCACGCCATGGAACGCGATGCCGGTGGGCACGAGCTCGTCGGCATCGTTGCGCACGAGCAGGCTGACGACCGGCGCGGCGAAGGGCAGCGGCAGCGTCGCGTTGAAGACGCCGCGGCCGTGCTCGTCGACGCGTTCCACCGTGTCGGCCACCATCTCGAGCCGTCCGTCGCTCAGCCGCACGAGCTCCTCGACGAAGGCCTTGAGCTCGACGCTCAGCGGCGTGTCGTCGAGCTGCAGCTGCAGCGTGACCGTACGTTGCATGCGTGAGAAGACCATCGCGAGCTGCGTGCGCACGTCGTCGTCGAAGAACGAAGCGACCTGCGGTGCGGGCGTGTCCTCGACGTCGCTGGACGCCGGTGCGAGCGTCGTTTCGGGCGGCACGTCCGCATGCGCCTCGCGCTCCTTGCGTTCGTAGACGGAGTCGGACGGGCGTTCGGGGACGACGCCGGTGCGCCTGGAGGCCTCGGCCGCGTACTGTTCGGCGTGCACGGCGGCGATCGCGCCGTCGGCGGTGGCCGTGACGACCTGCCGCAGGTCCTTGACGCGCAGGTCGCCGGCGGCGTAGACGCCGGACTCCGACGTCTCGAGCGTCGTCGGGTCGCAGATCACGTAGCCGTCGTCGTCAAGCCGCACGAAGCCGTCGACGATCGAGGTCTGCGGCACGTAGCCGGCGAAGACGAAGACGCCGAAAGCGCCGCCGTGCTCGGGCTGCCAGCGGCGCCGTTCGCCGGTGCGCGCGTCGCGCAGCGTCGCCGCGACGAGGCCCTGGCCACCGGCTTCGACGCCGTCGAGCTCGGTGTGGTAGAGGACGTCGATCTTCGGGTTGCTCTTCGTGCGTTCCGCGATCTGCGCGTCGCAGGTGAAGTCGTCCTCGCGCACGAGCACGGTGACCTTGCGCGCGTAGCGCGTCAGGAACACCGATTCCTCGGCAGCCGCGAAGCCGCCTCCGACGACGAGGACTTCGCGTCCGGTGAAGAACTCGCCGTCGCAGGTCGCGCAGGTGGCCACGCCGCGTCCGGCGTATTCGCGTTCGCCGGCGAAGCCGATGCGGCGCGGAGCGGCGCCCATCGCGAGCACGACGGCGAAGGCGCGCACGTCGCCGCGCGTCGTATGCACGAGTTTGACTCCGTCGTCGAGCATGTCGATGCCGGTCACGTCGGCCGTACGCAGCTCGGCGCCGAAGTCCAGGGCCTGCCGGCGCATCGCCGACGCGAGCGCGCGGCCGTCGGTCATCGGGACGCCGGGGTAGTTGACGACCTCGTCGGTGATCGTGATCTGGCCGCCGAAGTCATCCTTCTCGACGACGAGGGTGCGGTAGCGCGCACGCGCGAGGTACATCGCCGCCGTGAGCCCGGCGGGGCCGCCGCCGATGACGACGGCGTCGTAGAAGTCCTGTCCGGCGTTGCCCATCACAGCTCCCCGACGAGGTCGAGGCTCGGCTTGATCGTCTTGTCTCCGGGCTCCCAGCTGGCCGGGCACACCTGGTCGGTGTGTTCGTAGACGAACTGGGAGGCCTTGACGCGGCGCAGGATCTCGGCGGCGTCGCGGCCGACGTTCGACGAGATCACCTCGTAGGCGACGACGCGTCCTTCGGGGTCGATGATGAAGTCGCCGCGTTCGGCCAGCCCGGTGTGTTCGTTGTAGGTGTCGAGGTCGCGTGCGAGCTCGCCGGTCGGGTCGGCGAGCATCGGGAAGGAGATCTTGCCGATCTTCTCGTTCGCGTCGTGCCATGCCTTGTGCGTCCATTGGGTGTCGCAGGAGACGGAATAGATCTCGCAGCCGTCCTGCTTGAACGCGTCGTAGTGGTCGGCGAGGTCCTCGAGCTCGGTCGGGCAGACGAACGAGAAGTCGGCGGGGTAGAAGAAGAGCAGCGACCAGTGGCCGAGCAGGTCGGATTTGGACACCGTCTTGATGGCGTCGTTCTGGTAGGCCTGAAGGGTGAAGTCGACGACGTCGTGCTGCAGCAGCGTCATGGTGGTTCCTTTCTGTACGGCGGCGTCCCGCGGGGCGTCCGTCATGGGTGGTGGTCTTGTGTCCGGCGCGTGGGCGCGCGTCACTCGTAGCGCGCGGTCGCGTTGAGCATGTCGAAGGCGGCGGGCAGCGCGTCGACGACATCCATCGCGACGATCGGATGGCCGACCGATTCTGCGGCGTGTGTGTCCGCGGCGCCGTCGGAGAACAGCGTCGGCTCGTTCCATGCGCGCTGGTCGCTGTGCGAGGCGAGCGCGGCGGCGAGTCCGTGCACGTAGGCGGCGCCGGCGACGACCTCGGCGGCGAGCGAGGGGTCCGCGACGACCTCGTCGGCCTGTTGGGCGAGCATCGCCCCGGTGATGCCTGCGAGCACGTCGCCGGCGCCGGCCGTGGCGAGGAACGCGGGTGCGCGGCCGCATACGAGCGTGCGCGTCGCGCCGGCGTCGTCGGCGCCGACGATGACGGTCATCGCGCCTTTGAGCAGGACGGTCGCGCCGGTCAGTTCGCAGGCGCGGCGCGCGGCGTTCAGCGGACGGGCGGCCACGTCGGCGGCGTCGGTCGTCTCGCCGAGGCGGGTGAGCAGCGCCGCCATCTCGCCGACGTGGGGTGTGACGACGACGTGTGCGGGTACATGCGCGGGAAGCAGGTCGAGCGCGCCGGCGTCGACGACGATCGGCGGCATCGCGAGCGCGGCGCGGCGGGCGTCATCGCCGCAGTCGAGCGAGTAGTGGGCGAGCAGGGCCTTCGCGCGGGCCCGCTGCAGGTCCCGCTCGTCGCCGTGCGCGCCGTCGGGGATGCCGCAGCCGACGATCCAGGACTGCACGTGTCCCTTGCCGACGACGGCTTCGGGCAGCGCGTGCAGCACAAGGTCCTGGGCGCGCTCGGGGCCCAGATAGCGCACCATGCCGATGTTCGAGCGCGCGGCGGCGCATGTGGACAGGACGGCGGCGCCCGGGTAGGCGTCGGAGCCGGTGATCAGGCCGGCCACGCCGCGTTCGTATTTGGCGCCCTCGAGGCACGGGACGCGGATCGCGGACTGGGCGAAGGTGCGGTCGACGATCTCGACGTCCGGTTCGGCGTCGTCGACGTCGAAGCCGAAGTCGACGAGCGTGACGCGGCCGCACGCGTAGCAGGCGGGCGGCAGCATCGCGCAGGGCTTGAGCGCGCCGAACGTCATCGTCACGTCCGCGGGGATGTAGGCGCCGGGCAGCGTGCCGTCCTCGACGCCGATGCCGGAGGGCGTGTCGATGGCGAGCACGAAGGGGAATTCGATGTCGAGTTCGTCGTCGGGAAGCGCGGGGCGCCCGGGTGTTCCGTGCGTGCCGACGGCTTCGGCGATGGCCGCGGGGATGCCGTGCAGGGCGCCGTTGACGCCGATGCCGGTCATCGCGTCGATGATGATGTGCGCGCGTGAGGAGAAGCGCACGGCCTGTTCGAGGCGTGCGCCGGCCTCGCCGGAGGAGAATCCGACGGGGGCTCCCGGGATGCTCGCGTTCGGGTCGAGCGTGAAGACGTGGCCTCCGGCCTCGCGGAACGCGCCGTACGCCTCGTCGTGCAGAGAACGGCCCACGGCGATCGCCGTCACGTTGAGGCCTTCGCCGGCGAGCATCGCGCCGCAGTACAGGCCGTCGCCGCCGTTGTCCCCGGCGCCGGCGAGCACGCACACGCGCAGCGTGTCCGCATCCCATCCCTGTTCGTCGATGACGTCGAGCACGCGGCGCGCCGCGGCCGCGGCGGCCATGCGCATGAGCGGCACGCCGTCGTCGAGCAGCGGGCGTTCGAGCGCGCGCACCGTCGCCACGCCGTAGGCGCACGAGCGCAGCACGTCGGTGCGCGGCCCCTCCTCGGGTTCGATGTCCTGCGCGGCCGCCATGGCGGCGCCGCGCGTGCCGTGATCGTTCATCGTCGGTCCTTTCCCCGCCTTCCCGCGACGTGCGAGCGCATGGCCGGGAAGGGCAAACACATACGCCATCCACTCTAGTACCGTGCGCCGTGTGCGCCGCCGGCCGAACGCCGGGGCGCAGTGCCGCGCCGCTTCCTCTGACAACGATAACCGGCGCGCACGCGCCGAACCGCTCCCTACAATGGCGGCAACGGCGCACGACCCGCCCCGCCGGGCGGCGCGCGCGATCGAACGCGGGCGGCGAGGCCGTCCGCGACATGGAAAGGAACATCATCATGTGCAGTGCAGTGCGTTTCGTCGATGGCGAGGGCAACCTCTACTTCGGCCGCAACCTCGATTGGGAATGCGGCTACGGCGAGAAGATCGTGTACACGCCGGCCGACTACGACTACCAGCCGGCGTTCAACGCCGAGGACCGCAACCACGCCGTCATCGGCGTCGGCATCATCGTCGAGGACACGCCGCTCTACTTCGACTGCGCGAACGACGCGGGCCTGACCGTCGCCGGGCTCAACTTCCCCGGCTACGCGCAGTACGCCGAGGACAGTGTCAACTTCACGACGAACGTGGCCGCCTACGAGTTCCCGCTGTGGGTGGCTCGCAGCTTCACGAGCGTCGACGACGTCGCCGAGGCGCTCAAGAATGTGACGATCGTCGCCAAGCCGATCAACGACCAGTACCCGGTCGCGATGCTGCACTGGATCATCGCCGACGCGACGCGCAGCATCGTCGTCGAATACACGGCGAGCGGCATGCACGTCTACGACGACGACATCGACGTCATGACGAACCAGCCGGAGTTCCCGGTGCACCGCCAGAACCTCATCAACTACATCAACTGCGTGCCGACGATGGTCAAGCCCGTCAAGTGGGGCGGCGCCGAGCTCAAGCCGTGGGGCGCGGGCCTGAGCGCCCATGGCCTGCCGGGCGACCCGAACTCGATGTCCCGCTTCGTGCGCATCGCCTACGCGAACGCGCACTACCCGGACAAGCAGGGCGAGAAGGACAACGTCACCCGCCTGTTCAAGACGCTTTCGAGCGCCGCGATGATCGAGGGCATGAGCGCGATGGCCGACGGCCAGTACGAGAAGACGATGTTCACGAGCGGCTACTCGGCGAAGACGAAGACCTACTACATGGCCACCTACGACGACCCGACGATCGTGGCCACGCCGGTGAGCGACTTCGACGCGGCAAGCGACAAGCTGCAGACCAAGTGAGCGCCCGCGGGGCCGGACGGCCCCGCCGCCCCATCATCCGTCAGCCCATGGCGAAATACGCGCCGCCCGCGCGGAACGTCATGGGCATGACGTGATGGCCTGTCGTATTATACGGACGTCGTAGGCATGTTTTTCCGGCCGTGCGCGGTTGTCGCGCCGGCCATGCGCGGGACCGCCGCGACAACCGGACAGGAGGCACGCAGTGTTCGAGGAACTGCACAAGAAGATGAACCATTTCTGGAACGACGACCGCACGCTGTCCCAGACCGACCCGGAGTACATCGCGCTGTTCTCCCGATTCGCCTACGACGAGGTCGTGCGCGAACCCGAGGCGAACGACCCGAAACTGGGGGAGACCGACCGGTGCCTCGCTATCATCGCCGCGATCATCGGCGCGCAGGGCATGGAAGCCTTCGAGATGATGCTGCCGGTCGCCTACCGGACCGGCGTCACGTCCGTGCAGCTCAAGGAGGTCATCTACCAGGCCACGCCATACGCCGGATTCGCCCACGCGCTGCCCTACCTGAGGAAGCTCAACGACTTCCTCAACGCCGAGAACGTCGCGATGCCGCTGCCCGGCCAGGCCACCGTCGGCGACGAAGGGCGCATGGCGGCCGGCGAACGCGTCGAGATGCGCCTGTTCGGCGACACGATGAGGGACTTCCCTCACAAGGGACCCGAGGATACGCGCCACATCAACGCATGGCTCACCGACGACTGCTTCGGCGGTTATTACACGCGAGGAGGCCTGACGCTCGCCCAGCGTGAGATGGTCACGTTCTGCCTGCTCATCGGACAGGGCGGCTGCGAGGCGCAGGAGCGCGCGCACATCCAGGCCAACCTGCGGCTGGGCAACGACGAGCATTTCCTCATCGCCGTCGTCTCGCAATGCCTGCCGTACATCGGATACCCGCGCGCGCTCAACGCGATCGTCTGCATCCGCGCGTCGCTCGGCGAACGCGACGCGGAACCGGATGCCGCGACGGGCGCGGAGCCCGACGACGAGTGACGCGACGCGCCACGGCAACGAGAAGCAACGAGGAAAGGACGAGGACATGACGGACGGCCACACGAAGGACATCGCACAGGGCGCAGCGCCGCAGGGCGACGGCATCAGCGCGCAGCAGGAACGCAAACATGAGGGAGCGGCGGTCAAGGCCGCGCTCATGGCGAACATCGGCGTCGCCATCGCCAAGCTCGCCGCGTTCCTCTTCACGAGGTCGTCGTCGATGCTCTCGGAATCGGTGCATTCGATCGCGGACTGCTCGAACGAGATCGTGTTGATGGCCGGCGACCGCGTCGCCAGGAAACGGCGCAAGAACGCGCAGCACCCCTTCGGCTGGTACCGCGTCAAATACCTCGCGTCCTTCGTCGTCGCGACGCTGCTGTTCTTCGTCGGCGGCTTCTTCTCGACGAGCGAGGCGCTCAAGAAGGTCGGCGAGGTGCTCGAGGACCCCGCCATGCGCGGCGCCAACCGCGGCGAACTCGTCGTCGCGCTCATCGTCGTCGTCATCTCCGCCTGTCTCGAAGGCTACGGGCTGCACCAGTCGGTCAAGGAATCGGACGAACGCATGCGCCACACCGGCATGCCGCACATGGGCATCTACAAATTCTGGCGCGTGACGAAATCCGCCGACCTCGCCTCGGTCATCATGGAGGACACGCTCGCGCTCATCGGCCTCGCGTTCGCGTTCCTCGGCATCGGCCTGGCCATCGCCACCGGCGACGAGCTCTACGACGCGCTCGGCGGCATGTGCGTCGGCGTCGTCCTCATCGTCGGCTCGCTGCTGCTCGCCTACAAGGCCGGCTCGCTGCTCATCGGCGAGTCGGTCAGCGCGCTGACGCAGGAACGCATCATCAAGGCGGTCGAAGGCACCGAAGGCGTCGAGGACCTCATCAACATGCAGTCCGTGCACATGTCCGAGGACAACATCCTGCTGTGCCTCAAGGTGCAGACCTCCAAGCTCGACCGCGACTACGACGTGGACACCGTCAACAAGATCGAACGGTCGGTGCGCGAGTCGATGCCCTGGTACAACTGGGAGATCTACGTCGAACCGGACATCATGCGCGCATCGCAGGCCGGCACGCCCGACGAGCCGGTCGATCTCGACTGAATGCGCGTACGGACGAAGACGCAGCCGCACGGACGAAACAGGGGCTTCATGGAACCGCAACGGTTCCATGAAGCCCCTGTTTCGCGTAAGCGGACCGCAAAGACGGGCGCGTCCTCACTCCTCGGCGACGAGCTCGAGGTAGGAGTCGTTCCACAGGTCCTCGTCGCCGTCGGGCATCAGCAGGACGCGTTCGGGGCGCAGCGCCTCGACGGCGCCCTCGTCGTGGGTGACGAGCACGATCGCGCCCTCGTACTTCGAGATCGCCTTGAGGATCTCGGCGCGCGAGGCGGGGTCGAGGTTGTTCGTCGGCTCGTCGAGCAGCAGCACGTTCGCGCGCGACGTGACGAGCGTGGCGAGCGCGAGCCTCGTTTTCTCGCCGCCGGAGAGCACGCGCGCCGGCTTGAACGCGTCGTCGCCGGAGAACAGGAACGAGCCGAGGATCGAACGCGCCTGCGTGTCGGTGAGCTCGGGGGCCACATGCTGCAGGTTCTCGAGGACCGTCATGTCCAGTTCGAGCGTGTCGTGCTCCTGCGCGAAATAGCCGATCTTCGCGCCATGGCCGTATTCGACCGCACCGGTGTCCGGCTCGTCGAGATGGGCGAGCAGCCGTAGCGTCGTCGTCTTGCCGGCGCCGTTGTAGCCGAGGATGACGACGCGCGAGCCCTTGTCGATCGCGAGGTTGACGCCGGCGAAGACGATGTTGTCGCCATACGCCTTCGAGATGTCCTTCGCCATGATCGGCGTGCGTCCGCACGGCGCCGGCTCGGGGAACCGGATGTCCGCGACCTTCTCCTTGCGCTGCTCGCCGCTCGTCTCGTTGAGCAGCTTCTCGGCGCGGCGCATCATGTTCTGCGCGGCCACGGCCTTCGTCGCCTTGGCGTGCAGGCGGATGCCCTGCTGCATGAGCCGCTCCGCCTTCTTCTCGGCGACCTCGCGTTCGCGCCGGCGGCGCTCCTCGTCGACGGCGCGCTGGTGCAGGTACGCCTGGTAGCCGAGCGAGTACATGTCGATCCGCGCGGTCTGCGCGTCGAGATGCCACACCTTGTTGACGACCTCGTCGAGCAGCTCGACCGAGTGGGAGATGACGAGGAAGCCGCCCTCGTACTTCTTGAGGAAGCCGCGCAGCCATTCGATCGAGTCGGCGTCCAGATGGTTCGTCGGCTCGTCGAGGATGAGCGTGTCCGCGTCCGAGAACAGGATGCGCGCCAGTTCGATGCGGCGGCGCTGGCCGCCGGAGAGCGTGCCGAGCGGACGGGCCATGACGTCCTGCGGCAACCCCAGGCTCGCCGCCATCGCCTGCGCCTCGGACTGCGCCGCGTAGCCGCCGGCCTTCTCGAAGTCCTGCATCGCCTTGTCGTAGCGGTTCATCGCCTTCGTCATCACGTCCGGGTCCGGGTCGGTCATCTCCTTTTCGGCCTTGCGCATGCGGCGGATGATCGTCGCGATGTCGCGCGCGCTCATCATGCGGTCGAGCGCCGACTGCTCCGGGTCGTCGGCATGCGTGTCCTGCGGCAGATAGCCGAGCTTGCCGGTGACGCGCACCGTGCCGGCCGTCGGCAGCAGTTCGCCGGTGATCGTGCGCGTCAGCGTCGTCTTGCCGGCGCCGTTGCGTCCCACGAGGCCGATCTTGTCGCCCTTGGCGACGTGGAAGCTCGTCGGCTGCAGCAGCGTGCGCGCGCCGATCTGAATCTCCAGTCCCTGTACTTCGATTGCCATTGCGTCACCGTCTCCCGACCCTGAGGTCCGTGATGTTCATCCGTTCGTCCATGAATTGTCCTGTGCGAACGCCCGTCCTTAGCGAAAGCGCCTGCGGCCGTTCGCGCGCGCAGACCATCATAGACCATAAACGCGCCCCATGAACGCGCGCATGGGGCGCGCCCGCCGCGGCGGGTCAGGCGAAGTCCGCCATGTCCACTTTCTCGCGGTAGATCGCGATCAGGTCGTCGAGCGTCTTCGCCGCGTAGGCCGGCGACGTGCTCGGCAGCGGCGTGGACGGCAGGTCGATCCCGTCGTCGAGCAGCATCGGCCTGCAGTAGCGTTCGTACAGGGCCGCCGCCTTCGCGCCGCACGGGTAGATGTGCCGGATCTCGGATCCGCGCACGATCGGCGTCAGGTCGCTCGGCACGACGTCGCGGATCGACGCGTCAGACGCGCCGAGGATCTCACAGGATTCGACCGTGTCCCACAGCGCGAAACGATGCCGCAGCGCGAACGCGCGGCGCGACGCCGCAGTTGCGCCGACCGTGTCCGACGGGTCGTCCGGATCGGCGAACAGCGCGTCCATGATCGGCCAGAAGCGGTTGCGCGGATGCATGTAGAAGAAGCCGGCCTCGCGCGATTTCGGACTGGCCATCGTGCCGAGGAAGAGCACGCGCGAACGCGCGTCGAACAGCGGCGGGAAGCCGTGCTCGACGCGCGTCCAACGCCCGTCGGCGCCCTTCGCGCTCACCGT
The DNA here is from genome assembly GCF_002286915.1 of Bifidobacterium italicum. Classification (GTDB taxonomy): domain Bacteria; phylum Actinomycetota; class Actinomycetes; order Actinomycetales; family Bifidobacteriaceae; genus Bifidobacterium; species Bifidobacterium italicum. Next base: position 71 of record NZ_MVOG01000028.1, on the reverse strand, counting down.
CCGGCGTCCTTGTGCGAGGCGGCGCCGTCGCCGCCGGAGCGCAGGTTCTCGGCGCGCGCCGCGCCCCGCGG
>NZ_MVOG01000027.1 GCF_002286915.1 Bifidobacterium italicum | reverse complement strand
CGCGGAGCGGGTGCGAAGCTCGGCGGTGTCGTCGGATCATCGGTGTTGCTCATCGTTCCTCCACAGGGCGCGTCGCGCCCTCATCGTGCCGCGGGCCGTCCGGCGCCGCGGATCTCGTGGTCATGCGCTCTTCGCGGGCACCGAGCAGATGGTCGTGTTGAGGTACTGGTAGGCGATGCCGATGTACTGGCCGGTCTCGGGGTCGCGGATCGAACCGGTCTCGGCGTCGACGACGCCGTTCGTGTTCGGGTCGATGAGCGTGCCGTCCTCCTGCTTGATGAGACCGGTCGTCGGGTCGACGGTGGGCTGCGGCTTCGCCGAGGGCGTCTGGGCGGGGGACTCGGCGGGCGTCTCGTCGGCCGGGGCGGAGGGCGACGGGGTCGCCGTCGCTTCGTCGCCGGCATGGTCCTCGCCGTTCTCGTCGCCGGTCGTGGCGGCGTCGTCGCCGTACAGCGGACGGTCGTCGCGCAGCCGCTCCCAGACCTCGGGGGCGCTGTCCGCCCAGACGACGCGGTTGGGGTCGAAGGGGGCGGGCACGACGGGGACGGTCTGCGCGTACACGTGCGAGACGTCGAGGTGGCGCAGGCTGAACGCGAGCGCGACGAGCGCGTTCGTGTCGGCCATGCCGGAGCTGATGTTGAGCGAGCGGATCGCGGCGAGCGCGAGCTGGTAGAGTTCACTCGTCTGCGTGAACATGTTCTTCGATATCGCCTCGGCGATCACCGATTTGATGAGGTACTGCTGGCGCGTCGTGCGCATGATGTCGCTGCCGTCGGTGCCGGTGCCGTGGCGCATGCGCGCGTAGTTCGTCGCCTGGCGTCCGTCGAGGTGGTGCATGCCCTTCCTCAGGTCCATCTCGGTGTTCGCGTCGACGGTGTCGACCGGGATGCACACGTCGACGCCGCCGATCGCGTCGATCATGTCGGCCAGGCCCTTGAAGTCGACGACGACGAAGTTCGTGATGTGCATGCCGGTGAGCGCGTTGACGGCCGTCACCGTGCAGCTCGCCGCCGTCGACAGGTCGCCGCCCTCGCGGTAGGCGGTGGAGAACACCGAGTTGAACATGACGCCGTACTGGGCGGGGATGTCCTTGCCGCCGCTCGTGCGGCAGTTGGGCACATCGACGATCGAGTCGCGCGGGATCGAGACGATGTTGATGAATTCGCGGTCGGCGCTGATGTCGACGACCATCGTCGTGTCGGCGTTGTGCAGGCCGTCCTCGCCGTCGTGCATGCCGCCGGAGAGCTCGGCGTTGCCGTCGTCGCGCGTGTCCTGGCCGATGAGGACGAACTTGATCGGCCGCCCCTCGTTGGGGTCGAGCTTCTCCTCGTCGGCGAAGACGGTCTTGACGGCGCCGTCCTGGACGGCGTCGTTGAGGCTGATCCAGGTGGACGCCACGGCGGTGGAGGCGAACACGAGCGCGGCGACGACGACGCAGGCGACGACGACGAGCGCCCGGTGGCGGATGCGCCACGCCACGGCGCTGTGCCGCGGCCTTTCGCTGCGGGAGCTGCCCAGATTCGCTTCACCTGTCTTCTTCGCGGTATGAGAGGCCAACGGTCCACCTTTCGTGCGTCGTTCCCCGTCGCGGGGCCCCTGCGCGTGCCCGGCCCCAAGCCGCCGACACGCGATCGTATGCGATTATAGGGCATGACGGTGAGAAAACCGTGGCCGAAGCCCCGGGGGCGCCCCGCGCGCGCCGGCGCGGGGGGCGGATAGACCCTTCTGCGTACACTGGGACGCATGACACTCTCGGGCAACAGTGAGATCCAGCGCATCATCGGCACCGCCCTGGCGACGCGTCCGTATTCGCACAGCCAACGCGCCGAGGCGAACGTGACGGCCGTCATCACCGTCGAGGACGACCTGCGCTACCTGCCCCGCACCCTGCGCGCCGTGCTCTCCCAGAGCGTGCTCCCGTCCACGATCGTCGTCGCCGACTGCTCGGGGCGCACCGTGCAGTCCGTGCAGACGAGCTTCGAGATCATCCCGACGAAGGAGGACGTGCTCGAGACGGTGCCCGAGCCGCAGCGCATCTCGATCCAGATCGTGCGCGTCGCCCAGGCCCGTTCCTTCGCCGACGCCGTCGCGAAGGTGCTGCGCAACGCGCAGGTGGACACGTCGACGAAGACGCTGTGGCTGCTGCACGACGAATCCCGGCCGGCCGACGAACGCTGCCTCGAAAAGCTCCTCGACGCGTGGGCGAATTCGCCGACGGCCGCGCTGCTGGGCGCCAAGCAGCTCGACTGGGAGGGACGCGCCCTGCACGACGTCGGCTGCTATGCGGCGCGCGGACGCGTCGTCTCGCTCGTCGTCGACGGCGAGCCCGACCAGGAGCAGTACGACGGGCGGCGCGACGTCTTCTCCGTCTCGCTCGCCGGCGCCCTCGTGCCCGTCAACACGCTCGCCGCCATGCACGGCGCCAACCCCTGGTTCGGCACCTTCGACGAATCCGAGGACCTGTGCCGGCGCCTATGCCTGTCCGGCCGCCGCGTCGTCGTCGTGCCGGAGGCGCGCATCGCCCACCGGCGCGCGCGTTACGACGGCGTACGCACACGCGACGGCGCGGCGGTCGAACCGGACGCCGCCGTCGACTCGTCGATGGCGCAGCTCGTCGGCGCGCAGAAATACGCGATGACCGACGTGGCCGCCCCCTGGTGGCCGCTGCTGTGGGTGCTGGGACTGTTCACCGCGCTCGCCGGCGCCGTCCGGCTGCTGTTCCGCAAACGCCCCTACCGGGCGGTGTGCCGCCTCGTCATGCCATGGGCCGCGCTCGCCGCGGTACCGGGCGCGCTCGCCGCCCGCCACCGCGTCGCCGCCGCAGGCCATGTGCCGCGCGCCCAGATCGCGCCGCTGATCGCCGACCGCCGCCAGATCCGCCAATGGAAGGCGCGTTCACGGGCCTTCGACGAGCAGAACAGCAACGTCGTCCTCGACCCGCTCGCCCTCGTCCACCTGCGCCGCAGACGCATCCGCCGCTGGGCCTGGGCGCTCGGCGCCGCGCTGCTCGCCTTCGCCGCGACGGCCGCCATGTACTGGCCGATCCTGCGCCACGCGTTCTCCGGCGACTCGATGCTCTCGACGCAGCTGACGCCGACCGACGCAGGCTTCGGACAGCTCGTCGCCGCCGCCACGACGCCATGGGTCTACGGCGTCGGCACCGGCATTCCCGCGCCGCCCTCGCCGTGGCTGCTCGTGCTCACGGCCGCCTCCGTGCTCACGGCCGGCCACGTCGCGTCCGCGCTCACCCTCATCTTCTTCCTGTCCGCGCCCGCGAGCGTCCTGTCGTTCTGGGCGCTCGCCGGCGTCGTCACCCGCTCCAACCTGATCCGCGTCGCCTCCTCGCTGTGCTGGTACGCCCTGGCGCTCGCCTTCGGCCTGTATGGCACCGCGAACCTGCCGATGCTCACCGTCATGACGTTCCTGCCGGGCGCGCTCGCGCTGTCGTTCAAGGCGGTCGGCCTGTACCGCACAGAGGACCCCGTCAACCCGCGCTCGTCGGTGCAGGCCGCCGCGGCCGCCGCGCTGCTGTTCATCCCGGCCGTCGCCGCCGAACCGCAGCTGCTGCTCGCCCTCGTCGTCATCTTCGTCGCGTTCCTCGTCTTCGTGCGCCGCCACCGGCTCATGCTGCTGCTCATCCCGCTGCCCAGCGCCTTCGCGCTCGCGCCGACGCTCGTCAACGCGGTGCGCTACGCCGGCGACGGCATGTGGCGACAGCTGTTCGGCGACGTCATGGTCCCGGTGCCGGGCGTCAACGGCGCGCCCGAGGCAATCGGGCTGGAGACGATGGTGTGGCGCGCGTTCGGTCTGGGCCGTGCACCGTCATGGTCGGCGATGTTCTCCGGCGGCGACCTGCCGCGCACGCTGATCGTGCTGTGCTGCGCCGTATGCGCCGTCATCGCGCTGCTCACGCTGCTGCGCCCGGGGATGCTGCGTCCGTGCCGCATCCTGTGGACGGTGATCCTGTGCGGCCTCATGCTCGCCGTCACGTCCGCCGTCGTCGTCGTCGCCGTCATGCCGTACGGGGCGGCCGCCGGATCGGTGCTGCCGGGCGTCGCGCTCGCCGCATGTGGCATGCTCGCCTGCGTGGCGATGGCCGCGGGGCCGGCGGTCGCGCCCTTCCACCGCCTCATGCGCGAGCAGGGGCGCCGCTTCGGCGCCTTCACGTTGGTGCAGGGCGCCATCGCGTTGTTCCTGACGGCGATGACGGCCGTGTGCCTGCTGTTCGGCGTCCAGAGCGCCCAGGCCGGCGGCGTGGCCGTCACCGGTGGCGGCCTGCCGATGGTCGCCCGGGACTATCTGGCGCAGGACCCCGACCGGCGCGTGCTCGCCCTGGCGGCCACGAACGCCGACACCGTCGCCTACGCGGCGATGCGCACCGGCCGCGGCGACCTGATCGATGCCTCCGCCGCCTGGCGCGTCAGCCGCGCCTTCGGCCACGAGGGGCGCACCGACGACGAACAGCTCGCCCACATCGCCGCCCGACTGCTCGCCAACAGCGACAACGACGCCGTGCGCCAGCTGTCCGATCTCGGCTTCGGCGGCATCTACGTCGTCACCGACGACGGCCGCGACCTGAGCGCACGCGCAGGCGAGCAGCTCCAAGCGAACGTGACCGCGTCGCAGGGCACGCAGGAGGTCGTCGGCAACGCGCAGGGCACGTACTACCGTCTCACGCTCGACGCCACGAAGTCCCAGCGCATCGACACGACGGACCAGCGGCGCATGGAGACGAGCCCGTGGCGCACGGCGTGGCTGTGGTGCCTCTCGCTCGTCATCGCGCTCTACGTCATCGTCGCGATACCGCGCAGCCACGGCATCAGCAAGGAGGAACAGCAATGAGCGAGGAACCGAACCGTCTCGACGACTTCGCGCACAGGACGCGCGCCGTCGCGACCACGGCCGTGACGGGCGTCGCCGTCGTCGCGCTGTTCGCCGCGCTGACGGTCGTGCCGCCGCGTTCCGGCGTGCACGACGCGGCCGCCGTCGACTCCGCGACGGTCTCCGAGCAGGCCAGCGCCCGGCAGACGCTGCGCTACTGCCCGGCCGCGATGACGATCGCCGACACGGCGTCCTACGGCGACGAGGAATTCCGCACGTCGACCGGCGACCTCGCCTCGGCCCGCCGCTACGCGGCGTTCGGATCGGTCTTCCATGCCCAGGCCGACGCTCTCGGCGCCGACGACTCGGCCGACGGGCTCGTCCTCGAAGGCGCCCACGGCGGGGAGGGATCCGACGTCTTCATCGCCGGACAGGACAAGGCCGACGGCGCTACGATCCTCGACACGCGGCTGCTGTCCGCGGCCGACGGGACCGGATCGACCGGCGCCGTCGCCTCATGGGCGACGACCGGCGACATCCCCGGCATCGCCGCCGCGTCGTGCGTGACGCCTGCCCTGGTCCAACGCTTCCTCGTGCCGAGCACGACGACCGGCAATACGCAGCAGCTCGTCGTCGTCAACCCCTCCGACAAGCCCACCAGCATCGACATCGCGATGTGGGGTACGAAGCACGGCAGGATCACGCCGGCCACATCGTCCGTCCTCACCGTCGGCGCCAACGGGCGCGCCGACATGCTGCTCAACGCCGCCGCCCCAGACGAGCAGGGCCTGTACGTGACCGTAACGAGCCACGACGCGCCGGTCGGCGCCGTCGTGCGCTCCGTCGCGATCGACGGGCTGACGCCGCACGGCAACGACTATGTGACGCCGCTCGACGCCGCCGCCACGACGCAGACGATCATGCTGCCCGACGGCGACGCCTCGACGACGCTGAGCGCGTACGCGGACAAGGACGCCGCGATCACGCTGTCCTGGATGAGCGACCACGGCCTCGTCGACATCGGCCGTCTCGACGCGCACGCCGGCAAGGTCACGCTCAAGGAACTCAAGGACCGCCCCAAGGACGCCCACGCGATCCTCGCCCAAAGCGACGCCCCCTGCGCGCTCGCCGCACAAAGCACGATCGAAGGCGCCGACGGGCGGCACGACTACGCCGTCATCGGCGCGCACGCCGCATACGCGCAGTCCGCGCTCGCGCTGCCGACCGGCGCCTCCGCGACGATCGCGCTCGCCAACACGGGCGAGCGGGCCACGACGATCACCCTCACCGGCTACGACTCGGACGGCGCGCCGAGCGGGACCAAACGCGTCAAGGTCGACGCCGACTCGTCGGCGAGCCTCGACGCCGACGACCTGGGCGACGGCGTCGAGGCGATCCGCGTCGACACCGACGACGTGACGATCGTCTGGGGCGCGTTCCCGACGAACGCGACGCTGCGGGAGGCGAAGACCGCGGCGCTCGCCTACGTGCCGGCGACGAGCCTCGACGTGCCCCGGCAGCTCGTGCACGCGTTCAACGACCCGGGCATCGTGCGCTGAGCCGCGCCGTCACAGTCCGAAATCGGGGTCGATCTCATCGGGCCGGCGCCCGTACAGCTCGGCGATCGACTCGACGATCTCGTCGCGGATCGACAGCTGCAGGTCGGCGCGGTTCGCCGCGTGAGTCTGGATCGGCAGCCGGTACAACACGATACGCGCGGGACTGCCGTGCTCGGCGGGGAAGGCCTGCGAGAACAGCCGTGGCTCATGCTCCCACGGCGCCGGCGACGACGGCGGCACGTCCTCGACCGCGAACTGCAACGGCCGCACGAGATCCGGCCACGCGGCCGACAGACGACGGATCTGCGCGACGACGAGATCGTCGAAGAGGCCGGCGCGTGTGCGGTAGCGCGGCAGACGCGTGCCGAACATCGGCGTGCGCATCCCACGGCCATGACGGTTGCGATACACTGCGGCGTTCCAAGGAGGCTGGTTCATGGCCTCCACTGTAGCCGACCGCATCCCGCGCCGGCGGCGCCCATCGCGAAGGCACGGTAGGATACGTAGGATACAAGGACGGACAGGAACCGGAACGGGGAAGTGGTGAACGATGAACGAACCCAACATTGCCAACAGCACCGAAGTGGACGTCGACGCGCTGTGCCGGCGCATGCGCGTCGCCGCGTTCGACCTCGACGGCACGCTCGCACGCTCGAAGAAGCCCATGCACAACGACATCGCGCGGGCCCTGAGCGCACTGACGACGCTGATCCCCGTCGCCATCGTCTCCGGCGGAGTCATGCCGCTCATCGAAAGCCAGGTCACCGACATGCTCACCCCCGACGCCGAGCGCGCCAACCTGCACCTCATGCCCACGACCGGCACCCGCTACTACCGCTGGGACGGCACTACATGGGCCAAGGTCTACGAACGCGACCTGTCCCCGGCCGACCGTCAGGCCGCCATCGCCTCACTCGAACGCCGTGCACGCGAACAAGGCATATGGAGCGACGACACCTGGGGGCCGATCATCGAGGACCGCGGCAGCCAGATCACCTACTCCGCGCTCGGCCAGCAGGCGCCGGTCGACGCCAAGGAACGCTGGGACCCCGACAACGCCAAGAAGAACCGGCTCGCCGAAGCCGTCCAACACGACCTGCCCAACCTCAAAGTACGCTCCGGCGGCTCCACCAGCGTCGACATCTCCGCACGCGACATCGACAAGGCATACGCCGTGCGCGAACTCGCCCGCGCCACCGGCGTCGACGTCGGATCGATCGCCTTCATCGGCGACCGCATGGACCCCGACGGCAACGACTACCCGGCCGCCGAGGCCGGCACGATCGCCATCCGCGTCACCGGCCCCGAGGACACCCTCAGGCTCATCGACGCCATCAACGCACGCCTGCGCCGATAACGGACGGAGACCCGGCACCATGACCGCGACGCAACCGGCCGCCGCCGCGCTCGCGGCGACCTGGCGACAGCTGCGCGACATCCTGCTGCCACGCGGCTGCGCCGGATGCGCCCGCCCCGACGCCGTCCTGTGCGACGACTGCATGCAGGCCCTGCACAGGCCCGTCGCATTCGCGCTGCCGTGCTCGCAGACCGGTCACGGCATCGCCTGCGGCAGCTACCACGGCGTCGTCAGACACGCCATCCTCTCGTGGAAGGACCACGGCGACGCCGAAGCCGACACGCCCCTCGCCGCCGTGCTCACCGATCTCTTCGACGCCATGGGACGACGCCTCATCCAAGACCTCGACCCCACACCCACCGGAATCGGCATCGTGCCCGCGCCCTCATCGCCGCCCTCCGTCCGGCACCGCGGGCGACGCCACCTCGACCCGCTCGCCGCCGCGCTCGCCGCACACTGCCGCGACCACGGGCTGCCCGACACGCAGGTGCTGCCGATGCTGCAGGTGCACGCCGTGCACGGCAAATCGGTGCAGACCCACGGCGCCCGCGACCGCATGCGCCGCATCCACGGCCGTATCACCACCGACGACGCCATACGGCCTCCGAAGCCGACGACGCCGCTCATCCTGCTCGACGACATTGTCACGACCGGGGCGACGATCGGCGCGTGCGCCGCCGCGCTCGCCGGCGCCGGCCACAATGTGCTCACGGCCTTCGCGCTCGCCCATACGCCGCCGAAGGACGCCGTGCGCGACGACATGTCCGGCGACACGGACCGGGCGGGGGAGCGGCGTCAGTGAGCGATGGCGAAGGGCACCCGCAGACGCCCTTCGCCACGGACGGGGCGTGTTCACTGGCCGTCATACGCGGCCTCGCCGTTCCGTGCGCCCGCCGGCTCCTGCCTCGCCTGCGGATCGGGAGGCCTCACCGGCAACGTGATCTCGAAGTCGACGCCGCGGGGGTCGTCCACGACCTGGACGGTGCCGCCGTGCAGCTTCGCCGCCCAGCGTGCGATCGACAGTCCGAGGCCGGTGCCCCCGGACTCGGTGCCGGGCCCGGACGTTCCCTTGACGAAGCGTCGGAAGATGTCGTTGCGCACCTCCTTGGGGATGTCCGAGCCGAAGTTGACGACGTTGATGATCACCGTCTCGCCTCGTTCGCCGGCGTGCGCCTCGACGAGCACGGCCGTGTCGTCGCGCGAATGCTTGAGCGCGTTCGCGATGATGTTCGTCAGCAGCTGTCGCAGCCGCGCCTCGTCGCCTTCGACGACGAGGTCGTCGGGGATGCGCTGTTCGATCGTGTGTCCATGGCCTGCGTCGGCGTATTCGAGCGGGCCGACGGTCTCGTCGATGAGCCCGGCGACGTTGAGCCGTTCGAGCTCGAGGCTCGAGGCGCCGGCCTCGACGCGCGACATGTCGAGCAGGAAGGAGATGAAGTCGGACAGGCGGTGCGTCTGGCGCAGGATGTTCTCCATGTTCGCCGGCGTGGGCTCGACGACGCCGTCGGCCATGTTCTCGACCATCGCCTGCAACGCCGAGACCGGTGTGCGCAGCTCATGGCTCACGTTCGCGATCATGTCGCGTCGCATCTGGTCGGCGTGCTCGAGTTCGTCGGCCATCGCGTTGAACGATTCGGCGAGTTGCCCGATCTCGTCGTTCGAATCCTTGTTGAGATGGACGCGCACCGAATAATCGCCCTGCGCCATCGCCTCTGCGGCGTCGCGCATCTGCCCGAGCGGACGCGTCAGGCCGCGGGACGTGAGATAGGTGAACGCGAGCGTGACGACGATCGTCACAGGCATCGACAGCCAGCCGTTGATGCCGATGATCGACAGCAGCCACGCGATGACGAACGCGAGGATCGTCGCGGCGACGATCAGTACGCTCAGCTCGGCCCGCAGCGACGAGAACACGCCGATGGGGCGCTGCCCGTCGGCGTGTCCTCGCTCCGGCGCATCGTCGGACATGGTCATGCCTGATCGCTTCGCTATCAGCGTTCCGGCGGTTCGAACGCGTATCCGACGCCGTGCACGGTACGGATCGTCGCGGCGCCGAGCTTGTGGCGCAGCGCCTTGACATGCGAGTCGACGGTGCGTGTGCCGGAGGCGTCCACCCAGTCCCAGACCTCCTCGAGCAGCTGCTCGCGCGTGAGCACCGACTTCGGCTTGCGCGCGAGCGTCGTCAGCAGATCGAACTCGGTCGGCGTCAGGTGCACGGTCTCGCCGTCGAGCGTCACACGGCGCGTCGCCGGGTCGATGACGAGCGAGCCGAAGTCGAGGATCTTCTCATGCTCCGACTTGGTCGCGATGACCTTCGCGCGCTCGACGCGGCGCAGCAGCGCCTTGACGCGGGCGACGAGCTCGCGCATCGAGAACGGCTTGGTCATGTAGTCGTCGGCGCCGGCCCCGAGCCCGATGATGACGTCCGACTCGTCGTCGCGCGCCGTGAGCATGAGCACCGGCACCGGACGCTGCGCGACGATGTGCTTCGTCGCCTCGATGCCGTCCATGCCCGGGAGCATGACGTCCATGACGACCAGATCGGGATGGAGCTGGGCGGTCGCCTTCACGGCGCTGATGCCGTCCGAAGCGATGCGGGCCCTCCAGCCTTCGGCGGTGAGCCGTTGCGCGATGGCGGTGGCGAGCGTCGGCTCGTCCTCCACGACGAGAATCGTGTAGGCAGACGGCATCTGTGCGTGTGCGACCATAATCACCAGTCCTTGGTTTCGTTGGTTCAGTTGTTGTCCGGGACGAGGAACACGGCGCCGAGCGCCGGCACCGTGATGCGCGTCGACCATTCGCGCGAATGGTACGCACCCGCGTCGGCCTCGATGTCCGTGTTGTGGATGTCCGATCCGCCGTACTTCTTGTCGTCGGTCGTCAGGACCTCCTTCCAGCGGCCGCCGAGGGGCAGCGCGACCTGGTAGTCGGCCCACGCGGTGCCCGAGAAGTTGACGACGACGACCATGCGTTCGCCGTGGGCGCCGATGCGCTCGAAGCTCAGCGTGTTGTGGTCGGCGTCGTCGCTCGTCAGCCACTGGAAGCCGTCGGGCGTGAAGTCTTGGCTCCACAGCGCCGGCGAATCCTTGTACAGCTTGTTGAGGTCTGCGACGAGCGCCTGCACGCCGCTGTGGTCCGGCCAGTTGAGGCAGTCCCAGTCGAGCTGGCCGTTGTAGTCCCATTCGCCGTACTGCGCGAGCTCGTTGCCCATGAAGGTCAGGTTCTTGCCCGGATGCGCCCACTGGTAGGCGAACAGCGAGCGCACGCCCGCGTAGCGCTGCCAGTCGTCGCCCGGCATCTTGCCGAACAGCGAGCCCTTGCCGTAGACGACCTCGTCATGGCTGATCGGCAGCACATAATGCTCCGAATACGCGTAGACCATCGAGAACGTGATCTCGTTGTGGTGCCACTTGCGGTTGATCGGCTGCTCGTGCAGGTACTCGAGCGTGTCGTGCATCCAGCCCATGTTCCACTTGAGGCCGTAGCCGAGGCCCCCCTGGTCGGTCGGCGCCGTGACGCCCGGATACGCGGTCGACTCCTCGGCGATCATCATGACGCCCGGGTTGTTCTTGTACGCGGTGGCGTTCGCCTCCTTGATGAAGTCGATCGCCTCGAGGTTCTCGCGGCCGCCGAACTTGTTCGGGTGCCACTGGCCAGGCTCGCGGCTGTAGTCGAGGTAGAGCATCGAGGAGACCGCGTCGACGCGCAGTCCGTCCATATGGTATTCGTCGAGCCAGAAGCACGCGTCCGCGACGAGGAAGTTGCGCACCTCGCGGCGCCCGAAGTTGAAGATGTAGGTGCCCCAGTCCGGGTGCTCGCCGCGCGTCGGGTCCGGGTCCTCGTACAACGGCGTGCCGTCGAAGCGGCCCAGCGCGAACGCGTCCTTCGGGAAATGCGCCGGGACCCAGTCCATGATGACGCCGATGCCGGCCTCATGGAGGCGCTCGACGAGGTACTTGAAGTCGTCCGGGCCGCCGAGGCGCGAGTCCACGGCGTAGTAGCCGGTGACCTGATAGCCCCACGATCCCGCGAACGGATACTCCTCGAGCGGCATGAACTCCACATGCGTGAACCCGAGCTTCTGGACGTAGGGCACGAGCTTGTCGGCGAGCTCGCGGTAGTCGTGCACGTCCTTGCGCCAGCTGTTGGCATGCAGCTCGTAGATGCTCACCGGGCCCTGATGCGGATCGGACTCGGCGCGACGCTTCATCCAGTCGCCGTCGCGCCATTCGTGGGCGGATTCGACGACGATCGAACCGGTGCGCGGGGGCACCTCGTGCGAGCGTTCCATCGGGTCGGCCTTCATCTCCCAGTTGTTGTAGGCGTTGAGGATGTGGAACTTGTAGATCTCGCCGGCCTCGACGCCCGGGACGAAGAGCTCCCAGACGCCCGACGAACCGAGCTCGCGCATCGCATGGCACGTGCCGTCCCAGCCGTTGAAGTCGCCGACGACCTGCACGGCGTGCGCGTTCGGCGCCCACACGGTGAACGCGGTGCCGACGACGCGCTCGCCCTTCGTGCCGTCGTTGCCGCCGAGCGGGTCGTCGTAGCGGCGCACATGGGCGCCCATGACCTCCCACAGGCGTTCGTGGCGTCCCTCGCCGAACAGGTAGAGGTCCATGTCGCCGATCGTCGGCAGATAGCGGTAGGGGTCGTTCTCGACGACGGTCGTGCCGTCGGCGCGTACGGTGCGGATGCGGTAGTCGGGGACGCCGTGGCCGTCCTTCGTCCTCACGGCCGGCACGAGCGCGACGAAGACGCCGTTGCGCTCGTGCCTCATCGCGTATTCGCCGTCGGCGGTGACGATCGTGACGGACCGTGCGCCCGGGCGCAGCACGCGGATCGTGCAGGTGTCGGCGAACTCGCCGGTGCCCGGATGGGCGCCGAGGATCTCGTGGGGGTTGTAGAACGCGCCTTTGCTGACCTCGTCCAACTGATCGTCGTTGACGGGGACGATGGCTTTCTCGTTGAATGTGAAGTTTGTCATGTATCCGAGAATACGCATGTTTTCCCGGCGGCACGAGCGGATTCGCGGTTTTTCCCATCTTTTTTTCCAATCCTCCACCAAGTCCATGCAAATTGGCATAATTGTTGGCGTTTCTGATTTTTCTCACGGAGGATTCATGGGCTACAAGGTCGGCGATATGGTCGTGTACCCGCGTCACGGCGCGGCGAAGATCGAGGCCATTACCGAACGGACTGTTAAGGGCGTGACGCGTGAGTATCTCAAGCTTTCGGTGCTTTCCTCCGATGACCTTGAGATCTTCGTGCCCGTCGACAACGTGAAGAAGGTCGGCGTGCGCGACATCGTGGACGGCGACGAGGTGGCGAAGGTGTTCGAGATCCTGCGCACCCCGATCATCGAAAAGGAGATGAACTGGTCGCGCCGGTACAAGCTCAACGTCGAGAAGATCTCGACCGGCGACGTCAACAAGATCGCCGAGGTCGTGCGCGATCTGGCGCAGCGCGACGTCGACGAGCACGGCCTGTCCGCCGGCGAGAAGCGCATGCTGACGAAGGCGCGCAGCATCCTGACCTCGGAGATCGCGTTGTCGGAGAAGATCGAGGAGGAGGAGGCGCAGCGCCTGCTCGACGTCAACCTCGGCTACAGCGAGCCGCAGCCCGGTGATGACGGGCACCACACGCAGGCCCCCGATGAGCCGGCGTCGGAGACGCTCGCACGCCTCGAGGCTGAGAGCAGGAAGCCGAAGAAGAAGTGACGCCCGACCTGCGCTGCGGGCTCGGTTTCGACGCGCACCGGTTCTCCGCCGACGCCGGTAGGCCGCTGTTCCTCGCGACGCTGCGCTGGGACGGCGCCGGCGTCGAGGGGGACTCGGACGGCGATGTGGCGGTGCACGCGCTCATCGACGCGCTGCTCGCCGCGGCCGGTCTGGGCGACATCGGCGAGCTGTTCGGAGTGGGCGCCACGTCCCGGGGCGCGGGCATGCACGGCGACGCGATGCTCGCGGGCACGGTGCGACATCTGCAGGCGAACGGCTGCGTCCCGCGAAGCGCGTCGGTGGCGCTCGTCGGCAATCGGCCGAAGATAGGACCGCGCCGGCAGGAGGCCGCGGAGGCGATGTCGACGATCTGCGGATGTCCGGTCGCGCTGACGGCGACGACGACGGACGGCATGGGGTTCACCGGCCGGGGCGAAGGCGTCGCCGCGATCGCGACGGCGCTCGTGCAAGTCGGCGACATGGCGTGAACGGGTCCATCCGGACAATGCGCAAAGGCCGTCCCCCAAGATCGGCGGGACGGCCTTCGTGTGTTCTCCGGCCTGTCGAGGGCGCTCAGCCCCGGCGGCGCAGCGCCTCGACGCCCTTCGCGACTCCCCAGAACAGCGTCGAGAGCGTCACGATGACGAAGCTCGGGGGAGCGGGGAACATCGCCGCGAGGACGAGGCCGCCCCAGATCGAGACGAGGCACAGCGCCGTCGAGACGACGATCGCGCGCAGCGGCGTCGTCGTCACGACGGTGGCGGTCGCCGCCGGGGTGACGACGAGCGCGAAGATCAGCAACGTGCCGACGGCGGGCACGGCGATCGTGATGACGCCGGCGAGGACCGCCATGAACAGCGCGTTCATGACGCCGATCGGCACGCCCTTGGCCTGGGCGACCTGCTCGTCGAGCGAGCTGAACAGCAACGGGCGGTAGACGACCGCCATCGCGACGAGCAGCACGGCGTCGAAGACCGCGAATCCGATGATCTGGTCGTCGCTGATCGTCAGGATCGAGCCGAAGAGGATCGACTGCAGCTGTTGGGACGCCGAGCTCGACATGCGCGCGAAGAACAGGCCCAGACCGGTCGCGAAGGCGAGGACGGTGCCGGTGGCGATCTCGCGTTCCGAGGCGCGTTTGCCGAGCGCGGCGATGACGAGCGCTCCGGCGAGCGCGAAGCCGCCGAGCCCGACGGCGACCGGCAGGCCGAGCAGCACGGCGCCGGTCGCGCCCGGCAGGCCGATGTGCGCGATCGCGTGCGCGGCGAAGGTCGAATGCCGCGCGATCGTGAAGTATCCGACGACGCCGGCCGCCACGGCGATGCACAGCCCGGCGAGGAAGGCGTTGACCATGAACGGCGCCGTCAGCGTCGTCGTCCAGGCGGGATCGAAGGTGAAAGGTGTCATCGCGTCGCTCCTTGGTCCTGCGACGGGTCCGGCTGGGCGTGCCCGTGATGGTGGAAACGCGCCACCTCGGCGGCGTCGTGCATGTCGCATCCGCCTGGTTCGGCCATGTTCGGCGCGACGAACATGTCGCCCTGCGGCGTCGTGACGACCTGCACCTTCGTGCCGTACAGGTGGGTGAGCAGCTGTGAGTCGAGCACGTCGTTGAGGCGTGCGTAATGCGGATGGCCGTCGAGCAGGTAGACGGCGCCGGTGAGGATCGGCAGCAGCATGTTGAGGTCGTGGGCGACGATCTGGATCGACATGCCGAGCTCGGTGTTGAGCCTGGACAGGATCCGCACCGTCGTGCGCTGGCTGGCCAGATCGAGGTTGGCGAGCGGCTCGTCGAGCATGAGCAGCTCGGGGTCGCCCACGAGCGCCTGCGCGATCGCGACGCGCTGGCGCAGGCCTCCGGACAGCTCCGAAAGCCGCAGCCGAGCCTTGTCCGCGATCCCGATGAACTCCATCGCCTCGTGTGCCTTCGCGCGCTGGCGGCGCGTCACCGGATGGAAACCGAAGCGCGTGCCGGTCAGGCCCAGCAGCACGGACTGTTCGGCGGTGAGGCTCGAATCGATGTCGTTCGTGTAGCTCTGCGGCACGTAGCCGATGCGCGCGTTGCTTTCCCCGGGGGCGGTCCCCAGCACCCGCATCGTGCCGTGGGAGAGCGGCACCAGTCCGAGCTCCGCCTTCATCAGCGTCGTCTTGCCGGCGCCGTTGGTGCCGACGATCGCCGTGACGGTGCCCCGCGGAATCGTGAAGGTGCCGTGGCTCCAGATCGTGGCGCCGCCGCGTTTGATGGCGATGTCGTGGCATTCGACGCTCGGACCTCCGTGCGCCGGTGCGTCGGGCTGTTGCATTGCGGCTCCTTTCGGCCGATGGACGCGATCAGTATCGCAACCGCTATTGACAATGATTCTCAATAAGGGTGGAGCCGTGCTCAGTCGTCCCCCTCGTTGACGGCGCGGTCCTGTTCGGTGTTGCCGGCGTTCTCGGCGTCCCCGGATTCATCGGCCGGGCAGTCCTTCTCCGGGGCCCGGCACGTGTCCATGTCCCGTTCGACGGTGTCGAACAACGCCTCGATCCAGGCCGTGAGGTCGGCGTAGTCGGGCGGCATCTGCTCGGTGACGTCGAGCACGGGCGTCTTCGCCTTGCGTGCGATGTCGACGAAGCCCTGCGTCGTCTCGTTCTCCTCCTGGGGGTTGTTGACGAGCAGCCGCACGCCGTCGTCGCCGAGCAGTTCGCGCATGTCGCGCACGTCGGCCGCGGTCGGCTCCGACTCGGACGCCGACGCGCGCGCGTAACCGGCCGGCGTCCTGTCCTCGAATCCCAGATCGTTCATCAGGTAATAGGCGACAGATTCGGTCGCCGCGTAAGTGAGGTCGTCATGCCCCTTGCCGAAGGCCGCGATGCGCTTCTCGAGCGCGTCCTCCTTCTTCTTCCACGTCGCGAGGTTGGTCTCGAAGGACGCCGCGTCCTTCGAGCGCAGCCTGGAGAAGGCGTCCTTGAGCGCATCGGCCATCGCGTAGCGCGCGTCGCGGGAGAACCACAGATGGGGGTTGTCCCCGTCCATCGCGCCGACGGTGTCGGCGGCGGACACGATCGTCGCCGTCGACGGCAGGTTCTTGCTCGCCCATGCGTCGTAACCGGCGCCGTTGACGATGACGACGTCCGCGTCGTGCAGCGTCTTCATGTCCTTGGCGGTGGGCTCGAAGTCGTGGGCGTCCGCCGTCGTCGACGACAGGATCGACGTGACCTTCGCGTCGTCGCCGCCGATCTGCGCGGCGAGCGAGCCCCACTGGTTGAGCGACGAGACGACGGTGAGCGGTCCGCTCGGGGTCGTGGCGGAGGCGGAAGGGGGGGCGTCGTCGGCGCCGATGCGGTCGCAGCCGGCGAGCGCGGCCGCGAGCGCGAGCGCGACGGCGGCCGCGACGGCCGTCCGCAGACGATGTGACGAGGTTCGTATGCCCATGAGCGCTGATTCCTTTGCTAAGACCGGCGTCGCGTCGCGTGTGCGGGCCGCGTCTGGCGGCGCGCGTTGGCGCGCCGGTATCGTACGATACGGCAAGGCACATCGTTCCACGGCAACGGAGGGGGTTTCCTCATGGCAATGATACTCGACGGCAAGGCGGTCGCCGCCCAGGTGAAGGAGGATTTGGCACAGCGCGTACGCGCGCTGCGCGCCCGCGGCGTCACGCCGGGGCTCGGCACCGTGCTCGTCGGCGACGACCCCGGCTCGCTCAAATACGTCGCCGGCAAGCACCGCGACTGTCAGGAGGTCGGCATCGCCTCTATCCGACGCGAACTGGCCGCAGACGCGAGCCAGCAGGAGCTGCTCGACGTCATCGCCGAGCTCAACGCCGATCCGGCGTGCACCGGCTACATCGTGCAGCTGCCGCTTCCCGAGGGCATCGACCAGAACGCCGTCATCGACGCGATCGACCCGGCGAAGGACGCCGACGGCATGCATCCGTACAACCTCGGCGAGCTCGTGCTGCACACGCGCGGCGCGCTCACGACGCCGCTGCCGTGCACGCCCAGCGGCGTGCTCACGTTGCTGCGGCACTACGGCATCGATCTCGACGGTCGCCGGGTGTGCGTGCTCGGACGCGGCATCACGATCGGCCGGACGATCGGGCTCATGCTCACGCGCGCCGACGTGAACGCGACGGTCACGTTGTGCCATACGGGGACGAAGGACGTCGCCGCGCATATGCGCGAGGCCGACGTCGTCATCGCCGCCGTCGGACGCGCCGGCTTCGTGCGTCCGGAGGACGTCAAGCCGGGCGCCGTGCTCGTCGACGTCGGCGTCTCGCGGCTGCCCGGCGCCGACGGGCGCCTGCGCGTCCACGGCGACGTGGACCACGGCTGCTACGCGCTCGCCGGCGCCTACACGCCCAATCCCGGCGGCGTCGGTCCGATGACGCGCGCGATGCTGCTGCGCAACGTCGTCGAGATGGCCGAGCGCGCGGCCGGCGTCGACGCCGTGGAATAACGCGACGGCGCCGGCTGTTGGGTAAGGACGGAAGGATGCGACACGCCCGAAATGCTGCGTGTGTTTTTGGGTATGGCTCACGGTAGTCTTGTCCAATGGTCGCACGCGCGCGACGAGCGCCGCGTCGCATCCGGCTGCGGTACGGGGCCACGGCTCCCGCGCCGCAGCCGATAACTGAAGATCGATACTATCCATCCACTATTTTGTAAGAACCACATTAATGGCAGAAAACAATAAGGAAGTCGAAAAGGTCGCCATCAACGATATCGGCACCGTCGATGACTTCATCAAGGCAGTCGATTCCACCATCAAGAACTTCGACGATGGTGATCTGGTTGAGGGCACGGTCGTCAAGGTCGACCACGACGAGGTCCTCCTGGACATCGGCTACAAGACCGAGGGCGTGATCCCCTCCCGCGAGCTTTCCATCAAGAAGGACGTCGATCCGGATGAGGTCGTCAAGGTCGGCGACACCATCGAGGCCCTTGTCGTCACCAAGGAGGACAAGGAAGGACGTCTGATCCTGTCGAAGAAGCGTGCTCAGTACGAGCGCGCCTGGGGCGACATCGAGAAGATCAAGGAAGACGACGGCGTCGTCGAGGGCACCGTCATCGAAGCCGTCAAGGGCGGCCTCATCGTGGACATCGGTCTGCGTGGCTTCCTGCCGGCGTCGCTCGTCGAGATGCGTCGCGTGCGCGACCTTTCGCCGTACATCGGCCAGAAGATCAAGGCGAAGATCCTCGAGCTCGACAAGAACCGCAACAACGTGGTCCTGTCGCGCCGCCAGTACCTCGAGGAGACCCAGTCCGAAGTGCGCGAGACCTTCCTTTCGCAGCTCAAGAAGGGCCAGATCCGCGAAGGCGTCGTCTCGTCGATCGTCAACTTCGGCGCGTTCGTCGACCTCGGCGGCGTCGACGGTCTCATTCACGTCTCCGAGCTGTCCTGGAAGCACATCGACCACCCGTCCGAGGTCGTCAAGGTCGGCGACAAGGTCACCGTCGAGGTGCTCGACGTCGATCTCGACCGCGAGCGCATCTCGCTGTCGCTCAAGGCGACGCAGGAGGATCCGTGGCAGCGCTTCGCCCGCACCCACGTGCCGGGCCAGATCGTGCGCGGCAAGGTCACGAAGATCGTCCAGTTCGGCGTCTTCATCTCCGTCGAGGACGGCATCGAGGGCCTCGTGCACATCTCGGAGCTCGCGAACCGCCACGTCGAGAACCCGGAGACCGTCGTCAAGCCGGGCGAGGAGGTCTTCGTCAAGGTCATCGACGTCGATCTCGACCGTCGTCGCATCTCGCTGTCGCTCAAGCAGGCCAACGACTCCGTCGACCCGGCCTCCGAGGACTTCGACCCGGCGCTCTACGGCATGCCGGCCGAGTACGACGAGGAAGGCAACTACAAGTATCCGGAGGGCTTCGACCCGAACACCAACGAGTGGATCGCCGGATACGAGAAGCAGCGCGAGGAATGGGAATCCCAGTACGCCGCCGCCCACGACCTGTGGGAGCAGCACAAGGAGTTCGTCGCCAAGGAGCTCGAGAACGCCGAGGCGTCCGCCGCCGAGGACGGCCAGAACTCGCCGAAGGAAGAGAAGGTCGAGGAGATCTCGAACTACTCCTCCGATTCCGAGTCCAACGGCACCCTCGCCGATTCCGATCAGCTCGCCGCCCTGCGTGAGCAGCTGCTGAACGAGAAGAAGTGAGCCGCTGAAGCCCAAGGCGTCCCTCAGGCGCCGTGCGCATGTCCGCGCACGGCGCCTCTTTTCGTCTCCGGCGGCCGCACGGGCCGCGACGGGTTGACACGGCGCGCAGGCCGCGCCTACGATGTGGACGTCGACGATCGGACGAGGGGAGGGCGAGGATGCGAGGCGACCGAAGGCGGTTCGTGCGCGTCGGGCTGACCGGCGGCATCGCCGCGGGCAAGAGCACCGTCGCGGCACGCATGGCCGCGGACGGCGCCGACGTCATCGATTACGACTTCCTCGCGCATGTCCTGCAGGAACCATGCTCACCGGTCATCGCCCCGATCGCCGAGGCCTTCGGGGATGATGTCGTGGATGCGCGCGGCGGCATCGACAGAAAGGCGCTGGCCGACCGTGTGTTCGGCGCGTACGCGTCCGAGGGGGCGCTCGAAACGCTCAACGGCATCATGCATCCGAACGTCTACGAGCTCGCGCGCAACCGCGAACGGAGCATTCTCGCCCGGGGCGGCCGCCATGTCCTCGTCCATGACATCCCGCTGCTCGGCGAGGTCATGGACACGATCCCCTTCGTCTTCGACACGGTCGTCTGCATCGTCGCTCCGGAAGGGGAACGCATACGACGCCTCGTCGCCACGCGCGGCATGACGCCGGATCAGGCGCGGACTCGCGTCGAGGGGCAGGGGAGTGACGCCTCGCGGCTTCGGTACGCCGATGTCGTCATCGACGCGACGCAGCCGATAGAACAGATGTTCGATTATGTTGATAACCTCGTCGGGACATGGTTCGACGAGGAGTAAGGATCGCGATGGGATTCAACATCGAGCGCACGGACAAGCCGTTCGTCGTCAAATCGCAGTACAAGCCGTCCGGAGACCAGCCGCAGGCGATCGACGAACTCGCCACGCGCATCGAGAACGGCGAGAACGACGTCGTGCTCATGGGCGCGACCGGCACCGGCAAGACGGCGACGACGGCGTGGCTCATCGAACGGCTGCAGCGCCCGACGCTCATCATCGAGCCGAACAAGACGCTTGCCGCGCAGCTGTGCGCCGAGTTCCGCGAACTCATGCCCGACAACGCCGTGAGCTACTTCGTCTCCTACTACGACTACTACCAGCCCGAGGCGTACATCCCGCAGACCGACACGTACATCGAGAAGGACTCGAACATCAACGACGACGTCGAGCGTCTGCGCCATGCGGCGACGGCGAACCTGCTCACGCGCCGCGACTGCGTCGTCATCGCGACCGTCTCGTGCATCTACGGCCTGGGCACGCCCGAGGAGTACGCCGGACGCATGCTGTTCCTCAAGCGCGGCCAGCGGATCGACCGCGACCGGCTGCTGCGGCTGTTCGTGGACATGCAGTACAAGCGCAACGACATCGCGTTCACGCGCGGCACCTTCCGCGTGCGCGGCGACACCGTCGAGATCATCCCCGTATACGAGGAGCTCGCCGTGCGCATCGAGTTCTTCGGCGACGAGATCGACCGCATCTCGATGCTCCATCCGCTCACCGGCGACGTCATCGGCGAACAGGACGAGGTGCACATCTTCCCGGCCTCCCACTACGTCGCAGGTCCCGAACGCATGGAGAAGGCGATCGGGTCGATCCAGCGCGAGCTCGACGAACGCGTCGCGGAACTGCGCAGGCAGGGCAAGGAACTCGAGGCGCAACGCCTGTCGATGCGCACGACCTACGATCTGGAGATGCTCTCGCAGGTGGGCGTGTGCTCCGGCGTCGAGAACTACTCGCGCCACTTCGACGGGCGCGCGCCCGGCACGCCGCCGCACACGCTGCTCGACTTCTTCCCCGACGACTTCCTGCTCGTCATCGACGAATCCCATGTGACGGTGCCGCAGATCGGCGCGATGTACGAGGGCGACGCGAGCCGCAAGCGCACGCTCGTCGAACATGGATTCCGCCTGCCGTCGGCGATGGACAACCGTCCGCTCAAATGGCCCGAATTCCTCGAACGCGTCGGACAGACCGTCTATCTGTCGGCGACGCCCGGCGACTATGAGCTCGGCCTGTCCGACGGCGTCGTCGAGCAGATCATCCGTCCGACCGGCCTCGTCGACCCGAAGGTCGAGGTGCGTCCCGTCGACGGCCAGATCGACGACCTGCTCGCCGAGATCAAGGAACGGGTGGCCAGGAACGAGCGCGCGCTCGTGACGACGTTGACGAAGAAGATGGCCGAGGACCTCACCGACTACCTGCTCGAACGCGGCATCAAGGTCGAGTACCTGCATTCGGACGTCGACACGCTGCGCCGCGTCGAGCTGCTGCGCGAACTGCGCGAAGGCAGGATCGACGTCATCGTCGGCATCAACCTGCTGCGCGAGGGCCTCGATCTGCCCGAGGTCTCGCTCGTCGCGATCCTCGACGCGGACAAGGAGGGGTTCCTGCGCTCCTACCGTTCGCTCATCCAGACGATCGGCCGCGCGGCGCGCAACGTCTCCGGCACCGTCATCATGTACGCGGACGACATGACGGCGGCGATGAGCCGGGCGATAGGGGAGACGGAACGCCGCCGCGAGATCCAGATCGCCTACAACGAAGAGCACGGCATCGACCCCAAGCCGCTCATCAAGAAGATCAGCGACGTCAACGACATGCTCGCCAAGGAGGACGTGGACACGCAGACGCTGCTCGAAGGCGGCTACCGCAACGCGGGCAAGGCCGGCAACACGCATCTGGGCGTCCCCGCGCTCGACCCGCGTCAGGCCGACCGCAGGCACGAGGAGATCCTCAAGGCCGGCCTTCCGGCGCAGGACCTCGCCGATCTCATCCGCCAGCTGTCCGACCAGATGCACACGGCGGCCGAGCAGCTGCAGTTCGAGCTCGCCGCGAGGCTGCGCGACGAGATCCGCGACCTGAAGAAGGAGCTGCGCGCGATGACCGAGGCCAAGCGCTGAGCCGTGTCCGCGTCCGGCGCCGGACGCGGACGGCCGGCGTCGTCGACGCTCCGTAAGCTGGGTGGCTATGGCAGAAACACCCGTCTCCTTCATGATCGGCACGTACGTCGTGCTCGCCGCCTTCTTCATCGTCGACCTGTTCGTCCTGGGACGTCGCCCGCATGTGCCTTCGACGAAGGAATGCGTACAGCACATCGCGTTCTTCGTCGCGATGGCGCTCGTCTTCGGCGCCCTCATCTGGTGGGTCGCCGGATCCGGGCCGGCGATCGAGTTCTACTCGGGCTGGCTCACCGAATACTCGCTGAGCATCGACAACCTCTTCGTGTTCGTCATCATCATGTCGAACTTCGCGGTTCCCAGAAAGCTGCAGAAGTTTGTGCTGTCCGTCGGCATCACGATCGCGCTCGTGCTGCGCGGCCTGTTCATTCTCGTCGGCGCCGCGCTCGTGCAGCGCTTCACATGGGTGTTCTTCATCTTCGGCGCGTTCCTGATCTACACGGCCGTCAAGGTCGCCCGCGGCGAGGACGACGACGAGGAGTTCCATGAGAACGCGCTCATCCGCATGCTGCGCAGGGTCAGCCACATCACCAACGAATACGACGGCGAGCGGCTGCGCGTCACGAAGGACGGCGTGAAATACTGGACGCCGATGCTGTTCGTGTTCCTGACGATCGGCACGACCGACGTCATGTTCGCCTTCGATTCGATCCCGGCGATCTTCGGCCTGACGAAGGACCCGTTCATCGTCTTCACGTCGAACGTCTTCGCGCTGCTGGGCCTGCAGCAGCTGTACTTCCTGCTCGGAGCGCTGCTCGACAGGCTCGTCTATCTGCCGGTCGGCCTGTCGGTGGTCCTCGGCTTCATCGGCGTCAAGCTCATCCTCGAGGCGCTGCACGGCAACACGCTGCCGTTCATCAACCACGGGCAGCCGCTGGCGATGGTGCCCGAGGTGCCGACGTGGATGTCGCTCGCCGTCATCGTGCTCGCGATCGGCCTGTCCGCGCTGTTCAGCGTGCTCAAGATGCGCAGCCTCGAGAAGCGGCAGGGACGCTGAGCGGTGTTATCGCTCACAAGAAAAATCGTCCCCAAGCGCAACACGCCGCGCCGGGTGTTGTAAGCTTGTACCGGCGTTCGGGCTTCGTCCCGAAAAGTAATCACAAAGAATAGGTAGGCATCCATGCGCAAAGCAAAGATCGTAGATACCATCGGTCCGGCCACTGAATCCCTTGAGAACCTCACCGCCATCGTCGAGGCGGGAATGGACGTCGCGCGTCTCAATCGTTCGCACGGCACCCCGGAGGACCACCTGCGCGTCTACAACAACGTGCGCGAGGCCTCGAAGACGACCGGCCGTAACGTCGCGGTCCTCGTCGACCTGCAGGGCCCGAAGATCCGCTGCGGCTGGTTCAAGAAGAACGCCGACGGCGAGGACAAGGTCCTGCTCAAGGAGGGCCAGGAGTTCATCATCACGACCGACGACGTCGAGGGCGACGAGCACATCACGTCCACGACCTTCAAGGGCCTGCCGGGCGACTGCCACCCCGGCGACCCGATCCTCATCGACGACGGCAAGGTCCGCCTCGAGGTGACCAAGGTCGAGGGCAACAACGTCTATACGAAGGTCATCGTGGCCGGCCCGGTCTCGAGCCACAAGGGCATCAACCTGCCGGGCGTCGCCGTCTCGCTGCCGGCGCTCACCGAGAAGGACGAGCAGGACCTGCGCTGGGCGATCCGCACCGGTGCCGACATCATCGCGATGTCCTTCGTCCGCTTCGCCACCGACATCGACCGCGCCCATGAGATCATGGACGAGGAGGGCCGCCGCATCCCGATCGTCGCGAAGATCGAGAAGCCGCAGGCCGTCGAGAACCTCGAGGACATCGTCAAGGTCTTCGACGGCATCATGGTCGCCCGTGGCGACATGGCCGTCGAGATGCCGTTCGAGGAGGTGCCGCTCGTCACGAAGCGCTGCATCGAACTGTCCCGCCAGTACGCGAAGCCGGTCATCGTCGCCACCGAGGTCCTCGGTTCGATGGTGCATTCGCCGGTGCCGTCGCGCGCAGAGGCCTCCGACTGCGCGAACGCCGTCCTCGACGGCGCCGATGCGACGATGACCTCGAACGAGACGGCCGTCGGCGAGTATCCGACCGAGACCGTCAGGACGATGGCCCGCATCTCCGGCTATGCGACCGAGCACGGCTTCGACCGCATCCCCAAGCTCAAGGACCTCGATATGTCGAGCACCGGCGCAGTCTCCTCGGCCGCCGTCGACCTCGCCGAGAAGCTCAACGCGAAGGCGATCGTCGCCTACACGCAGACCGGCTCGACCGTCCATCGCGTCTCGCGTGAACGTCCGGCGACGCCGATCTACGGACTGACGACGAACGAGCACACCTACCACTGGCTCGCGCTCAGCTGGGGCACCGAGGGCATCCTGCTTGACGAGGACTACCACGACATGTCCCGCAAGGACCTGATGACCTTCACCGACAAGACGCTGCGCGCCGCCGGCAAGGTCTCCAACGGCGACAAGATCGTCGTCCTGAGCTCCGCGCAGGGCGATCACCAGCCGGGCCGCACCGACTCGATCTACGTCCACACCGTCGGCGCCTGCGACTGACGTACGGCATGGACGGCGCGCCGTTCCGCGTCCGTGCTCGCGAAGGCCGCCCGGGGCATCGGTCACCGGGCGGCCTTCGCCGTCCCTGCGTGTTGCACCATGCGTCCGTTATGGTATAGTTGAGCTTTGTCGCGCCGCGACGCCCCTGTATCCCAATCGGTAGAGGAGACAGCCTCAAAATCTGTACAGTGTGGGTTCGAGTCCCACCGGGGGCACCAAGCATCAGGAGCCGGCCATCGTTGGAACATCAATGATGACCGGCTCCTCGCATGCCTGACGATCCTGTATTTGGACACAAAGACAGCAAAGAATTTGAACCGATTCGAACGCGTGGCGGTGCCTCCGCTGTGATGCTCCTGGCGCAGTGCGGGGGTTACGTGACAAAATGTGTGCCTTATGCGGCGTGTCATGAGCGTCCGCCCCAGCCTTTTCTGATGCCGAATCCTGGTTCGTGGGTGTCGGGGTCGTCGCAGGGCAGCTGCACTTGGGTCCATGTTCCGGGTTCCGGCTCCCCGGTCGGCCGGGGTATGGGCTTGCGCTCGTTCCAGCAGTCGGGGGTCACGAAGCGTTCGGGGTCGGGATTGGCGCTTTTCATGTAGACGACCCATTCGCAGCATCGTTTCGTGTGTTCGGGGCTCAGGCCGCGGTGGGCGTCGAGTTTTCGTTTGAGGTCGGCGTTGACCCCGCCCTCGAGCCGGTTGGTGTTGTTGGGCAGGTCCTCGCCGTGTTCGAGGTAGGCGAAGAGCGTCCCCTCCCGTTGCATCGCGATGATGCGGAAATAGGCGCGGCGCGGCCGTTCGTGGGTCCACCACCATGTGCGTCCCGCCCGGGCCTTGGGATTGTCGGGGTCCGTTCTGGCGTAGGTGCGTTCCTTGATGTAGTCGCCGTGCCGGGCGTGCCAGTCGTTGAGGGCCGCCAGCCATCCGGCGGCCCGCTCCGGATCGTGGATCCGCGGCAGCTTCCTGATGGGGGAGAGCAGTTCGCGCCCCGCCTCGCTCTTGGGTCTTCTCGTCAGGTCGGCGAACGTGTTCCCGGGCGTATGCACCAGACAGCGCTGCACCGGCACGCCCGGCCAGACGCCGGCCGCGGCCCCGAGACAGGCGGCGGCGCCGTCGCACACCAGCAGGTCCGGCGGCGTCAACGACCGCATCAGCGCGTGATAGGCGGCCCTGTTCTCCCGGTGGCACCATTGCCAGCCGATCGTCGCGCCGTCGTCACCGATGGCGACCAGCATGCACCAGCCATGGGGCACGTACGTGCCGTCGACCTCGACGAACCGGTGGACCACGCCGTCGTCGCCGATGTGCGGGCGTACGTTCCAGCACCAGTCGACGGCACGCAGGAACGTGCGCCGGCTCACACCGATCGCCTCCGCCGCGGCCAGCATCGAGACCGTGCCGGTCACCCAGCGCAGGAACGCGCGGAACTGGGCCATCCGGACGCCGTCCTCGCGTCCGGCCACGCCGCCGGCGCGGCATGGGTCGCACCGCCAACGCTGTCTTCCCGCCGAGGTCTTCCCGTTCTTTCTCATCGGCGAGCCGCACAGATCGCACAGCCTCGCCCTTGGTGATTTCGCTCGTGCCATGCGACCAGCACACCAATAGCACGGGAACCGGGAAAGTCAAGCACGTCGCCGGATTAACGCCCGAAACGTTAATCCCACCACGACACGCCTTACGGCAGTAAGACCGACCGCGAACTTAAGACACACATTTTGTCACTTAACTCCAGTGCGGGATACCAATCGCCCGAGGACGTTCGCAAAGACCCCCACGATGGTGAGGCGGCCGAACAATGCGGCCGCCAGCACCCATCCGAATACACCGACGGCGAGCACGGCTACAGCCCCGAGCGTAAGGGCCGCGGCAAGCAGTCCGCCGGCGACCTCAACCTCGCCGCGTGGGGACGACTACCGCGCCTCGCTCGCGGAACGCCTTGTCGCCGCCAATGATCCCCGTTGAGAGCTGCCTCCGGAAGAGCCGATGCCGGTTCCCGAATGGTGGCGCAAGGACCGTGACCTTCCGGAACTGACCGTCAGGCATCTCAACCATCTGCTGTACGGATCCGGGAAAAGCCCCGTAAAGGCGAAGACTCACGAAAATGGCAATACAGTGGCGGTCACATGCACGGATATGGCTGGATCGCCGAACGGTCTGAATTTCCTGAAGACTGGGGCGTACAGCGAATCCTGCGAGCCGCGAAACAAGTCTGCGAGCATGGCGTGGAGGGTCTGAGAACGAAGTGGATGACCGTTGATGGATGCGATATAATCGTTGCATTCGCAGGTAAAAAGAAAAGACTCGTCAGCATATATCCGAGAAGGCAGTGACATGGGTGCTCGAAGCATCACCATTGATGACCTGCTCAAGTACTACCTCAAGCTCCTCACCATTGAGGGCTGCGGCAAATGGTCGGATGAACTGCGCGACGCATACGAGGCCGGAGAATACGCGGCCGGATTGATCATTGCGATGGCGGCATGCCAGAATCAGAATCTGAAGCCTGACCGGTCGATGCTACGGGCCACTCTCGCCTCGCCTTGGTGCGAACAAGGCTCAGACGCCGACGTGATTGGCCATGAGCTACTTCAGAAGGCGGAGGCCCACGTTGCGTCGTGACATGGATCTGATCCGGCATATCCTCATCATGGTGGGGGATTCACCTGTGCCGTTGAACGCGACGGTGTTCGTGGACGAGGCGCATCCGTTCGAGACGGTCGCCTACCATATCGATCTGATCGGACAGGCCGGTCTTGCGGACACCTCCATCACGCGGATGAGCGGGAAGGCCATCGCCCGCGCCGAGGTCAGCCCGTTGGCATGGAACGGCAACGAGTCCCTCGACGCGATCCGTTCCGACACCATCTGGTCGCGCGTCAAACAACGCGTCGGCGCCACGTGGAGTATGTACTTCACATCGACTATGACAATACGTTGAAAAGAATAACGAAAGCGGTTCCCGAGAGCCAATAACGGGTTCGGGGGAAACCGCTTTGGAACTATTCTACTGCAATCCGCCCAGATATCCAAGCTAGCGCAAAAGGAATGTGATTGCGCATCACATGGATGCAATCCTCCTTGGCAGGTACAAATCCTGCTCCGGGTACGGCGCCGACACCAGTCGGGCGGCGCCACGCGCGCCGAACACCAAGCGCGGATTCAAACGGCCACGATGACCGCATCATCGGCAAATACACTCCCGACCAATGGGGAGGAACCATGTCCATCACACGCCTCAGGCACATCTATTGCATCACGGACCCGTCCGGCGAGCCGGAAGACTCCGGCACGGAGCACGAATTAGAGGGAGGGGCGAGCCGCGATGGAGGTGGGCGAGCCGTATGCCACACACTGATCTGGATGATCGTGCCGAACGTCCAATTGCCGGCGAATGTGGAAGATCAGGTCTATGAAACCCTCACCGCTGAAGATGAACGGGAATTGGGATTCATCCTCAACCATGAGGAATCCCGCTGAATGACCAGCCGCCCATTCGGTTGGTCTTCGTTTACCGATGGTTCGGCCGCGGCAGACGACTGAATCCGACCGTAATCGGCTGTTCCCTGCCGCGCCGTTGACCGTGCGCACCATACGGCGAGAAGTCAGCGGAAAGAGCGCCGCTGCTCGCGTGTTTTCGTCTGTGCGGGAAGTCGCCGATGCTTGCCGTATACAATGGCACCAGTGTGTTGTTCGTACTCGAAAGGAGCATCCCAATGAGCAAGGAGACGTATCGCCGCTTCGATCCGTGGCGCGCGGCGCCGGTAGTCGAGGAGTCGCGCAAGACCGTGCTGGGCGGCCATTACTTCACGGTGGACCAGGTGTCCTATGATTCGCGCGATATCGGCCATTTCGACCGCTACATCCTGCACAAGAACAACGGCGATTCGGTCGGCGTCATCGGTCTGACCGACGACGGTCTGATTCCGCTCATCGAGCAGTACCGCGTCGCCGTGCACCGCTGGACGTTGGAGATCCCGGCCGGACATGCGATCAAGGCGGGGGAGCGGCCGACGGATGTGGCGCAGCGCAAGCTCGTCGAGGAGGTCGGATATACGGCGTCCCATCTGACGCAGTTCTGCCGCTTCATCAACACGCCGAGCTACTCGACGCAGTACACCGCGCTGTTCTTCGCCTCCGGCCTCACGCCGGCGTCGCCCCAGGAGGCGCCCGAGGAGCTGCGATCGTCGGTGCGGTACTTCACGCCCGAGGAGGCGTACAAGATGGTGCTTAACGGCACGATCCTCGACGCGAAGTCGATCATCGCGATCCAGCGCGTCTACGAGTCGCCGAACCACATGGTCCAGGACTGACTCGATTCCGCGCAGGCGTGCCGTTCCGGGCTCGCCATGACCTGCGCTATACTGCATAAGGACCAATGCGCGCCGGTGGCATCGGCGCCGAGCGAAAGAGACATGGGACGGATGACTGTACAGGACATGGACAAGGAACACGAAGAAGAGGTCCTCACCGAGGAGGAGCTGGACACGCTCGCCGCCGGCGGCGATGCGGCGAGCACGGCCGAACAGGACGAGGAGAAGAAGACGGAGGGGCGCAAGCCCACAGTCGTCGTCGCCGAGGACGAATCGGTCAACCGCATGGACCTCGTCGCGATGCTCGAGGACAACGGCTACGATGTCGTCGGTCAGGCGGCCAACGGCGAGGAGGCGATCGCGCTGACGCGTGAGTTCAAGCCGGATGTGGTGTGCATGGATGTCAAGATGCCGCATATGGATGGCATCACGGCCGCGGGCGTCATCTGCGACGAGAACATCGCGCCGGTCGTCATGCTCACCGCCTTCTCGCAGATCGACCTCGTCAAGCAGGCGATCGGCGCCGGCGCGATGGCCTATGTGACCAAGCCGTACGAGGAATCGAAGCTGCTGCCGGCGTTGGCGGTGGCGATGGGACGTTTCGCCGAGATCAACGAGCTGCTTGACAGCGTCGAACGCAATGAAAACGAGCTCAAGGACACGCAGGAGAAGCTCAAGGACACCGAGGAGCAGCTCAAGAAGGCGCAGGACACGCTTGAGGAGCGCAAGCTCGTCGACCGGGCGAAGGGCCTGCTCATGGACAAGGCGAACTTCACCGAACAGGGCGCGTTCCGTTGGATCCAGAAGACGTCGATGGATCAGCGCATCCCGAAGAAGCGCCTCGCCCAGGCCATCATCGAGAAATACGGCGAGGACGATCAGGACAACGACTGATCGCACGTCCGCAGACTGATCGCGGGTGCGCGATCCCGCATCGGGATCGTGCACCCGCGACGTCGTTTCGTGACGCTTCGCGCCACCCATCACACCCAACCCCAAGCATGATCGGACACCCATGGACCCCTCAACAACCACGCGCCCAACGCTGCTCGTCGTCGACGGCCATTCGCTCGCCTTCCGTGCGTTCTACGCGCTGCCCGTCGACAACTTCAGCACGGAGGACGGCCAGGCCACGAACGCCGTATACGGCTTCCTGACGATGCTCTCCCAAGTCATCGAAACCGAAAAACCCGACCGCGTCGGCATCGCATTCGACGTCAAAGGCGGCACCTTCCGCAACGAACTGCTCGCCCAATACAAAGGCACACGCGAAGCGGCCCCCGAGGAGCTGCTCAGCCAGCTGCCGCTCATCCAGCAGGCGCTGACCGCGCTCGGCGTGCGATGGATCGAAAAGACAGGCTACGAAGGCGATGACGTCATCGCCACGCTCGCGACGATGGGCGAGCGCGACGGCTGCCGCGTCCTTGTCCTGTCCGGCGACCGCGACGCCTTCCAGCTCATCGACGACGACGTGACCGTGCTCTACCCGGGCTACCATTTCAAGGACCTCAAACACATGGACCCCGCCGCCGTCGAAGCCAAATACCATGTGACGCCGCGGCAATACCCCGACCTCGCCGCGCTGCGCGGCGAGACCTCGGACAACATCCCGGGCGTGCCCGGCGTCGGCGACGGCTTCGCCGCGAAATGGATCAACCAGTACGGCAGCCTCGACGCCATCATCGAACACGCCGACGAAATCGGCGGGAAGAAAGGCGAGGCGCTGCGCGAGAACCTCGATCAGGTCCGTCTCAACCGCCGAGTCAACACGCTCGTGCGCGACCTCGACCTCGGCGTGACGATCGACGATCTCGGCTACGGGCACGCCGACGCCGACCTCACCGAACGGCTCTTCGGCGAACTGCAGTTCGGCGAACGCACCCGCACGAAACTGCTCGCGTCCTTCAACACGGCGACGGACGCCTCGGGGCGTCAGGAAGAGTCGTCGATACCCGCGATCGTCGAACCGCTCGTCGACACGCTCACCGATGCCGCGTCCCTGAGCATGTGGATCGAACAGTACTGCCCGCCGGCCGACGCGACCGGCGACGGGCCTGACCGCAGCCTCGACGTCATCGCCGAATACGACCGGCAGGGCATGCAATGCGCCGACGCCGTGCGCCGTTCATGGACGCTGTACGTCGACGGCGATGCCAAGCCGGGCCATGCCGCCGCGCGCATGGCCGCCATCATGGCCGGCGCGCATGCCGTCGTCTTCGACCCCGCAGATCCGCGTTACCACGACACGCTGCGTGCGCTGCTTGACACCCGCGCAGGCAGCATGAGCGTGCACGGCTTCAAGGAATCTCTGCATATGCTCACCGCCGCCGGCCTGCGCTGCCCATCGGTCCTGTTCGACACGAACCTCGCCGGATATCTCATCGACCCCGACTTCCAAGGCGGCAGCCTCGAGGAGTGCGCCGCCCACTTCCTCGACATCCACATCGACGGACACGCCGAAGGACCGAGCCAAGGCACCCTCGGTTTCGAAGACGACGACCAGGACGAGGATCCGGCCCAACGTTGCATCGACCACGCCGCCGTCGTCGCCGCGCTTGCGCGCCGTCTGGCCCCTGAAATCGAGCGACGTGAGCAGTACCCGCTGCTGCGCGACATCGAACTGCCGACCTCGCGCGTGCTGTTCCATATGGAGCGCATCGGCGCGAGCGTCGACCGCGCACGCCTTGACGAGCTGCACGCGCAATTCGCCGACGAGTCGGCGCGGATGGAAGCCATCGCCGAGCGCGCCGCCGGCCGCAGCCTCAACCTGCAGAGCCCCAAGCAGCTCGGCGTCGTCCTGTTCGAGGAGATGGGACTGACGCCCACGAAGAAGACGAGGAAGGGGTCGTACACGACGAACGCCGCCGCGCTGCAGATGCTGTACGCGACAAGCGAGGAGGGGTCGAAGGCGAACGAGTTCCTCGGCGCACTGCTGCGGCACCGCGAGACGAACAAGCTCAAGCAGATCGTCGAGACGCTCATCGACGCAATCGACCCGAAGGACGGCCGCATCCATACGACCTTCACGCAGACGGTCACGGCGACGGGACGTCTGAGCTCGGTCGACCCCAATCTGCAGAACATCCCCAACCGCAACGCCGCCGGTCGCGAGATCCGTTCCGGATTCGTGCCGGGCGACGGCTTCGTCGATCTGCTCAGCGCCGATTACTCGCAGGTAGAGCTGCGCATCATGGCCGATCTCTCCGGCGACGAGGCGCTTATCGAGGCCTTCAGGTCGGGCGCCGACTTCCACCGCTATGTCGCCAGCCTCGTCTTCGGAGTGCCGGTCGACGAGGTCACACCGGACGAACGCGGCCGCGTCAAGGCGATGAGCTACGGTCTGGCCTACGGGCTGAGCACCTACGGCCTGTCCAAGCAGCTCGGCATCTCGAACGGCGAGGCGACGACGCTGCGCGACCGGTATTTCGAGACCTTCGGCAAGGTGCACGACTATCTCGAGTCGCTCGTCGCGAACGCGCGGCGCACCGGTTACACCGAGACGATATTCGGACGCCGGCGCTATTTCCCGGATCTCAATTCGCCGAACCGGCAGCGTCGGGACGCCGCCGAACGCGGTGCGCTCAACGCCCCGATCCAAGGCTCGGCCGCCGACATCATGAAGATAGCGATGATCCGCGCCGACCGCGCGCTGCGCGACGCGAAGCTCGTGAGCCGCGTCGTGCTGCAGATCCACGACGAACTCGTCGTCGAACTCGCCGCCGGTGAGGTGGAGGAGGCGACGGCGCTCGTCAAGGACGCGATGGAGCACGCCGTCGACCTCGCCGTCCCGCTCGACGTCTCCACCGGCGTCGGCGTCGATTGGCAGCGAGCCGCCCACTGACCCGCCCGTCCCCTTCGTGCGGAGGGGCGTTTTCGCTTCAAAGTAATAAGTAACTTACGGAAAGGAAGCTTCATGGCAAACCTCAAGCAGACCGTCGATATACTCGAGACGCTGTATCCGCTACGATATGCGGAATCGTGGGACCATCCCGGCCTCATCGTCGGGGACCTCAAAGACCCTGCCGATTCGATCGTGTTCGCCGCCGATCCGACGATGGACGTTGTCCGTGACGCCGTCGACAACGGCGCGCAGCTGCTCGTATGCCATCATCCGCTGTTTTTCCGGGCCGTGCACGAGGTCTCCGGGAACACGTTCCGCGGCGAGATCGTCTCACGGCTCTACCGCGGGCATTGCGCGCTCTGGGTCGGCCATACGAACGCCGACGCGGCCTGGCGCGGCGTCGGCATGGCCGCGGCCGACGCCTTCGGTCTTGTGGATCAGACGCCGATGGTGCCGATCGACGATGCGAGCACGCCGCACGCCGTCGGTCTCGGGAGGGTCGGGCGGTTGCCTGAACCGATGACGCTGCGCGACTTCGCCGAACGCGTGGCGCAGGCGCTGCCCGCCACGCGCCACGGCATCCAGATCGCCGGGGACCTCGACGCGCCGGTGCGCACGGTGGGCGTGCTGCCCGGCTCGGGGGATTCGATGTTCAACGAGGTGAACGCGCTCGGCGTCGACGTCTACGTCACGAGCGACCTGCGCCACCATCCGGCGACCGACGAACTGCAGGAAAGCCTGTACGAGGCGGCGATGCGCAAGTCCGGCGTGTCGCTCGGACACGGCGATGGCCATATGCGCCCCGCCCTCATCAACACGCCGCACAGCGCCATCGAATCGCTGTGGTTCTCCTATGCGCTCGAGGATGTTCCGAACGCCGTCGAACTCGCCACCGGCTCGCGTCCGCAGGTGCGCTGGAACCGCATGAACACCGACCCGTGGGATCTGTCGCTGGGCGCGAACTTCACGAAAGGGGACGTCGATGGCCGCTGAACCCGGACGCCATGGCGCATATCAGGATGACGGACGTCTCACGCGACTCGACTCATTGTTCGACGCCACGTCCGACGGCATTGACATGGACGTGCCGGCACGCGTCGTGGACAGCGAGACGAAGTACCGCGGCGCAATCTTCACCGTCGAGGACCGCACGGTGGCATTGACCCGCGACGGCGGCGGCGAGACGCTCATCCACCGTCAGGTCGTCGTGCATGCGCCCTGCGTCGTCATGCTCGTGCACGACGTGCGATCCGACCGGTATCTCGTCGAACGTGAATACCGCGCCGGCGCGAACATCACGACGATCGGACTGCCGGCGGGGCTCATCGACCCGGGGGAGGACCCGCATCAGGCGATGCTGCGCGAACTACGCGAGGAGACGGGTGTCATCCCCGACGACGTCGTCATCGACGAAGCCGGATCCTATTATTCGTCGGAGGGCATGACGGACGAGCTCGCGCACATCGCCGTGCTGCATCTGCAGGGCTGGAGTCAGGGGGAACGCCGATTCGACGCCGACGAGCACGTCGAATCGGCCTGGGTCGACTGGCCGACGTTGCTGACGCTGCCGATCACGGCGTCGAACTCGATCATCGCGATCCAGCATGAGCGGATCCGACGCCTGAGCGAACGGATGGGCGACGCCGGCGCCCGCGGTCTTGACGCTATCCGATGAACGAAACCGGGAGGACGCGACGCGGATGTGCCATACTGAAAGCATGCAGACAAGACCAGGATCCATGTACCCGCTCGGAGCAAGCTACGATGGGGCGGGAGTCAATTTCGCACTGTTCTCACAGATGGCCGAGAAGGTGGAACTGTGTCTGTTCGACGAGCAGGACAATGAGACCCGCGTCGAACTGACCGAGCAGAACTCGTTCGTATGGCACATCTACATCCCCGGCATCCAGCCCGGTAAGCGCTACGGGTACCGCGTGTACGGCCCGTACAATCCGCACAACGGCGAATGGTGCAACCCGAACAAGCTGCTGCTCGACCCCTACGCGAAGGCGATCGAAGGCAATATCGACGGCGATGAGAGCCTGTATTCCTATTGGTTCAACGACGCCGACAACCCGGACGACATGAACGACCTCGACTCGTCGGGCCATACGATGAAATCGGTCGTCGTCAACCCGTTCTTCGACTGGGACAACGACCAGCGTCCGAACATCCCGTATTCGGATTCGGTCATCTACGAGGCGCATGTGCGCGGCATGACGAACCTCAACAAGAACGTCCCTCCGGAGATCCGCGGCACCTATGCAGGCCTGGCGCACCCCGCCGTCATCGACTACCTCAAAGGGCTGGGAATCACGGCGATCGAACTGATGCCGATCCACCAGTTCATCAACGACCCCTTCCTGCAGGAGAAGGGCCTGGGCAACTACTGGGGCTACAACACGATCGGCTTCTTCGCGCCGCACAACGCCTATTCAAGCCAAGGGCAGCGCGGTGAACAGGTCAACGAGTTCCGTTCGATGGTCAAGGCCTTCCACGCCGCCGGCATCGAGGTCATCCTCGACGTCGTCTACAACCATACCGCCGAAGGCAACGACAAGGGGCCGACGCTGAGCTTCAAGGGCATCGACAACCTGTCCTACTACAGACTCGTCGACAACGACAATCTGCATTATTTCGACACGACCGGCACGGGCAACTCACTGCTCATGCGTTCGCCGCACACGTTGCAGCTCATCACCGACTCGCTGCGCTACTGGGTGCAGGAGATGCACGTCGACGGCTTCCGCTTCGACCTCGCGGCGACGCTCGCACGGCAATTCCAGGAGGTCGACAAGCTCTCGGCGTTCTTCGACATCGTCGAACAGGATCCGGTCATCTCTCGGGTCAAGCTCATCGCAGAACCGTGGGATCTGGGATCGGGGGGCTACCAGGTCGGCGGATTCCCGCCGAACTGGTCGGAGTGGAACGGCCGCTACCGCGACTGCGTGCGCGATTTCTGGAGATCGCAGCCGGCGACACTGCCCGAGTTCGCCAGCCGCATCATGGGCAGTTCCGACCTCTACCAGCACAACGGTCGCAAGCCCGTGGCGTCGATCAACTTCGTGACGGCGCATGACGGCTTCACGATGAACGATCTGGTCAGCTACAACAACAAGCACAACGAGGCGAACGGCGAGGGCAACCGCGACGGAGAGAACAACAACCGCTCGTGGAACTGCGGCGTCGAAGGACCCACGACGATCCGCGACATCAACGAGCTGCGCCACAGGCAGATGCGCAACATGTTCTCGACGCTGCTGTTCAGCCAAGGCATCCCGATGATCTGCGGCGGCGACGAGGTCTGCCGCACGCAGCTGGGCAACAACAACGGCTATTGCCAGGACAACGAGATCTCGTGGACGCACTGGAACCTCAAGGACTACCAGCGCGACATGCTCGACTTCGTCTCCAAGCTCGTCCATCTGCGTCTCGAGCATCCGGTGCTGCACCGGCGCCGGTTCTTCACCGGCCGTGAGGCGGGCATGCCGGACGGCGCCCTGCCGCAGGTCGAATGGTTCGACCATAACGGCGCGATCATGGATCTTGAGGCGTGGCAGAACACGCATGCGTTGTCCATCATGGTGTTCCTCAACGGCGGCGACATCCCGGAGACCGACTGGTACGGCAACACGATCGTCGACAACGATTTCATCCTCATCTTCAACGCGCACTACGAGCCGATCATGTTCACGCTGCCGGACGAACGGTACGGCCGCAAATGGAAGCTTGTCGTCGATACGCATAACCCGGACGGCCCGGAACTCAACTACGAAGCCGGATTCGCGATCACCGCGCAGTCGCGCAGCTTCCTGCTGCTCATGAGCGACGACAAGGCGGACGGCAAGGCGCTCTTCGGCTGAGCCGGCCGCCGCGCGTTTCGGCGTCTGCGCATGGGAGGACCCCGGATTCCCGTACGGGAATCCGGGGTCCTCCCATGCGCAGAGCTCCGCTAGTCCCGGGTGATCTGGCGGTGTTGCCCGTTCTCGTTGAGCTGTGCGGCGAACACCGGCGAATTGGTGTCGGTCAGGACGGTGCTGAATCCGGAGCTCTCCTCGTCGCTGAACAGACTGTCGAGCTTGTCGGTATTGACGACCTCATGCGCGATGAGCTGCTGTTGGATGCGGTCCGCCTCGATCGCGGCGATCTGCCGGGAGAAGCCGATGAACCAACCGAGAAAGAGCATCGCCGCGAGCGCCTCGACGTTCGTGAGCGTGTTCTCGCCCTGCAGCCATGCGACGCCGGCGATGACGCACACAAGGATCGCGATGTCGGAGATGACGAAGAACGCGCGGCTGAGCTGCGGTGCAAGCCAGGGGAGCGCGATGAGCAGCGCGAACATGACGCATGGCATGCCGCGGGCGAACACGTTGTGCAGGATCGGGTGGGGCGTGTAGCGGAAGGTGCCGATGCCGATGAACGCGATGCCGGAGAGCGTCAACAGGATCGACAGCAGTGTGATGCGCACCTTGAAGCGGGGGATGTGGTAGGAGACCTGCGGGGTGCGGATGCCGATGGAGCCGTTGGGGCGGATGACCTGATAGGTGGCGATGAGCTCGGAGATCGCGAAGTAGGTGATGATGATGATCGACAGGCCGCCGAAGACGAGCGTGATGTTGAACATGCTCGCTGCGAAGGTCGTGCGGTCGCCGAGCTCGGAGAAGTTGTTGCGGAACCAGTGGGGGTCGTTCGTCGTCGAACAGGCGGTGCCGACGCCGGCGATGACGAAGAAGGGCAGCAGCGACGCGAGCGTCTTCGCGTTCATCAGTTCGGCCTGCACGAAGGTGAGGTAGCCGCACACTCCTGCGAATGTCGCGGTGAGCGCCGGCAGGTACATCTCGAAGACGACCTTGCCCATCATCGAGTTGAGCACCCAGAACAAGGTGTAGCTGGTCAGGAACAGCGTGACCGCGTAGACGAAGGACAAAGCGACGATCTCGAAGGCGCGGCGCAGATGGACCACCCACATGACGTGGTCGTTGAGCATCCTGATGCGGTGCGTGTAGCCGATGACGAACGAGACGACGCCGCAGGCGCCGACGAGCGCGCCGGCGGCCATGAATCGGCGCTGCGACAGCTGCCAGATGGCGGGCGCCCAGCGCAGATAGGCCATGATGGCGGCGCCGCCGACCACCGCGCAGCAGAAGAACGAGATTAAGCCGGCTGATTCGGCCCTCTGATGACGTTTCATGGTTTCCCTTTCCGGTACGACACTCCACATTGTAACGAGGTGGGCGCAAGTCATGGTATTATTTCATCTTGTGCCTGAAGGCGGATGCCTTCGCATGACGGGCTGTGGCGCAGTTTGGTAGCGCGTCTGCTTTGGGAGCAGAATGTCGCAGGTTCAAATCCTGTCAGCCCGACCAGCTTGTTCGAGGCCATCCCGTGAGGATGGCCTCATTGCAATGGTTCCGCACCGGGTGGGAGGGCGTATGAGCGTGAACACCGATGATCGCCATGCGCTCGAACAGCTCGACGGGGAGCCGCTCGACGAGCAGATTGCCTATTACCGCAAGCCGTTCATGGTGTTGTGGGCGGCGGTGCAGGAGTCGTCGGCGGAGCTCGTCGAGGACTGGGGAATGTCGCCCGAGCTCGCGCAGCTGTGGGTGGCGGAGCGCCTGCGGCAAGTGTGCGACTCGCTCGTCGATCGGCTCGCCGAACGTGCGGTGGGACACGGCGTGAGCAAATCGAACGTGTCGCGCGCGGCGGGGGCGAGCCCGACGAACGCGCTGCGCCGCTTCCCGCGGCTGCGCGACCTCGACGAGGGGCGTATGCCGGAGCGCACGCTCATCGACGACGTGCTCGACTCGCTCGATTGACGGATGCCCATGGCTCCTTCCA
Source organism: Bifidobacterium italicum (assembly GCF_002286915.1). GTDB lineage: Bacteria > Actinomycetota > Actinomycetes > Actinomycetales > Bifidobacteriaceae > Bifidobacterium > Bifidobacterium italicum. The sequence continues at coordinate 92,915 of NZ_MVOG01000027.1, read as the reverse complement.
TCACCCTTCTCTTTGTGCCTGCCGTGGCGGCAATTTTGTTGCATATGCGACGGCCATCCACATCAATTGGCCTGCTTTGATCGCGACACGCCGCGTTCGGGACCGTCCGTACACATATCCCCGTCGCGGTGGACATGCGCGCCGCCTGCGCCGGATAGTGGAACGACGACATGTTCCAGCGGCCGAAGGAGGAATCATATGGAACGTCATGATGAGCAGGCGCGTGCGCGCCGCGCCCGTCGCAGAAAGAGGTTCGAGGCGATACGAGGGCGCCGGCGGCTCACTGCGCTCGTGGCGACGTCGACGCTGATCGTCGCCACGGCCACGATCAGCGCGATCGGCGTGCGCACGGCCGATTGCGCATACGCCGACGGCGGATGCGAGCCGACGATGGTGCTGCCGGTCAAGGGAGGGGTGATCGTCTCGCCCTTCGACGCACCTGCGCAGGTGTGGCTCGCCGGTCACCGGGGCGTCGACATCGCGGCCGACGAAGGCGCGACGCTTGTCGCCCCCGCCGACGGCACCGTCAGTTTCGCCGGGAAGGTGGGCGGCAAGTCGGTCGTGAGCATCGTCCACGGCGCGTGGACGCTCACTTTCGAGCCGGCGGTCACGACATTGGCCGTCGGGACGAAAGTGAGACGCGGTCGTCCATTCGGCACGATGTCCGGTTCAAGCGACCATTGCGACGGCGCATGCGTGCACTGGGGCATCCGCATGGCGGGCAGGCGGTACGTCGACCCGGAACGCTGGCTGCGGCCGCAGCGCGTTGTGCTCGTCGACTGATGCCTTACAGGTCGGCGTCGGCGAGCGAGATGTAACCCGGGTCGATGAGCGTCGCCTTGAGGTTGCCGGCGCTGACGGCGATGAGCGGGAGCGCCATCGTCGGCACACCGTCGACCGTGTTGAAGTGCTCCAGCGCGGCCTTGGCGCCGTTGCGGTTGAGGGCCCGGCAGATGCCGGCGAGGCCGGAGGCATTGCCGTTGCGGTCGGCGAGGCCGGTCATCCACTGCTTGCCGTCGACGATGTTCGGGATGTTGCTCACGTACGAACCATAGCCGGTGACGATCGGCCAGCGGTTGGACGTCACCGGCACGGCCTCGCCGTCGCCGGAAGCGTCCCTCCCGTCGCCGTCGTCGATCTGCGGGGCCTGGGTCGGCTCGGGCGCCTTCCCGCGCTGCACGTCGCGCCGTCCGGCGATGTTGCCGAGGACGTCGCCGATCGTGATCGACGGGTTGACGTCGGCGGCGGTGCCGACGTAGCCCATGGCCTTCAGCCCCTTGATGACGCCGTCGGCGACGAAGTCGTTCATCGAGATGACGCCATCGATCGGTGTGAAGGCGCCTTTCGTGTTCGTGTGCAGGCGCGCTTTGATCTCGTCGACGACGTCATCGCTCTTGCGCGCCTGGAAGGCCACGGCGCGCCAGTCGTCCTCGGTCGACGAGGCGGACAGCTTCAGTGACGGGCTGACGACGACGCCGGCGCGGAAGTAGGTGCCGAGCACGCTCCACACCCCCTTGAACGCGTCGCGGGCGAAACGCTGCTCGTCGTCGGGGTGCGAAGCCTCGCCGTCGAAGGGCAGCATGATCTCGATGCGTTTGGGGTTGTCCCTGCTCGTCTTGTCGAGCTCGAGCTTGTTGACGAGTTGCTGCGCCTGCATGCGGCCGATCTGCTCGGCATCGCAGATCGACACGAAGGCGTCCGGCGTGAAGCCGGGGATGCGCGTCGACAGGACGACGACGTGCACGCCGGCCGACTTCGCCCGGTCGAGCGCCGCGACGGTGCGGTTGAGCGCCTCGGCCGTCTTCGCGCCGCCGTCCGTCGATTCGAGCGTCTGCGTCGCATAGTCGCCGTAGTACTTCGTCGATTCGGCCGTGCGTACCGCCGGCGCGACGACAAGCGTCCGTCCGTCGCCCCCACGGCCGTCGTCCCGCTGGACGTGGTCGCGTACATAGGTCTCGATGCTGCGGCTCTGCCTGTCGAGGTCGGCGTCGGCGTGCGTCATGATGGCATCGTCGGCGAATCCATGCTCGACGAGCGCGTCCGATGTGGCCTCGACGAGGCGGTTCCAGGTGTTGATCGGCACGTTCTGCGAGATCGTGAAGCTGTCGGTCGGCACGAACATCGCCACTTGGCCGTTCGTCGCGGACGGCGTCGCGGTCGTGGACGCGCCATCCGTCGACGAATGCGAACAGGCCGCCAATGGGATCGTCATGCCGCAGCATAGCGCCATCGCCATGCATCGTCGCAGAAGTGAGAAGCCCGGATGGGACATGCCGTACCGCTTTCTTATGGGGGATGGGGGACGGGACCGATTGTACCCGAGGAAGTCGGCAACACGTGTGATGCCCCTCTCCCGGAGCGGAAAGGGGCATCACACGAGGGGAACGCCGGCGTCAGCCGCGCAGCGCCTTGTTCAGGTTCTCGTCGAGCGCGTCCATGAAGCCCTCGGTGTCGAGCCACGGGTGGTCGGGGCTGATGAGCATCGCGAGGTCCTTCGTCATCTGGCCGCCTTCGACGGTCGCGATGATCGTCTGCTCGAGCTTTTCGGCGAAATCGGCGACCTCGGGCGTGCCGTCAAGCTTCGCGCGGTGCTTGAGGCCGCCGGTCCACGCATAGATCGACGCGATCGGGTTCGTCGACGTCTTCTCGCCCTGCTGCCAGCGACGGTAATGGCGCGTGACGGTGCCGTGCGCCGCCTCGGCCTCAACGGTCTGGCCGTCGGGGGTCATCAGCACCGAGGTCATCAGGCCGAGGGAGCCGAAGCCCTGCGCGACGGTGTCGGACTGCACGTCGCCGTCGTAGTTCTTGCAGGCCCACACGTAGCCGCCATGCCACTTGAGGGAGCTGTCGACCATGTCGTCGATGAGTCGGTGCTCGTAGGTCAGGCCCTCCTGCTCGTAGCGTTCCTTGTATTCGGTTTCGAAGACCTCGGCGAAGATGTCCTTGAACTCGCCGTCGTAGGCTTTGAGGATCGTGTTCTTCGTGGACAGGTAGACCGGGTAGCCGCGCAGCAGCCCGTAGTTGAAGCAGGCGCGCGCGAATCCGCGGATCGAATCGTCGAGGTTGTACTGCACCTGTGCGACGCCCGGTCCCGGATAGTCGAAGACGAGATGCTCGATCGGTGCAGAGCCGTCCTGCGGCGTGAACGTCACCGTCAGGCTTCCCGGGCCCGGGACCTTGAAGTCGGTCGCCTTGTACTGGTCGCCGAAGGCGTGGCGGGCGACGACGATCGGCTTCGTCCAGCCCGGGACGAGACGCGGGATGTTCGAGATGACGATCGGCTCGCGGAAGATCGTGCCGCCGAGGATGTTGCGGATCGTGCCGTTCGGCGACTTCCACATCTTCTTGAGCCCGAATTCCTCGACGCGGGCCTCGTCGGGCGTGATCGTCGCGCATTTGACGCCGACGTGCTCGCGCTTGATCGCCTCGGCGGCGTCGACGGTCACCTGGTCGTCGGTCGCGTCTCGGTTCTGGATGCTCAGGTCATAGTAGTCGAGGTTGACGTCGAGGTAGGGCAGGATGAGACGGTCCTTGATATCCTTCCAGATGACGCGCGTCATCTCGTCGCCGTCGAGTTCGACGACCGTGCCTTCGACCTTGATTTTCGCCATGGGGGACTCCTCCAATGAGTGACTCGGAACGTTTCCATAGTCATGCATAGCGCATGACTGTTTCGTCCACGGACGATTGTCCAAAACCGCGTCGCGCCGTGTCACAGCTGCGCATTAGCCTAGGAGCCATGTCTCAGGAAATTGAAATCGGCCTCGGCAAGAAGGGCCGCATCGCCTATGGTCTCGACGACATCGCGATCGTCCCGTCGCGTCGCACACGCGATCCGCAGGACGTCTCTACCGCCTGGCAGGTGGACGCCTACCAGTTCGACATTCCGGTCATCGGCGCGCCGATGGACTCGGTGACGAGCCCGAAGACGGCGATCGAGCTTGGCCGCCTCGGCACCGTCGGCGTCCTCGACCTCGAAGGCCTATGGACCCGCTACGACGATCCGGAGCCTATCCTCGAGCATGTCGCCGCGCTCGATCCTCAGGAGGCCACGGCCTATCTGCAGCAGGCGTACGCCGAACCGATCAAGCCGGAGCTCATCGTCTCCAGACTGCACGAGATCCGCGACGCCGGCGTGACCGTCGCCGGCGCGCTGTCCCCGCAGCGCACGCAGCAGTACTACTCCACGGTGCTCGAGGCGGGCGTCGATCTCTTCGTCATCCGTGGCACCGCCGTCTCCGCGGAGCATGTCTCGACCGACCATGAGCCGCTCAATCTCAAGAAGTTCATCTACGACCTCGATGTGCCGGTCATCGTCGGCGGCGCCGCGAACTACACGGCCGCGCTGCATCTGATGCGCGCGGGCGCCGCCGGCGTCCTCGTCGGTTTCGGCGGCGGCGCGGTCTCGGCCGTGCGCAAGACGATCGGCGTGCATGTGCCGCTCGCGACTGCGATCTCCGATGTGGCCGAGGCGCGTCGCGACTACATGGACGAATCAGGCGGCCGCTACGTGCAGGTCATCGCCGACGGCGGCATGGGCGATTCTGGCAGCTTCGTGACGGCCCTTGCGATGGGCGCCGACGCATGCATGCTCGGCGCGCCGCTCGCGAGGGCGAAGGAGGCGCCGGGCCATGGTATGCATTGGGGCTCCGAGGCCCGTCACATGACGTTGCCGCGTGGTTTGCGCTCCGACGTCGGCACCGTTGGCACACTTGAGGAGATCCTCTACGGGCCGAGCCACATGGCCGACGGCAAGACGAACTTCATCGGCGCGCTGCGCCGCGCAATGGCGTCTACCGGCTACGTCGATCTCAAGAACTTCCAACGTTGCGACGTCGTCGTGACGCCGACCGGGCGTTGACCGCATTCGTCGGCGCAAGGGAGGCCCCGAGCGCATGCCGGCAATGGCATGCGCTCGGGGCCTCTTGGTTGCCGTCGGACGGCGTTTGTAAAGCGATGGAAGATGCAGATGTCTTACAGGCCGGAGATTATGCGTTTGGCGTAACACAGGCGACTTGTACTGGCTGGAATTCCGGAAGTTGTTCACTATGTGGATTAGACAAATATAGTTAGATTGTCGCAATAGTGTATGCTTCTGCCCGCTTTGACGTGCAAACGTATTCAAAAATGTCGCTGGAAAACCGTGGAAGGACAACATGTTAAGGGCTTCATATGAGTGTTGTTTGGCGTTATCCACAATGAATCCGCGATTATGTGGATATTCGAGAAGTTTTCCACAAATGGACATTTGTGCTGCAACCGTTGGCATTTCGGCGCAGAATGCGCTAGATTCGTGTTCGACGAGACGACCTGCCGTCCTTTGGCCCGCCCCGGGAAGGCGGTCTCACGTCAGCGCATCAACGAAACAGGAATATGGTTCCGTGCGCACACGGCTGCGGCCATGGGTGCGCGGGGGATTCCCGCGGGCGGGAGAAGTGGAAGGGGTCATTTGATGAAGGCCAACGACGATTACCGGAATGACGAGTTCGACGACGCCGATGACGAGGAGATCCTCGACCTGGGGCTGGCGGCGTTCTACGAGGAGATGGACGAGCGCAGCTGCAGGGAGTTCGACGAGGCGGTTGAACGCGACCGCCGCCGTGCCGAGCGCGCACACATCGAGGATCTGCGGGCCGTCGGCCGCATGCAGCGCGATGCGAGGCGCCGGCCGCTGCCGTCCTACGACGGCGACATCCCGCTGGCGGTGCGCGACGAGTTCCTGCACTACCATGTGCAGCTGTGCTTCGAGCACGAGTACACGGATGCATACATCCGCAATCTGGTGATGCAGGCCTGCCGCACCGTCTGCGCCGCGGTCGAGGTCATGCGTGCGCGCCAGACCGGCAATTCGCTCGCGAAGTACGTCAAGCCCGAATGCATCGAGCGCATCGAGATGATGCGCTCGGTCCTCGCGGGCAATCCCAACCTGCTGCCCGAGCCCGTGCTCAAGATGCGCTACGCGCCGGTCATGCCGCGCCTCGTGCATGCGATGATGCTCAATGAGGGGACGCTCGAGATCTCGATCCACATCTCACTCGGCGCGACGCCCCATTGCGGCAACATGCGACTTGTGCGTCAGGGCGCGCGCTGGGTGTGCGACATGATGGACCTCGGCTGAACGCGGACGTCCGGTGCGACGCCCTGCGTTATAGTGGGAGGCATGCTCAGGGAATATGGACTCGACAACATCTATGTGACCACGCAGAAGGACACCGTGTACGCGCTGCTGGCCGACCGTGCGATCGCCGAACCGGACGACCTCATCGCCCAATGGAAGGACGAGAGGACTCGCCAATGGAACGACGTGATGGCGGGGGAGATGCTCGCCCAGGTGCGCAGCGTCGCCAAGGGCCTGATGGCCCTTGGCGCGAAGCAGGGCACAATGGTCGTGCTGTACTCGGACACCTGCTATGAGTGGGGCGTCCTCGACTTCGCGTGCGCTGCGATCGGCGCGGTGTCGGTGCCGATCTACGAGACCGATTCACCCAAGCAGGCGACGTCGATCATCGAGGAGGTGGAGCCGCTCATCGCCTTCGGAGGCGACGAGGAGCACACGCACACGCTCGACTACGTCGCCGCCGACCACCCGGGCCTCAAGCACGTCCTCAACCTGAAGAACGGCGCGTTGGACGCGCTCATCGACTACGGCGAGGCGCTCGACGACGACGCGCTCGACGAGGAGATCGGGCGCGTGCGCGCCGACGACCTGCTGACGATCGTCTTCACATCCGGGTCGACAGGCAAGCCGAAGGGCGCGATGCTGTCGCACCGCAACTTCACGCACATCGTCAAGAACGGCTATGAGATCCTCCCCGAGATGCTCTACGAGCCGAACCGCCTGCTGCTGTTCCTGCCGCTGGCGCACTGCTTCGCGCGCTACATCCAGTACACGGCCATCGGCGGCCACGGCGTCGTCGGATACGTGCCCGGCGCGAAACACCTGCTCGCCGACCTGCGTGGCTTCAAGCCGACGTATCTGCTCGGCGTGCCGCGCGTCTTCGAGAAGGTGTACAACGCCGCGTCGCAGAAGGCCGGCGCCGGCATGCGGGGACGCATCTTCGCAAACGCCTTCAGGCATTTCGTCGCATGGTCGAAGATGGAGGTCGAGCACAAGAGGCCGTCGGCCATCATGCGCATGAAGCACTCCTTCTATATGAGCACCGTCGCCTCCTCGTTCCGTTCGGCGCTCGGTCCCAACCTGCGGTACCTCGCTTGCGGCGGCGCGCCGATCAACACCGACCTCGTGCATTTCTTCAACGGCATGGACGACATCACGTTCATCCAGGGCTACGGCATGACGGAGACGGCCGCCCCGATGGTCGTCAACTGGCAGAAGGCGAACCGTCCCGGTTCGGTGGGCCGGCCGGGACCCGGCATGGCGATCCGCACCGCCGAGGACGGCGAGATCGAGGTCAAGGGCCCCAACGTGTTCCTCGGTTACTACCGCAACCCCGGCATGACCGACGAGGTCCTCGAGCCGAGCGGGTGGCTCCACACCGGCGACCTCGGCACGATCGACGACGAGGGATTCCTGTACATCACCGGCCGTAAGAAGGACATCATCATCACGGCCGGCGGCAAGAACGTCTCCCCGGCGCCGATGGAGGGTACGATCTGCGAATGCCCGATCGTGGCGCACGCCGTCGTCGTCGGCGACAACAGGCCGTTCGTCGGCGCCCTCGTGACGCTCGACCCGGAGATGACGCCATCGTGGCTGGCGCAACAGGGGCTCGACCCGGACATGCCGATGGAGGACGTCGCGAACAGCGACGCCGTCCATTCCTTCATCCAGCAGTACGTGGACCGGGCGAACGCCGACGTCTCCCGCGCCGAATCGGTGCGCAAGTTCATCGTGCTGCCGCAGGACTTCAGCCTCGAGGAGGGTACGATGACCGCGAGCATGAAGGTCGTGCGCCCCAAGGTACTCGCACGGTACGCCGAGGTGATCGACGGGGAGCTGTATGCGCCGGTGGCCGTCGTGCGCACGCCGAACGTCGGCATGCAGATCCTGGAGAGCACGACCGAGACGGTCAAGAAGGCCGGTGAAAGCGTGCGCGCCGCCTCGGAGAACGTGTCGCCGCGCGTGCGTCAGGCGATTGGCAGCGTCCATGAGCGCCTCGGCGAATGGCGCGACGAGCGCATCGACGTCTCGCACGGTCGGGACGCCGATGCGTCTGCCTCCGATGCCGGCGGCGATCCCGGCGCCCGGACCGACCCGGACGCGAAGGACGGCGCGGCCCCGGCGCGATGACCGCTTCGCGCGCTGTGCCGAAGGCCGCCGGGCGCCGAGAAGAACCAGGAACCAACGAAGCAACGAAGAGGAGCATAACAGTGGCAATCCGCGAAATACGAGTCGTACCCGACCCGGTCCTGCGCACGCCGTGCGAGCCGATCACCGAGATCACGCCGGCCGTGCGCCGCCTCGTCGAGGATCTGCTCGACACCGTCGACGACCCCGGCCGTGCGGGGCTGTCCGCCAATCAGATCGGCGTGGGCCTGCGCGCCTTCTCCTACAACATCGACGGCACCGTCGGCTACGTGCTCAACCCGGTGCTTGAGGAGACGCGCGGCGAGCAATACGGCGACGAAGGCTGCCTGTCGCTGCCCGGCCTGTGGTACAAGACGCGTCGCGCCGACTACGCGCGTGTGCGCGGCATCGATCTCGACGGCAACGAGGTGGTCCTCGAGGGCGACGGCATCATGGGGCGCATGCTCCAGCACGAGACCGACCACCTAGACGGCCACGTCTACATCGACCGGCTCGAGAAGGACGAGCGTCGCGCCGCGATGCGTCGTATGCGCAGCCTGAACTCCTGACCGGCGCCGAACGCCACGGATGCGCCCCTCGCGGAACCATTGATTCTGGGAGGGGCGCATGGTATATTCATCAACGGTGTGCCAACCGGCGCCCCGTGCAGTCGCGCGCATGGGCCGCCGCCAGACATCCCCTATGCGGCGCACCGCTGATAACGCGCCATGCGAGCGACGGCTTGTGTCGGTCGGTCGGACCCCTCGGGGCGAGATTGCACGCAATGCCGCATGGCCAGGCAATAACCGACAAGAAAGGTAGCGATACCATGGCTCAGATCACGATGAGCGAGATGCTCAAGGCCGGTCTCCAGTTCGGACACCAGACCCGTCGTTGGAACCCGAAGATGAAGCAGTACATCCTCACGGAGCGCAACGGCATCTACATCATCAACCTGTTCAAGACGCTCGACCTGATCGACGTCGCCTACGACTTCATCAAGACGACCGTCGCGCACAACGGCACGGTGCTGTTCGTCGGTACGAAGAAGCAGGCCCAGGAGGCCATCAAGACCCAGGCCACCCGTGTGAACATGCCGTACGTCTCCGAGCGTTGGCTCGGCGGCATGCTGACCAACTTCCAGACCGTCTCCAAGCGCGTCACCCGCCTCAAGGAGCTGGAGGAGATGGACTTCTCCGACGTGCACGGCTCCGGCCTGACGAAGAAGGAGCTCCTGCTCCTCGAGCGCGAGAAGGACAAGCTGGAGAAGCAGCTCGGCGGCATCCGCAACATGAACCGCACGCCTTCCGCGATGTTCGTCGTCGACGTCAACAAGGAGGCCCTCGCGGTCGAGGAAGCCCACAAGCTCGGCATCCCGGTCGTCGCGATCGTCGACACCAACGCCGATCCGGAGACCGTCGAGTACCCGATCCCGGCGAACGACGACGCGATCCGCGGCATCGAACTGCTGACGACGCTCTTCGCCGACGCCGTCGCCGAAGGCCTGCTCGAGCGTTCCGGCAAGAGCGCGCAGACCGAAGGCGCCTCCTCCGAGCAGCCGATGGCCGCGTGGGAGAAGGAACTGCTCGAGAACGCCGACCGTGAGAACGCCGTCGTCACCGAAAGCGCCGTGCTCAAGGACGACGAGGCCGAAGGTGCCTCCTCCGAAGCCGCCCGTTCGGACGCCCACTTCGAGGCGTCGCAGGCCGAGCAGGACACCGAGTCCAAGTGATCCCAAGCGGATGACGGCGTCTGCGCCGTCCTCCGCTTGCCTCCGTACACTTTTCTTTTTTCCGATTCAACCAAGGAGACATCAATGGCAGCAATCACCGCAGCATTGATCAAGCAGGTCCGCGAGGAGACCGGCGCCGGCATGATGGACGTCAAGAAGGCGCTCACCGAGGCCGACGGCGACGTCGCGCGCGCGAAGGAGATCATCCGCGCCAAGGGCATCCAGGCGGCCGGCAAGCGTGAGGGCCGCAAGGCCCAGGAAGGCACGATCGCGTCGACCGTCGTCGATTCCGCCGACGGACAGACCGGCTACGCCGTCGAGCTCAACTCGGAGACCGACTTCGTCGCGAAGACCCCGAAGTTCGTCGACTTCTCCAACACCGTCCTCGCCGACGCCGTCAAGGCCGACGCGAACAGCATCGACGACGTCCTCAGCGCGCCTTCCGCCGACGGCGACGTGAAGACCGACATCGAAGAGGCCGCGGCGCTGTTCGGCGAGCACGTCAAGGTCGGCCAGTTCGCGAAGATCACCGGCCCGCGCGTCGAGATCTACGCCCACAAGAAGTCCGCTGAGATGCCGCCGAGCATCGTCGCGATGATCGCGACCGACGAGGCCGGCGCAGCCGTGGCCCATGAGGCCGCGCTGCAGATCTCGGCGATGGGCGCCCGCTGGCTCACCCGCGAGGACGTCCCGGAGGACGTCGTCGAGAGCGAACGCCGCGTCGCCACCGAGAAGTCGCTCGCCGAAGGCAAGCCGGAGCAGATCGTCCCGAAGATCGTCGAAGGCCGTCTCAACGCGTTCTTCAAGGAGAACGTGCTGCTTGAGCAGTCCTATGTCAAGGATCCGTCGAAGACGATCGGCGATCTCTTCAAGGAGGTCGGCGGCCAGGCCCTCGCCTTCGCCCGCCTCGAGGTCGGCAAGGGCCCTGAGGCCGACGTCGACTGACATGATCCGGATATCCGGTGCGGTCATGTGCATCGCGCCGGAGCCTGATATCGGTGACGCGCCGATGGAACGGATGGGGCTGCACGCCATCATGGCGTGCAGCCCCATCCGGCGTTCATGGCCTCTTGTCGCCATGCGGTGTCAAACGCCACCGATACTCTGAAAGACGGTATTTTGCGATCCATCGACGAGGAAGGCATGATATGGCAGAGGAAACGACGCAATCCGAACCGCGCAGGGTGTTGCTCAAGCTCTCGGGGGAGGCCTTCGGCGGCGGCAGCGTCGGCATCGACACCGGCGTCGTGCGCCGCATCGCCTCCGAGATCGTGCCGGCCGTCGAGGCCGGCGTGCAGGTGGCCATCGTCACCGGCGGCGGCAACTTCTTCCGCGGCGCCGAACTCCAGCAGGCCGGCATCGATCGTTCGCGAGGCGACTACATGGGCATGCTCGGCACGGTCATGAACTGTCTCGCACTGCAGGACTTCCTCGAGCAGGAGGGGCAGGCGACGCGCGTGCAGACGGCGATCACGATGGGGCAGGTCGCCGAGCCGTACATCCCGCTCAAGGCGATCCGCCACCTCGAAAAGGGCCGCGTCGTCATCTTCGGCGCCGGCGCCGGCATGCCGTATTTCTCGACCGACACCGTCTCGATCCAGCGTTCGCTCGAGATCCATTGCGACGAGGTGCTCATGGGCAAGAACGGCGTCGACGGCGTCTATACTTCCGACCCGCGCAAGGATCCGGAGGCGAAGCGCTTCGCGCGGCTGAGCTACAAGCGCGCGCTCGTCGACAACCTCGCGGTCATGGACGCCTCGGCGATGGCGATGGCGCGCGACAACGACCAGCACATCCGCGTGTTCGGACTCGAGGCGCCCGGCGACGTCACCCGCGCGTTGCTCGGCGAATCGATTGGTACGCTGGTGTCCAACGGGGAGTCGCAGCTGGCGTGAGCGCCACGTGACGCCCACGACGCCGACAACAGGTTTCATCAAAGGAGAACAACATGGCAAATCTCGTGGATCAGGCCAAGGCCCAGATGGCGAAATCCGTCGAATCGACGAAGGAGAACTTCTCAGGCATCCGCACCGGCCGCGCCAATCCGGCGCTCCTCAACGGCATCGTCGTCGAGTACTACGGCGCTCCGACGCCGCTCAAGTCGGTCGCCACGATCGGCGTGCCGGAGCCGCGTACGCTGTCGGTGACGCCCTTCGACCCGTCGCAGGCGAACGCCGTCGAGAAGGCGCTGCGCGACTCCGACCTCGGCGCCAGCCCGCGTCGCAACGGCGCGCAGATCCTGCTGACGATGCCGGAGCTCACCGAGGACCGCCGCAAGGAATACGTCAAGCTCGCCAAGACGAAGGCCGAGGACGGCAAGGTCGCGGTACGCAACATCCGCCGCAAGACGAAGGAAGCGATCGACAAGGCCGTCAAGGACGGCGAGATGGGCGAGGACGAGGGCGACCGCCTGCTCAAGGATCTCGACAAGGTCACCAAGCAGGTCACCGATGAGCTCGACGCCCTGCTCGAAGGCAAGCAGAAGGAGATCATGGAGGTCTGATCCTCCCCGAGATGATGCGCCTGCGCGCGACCGCCACGACTCCAAGCGACGTGCGCGCGCAGGCGCATCCTTGTTATGCGCCGCGCGGATGGCCGGCGCATGTCGTCGCGCATGTTCCCGAAGGAGGGCCATGATGCCGCATACGCAGCAATCCCGTGAGGCCGAGGAGAGGCTTCAGCAGATCAACCGGAGGACCGGCAGGAACATGCCGCAGGCCGTCGCCACGGCCGTCGTCCTCATCGTGATCATCCTCGCATGCCTGTTCATCAGCCCGACGCTGTTCGCGATGCTCGTCGTCGTCTTCATGATTCCGGCGCTGTGGGAGCTGCGCGTGGACCTCGCGACACGCGGCCTGCGCATTCCGGTGCTCACGCTCTGGATCTGTTCGACGGCGACGCTGCTCGCCGTCTACTTCTGCGAGCGGCACGTCGTGGCGATGGCCGTCGGCGTCCTGGCGTCGCTGCTTGTCGTCGCCGTCACCGCGAGTCTGCAGATCACGCTCAACGGGCGTACGTCGCAGGCCGTCGCGGACAAGGCGACGACCGCGCCGGACGTGCAGGCGCGGCTTCGCGACGACGAACCGCACGGGCGCCTGACGCAGGTGGCCGTCGCGATGTTCACCGTGCTCTACATCCCGCTGCTCGCCTCATGCATCATCATGCCGATCACCTTCAACGGCCATCCGGTCGCGCATGCGATCCTCATCGTGTTCATGCCGGCGCTGAGCGACACCGGCGGCCTGTTCGCCGGCGCATGGCTCGGCCGGCACAAGCTGTGCCCGACGATCTCGCCGAAGAAATCGGTCGAGGGCCTGCTCGGGTCGATCCTCTTCGCGATGGCGGGATGCTTCGCCGTCTTCGCGTGCACCTACGAGGCCTCGCTGTGGGCGTCGCGTTGGCGGGTCCCGATCGTCGCCGGCGTCATGATCGGCGTCGTCGGCACCTTCGGCGACCTGTGCGCGTCGCTGATCAAACGCGATCTGGGCATCAAGGACATGGGCCATCTGCTCAAGGGGCATGGAGGCATCCTCGACCGCGTCGACTCCATCCTGCTGTGCGCGCCCTTCATCTGCGTGCTGCTGTGGATGACCGGACTGTGACGCCGCGTGCATCCCGAACCGTCCGAACCATCAAGACACCCGACGAAAGCCGACTCCATCATGACCTCCAACGACACCTTCCGTCCCACAGGGCAGCCGCATGACGACACGGACAGCGGCATCACGCCCGGCGGCACCTCCGGCGCGTTCCGCGACGTGCTCGCGAAGGACCACGCCCGGCGCGGCAAGCCGCCGCTGCATTTCGCCGACATGACCGCCGACGAACGCGAGGCGCGCGCGAAGGAGCTCGGCATGCCGCGGTTCCGCGTCAAGCAGCTCGCCACCCACTATTACGGTCATTTCGACGCCGACGCCGCCGATTTCACCGATTTCCCGGCGTCGGCGCGCGAGAAGGCCCAGAAGGCCTTCTTTCCGACATTGATCACCGAGGTGACCCGGCAGGTCGCCGACGACGGACAGACGATCAAGACGCTGTGGAACCTGTTCGACGACGCGAAGATCGAATCGGTGCTCATGCGCTATCCGAACCGTACGACGCTGTGCATCTCGTCGCAGGTCGGATGCGGCATGGGCTGCCCGTTCTGCGCCACCGGCCAGCTGGGGCTGACGCGCAACATGTCCACCGGCGAGATCCTTGAGCAGGTGCGCATCGCCGCCGGCATGATGGCGCGCGGCGATGTCGCGGGAGGCCCCGGGCGTTTGAGCAACGTCGTCTTCATGGGCATGGGCGAGCCGATGGGCAACTACCGGGCCATCATCTCGGCGGTACGTCAGATCGGCGCGATGCCGCCCACAGGCTTCGGCATCTCGACGCGCAACATCACCGTCTCGACCGTCGGCGTCGTCCCCGGCATCCGCCGGCTCGCGCAGGAAGGACTGCCGGTGCGCCTCGCCGTGTCGCTGCATGCGCCGAACGACGAGCTGCGCGATGAGCTCGTGCCGATGAACCGGCGTTTCAACGTCGGACAGGTCCTCGACGCCGCGCACGACTACTATCTGGCGAGCAAGCGGCGCGTGAGCATCGAATACGCGCTGATGCGCGGCATCAACGACCAGGAGGTGCATGCACGCCAGCTCGCGAACAGGCTCAACCATTACGGCGACAACTGGGCGCATGTCAACCCGATCCCGCTCAACCCGATCGAGGGGTCGAAATGGACGGCGTCCAAGCCCGAGGACGAGGCGAGATTCATCGAGATCCTGCAGAACGCCGGCATCACGGCGACGCTGCGTGACACGCGCGGGCAGGATATCGACGGCGCCTGCGGACAGCTCGCCGCGAAGACGATCGACACGACGACGCCGCAGCGCTCCTGATTCGCACGAGCCCACCGGCCCGGTACGCGCGGGACGATTCCGTCCCGCGCGTACCGGGCCGGTCGTCATAGGCACTGGCCGAGAAACGCCGCGAGGTTGTGCTCATCGCACCGACGCGATAAGGCAACACATGATACGCAACAACTGTTGCGCAACATGTCCAATGGATGGCCGCAAGAAGAGAGGTCCCCGGATGCCGCGGACGCCCAGATATTCATCGGGGCAGATCGTCGACGCCGCCTTCGCGATCGTGCGCGAGGACGGCGAGGAGGCCCTCAGCGCGCGGTCGCTCGCCGCGCGCCTCGGTTGTTCGGTCAAACCGATCTTCGGACAGTTCGCCGGCATGGAGGAGGTGCGCCACGCCGTGTGGCGACGGGCGCGCGAAGCGTACAACGACTTCACCGCCGATGCGATGCGGCGCCGCTCGGACAAGCCATATCTGTCGAGCGGCCTCGCCTACGTCGATTTCGCGAGGGCGGAGCCGCAACTGTTCGCGATGCTGTTCATGCGGCCGCGCACCGATGAGGAGATGGCGCAGGCCGAACGTGACGTGGCTCCGATCGTCGGGCTCGTCGCGGAGCAGCTCGGCGTCGGCTACGAGCGGGCTTTCGACTTCCATATGCAGTTGTGGGTGTACGTGCACGGTCTGGCGACGATGATCACGTCGCGCTATCTGGTATGGGACGCCGAGTCCGTCGAGCGGTCCACGTCGCAGGTCTATCTGGCGCTCAAGGCCGCGCTCGACGCCGAGCGCACACGGAAAGGGGAGTAGGGCATGGATGCGATACGCACCGTCGACCTGACGAAACGATACGGCGATCTCGTCGCCGTCGACAAGGAGAACCTCGTCGTCGAGGAGGGCACGGTCTTCGCGCTGCTCGGCGTCAACGGCGCCGGCAAGACGACGACGATCTCGATTCTCACCGGATTGACGCGACCGACGTCCGGCGACGCGTACCTGCTCGGCAAGTCGATCCTCGCCGACGGCGCGTGGATCCGCGAACGGATCAACGTCGCCCCGCAGCAGACGGCCGTCGCGGAGAACCTCACCGTGCGCGAGAACCTCGAGCTCATCGCCGGCATCCACGGGCAACCCCGCCGGAAGGCGGCCGCGAGCGCGGAGCGCGTCCTCGGGGAATTCGGGCTCGCGGGCGTTGCCCGCCAGCGCGCGAAGACGCTTTCGGGCGGCATGCAGCGTCGTCTGAGCATCGCGATGGCGTTGATCACCGATCCGCGGATCCTGTTCCTCGACGAGCCGACGGTCGGTCTCGACGTGTTCGCGCGCCGGGAGCTGCGGGACGTCATCCTGTCGCTTAAGGGGAAGGCCACGATGCTGTTGACGACGCATTATCTCGAGGAGGTCGAGCATCTGGCGGACGCCGTCGCCGTCATGGTGTCCGGCAACGTGGTCGCCAGCGGCACCGTGGCCGATCTGGAACGTCGGTCGGGAACGGACACGTTGGAGGACGCGTTCGTGAAGCTTGTTGGAGGTGCACGATGAACGCGCGCAGGATCTGGATCTTCTCGGTGCGCACGATGAAGGAGATACTGCGCGATCCGGTGAACCTGTTCTTCGGGGCGGCCTTCCGGGTGCTGCTGCTGTAGGCGCTGTCCGTCATCTACCGGCAGGTGGGCGCCGGTCCGGGGGCGCATGCCGCGTCGATCACCGGCCTGACGGCGGCGGTCGCCACCTATGCTCCGGTGTTCCTGTCGCTGTTCGCCGGCATGCTGCTCGCGAGGGACAGGACGTCGAGCTTCCTGTCGCGCCTGTTCGTCTCGCCGATGACGGCGGCCGATTTCATTCTCGGCTACACGGCGCCGATGCTGGCGGTCTCGCTCGTGCAGTCGCTGATCACGTTCGTGTGCGCGGGGCTTTTCGGGTATCGTCCCTCCGTGCGGCTGCTGTTCGGCGTCGTCGTCATCCTGCCGATGGCGCTGATGTGCACGGCGATCGGATTGCTGTGCGGCTGCCTGATGAGCGACCGTGCCGTCGGCGGCGTCTGCGGCGCGATGCTGACGACCGTGTCCTTCATCCTGTCGGTCGTCACCGTGCCGGTCGCGGTCATGGGGCCGGCGTTCCGCCATGTCGCGCAGGCGCTGCCGTTCTACAACGCGACACAGGCGACGATCGCGGCCGTCGGCGGCGGAGCCGGGCTGGTCTGGCCGCATCTGCGGATCGTCTGCCCGTACGCGCTCGAGTGCACGGTCGCGGCCGTCGGCGTCTTCGCGTGGCGACGGCGCGAGCGGTGAAGGCGCGATGCCGCGGCGGCCGAGGTGCGGGGATGTGAAGATTCATTGAAGGCGTCTTACAGTGAGACCGCCGTCGGCGCCGACGCGGGCCGTGCCGTTACAATGCCCGTGGATCACATCGGGGAGGCGGCTCGGCCCGCATGCCCCGCGGCATGACGAGAAACGGGCATCGTATGGGTGGAGCGCACGCGAGAAGGACGCCGCCGCAGCCGCGACGGCGGAACGCGGCCGGGGTCAGCATGACGGCACTTGCCGCCGGCGCGACGTTCGTGCTCGCGCTGGGGTTCCTCGGCGGATGGCAGGCGAAGGCGCTGAGCGCCACGGCGCACAGTCCGTCGGTGTCCGCGACGGCGGCCGCCGTCCGTGATGCCGAGGCCGGCGAGGGTATGGATGCGCCGTCGCCCGAAGCGAAGGCCCCGACGAAGCGGCCGACGATCGAATCGGTCACGGCCGTGCGCGCGGTGGACGACGCGCAAGGACGCCGGACGGTGCTGCTCACCGTCGAATGGGAGAACACGACGGCGTACACGACCGGACTGGTGCCCACCTTCACCGTCTCGCAGCGCGGCATCGTGCTCGATCAGGCCGCCTACGGCGACGAACGTCCGGCCGGGTTCGAGGAGGCGTCGCGCTTCCGCAAGGTGCTTCCCGGCACGAAGACGTCGATCCAGCTCGGCTATGCGCTCATCGACGAGGCGGCGCCGGTGCTGCTGCAGGTGACCGACGGCACGCCGAACACCTTCGGCAGCGAGATCGCGCTCGAGGTGCGCTGACATGCGGCGGGGCGCCCTCCGGACATGCGCAGGACGCCCCGCGAAGACCGTCCGTCCGCTCAGCGCCGGTCGTTGCGGTCGGCGATCGCATTCGTGATGATCGACGAGATGCCGCATAGCAGGCCGCCGATGACCCAGGCCATCCAGAACATGCCGTTGGGGCCTCCGTTGAAGAAGAACAGCATCGACAGCCCGGCGATCGTCGCTAGGATCATGATCGTGCCGCAGATCGCGCCGTTGACGCCCTCGGCCGTGTCCATGCGCCGGCTGCGTTCCTCGTGGACCGCCTCCTTGTTGTATTCCTCGACGTTGACGCGCGCGTAGTTCATGCCGCCGTAGGTGCATGCGGTCGCGCCGCCGGCGACGATCATCATGAACAGCGCGACAGGCCATCCCTCGTCCATGTGCATGACGCTGTCGGCGACCATGATGAAGCCGACCGCGATGAGGATCAGGCCGATGCCGAAGATGAGGCTGACCGTGAGCGTGCGCGTCGCCTGCTGACGGTCCTCGCGCGTGTAGAAGTCCTCGACGAAGGGGTGGCGCCGCATGAACTCGGCGTGGCCGAGGCCCGCGGGGATGAAGCAGGCGAGGCCGACGAGCACGCCGATCGAGATGCACAGGAAGACGAGGAAGTCGCCAATCGACGGCGCCACCGGTATCGCATGCTCGCCGGTGAACAGCAGCCCGACGCCGACGCCGAAGACCACGGCGAACACGCCCGCCGAGATCCTCATGTTGAAGGAGCGCATATGCTCGTCATAGCCGGTGATGTCCTGCGGCAGCGCCGAAGCCTCGGGCAGCGGTCCGATCCCGGTCCCGGACGCGGCTTTTGGGCGGGGCGTCCCGTCGCCGTCCGTACCGTCCTGCGTCGCCTCGGATGCGCGCACGTCGCCGATGACCAGATCGTCGAGCGTCACGCCGAACAGGTCGCAGATCATCAGCAGCTTGTCCATCTCCGGATACGCCTTGTCCCCCTCCCATTTGCTGATCGCCTGTCTGGAGACGCCGAGCAGCATCGCGAGCTGCTCCTGCGTCATGTTGCGCTCGGCGCGCAGATACTGCAGATTGTCACTGAAGCCCATCGTCTTCCCTCCTGTCGGATCCGGGCCCGGTGTGCGGGCCTTTCGCCATCCACTATGCCCGACGGGTGCGCGCGCCGTCCATCAGCTTGCGGTTGCATCGGCCGCGCGCAACCGGACCGGCGCATGCAACCTCCGGTTGCATCGGCGCGGTTCCAACGTTTCGCGCATCCGACGACCGTGGGACGGATGGCCCGCATCGTCCACGATGTGGGCGTCGCGGACGCGCCGGACGGCGATGTAACAGGGAATCGCTAGGCTGGAACCATCCGTTTTCCGTCCACACACCATGATTGGAGAGGTGCAGCCATGTCCTTGGCGGTCCGTGTCATCCCATGCCTCGACGTCGACGCCGGGCGCGTCGTCAAGGGCGTCCATTTCGAGAACCTGCGCGACGCGGGGGACCCGGTCGAGCTCGCCGCGGAATACTATCGTCAGGGCGCCGACGAATTGACCTTCCTCGACGTGACCGCGTCGAGCTCGCATCGCCAGACGATGGTCGACGTCGTCACGCGCACGGCCGAGCAGATCTTCATCCCGCTGACCGTCGGCGGCGGCGTGCGCACGCCCGAGGACGTCGATTCGCTGCTGCGCTGCGGTGCCGACAAGGTGAGCGTGAACACGGCCGCGATCAACGACCCGACGTTGATCAGCCGCGTCGCCGAACGTTTCGGCAACCAGGTGCTCGTATTGTCCGTCGATGCGCGGCGCGAGCGCGGCGAGCGGCATACGCGCTCGGGTTTCGAGGTCACGACGATGGGCGGCCGCAAATCGACCGGCATCGATGCACTGTGGTGGGCGAAGCGCGCCGAGGAGCTCGGGGCCGGCGAGATCCTGCTCAATTCGATGGACGCCGACGGCACGCAGCAGGGCTTCGACCTAGAGATGATCCGCGCGATGCGCGAGGTCGTCTCGATTCCGATCATCGCCTCGGGCGGCGCCGGCAAGGCCGATGACTTCCCGCCGGCGATCGCCGCCGGCGCCGACGCCGTGCTCGCCGCTTCGATCTTCCACTACGGCAAGGTCACGATCGGCGAGGTCAAGGACGCGCTGCGCGCCGCCGGCTACACGGTGCGCTGAGCCGGTGCCGCGGGGCGCGCCGGGCTGCGGGTATGATGATGTGGTTCGTTGTTGCGAACGATGATCGATGACATGGGAGCATGATGGGCAGCGAAGCTGAGAAGACCTACGACAATTCCACGACGCTGGATCCGCGCATCAAAGCGCGGCTCAAGTACGACGACAAGGGGCTCGTGTGCGCCGTCGTCCAGCAGTACGACACCCATGAGGTGCTCATGGTCGGCTACATGGACGATGAGGCGTTGCGCCGCACGCTGACGGGCGGCCGCGTGACGTTCTGGTCCAGATCCAGACAGGAGTACTGGCGCAAAGGCGACACCTCCGGTCATGTGCAGTACGTGAAGTCGGTGCGTCTCGACTGCGACGGCGACGCCCTGCTCGTCGAGGTCGACCAGGTCGGCGCCGCGTGTCACACCGGCATGCGCAGCTGCTTCGACGAGGGTGGTCCGCTGCCGGCCGCCGTCGGCGTGCGCCCCGGGGGACGGGAGGAACTGGCATGAGCGGCAACAGCGTGCGCGACCTGGGCTGGGGGGAGACCTGGCCGACCCGTGAACGATTCCATGCGTTGGCTGCCGAAGGCTACCGCATCATCCCGATCGTGCGCAGGATCCTCGCGGATTCGCTGACGCCGGTCGGCCTGTACGAGAGGCTCGCCGGACACCGTTCCGGCACCTTCATCCTCGAATCGGCCGAGACGAGCGGCACGTGGAGCCGCTACAGCTTCATCGGCGTCGACTCGATGGCGCAGCTGCGCTCGAACGGCGGGCGTGCGGACTGGCTCGGCACGGTGCCGGCGGGGGTGCCGCGCGAAGGCGACGTCATCGACGTGGCGCGCGCGACGCTCGACGTGCTGCGTTCGCCCAGGATCGAGGGGCTGCCGAACCTGACGAGCGGCCTCGTCGGCAACATCGGATGGGATGCGATCCGCCATTGGGAGCCGACGCTGCCGGCGAACGCGCCCGACGAGACCGGCCAGAGCGAGCTGACGCTCGCGTTGGCCACCGACATCGCCGTCGTCGACCACAAGACCGGTTCGGTGTGGCTCATCGCGAACGCCGTGAACGTCGATGACCGGCCCACGCGTGCCGACGCCGCCTACGATGAGGCGGTCGCCCGTGTGGGGAGCATGGAGCTGCGGGCGGCCACGCCGGCGCAGGACGAGTTCCGCGTCAATGTGCTCGACCCCTCGATCGCGCAGCCCGAACTGCGCTTCCGCACGAAGAAGGAGGACTTCCTCGCGATGGTGGAGCGTTCGCGGCGCCACATCATCGACGGCGACGTGTTCCAGGTCGTCGGCTCCCAACGTCTCGACATCGATTCGCCGGCCGACCCCTTCGACGTCTACCGTGTGCTGCGCACGCTCAATCCGAGCCCCTACATGTACTTCATGACGCTCACCGACGCGCAGGGCCGCGACTTCAACGTCATCGGCTCGTCGCCGGAGACGCTCATCAAGGTCGACGACGGTCTGGCGATGAGCTTCCCGATCGCCGGCTCGCGCCCGCGCGGCGCGACGCCGGAGGAGGACGAGCGGCTGCATGACGAACTGCTCGCCGACCCCAAGGAACGCAGCGAGCACATCATGCTCGTCGATCTGGCGCGCAACGACCTGAGCCGCGTGTGCGAACCCGAATCCGTCGAGGTGGTCTCGCTGATGGACGTGCTGCGCTACAGCCACATCATGCACATCTGCTCGACGGTCACCGGACGGGTGCGCCCCGACATGACCGTCATGGACGTGTTCACGTCGGCGTTCCCCGCCGGCACGCTCTCCGGCGCGCCCAAGCCGAAGGCGATCGAGCTGATCGACCGGATGGAGCCTGCCGACCGTGGCATCTACGGGGGCACCGTCGGCTACTTCGACTTCTCCGGTAACATGGACATGGCGATCGCGATCCGCACGGCCTTCATCCGCGACCATCAGGCCTCGGTGCAGGCGGGGGCGGGCCTCGTGCTCGACTCGGTGCCCGAGAATGAGTGGCTGGAGACGCGCAACAAGGCCGGCGCGAGCGTCGAGGCGATCAAGATCGCCGCGCAGCTGCGCCGCGTGTGAGCCGTGCCGTTCTCGCTCAGTCGCCGAGCAGCGCGTGCACATGCTCGCGCAGCGCCGGGACCACCGTCTCGTCGAACCATGGGTGTTCGGTGCGCCATATGTCGGTGCGGCCGGAGGGATGCACGATAGGGAAGTACTGCGGCAGATACCGCTCGAAGTCCTTGACGGTGTCCTCGAGCCGCGCCTTCGAATCCTGACCGAGATAGTAGCGTACCGCGTAGGACCCGGCGAGGATCGTCAGCCGCACGTTCGGCAGCAGCTTCATGATCTCGGGATGGAAGGTCGGAGCCACCCATTCGCGCGGCTCCTCCATGCCCTTGTCGCCCGGCGTATCCCCGAGATAGTAGAAATCCATCGGCACAAGCGCGAACTTGCCTGAATCATAGAAGGTCTTCCTGTCCACGCCGAGCCATGCGCGCAGCGTGTCGCCGCTGCGGTCGTCCCAGCACAGGCCGTGCGTCTGGGCGTCGAGGCTCGGCGACTGGCCGACGATCGTGATGACGGCGCTCGACGGCGCCGAGAAGACCGGCTTCTCGCCGCGTGCGGTGAACTCGGCGTCGCGCGGGTCGTCGATGATCTGCTTGGTGATGGATGCGATGGTTGCCATATGCGCTCCTTGATTGTCCTTCCTACCGGCTTAGCATGCGCCGCTTGGACGGGCTCGGATGAACGGCGTTTTTGAGCCGAGGGCGTCAACGCCGACGCCGCGGCGCCCGGATGGGCCGTTACGCACGCCATGTCCGTCGGGGCGTCCGGGCGTGCATGACCGGACGGCGCGACGCAAACCGGTCGTGGCGGCGGACGCGTGCAGTCCGCCCTGGGGACAAGAGAGCATGCGAGGAGGGCGGGACGCCCGGTCGCTCGACCGTCCACGTCCCGCCCTCCTCGCATGTCCGCCGGCGCCATACCGGCGTGGAATCACTCGGACTTGTCCTCGTGGTCCTTCTTGAGCTCGTCGAGCTTGGCCTCGGCCTTGCCCTTGAGTTCGCCGGCCTTCATCTTGACCTCGTCCGCCTTGACTTCGGCCTTGCCCTTGAGCTCGCCGATCTTTTCAGCCATATCAGTCATGATTGGCTCCTTTCGTGTTGGGCGCCTTGTGCGGCGCTTCCTCCATTACAGCAGGGACGGGCGTGCGCCATGGCGCGTTCCTCGCTCGGGGCAATGCAGCGTTCTCCCAGTTTCATCCGCTAGGCCGCGCCCGGGACCGGCGTCCGCCGGATATGCGAAGGCGGGGCGTAGTCGTGCACGACCACGCCCCGCCTTCCGCGGACGGACCGGAATGCGAATCAGTCGTCGAGATCGAGCTGACGGCCGAAGCGTTCGTTGAGTTCGACCTGATCCTCGGTGGCCTTGGCCTCCTTGGCGGCGGCCTTGCCCTCGGCCTTGTCCTTCTTGTCATCGGCCTTGTCGGTGATCTTCTCGAGCTTGGCCTGCGGGTCGTCGGCGGCCTTGACGATCTTCTCGTCCTCCTTGGCGATCACCTTGGCGGCGTGCTCCTCGGCGCGCTCGGCGCGCTTCTCGTCACGGTTCGCCTCATGCTCCTCGTGACGCTCCTCCATGTGGTCCTTGAATTCCTCGAAATGTTCCTTGATGTCTGCCATGACCGGCTCCTTTCACCATACGGTATGGGTTGCGTCCCATTAGACCACCGTCGATGCCGGCACGGGCGGCTTTTCCACTCTCAAGTGAAACTTGTCCGATGCGCATGCCCGCGTGTTAGGCGTGTCGCGGCCCGGCGACCACCATTCAGACGCCGACATGCGCTCGTCATCCGTCTTCCGTTAGAGTGTGCCATGGCGGGAAGGCCCCGCCTTCGCCATCGCATCCCCAAGGAGGAGCATGTCGGTTTTGGATGAACTGGTAGCGGGCGCGCTCGAGGATCAGCGCGACCGTGCACGTGTCACGTCGCTGGACGAGCTCAAGGCCATGGCGGCCTCGGCTCCGGCCCCGATGGACGCGAAGCGATGGCTCAGGCGCGACGACGGGGTGCCGGTGATCGCCGAGATCAAGCGCGCATCCCCGTCCAAGGGGCGTCTGGCGGACATCGACGATCCGGCGTCGCTCGCCCGCGCATACGAGCGCGGCGGGGCGGCCGCGATCTCGGTGCTCACCGAAGGCCGGCGCTTCCTCGGGGCGCTCGACGATCTGGACGCCGTGCGCGCCGCGGTCGGCGTGCCGGTGCTGCGCAAGGACTTCATCACGACCGACTACCAGATCTGGGAGGCGCGCGCACACGGGGCGGACATCGTCCTGCTCATCGTCGCCGCGCTCGACGACGACGCGCTCGGCCGCCTGCTCGCCCTCACCCATGAGCTCGGCATGACGGCGCTCGTCGAGACGCACACCCGCGAGGAGATCGAGCGGGCGGTCGCGGCGGGCGCCCATGTCATCGGCATCAACGCGCGCGACCTCAAGAACCTGCGAGTCGACGTCGGCAGATATGCGGCGCTTGCCGACGGACTGCCGGACGACGTCATCAAGGTGGCGGAATCAGGGGTCTTCGGTGAAACGGAGGTCGAGGACTACGCACGCGCCGGCGCGGACGCCGTGCTTGTCGGCGAAGGCGTGGCCACGGCCGAAGACCATGAGCTGGCGGTGGAACGTCTGGTGAACGCGGGGATCAAGGTGAAGGCCTCGCAGGCGCAGCCACTCGGCACCCACCACGGTCCGTATTACGGCCGCTTCGGGGGACGCTACGTCCCGGAGGCGCTCGTCACCGCGCTCGACGAACTCGAACGGGTGTACGAGGACGCCAAGCGCGACCCGGAGTTCCACAAGGAGCTCGCGCGCCTCAACAAGCAGTACGTGGGACGACCGTCGCCGCTCACCGAGGCGCCGCGCTTCGCCGAGCGCCTGCGCGAGCGCACCGGGCTCGACGCGCGCGTCTTCCTCAAGCGCGAGGACCTCAACCACACCGGCGCGCACAAGATCAACAACGCGATCGGCCAGGCGCTGCTCGTCAAGCGCATGGGCAAGACGCGCGTCATCGCCGAGACCGGCGCCGGCCAGCACGGCGTCGCGACGGCCACGGTATGCGCGATGCTCGGTCTCAAGTGCCGCATCTACATGGGACAGATCGACGCGCGCCGCCAGGCGCTCAACGTCGCGCGCATGCGCATGCTCGGCGCCGAGGTCGTCGAGGTCACGCTCGGCGACCGCATCCTCAAGGACGCGATCAACGAGGCGCTGCGCGACTGGGTGACCAACGTGAAGGACACGCACTACCTGCTGGGCACCGTCGCCGGACCGCATCCGTTCCCGGAGATGGTGCGCGACTTCCAGAAGGTCATCGGCGAGGAGGCGAAGGAGCAGCTGCGTGACTGGTACGGCATCGACCACCCGGATGCGATCTGCGCGTGCGTCGGCGGCGGATCGAACGCGATCGGCATCATGAACGCCTTCCTCGACGATCCGCGCGTCAACCTCTACGGATACGAGGCCGGCGGCGACGGCCCCGAATCGGGACGCCACGCGATCCGCTTCGCGCCGGGCACGGGCGAGCTCGGCATGTTCCAGGGGGCGAAGAGCTATCTGCTCGAGAACGACGAGGGGCAGACGCTCGACACCTATTCGATCTCGGCGGGCCTCGACTACGCGTCCGTCGGTCCCGAGCACGCGTGGCTCAAGGAGATCGGCCGCGTCAACTATTCGTGGGCGACCGACGGCGAGGCGATGAGCGCGTTCAGGGACCTGTGCGAGACCGAGGGCATCATCCCGGCGATCGAATCCTCCCACGCCGTCGCCGGCGCCTACAAGGCGGCGGCGGACCTCAAGGCGAAGGGCTATGAGCATCCGGTCATGATCGTCAACATCTCCGGCCGTGGCGACAAGGACATGAACACCGCGGGCAAATGGTTCGGCTATCTGACCGATGAGCAGAGCAAGGCACTGGAAGCGAATGGAGCACAGGGTGACAATGCGTGAGACGATCGAAATCATCGAGAACGGCGACGGCTTCGTCGCCGATGTGACCGAGACGGCGGCGACCGGGCCGGTCCAGCCGCTGGGAATCTCGCACCGGCCGAGCCCGTGCCGCCGGTTGTTCGCCGAATACAAGGCGCAGGACATGCCCGCGTTCATCGGATACCTGCCCTTCGGCTTCCCCGACACGGACCTGTCGCTCGAGGCGTTGCGCACGATGGTCGACAACGGCACCGACATCGTCGAAATCGGGCTGCCGTACTCCGATCCGGTCATGGACGGCCCCGTCATCCAGGCGGCCAGCCAGATCGCGCTGCGCAACGGCGAGCGGATAGCCGGCGTGTTCAGGGCCGTCGAGACGGTCGCGAACGCCGGCGGCGTGCCGCTCATCATGAGCTACTGGAACCTCATCTTCCACTACGGCGTCGAGCGTTTCGCGACCGACTTCGCGAACGCCGGCGGAGCGGGCCTGATCACCCCGGACCTGATCCCGGACGAGGCCGGAGAGTGGATCGAGGCCTCCGACCGCCACGGGCTCGACCGCATCTTCCTCGTCTCCCCGGATTCGACCGACGCGCGCCTGCGCGTCGTCGCCAGGAACACGCGCGGATTCGTCTACGCGGCCGCCCGTATGGGCGTGACCGGCGAACGCTCGACACTCGACGACTCCTCGCGCGAGCTCGTCGAGCGCACGCGCGCCGCCGGCGCCGAGAACGTCTGCGTCGGCATCGGCGTCTCGACGCCCGCGCAGGGCGCCTCCGTCGGACGGTACGCGGACGGCGTCATCGTCGGATCGGCGCTCGTGCACACGCTGCTCGACGAGCACGGAGACGTGCGAGACCCCGTCCAGGGCATCAGCGCGCTGGCGAATACGACGGCCGCGTTGGCCGAGGCGATCCACGGCTGCAGGCGATGAGCCGCTGACCGATTCCCCGTGCGGCGCGCGTCCCGGGGCCCCTGTGGGCCCGGGACGCGCGCCGCCGTCATAAGGGGAGCGGACGCACCTGTTGCTACCATCGGAAACCATGAACCTTGCCTACATCCCCTCGCCGACGGTCTCGCAGTTCCACATCGGCTCGCTGACGATCCACATCTACGCACTGACGATGCTGCTCGGCATCGTCGCCGCCGTGTGGATCACGAGCGCGCGCTGGAAACGCTACGGCGGCACCTTCGACCAAATCCTCGACACGACGCTTGTGGCGGTGCCCTGCGGCATCGTCGGCGCGCGCCTCTACCACGTCATCACGACGCCGGAGCGCTTCTTCGGGCCGAATGGCGACTGGGTGGAGATCTTCCGCGTCTGGAACGGCGGACTCGGCATCTGGGGCGCGATCGCGCTCGGCGCGCTCGGCGCCTGGGTCTGGGTGCGCCACCGGCATTATCCGATGGCGCTGCTCGCCGACGCGATCGCGCCCGCGCTGCTCGTCGCGCAGGCCGTCGGACGTCTCGGCAACTGGTTCAACCAGGAGCTCTACGGCAGGCCGACGACGCTGCCATGGGGTCTGAGGCTCAACACCGAGGGATCCGCGATCGGCAACGCCGAACAGTGCTACGACGGCGCGACATGCCCCACCGGCACGCTGTTCCATCCGACCTTCCTGTATGAGATGATCTGGAACCTCATTGGTGCGGCGCTCATCGTCTGGGTCGGGCGCAAAGCCGTGCGCACGCTCAAGGCGGGCTCGCTGTTCGCGCTCTACGTCGTGTGGTACACGGCAGGACGCACCTGGATCGAGATGCTGCGCATCGATTTCTCCCATGAGTTCCTCGGCCTGCGCGTCAACGTCTGGGTCTCGATCGTCGTCTTCATCCTCGGCGTCATCGCCTTCATCGTCATCCAACGGGTGGGCAAGCCCACGCCGTTGCTCGCCGAGAAGCTGCGCACCGTCACGGAACTCGAGGAACGCCCGCGTGACGAGCGTTCAGACGCGCATGACGGGCGCGCGGAGCGCGGCGCATCGCGCTCCGGCCCGCACGACGCCTGAGCCGCCGGGCCCCGACGGCCTGCGCGTTCGTCGCTTGCCTTACTTAGAATGGCAGACATGGATATCAAAATCGCACCCAGCATCCTTTCCGCGGACTTCTGCAATCTCGAGCGCGACCTCGATCGCATCGCGAACGCCGACCTCGTCCACGTCGACGTCATGGACCATCACTTCGTCCCCAACCTCACGATCGGCGAACCCGTCGTCAAGCGCATCTGCGAGGTCACGGAGCTGCCGGTCGACGTCCATCTGATGATCGACGACCCGGATCGTTGGGCTCCGGGCTACGCCGAGCGCGGTGCGCATTCCGTCACCTTCCACATGGGCGCGACCCACGCCCCGGTGCGTCTGGCGCGCCAGCTGCACGACATGGGCTGCGAGGCGTGGTTCGCGGTGCGCCCCGCCGAGCCTGTCGAGCCGATCTTCGACATCCTCGAGGAGTTCGACACGATCCTCATCATGACCGTCGAACCCGGATTCGGCGGCCAGAAGTTCCTCGCCAACCAGATGGGCAAGGTGCGTCGCCTGCGCGACGAGATCACGCGCCGAGGGCTGGCGACGAACATCCAGGTCGACGGCGGCGTCGGCATCAAGACCGCGCCGATCGTGGCTGAGGCCGGCGCGAACATCCTCGTCGCAGGATCGGCCGTCTACGGCGCCGAAGACCCGGCGAAGGCGATCGACGAGATCCGCGACGCCGCGCGCGCCGCCTACCGCGACTGAGCGCCCCCGGCGCATCCCACATCCGATATCACCGGCCGCGCATCCACCGCGGCCGGATCCACGACCATGACCATGCGCGCCCATCGGGGCGCGCACCCAGACTGACAGGAACCACCATCATGAAGACGTTCGAATCGCTGTTCGAGGAACTGAGTGCGAAGGCCGCCGCGAAGACGCCGGGCTCGCTGACCGTGCAGGAGCTCGAGAAAGGCACGCATTTCATCGGCAAGAAGATCGTCGAGGAGGCCGGCGAGACCTGGATCGCCGCCGAATACGAGGGCGCCGAGCGCACCGCCGAGGAGATGAGCCAGCTCATCTACCATCTGCAGGTCATGATGATCGACCGCGGCCTGACGCTCGACGACATTTACAAGAACCTGTGACCGGCACCGCGCACGCGGCAGGGCGCCCGTGCGCATGATTATCTTTGGAGGAGCCCATGCTACGCATCGCCGTACCGAACAAGGGAATGCTGTCCGAACCCGCCTGGAACATGCTCGAGGAAGCCGGATACCGACTCAGGAGCAACCCGCGCCAGCTCGTAGTCGAGGATCCGGACAACGACGTGGAGCTGTTCTATCTGCGTCCGCTGGACATCGCCGTCTACGTCGGTCGCGGCACGATCGACGTCGGCATCACCGGCCATGACCTGCTGCTCAACTCGGGGACCGACGCGCAGGAGGTCATGGACCTCGGCTTCGGCGCGTCCACGTTCCGCTTCGCGGCGCCGCAGGATTCGGACATCCGCGAGCTGGCCGACATCGACGGCAAGCGCGTCGCGACGTCCTTCGACAAACTCGTGCATGACTACCTGACCGCGCACGACATCCAGGCCGAGACGATCCACCTCGACGGCGCCGTCGAATCGTCGGTGCAGCTCGGCGTGGCCGACCTCATCGCCGACGTCGTGTCCACCGGCACGACGCTGCGCAACGCCGGCCTGCGCATCTTCGGCGACCCGATCGTGCATTCCGAGGCCGTGCTCATCCGCTCGCCCCGGCTCGAGCCGGACGATGCGCGCCTCGAGCGCCTCGAGCGGCGCCTGCAGGGCGTGCTGACCGCCAAGCGCTATGTGCTCATGGACTTCGACATCCCGGTCGACCGCATCTCGGCCGCCGTCGACATCACGCCCGGATTCGAAAGCCCGACGATCTCGCCGCTGCACGACAAGCAGTGGTCTGCCGTGCGCGTCATGGTCCCCAAGGCGAAGGTCAACGGACTCATGGACGAACTGTATGCGGTGGGCGCGCGCGGCATCATCGTCACGGCGATCCAGGCCACCCGCATGTGACGGTGGGTGCCCATGGCCGCTGAAGGAAAATACAGCCCCGAGCCGCGCGACGTGATCCTGACGATCCCGAATCTGATCAGCGCGCTGCGCATAATATCGATCCCGGTGATCGCGTGGCTCATCGCGAGGCATGACATGGTATGGGCGCTTGTCCTGCTCGCCGTGTCGTCGGCGTCGGACGGACTGGACGGCCTCATCGCGAGGAGCTTCAACCAGGTGAGCAAACTCGGACAGATCCTTGATCCGATCGCCGACCGGCTGCTCATCATCTGCAGCATCCTGGCGTTGGCGGTTTGCGGCGTCGTCCCTTGGTGGATGCTCGCGCTCGTCGCGCTGCGCGACGTCGTCCTGGGCGTCCTCACGCTCATCCTCGCCCAACACGACTACGGGCCGTTGCCGGTGCACTTCGTCGGCAAGACCGGTACCGCCGTGCTGCTCATCTCGATCATCGGGCTGATGGTGGCCGACATCCGCCGCTCGTTCATTCCGCTCGACATCCTGCACTACGGCGCGATCGCATGCGCGATATGGGGCATCGGCCTCTACTGGCTCGCCGGCGTGATCTATCTGCGTCAGGGCGTCTCGCTCATCCGCGCCGACCGCGCCGCGCGAGCCGAGCGCCGTCGCGCCTCCGACAGGTAGGTGCCCGTTGGCCGATCAGTCCTCGATGCCGCCCGTCCAGCCGATCGCGCCCGGACACGAACCGGTGCGTCGTCGCGCCGTCTTCTCTCGCGGCTGGGCGTCGATCGAGTCGCATCACGCGGCGTCGCCGGACGAGTTGCGCCACCGACCTCGCCATCGGCGCAACGGCGACGATTCGCTCCAGCTCATCGACGACCTCATCAACCGGCCGATGGATCAGCTGTACAGCGATTCGCGCCTCGTCACGAGGCCCGATTCCAGAATCGTCTACTGGGGCACGCGCATCGTCGTGTTCCTCATCTGCATCGTCGTCGGCTTCTTCGGCAGCCAGTTCGTCCGGCTGCTCAACACCGATCCGCGCAAGCAGGTCCGCGAATCGCTCGCCAATCAGCTTGTGGCGAACAACGCGCACGTCGACGCGCTCGACAAGGACATCGCGGACCTGCGCAGGCAGGTGGAGGAGCAATCGAAGTCGGCCACGAAGTCGCCGATCGAGCAGGTCGTCGAGGAGAACGAGGCATCGGCCGGGGCCACGCCGGTCAAGGGCGAGGGCATCGTCATGACGATCGCCGATCCGGTCGCGGCGGCCTCGGATTCGTCGCAGGGGGCGCTACCGCGCGACGGCGCGAACGACCGGCTGCGCGTCGTCACCGACGCCGACCTGCAGCTGCTCGTCTGCCTGCTGTGGCGAGCCGGTGCCGAGGCGATCGCCATCAACGGCAACCGCCTCGGCGTCGAGACGTCAATCCGCACGGCCGGCAACTCGATCCTCGTCGGCACGACGCCCGTCGAGAGCCCGTACCGCATCCAGGCGGTGGGGGACCGCAACGCGCTGGCCGACGCGATGGGCGAGAAGACGCTGCCGACGCTGTACAGTGATTTCCATAAGGCCGGCATGTACCCGCAGGTCGACAAGGTGGGCACGATGCGGCTCGAGGCCGCGAGCGTCGGCAAACTGACCTATGCAAGAAGGAGCTGAAGATGGCAGCCGTGCTTGGACTCATCATCGGGGTGGTCGTGGGATTGTTCGTCCGACCCGACATCCCGGTGTTCCTGCAACCGTACCTGCCGATCATGGTCATCGCCGCGCTCGACGCGCTGCTCGGCGCCGCACGCGCATACTTCGAACGCAGCTTCTCGGACCGCGTGTTCGTCATCTCCTTCCTCTCGAACGTCGTCACGGCGACGCTGCTCGTGCTGCTGG
Source organism: Bifidobacterium italicum (assembly GCF_002286915.1). Classification (GTDB taxonomy): domain Bacteria; phylum Actinomycetota; class Actinomycetes; order Actinomycetales; family Bifidobacteriaceae; genus Bifidobacterium; species Bifidobacterium italicum. The sequence goes on along the minus strand of NZ_MVOG01000027.1, from coordinate 61,048 downwards.
GCAACCAGCTCGGCGTCGGCTCCCAGCTGACGACCGCCGTCATCGTCGTCCTCGGCATCCGCATCTTCTCGAACGTCTCGGCGATCCGCCGCTACATCTTCCAGGGGTGAACGATGGGCGACGAACAGATGGAACGCGATCCGGCCGAAGACGAGCGCGGCATCCGCGGCATCCATGACGACGCGGCGCGTGATGGCGGCTCCGCCGTCAACGACGTGGAGGGGGAGCCCGAGCCGCTGACGGCGGAGCATCCGCGCGTGTCGGGACAGGACGACGGGCAGTCGGACCTGCTCAAGCGCATCCTCTCGCAGCACAGCCGCGACAAGGCCAACGACCGCACGAAGACGGGCGCGTTCCCGGTCGTGCGCAAACGCAAGCCGAAGGCGCTGTCATCGAACGCCAGGTCGCTCAAGGCGCGTTTCGGCACCGGGGTGCTCATCGCCGTGCTGTGCGCGCTGCTCGCCTACGCCTACGTCATCCAGATCAACAACAAAGACACCGCCTACGAGACGCTCACCGAGACCGAGCTGACGCGTCTGATCAGCGAGACGAGCACGCAGGTGGAGCGCCTCGAGCAGCGCAGGAGCGAACTGACGAACCAGCTGAAATCGCTTGAGGAGGCCGCCGACAAGGAGGCGCAGGCCCAACGCATCGCCCAGGAGAACGAGGAGACGAGCGGCATCCTGTCGGGAAGGCTGCCCGCGCAGGGCAAGGGCGTCGTCATCCGCATCTCGCGGCCGCAGAAGGCGCCGATCGACGCGGCCACGATGTTCAACCTCATCGAGGAGCTGCGCAACGGCGGCGCCGAGGTCATCCAGATCGACAACGTGCGCGTCGTCACCTCCACCTACGTCAGCGAGACGAACAGCGGACTCGTCTGCGACGGGCAGACGCTGACGACGCCATACGTCATCAAGGCGATAGGCGATCCGGCCAACCTCGCGAACGCCGTGAACATAGCAGGAGGCGTAGGTTCGAGGCTCACCGTCAAATATGGTGCTAATGTGACGGTAGAGACTTCCGACGACGTCAGGATCACCGCGACGCAGCCGGTCATGAAATACAAGTACGCAACGATTGTAGAATAGGCAGTTATGACAGAACCGATTCCAGGCGCGGGCGAGACGACGATCATCGGTCTCCCGGCCATCCAGATCCCCATCACCACATCGGGAGACCGTCCGCTCACGCAGGAGGACCTCGAGACGATCACGCGGCTTTCCGACAACACCGCACTGCTCATCGCGACGCGCGGCGCGCTGTCCGGATCGCGCTACCTGCTCGACGAGGACGAGGTGACGGTGGGGCGCGACCCGCGTGCCGACATCCTGCTCGACGATTCGACGGTGTCCCGCTCGCATGCCGTGTTCCGCCGCGTCGACGGCAAGTACGAGGTGGTTGACGCAGGCAGCCTCAACGGCACCTACGTCAACCGGCAGCGCGTCGACCGCGCCGTCCTCAAGGACGGCGACGAGATCATGATCGGCAAGTTCCGCCTCGTCTACTTCACGAATTCGGCGATCCGCCAGCACTGACGGACGGCCGCAACGATCCATGACCCGGCAACGAGGCCGCGGCGCGTCCGCGGAGCAGATCGATGGGCCACGCTACGTGGATGTGCCGCTCATCGACGTGGACGACACGATGGTGCAGGGGGAGCTGTTCCCCGACGAGTGCTCCGGCGTCGCGCTCCGCGGCTACCGCGGCACCGTCGCGTCGCAGGTGGCGGGCATCACCTACCGACAGCTCGACTACTGGGCGCGTAAGCGCATCGTCGTCCCCTCGATCGCGCCGTCGAGCGGTTCGGGTACGAGACGCCTGTACTCCTTCGACGACGTCGTCGTCCTCGCCGTCTCGAAGAGGCTGCTCGACATCGGCGTGAACCTGCAGAACGCGACGTCGGCGATCGAGTTCCTCATCGCGCAGCCGCCCGAGCGGTTGCGGCACCTGACGATCCTGTGCGATGGGCAGCACGTCGAGGAATGCTCGGACGGCGAGCAGATCGCGCAGGCGCTCGAGGACGGCGACGCCGTGTTCTGCGTGTCCGTGGGTGCGCTGTGGACGAGGGTCGAAACGGCGCTCGAACACGCCGACTACACGGAGGTGACCGGCGCCGTGCACCGGCGCAACACAAGGCCGATCGACGACATCGCCGCACGCTCGATGCGCGAGCGGCTCGAACGCCGCCGCGCGGAGCATGCGCGCTTCGTCGAACGGTATGCGAACCAGACGCTCGAGGAGGCGCTGCGCCGCAGACCGGACGCCGAGGACGGCGGCCGGGACGACATGACGGACGACGACGAAAGGGGAGCGGCATGAACGCGGTGCCGGCCATCATATGGATCATAGGCGTGGTCAGCGCATTGGCCGTATGTGCTGTCACGATCGTGCGCAGCCACTATCACGACGGAGAGGACCTCAAGGTCCGTCCGGTCAGCTGGGCCGTCATCGGCGCCCATTTCGCCACGCTCGTCCTCGTCGCGCTGCCGTATCCGATCTACCTGCAGCACCGTGACGCGATCGGCGCGCATGCGCGCGCGCTGTATGCACGGCTTGGATGGCCGTCGGCCATCATCGCGGTCAGCGTCATCATGCTCGAGCTGTTCCTGATGTACATGCAGGCGCGTCGTGCGATGCTCGCTCAGGAGGCGCGCGACACGGCCGAGCGGGGGGTCGAGGCCGACCGCGCCGACGCGCATGCGGCCGTCGGCGAGACGGCGAACGCCCATAACGAGGGCGAAGACAAAGACGAGGACGACTGGCCTAGCACGTTGGTGTGAGCGTCCCGTCCCGCACAGGGCATGATCGCGGCGGCGCGACGGCCGATCGGCGAAGAGGAAGGACAGGGAAGTGTGGATGAGGGTTCTGGCCGTCGCGGTCGGCGCGTTCGCCGGCGGCGTGCTGCGTGCATGGACGTCCGCGAAGCTCAACCGCGGTGCGGGCCGCATCCCGGCCGGCACGCTCGTCGTGAACCTCGTCGGATCATTCGTGCTCGGCATGATGATCGGATGGACGGCGCGCGGTTGCGTCGCCCCGCAACTGCAGGCGTTGGTCATGACCGGGCTGTGCGGGGGACTGACGACCTTCTCGACCTTCACGTCGGAGACGGCCGCGTTGTTCGCCGAGCGGCGCTCCGGGCGCGCCTGGCTGTACTGGATCGGCAGCGTGGCGCTCGGACTGTCATGCGCATGGGCCGGCATGCTGCTCACGCGGTAAGGGGAGGCCATGACGACCGGAATCAGGCAGATGCTCGCCGTCGGGATCGGCTGCGCGACGGGTGCCGTCGTCCGTATGCTGCTCGGCGCGTGGCTCGACGGCGCGATGATCGACGCATTGGTGATCTGCCTCGTCAATCTGTTGGGTTGTCTGCTGATGGGCGTGCTCACGTCGTTCATCGAGGCGCGTCAGCCTGATGTCATCTGGGCGAAGGCGATGACGACCGGCTTCTGCGGGGGACTGACGACCTTCTCGACCTTCTGCGGCGACGCGGTGCAGCTGCTCGCGACCTCGCCGCCGCTGTCGCTCGGTATCATGCTCGTTTCGCTCGCCGGCGGCATGGCGCTCTACGTCGCCGGTCGTCATATGATCCGTACACCGAGGGATGAAGGATGAGCGTGAGGCATTCCCGTCGGGCGGTGCACGGGTCGTCGGCGAGAACACGCGTGAACCTCATATGGTTCAACCCGATATAGCTAATCTGACATAACGTACATTATCGGAAATATATATGGAGCTTCCCTCATCATGGTCTGCGCATACCGTTCCGTCTCTGTCCGGCGCCCCGTCGTCACGGCGCGTCACCGCGATCAACGTCATGGCGCCCCGGCGTGCGTCGTTCGGGCGCGCCATGTCATGCAGGCGCGACGACGACGTCCGCTGCGTCGCCTTGTTGTCCGAGGCGCCAATATCGTCCGCATTGTCCGAGTGTCGACGCATCTGAGCGTGCTTATTATTTCCGCAGGCTTCTTTTGCCCATCAGCTTCGTGTGTCGCATGGATTCCATTAATCGATCGCCATCATCGGCATATGAAAAACCGGCGGATTTGTTCGGTAAATAAACAAATCCGCCGGCATGCGTCATGGATCGCTGATGTCAGTCGTTGAAATACTCCTCGACCGCATCGCTCAGTTCATCGACGGTGTCGATGACACGGTAGGCGCCGTGTTCGACGAGTTCGCCGGGCTCCGCGTAACCCCAGCCGCAGCCGAGGCAGTCGATGCCGCACGCCTTTGCGCCGTCCACGTCGGTCCACCGGTCCCCGACCATCAACGCGCGGTCGCCGGCATCGGGATCGTAGCCCATGTTCTCGAAGGCGTATCGGATGACCTGGTCCTTGTCGGTGCGTGAATTGTCCTTGCTCGCCCCGTAGATGGCGTCGACGAGACCGGTCAGCTGGAAATGGTCGCAGATCGGGATGGCCTGGTATTCCGGCTTCGCCGTCGCGATCGCAAGGAAATAGCCGCGTGCGCGCAACGCCTTGAGCTGCTCCGGAATGCCCGGATACACGGTGTTGTAGAGCCGCCCGGGAACTTTGTTGCCCGGTTCGTTCGGATCGTCGAAGACCGCCTCGTCGCCGTAGTAACGCCGGTAGACGCGCACCGCCTCATCGAGCTTCTCGTCCGGTATGCCGTAGCGGGACATCGATTCGAAGATCGCCGGTCCGATGAAACGCTGCAGCTGCTCAGGCGTCGGCTCCGGGACGCCGACGGCCTGATAGGCCTTCTTCACGCAGGCGAGGATGCCTGGATCGGATTTCGTCAGCGTGCCGTCCAGATCGAGCAGCACGGCACGCAGCGGATGATGGATGGTCGTCATCGTGAATCGCTCCCCTCAGTCACTCGTAGTCCGGAATCCAGCCGTCCCGGTGCATCTCGAGACGCTTCTCGAGCAGTGCCTTGAGCTCGTCCTCGCTGCGGCGTTCGAGCAGCATGTCCCAATGGGTGCGCGTCGGCTTCGTGATCTCGTCGGCGTCGGCGTCCTTGTCGTCCTCACGGTGCGCGGTGGCGCCGCAGCGGCACTCCCATTCACTCGGGAAATCGGCGCCTTCCGCGAACGGCAGGATTGTACGATGGCCGCGCGGGCAGACATACGCCACCTCGGTGCGCGCGGCGAAATCGACGTTCGCGTCCGACTCCAGCGATTTCGCGCCGATGCTCATGCCGCGCAGACTGCGTTCAGCCATTTATGTTCCTCCCAAAAGACGGTTCCAGTGGTTCCACGCTACAAAACAGTTCGGACGTGGGCTTTATTCCATCAGTCGACGCCCGAATAGGCGACGATGCCGCGGTTGACGGCGTCGTAGGCCTCATGCGCGCGGGCCGCGAGCTCCACATGCCCGGCGCCCATGTACGGCTCGGCGACCGCGATCTGCTGGAGCACGTCGGCGAGCCGCTTCGCGTTGCGCACGAAGTCGCCGGCGGTGAGCTCCGTATGCTCGAGCACTTCGGAGAGGCTGTCGCCGCGCGCCCAGTCGTAGACGACGTCGACGATGCCGAAGTCGAGCGGCTGCAGATAGTTCGTGACGCCGAGATCCTCGCACAGCATGAGCACCTGGTCGTCGAGCTCGGCGAGTTCGCGGGCGCGTTGCGCGACGAGCCCGCGCGGACCGCCCGGATACCGGCGGGGTTCTCCCCCTTCGCCGCGGCGCGCCTCGTACAGGATCGATGAGATGACCGCGGCGAGCTGGGCGGCGTCAAGTCCGTCGAGCGTGCCCGAGGTGATCGCCTGGGCGAGCATGAGGTCGCGTTCCGAATACAGGCGCCGCAGCAGCTGGCCGTGCTCGGTCAGACGGTAGTCGCGGACGCCGTCCTCGTCGGCGCGCTCCAGATAGCCGAGCTTCTCGAGGATCGTGCAGATGCGGTCGAACTGACGCGCCACCGAGCCGGTACGCGAATCGTAACGGTCGCGCAGCCGTGCGAGCTCACGGGTCTCGCGGATCCAGCGGTTGCCCCACTTCATGTGCTGCGCGAAGTCGGGACACGCCTTGCATGGATGGTCGTGCTCGCGTTCCTTGAGCGCGGCGATCCTCGCGTCGAGGCGCCGGAAGGCGCGCGACTTCTCGGCGTTGTCGCGGAAGATCTCGTGCTTGAGCCGGCGGCGCTCGTTCTTCTGCAGATCGCTCAGCTGCATGCGGATCCGCAGCAGGTCGGTGAAGTCGCCGTGTTCGCAGGCCATCGCGTCCTCGTAGCCGGCGATCGCCTTCTCGAGCGCATCCATGCGCGCCTCGATCCGCCACGCGGACGCGTTCGCCTCCCATTGCGCGAAGGAATGGTCGAGCGTGTCGCGCGCCGTCTCGTAGTCGCTGCCGTTGAGCAGGTTGACGGCCATGTTGAACGTGGGCTTGAAGCTTGAATGTAGCGGGTAGACGCGCTTGCTCGACAGCGCCACCGCCGTCTCGGGCTTGAAGCCGCGGTGGTCGACGACGATCGCGTTGCCGATCGTGTCGATGCCGCGGCGCCCCGCGCGGCCGGTGAGCTGCGTGTACTCCCCCGGAGTCAGTCCGACGATGCCGGTGCCGTCGTATTTCTCGAGCTTCTCGATGATGACGCTGCGCGCCGGCATGTTGATGCCCAGGGCGAGCGTCTCGGTCGCGAACACGACCTTGATCAGGCCCTCTTCGAAGAGCCGTTCGACGATCTGCTTGAACAATGCGATCATGCCTGCGTGATGCGGGGCGAAGCCTTCCTCGAGCGCATGGCGGAACTGCGTGAACCGCAGCGTCTTCAAGTCGTCATGTGTGAGCTGGCCTTCGATCATCTCATCGATGATGACGTCAATGCGCCGCGCCTCCTCGTCGGTCGTCAGGCGCAGGCCGGCGTCAAGGCACTGCTCGACGGCCTCGTCGCACCCGTTGCGCGAGAAGATGAAGTAGATCGCCGGCAGCATACGCAGGAAGTTGAGCTCGTCGACGACGGCCCAGCGACGAGGATGGTAGCGTTCGACGCGCCCGCGGCCGCCCCGGCCGTCCGGACGCCCATGGCGCCCCCCGCCACGGCGCCGGTCATGGGCGTCGGCGCCGCGGCGCCGCAACTCACGCCGGTCGAACTCGTCGAGCTTCGCCGTCAGCCGCGCGTTCGGCTTCGTCGTCGCCTCGCCGCGCTCGTCACGCCGGTACAGGTCGAGCACCTCCGGCTCGGTGCGCGGGTCGCGCTGTACGAGGACGTACTGGTCGAGCGGCACCGGACGGTGTTCGGAGATGACGAGCTTCGTCTCGCCGCGCACCGAGGCGATCCAGTCGGCGAAGTCCTCGACGTTCGAGACGGTCGCCGACAGGCCGACGATGCGCACCGAAGACGGCAGGTGGATGATGACCTCCTCCCAGACGGGTCCGCGGAAGCGGTCGGCGAGGTAGTGCACCTCGTCGAGCACGACGTAGCGCAGCGCTTCGAGCGTCGTCGAGTGCTCGTACAGCATGTTGCGCAGCACCTCGGTCGTCATGACGACGATGTCCGCCTCCGAGTTGATCGAGGTGTCGCCGGTGAGCAGACCCACCTTTTGCGGCCCGTAGAGCGTGACGAGGTCATGGTATTTCTGGTTGCTCAACGCCTTGATCGGCGTCGTGTAGAAGGCCTTCGCGTTCTGCTCCTGAGCGAGATAGACGGCGAAGTCAGCGACGACGGTCTTGCCGGCGCCGGTCGGCGCCGCGACAAGCACGTTCGACCCCTCCTCGAGCGCCTCGTTCGCATCCATCTGGAACCCGTCGAGCTCGAAGGGCAGCGAGTCGGCGAAGCGCTGCGCCACCGAGCGTCGCCGATGGCGCACCTCGGTGAAACGTGCGTAGCGCTCGGACGGGCTCAGCTCCCGTGCCTGTGCGTCCTCCTCGCGATGATGTGCGGTGTGCCTGTGATGTCGTGCCATGATGGAACCTTCATCCGTTGATGTCGATGGCCGCGGGCGCCCCATGTCGGAACGCCCGCGGCCGGGTAATATGCCGTCGCGCGACGACGGGGCGTCATCGCGCGACGGTCTTTCAGTCGTTGAACCGCGACCAGCGGCGCCAGACGGCGGCATGGCGGTCGTGCCGGCGCTCCCTGCGTTCGATTACGCCGGCATGGGCATCCGCGTAGCGGTCGGCGGCGACGGCGAGCGGTTCGGTGAAGATCGCGCGCCGGGGAGCGGCCCCCTCGTCCTGCGGCGCGTTCATCTCGTCGATGCGCGCGGTGATGTCGGCGGCGACGGCGCCGACGACCTTCGATGCGCGCATCGCGTGCACGGCCGCATAGACGACGCCGGCGACGAGCATCGCGAGCATGAAGAGCGCGAGGATGAGCCAGATCCACCAGGGCATGGATGTCCTTCCTACTGTTCCTGTTCGGTCTCGATGACCTGATCGGAGAGACTGAGTTCGCGTTCGGCGCGGGCGATCATCATCGTGCGCAGCGTCTCCGGGGCGACGGCGACGATGTGGCGGGCGTGGGCGATGCAGAAGGCGACGAACCAGGAATCGGACTGCACGAACAGATGCACCTTCTCGCCTTCGCCGCATGGTTCGACGTCCGCATCGGCGAGCGTCTTGATGAAGTCGAGATGCGGCTGGTCGGTGATGAACACGGCGGGCGTGGCCGTGTCGATGATCCACTTGCGCAGGTCGGAGACGGAGACCTTCGGGATGTCGAGCGGCTTCGTCGGCGCGACGATGCTCGCCTCCTCGATGCGCGCGATTCGCAGCACCTGCCAGATGCGGGGCTCGCCCGTCTCCTTGTTGAGCGTCATGTCCTTGCGCACGAGCGCTTTGAGATCGTCCGGCGCGTACTGCTCGACGTCCGTCCACATCGCCGCGTAGTAGACGCCTTCGTCGACGTAGATCTTCGACGGGGCGACGAGACGGCGCATGACGCGGCCCGAGCCGTCTCGGTACTCCATGTTGAGCAGCGCATGGTCCTTGATCGCGCGCTTGACGGCGTCGAAGCAACGCGGCTCGAGCTCGTATCCGGTCAGGCTCAGCCAAGGCGTCTCCCCCGGCGCGACGTATTTGACAAGGCGTGCATACAGGTCGCGCGCCTGCTCTCGCTGGTCCTCGGGCAGCAGCTGCGCATGGGCAAGATAGTTGACCGAGGCGGTGAGCATGCTCATGTACTGCGGCGAGATGCCGGCGAGGCGTTCGAGACCGAGCGAGTTCGTCGCCGAGACGATGCCCTCGGCGTCGAGCAGCGACCAGTCGATGTCGAAGAACTGGCTGCCGGCCATCTCGCCGTCGTCGGAGACCGTCGTCAGCGTGTTGATATCCTTGTGGATCGTGTTGACGTACTTCTTCATCTCGTCGTCGTTCTTCGGGCTGCCGATGAAACGCTCGGCGAGTTCGGGCAACGAGTACTCCTCGCCCAGATGCGCGGACAGGAACAGCATCAGGCGCAGACGCCGGTCGACCTCGCTGCCGGTCTGGAACGCGTTCTTCTTGTGCGTCTTCGCGTTCTGGGGCTCCTCGTCCTCGTCAGGCTCTCCCGATTCGATCGAATGGGCGTGGACCTTGGCGCTCATCGGGTTGGCGGAGTCGTCGGCGAGCTCGAACCGCGTCGCCGCGTTGAGGCGGCGATGGTACGCCGCGACGGCCTCGGGCGGGCTGACGACCGACGAATTGGGGTGTTCGAGGACGAACATGGCCAGATCGTCCGAATCGGTGTAGGCGACGTTGATGTGCTCGCCGTCGACGGCGACGGTCGCGGCGAAGCGACGCGAATCGACTTCCCTGACCAGATTCTCCGGGATGTGCTGGGTGCCGAGCCCCGGCGCGATCGAATCGAGACCGAGTCCGGGAATCGGCGTCTGCGGCACACGCGGCGCGGTGCGGGAGGCGTGTGCCGGTTGCGTGGGGGCCGGCATCGAGGACATCGACATCGAACGCGCCAGATAGTTCGCGGCGGCGAGGACCGGCAGGTCCTCGGGACGGAACCGCAGGCGGATGCGCGGCTCGTCGCCGAGCTGCAGGCGGTATGACGCGAAGTCCTGCCCTTCGGACTTGGATGAGTATTCGGGTTGCCGCGACTCGATCGCGATGCCCATCGCGGCGAGCTTCGCCCGGTCGCGCTGGAACTGCTTGGCGAACGCCGCCTTCGCCGCCTGGTCGGCCAGCTCGCCGTACGAATCGGCGTAGGCCTTCACGCGTTGTGCGATCTGCCGCGATGTCAGCCATTGCGGAAAGGCGGATGACAGTACTGCCAGAACATCGAGCTCGTGTTTGCCCCACTTGTCGGAGAAGCGGCGCCTACCGTTACTACCCTCAGCCATTGGTCCTCACGTATCATTAAAGTTTTTCGTAGGTGTGGGCATCGGGGGATGCCGTGCACCCTCTCCCATGATATAGGCTTTTTCAGCCCGGATGGTCGATTTCTCGAAAAAACTCCGATTTTCTTGGTCTGCGAACAAACGGCGGATCACAGCCATTCGTCCGGCTCGACGCCCTGCGGTCCGACGAATTCGCCGTTCGGCACGTAGCTGGGACGCCCCGAATCCGCAAGGCGCGCGTCCCCGAACAGGCTGACGTTGCGGCCGAAGGTCCAGTCGCCCTCGACACGGAACGACGCGGCCGCGGCAATCGACGGCACGCCATAGGGGAAACGCTCCTCGAAGTCCTGGATGTTCTTGTAGTAGCGCTTGTCGAGCTCGACGTTCGGGAAATGGTAGTCGCCGTCCTCCATCTCGTAGGAATCAGTCAGATGGAAGCGGTCGGAACGCATGATGAACAGGTCGTCGGTCGTCTTGACCGGCAGGAAGCGCATGCGGTCCACCTGCACGCAGATCGCGCCGTTGAACAGGTTCACGGCGGCGCCCATCGCCGTCTCGAGCTGGACGACCTTCGTCGACGTCGGATCGGTGGGGTCGACGGTCTTGTGGTTGCGGATGACCGGCAGCGGCAGCACACCGCCGTGCTCGTCGAGCATCCTGCGCAGCGCGTCGATGCGCACCCAGATGTTGTTCGTGTTGAAGAACGGATGCTTGTGGATGTCCATCGCGGCGCCCCGGTCGCGTGGATCCACCTGCGTCATCTCGCGCAGCATCAGGCGTCCGGTGACGCGGTCGCGCACGATGTGGCCGCCCTTGCGGTCGGCTTCGGTGCGCCGCGCCACCTCGATCATGATCGGCGCGCCGGTGTTCTCGAAATGCTGTGCGAGCGTGCGCGACGGTCGTGCGCCGAGGTTGTCCGAATTGGAGATGAACAGGTAGCGGAACCCGCGCTCCTCGAGGATGGTGAGCAGTCCGGACTCATAGAGCGTCGAATACAGGTCGCCGTGCCCCGGCGGACACCATTCGAGGTCGGGATTCGCCGACCATCGCACCGGTTCGCCGGTCGACAGGTCGATCTTGGGCTCGACGTGCTGGACGATCTCGATGGGCACGTCCTCCTGCACGAAGTGGTGGTTCTTCGCGATCGCGTCCATCGTGTCCTTCGACGTGCGGAACGAGTTCATGAAGGTCAGCGGCAGCTCGACGCCCAGACGCGTGCGCGCCGTATCGACCTGGCCGAGGATGATGTCGAGGAATCGCATCGGACGCGCCTTGTGGCGGCGCACCGGCAGCAACGACTTCGCGTAGTCGAGGCCCATCGACGTGCCGAGGCCGCCGTTGAGCTTGAGGAACGCCGTCTTGGCGAAGGCGTCGACGGCCTTGTCGTGGTTGATCGTCTCATAGACGTCGTGGAAGTTCGGGACATCGGTGATCGGCTCGACGTCGGCCTCATGGATGTAGCTCGTGTCCTCCTCGTTCGCCCAGACGTCGTAGAGATGCTCGAACTGGGCTATCGCGGTGTCGCTCATGCCCTGCGACCGCATCTTGTGCGCGGAGCGCTCGAAAACATCGACCATGGTGATGACCAATCCCTTTCTCGGTTGCGCGCACGGCCGGTGGCCGGCATCCGTGCGCAATGCCGTGTCCCAGTGTAGCGGCTCCACCTTCAATCTGTCTAATTGAGCGCGAGGCAATATGCATTATCTTCGTTTCTCTGCGATTTAGAGAGAGTTTTCCGTGGTGATAACACGACGATTGACGGCATCGCGGGACGGACGCGGACAATGGTCGCCGCGCCGGCCGATTTGGCGTTGTCGCCGAGGCTGTGCTACATTGGCTCTTCGGTGCAGGACGCACCGCTCGGACCATAGCGCAGTTTGGTAGCGCACTTGACTGGGGGTCAAGGGGTCGCGGGTTCAAATCCCGCTGGTCCGACAGATCAATCCCCCGGGGCGGCGAACGCCCCGGGGGATTTTCGTATGCGGCCCATGGGTGGGCGCCCGTGACACACCACGGGCGCCCACCCATGCCATGGCGTCACTTGCGCCGCTTCTTCTCTCGGATGTTGACGGAGATCTGGATCGGCGATCCCTCGAATCCGAACTCCTCGCGCAACTGACGCTCGAGGAAGCGGCGGTAGCCGTGCTCGAGGAAGCCGGTGGCGAAGACGACGAAGCGCGGGGGCCGGCTCGAGGCCTGCGTCGCGAACAGGATGCGCGGCTGCTTGCCGCCGCGCAGCGGATGCGGATGCGCGGCCTGGACCTTGCCGAGGAAAGCGTTGAGCTTGCCGGTCGGGATGCGCTTGTCCCACGACTCGAGCGCCTGCGTCATCGCGCGCGACAGGCGGTTCGTGTGCCAGCCGGTCTTCGCCGAGAGGTTGACGCGTTGCGCCCAGGTCACGCGGTCGAACTCGGTCTTCCACAGACGCTCCATGCGCTGGCGGTCGAACTCGTCCATGAGATCCCATTTGTTGAACACGAGCACGACGGCACGGCCCGCGTCCACGGCGGAGCTCATGACCTTGAGGTCCTGATCGGAGATCGGCACCGACGCGTCGAAGAGCACGAGCGCGAGTTCGGCGCGTTCGATCGCCGCCTGCGTGCGCAGCGACGAATAGTATTCGGCGCCGGAGAGCTTGTGCTGCCGGCGCTTGATGCCGGCCGTGTCGATGAAGAGGTAGTCTTCGCCGTCGATCGTGACGATCTCGTCGACCGGGTCGCGCGTCGTGCCCGCCAGATCGTTGACGACCGAGCGCTCCTCATGCGCGAGCTGGTTGAGCAGCGACGACTTGCCGACGTTCGGTTTGCCGACGAGCGCGACGCGGCGCAGATGCGACGGCGTGAGGAACCCGGAGGTGCGTTCTGCGCCGCGCAGCGCCTCGAGCGCCGCATCGAGCAGGTCTCCCACCCCCCTGCCGTGCATCGCGGAGATCGGGTACGGTTCGCCCAATCCGAGCTTCCAGAACTCGGCGGCCATGTATTCGCCGGCCTGGTCGTCGACCTTGTTCACGGCGACGACGACGGGCTTGCCCGCGGAGCGCAGCATCCTGACGATGCGCTCGTCGGTCTGCGTCAGCCCGGTCTGTCCGTCGACGACGAAGACGACGGCGTCCGCAAGCTCGACGGCGATCTGCGCCTGCGAGGCGATCGCCGAGTCGATGCCCTCGACGTCGGCCTCCCAGCCGCCGGTGTCGACGAGCTTGAAGTCCGTGCCGGCCCATTCGGCGTCGTAGCTGACTCGGTCGCGCGTGACGCCTGGCGTGTCCTCGACGACGGCGGCGCGACGGCCGAGGATGCGGTTGACGAGCGTCGACTTGCCGACGTTCGGCCGGCCGATGACCGCCAGCACGCCGACCTCCTTGCGCTGCGCCGTCCGTTCGCCGGAAGTGAACGCGGAGCCGTCGATGAGCGCCTCGTCGCCTTCGTCGAGCTCGTATCCCTCGAGGTTGCTCGCATATTCGGCGTACTCCCGCTCCTCGATGGCGTCGTCGACGAGCCCGATGAGCAGGTCGAGCGTCTGCTCGAAGTTGAGGTCGGAGTTGTCGATCGTCGTGACGCCGTCCTCGGCGACGGTGAAGTTCGTCACCTTGGAGTCGGCGGCGTCGCGCGCGGCGACGTTCTCGGCGCCGGCGTCGCCGTCGGCGGCCTGATGGGCGCGCCGCGCCTGACGCACATCCTCGCGCGCCGTGAGCAGGACGCGCACCTCGGCGTCCGGGGCGACGACGTCGGTGATGTCACGCCCCTCCGCGACGATGCCGAGACCATGCGAGAAGCCCTCCTCGACGCCTTCGGCGGCGATGTACGCCCGCTGGGCGGCGACGAGGATGTGGCGCACCGGGATGATCGACGAGACGCGCGAGACATGCGCGCTGATCTCGCTCGAGCGGATCTGCTCGCTGATGTTGCGCCCATCGCAGAACACGCGTGCGTCGTTCGGCGTGTCCGGATCGACGCTGATGTCGAAGTGCCCCTCGGTGAACAGCGCCGCGACCGTCTCGGTGACCTCGCGCTCGTCGACGTCACCGGCGTCGAGGTCGATACCCTGCTCGAGCACCCACCAGGTCGCGGCGCGGTACATCGCGCCGGTGTCGAGATAGGCGAAGCCGTAGTACTTCGCAAGCGCCTTGGACGTCGAGGACTTGCCGACGCCGGCGGGGCCGTCGATGGCGACGGTGATCACAGGCCCACCTCCTTGGAGAGCGAACGGACCTCGGTGGCGGACAGCACACGATACGAGCCGGGCTTGAGGTCGCCGAGCTTGATCGGTCCGATCTGCGTGCGTACGAGGCGCTTGACCGGGAAGCCGATCGCGCCGAAGATGCGCCGCACGATGCGGTTCTTACCCGAATGGAGCGTGACCTTGACGATCGTCTGCTCACGGCTCTGGTCGATGATCGAGCAGTGGTCGAGCTTGATCCATCCGTCGTCGAGCTGCACGCCGGTGCGTACGAGGCGCCGGCAGACGTTGCCGCTCATGCGCCCCTCGAGCGTGGCGATGTAGGTCTTCTCGACCTCGTACTTCGGGTGCATGACGTGCTGGCTGAGCTCGCCGTCGTTCGTCATCAGGATGAGGCCCTCGGAATCGTAGTCGAGGCGTCCCATATGGAAGATGCGCTCGTACTTGTCGCCGACGATGTCGCGCAGCGTGTAGCGTCCCTTCGGATCCTCCATCGCGCTGAGCACCTTCCTCGGCTTGTTGAGCGCGAGCGTGACATGCTTCGGATTGAGGCGGATACGCGATCCGTCCACGCGCACCTGCTGCGTCTTGGGGTCGACCCTCGTGCCGAGCTCGGTGACGAGTTCGCCGTCGACCTCGACGCGGCCGTCGACGATCATCTCCTCGCATTTGCGCCGCGAACCGAAGCCGGCCTGCGCGAGCAGCTTCTGCAACCGTATTCCGTCGTGTTCCTCGGTGTGTGATTTCCTTGCTTGACTATATGCGTGTGGCATCGTTCTCCCAACGTGGCCGTTCGTGTTGATGGCGTCGTCCCGCACGCCCGAAGGCGACGGCAGGACCACTGTCTAGTATTGTACAGCGTGGCCGCCGAACAACGGCGTCCCAGCCATGGTGAAGACCATGGCTTCAAGTACCGCAAAGGAATATATCTATGACCGCTGTTGATAACGATTCCACGGTCGACGTCCGCGAGGACGCCGCCGTGCAGAACGACGGACACAGCATTTGGGCCCGCCTCGGCGCCGAATTCGCCGGCAGCCTGCTCATCTGCTTCTCGATCTACATGGTGAGCTCGTTCGGCGTGGTGAACTTCGGACTCAACCTCGCGTTCATCGTCGTGGCGACCGGCGTCGTCTACGGCGCGATGACGTCGATCTTCGCGCGCGTCTCCGGCGCGCAGTTCAACCCGGCCGTCACCGTCGCGGCGATGCTCACGTCGAAGACCCGCGTGCGCGACGGCGTATTCTACATCATCGCGCAGGTGCTCGGCGGCCTCGTCGCCGGCGCGCTCTTCGTCTTCCTCATCCCGAGCTCGGAGACGGTGAACAAGTCGCAGTGGACGATGATGGCGATCAACGGCTACGACGTGAACAGCCTGACTTATGCGAGCCTGAGCCAGTACGGCCTGACCTACGGCGTCACGATGGCGATCGTCGTCGAGCTGCTCGCGTCGGTCATCGTTGTGGCCGCCGCGATGACGACGCTCAAGCGCAGCGGGCGTGCGACGCGCTCCGCGGCCGTCACGATGGGCGTCGCCTATGCCGCCGCCGCCGCGATGGCCGCCCCGATCACCGGCGCGTCGATCAATCCGATGCGCGCCACTGGCGTCGCCGTCTTCGCGCAGCATGAGGAAGGCTCGCACACGGTCAATCCGCTCTCACAGCTGTGGGTGTTCTGGGTGACGGCGATCCTTGCCGCCGCCATCGTCGCGCTCGTCATGATCGTCGCGCAGCTCGCGCATTCGCGCGCGGCCAACGGCGACGAGATGGACGTCGACGTGGCCGAGGCCGCGATGGCGCAGGGCGACGCGGCCGATCACGCCGACGCCGATGACGCCGTGGTCTATGAGGAGCAGGCCGAGTCCGTCGAGCTGCCGGCGCCCGAAGCGCCGGCGACCCCGGACGACGCCGGCTCAGCGGATGAAGCGGATGGCGAGGTACAGCAGCGTTAGCGCGACGCCGAAGCCAATGCCGCACACGGCGTCGAAGGCGACTGACCTGACCTTCCAGGGACTGCGTTCCCGGTAGATCAGCCGCACCGCACCGGAGCCGATGGCGGTCACGGACACGATGGCCGTGGCGGCCATCGGCTCCCCCATTATCGCGAGCACCGTGGCGGCTACGACGAGCCCGGCGACGCACCATTCGAACCATGGCCTGCCCTCATGGTGCTCCGAGACATAGGGATGGTGTGCGTTCATCGTCAGGCTCCTTGGCGGTTTCGGCGGTCGGGACACCGACCATCCTACTCCCGCGGGGATCCCCCCGACGTGGTCCTTTGGACGCGCCGATGCAGACGGGCGGGGCCGCGTCACGGGAATCTCCCGTGACGCGGCCCCGCCCGTCATATGCGCTGAGACGGTTGCGCCGGTATGGGATCAGTGGAAGAAGTGGCGCGTGCCGGTGACGTACATCGTCACGTTCGCGTTGCGCGCCGCCTCGAACACCTCCTCATCGCGGATCGAGCCGCCGGGCTGCACGATCGCCTTGACGCCGGCGTCGATGAGGATCTGCGCGCCGTCGGCGAAGGGGAAGAACGCGTCGGAGGCCGCGACGGCGCCCTGCGTGCGATTGCGGCCGTCGTCGAGCGTGTTCGCGCGTTCGACTGCGAGGTTCGCCGAATCGACGCGGTTGACCTGCCCCATGCCGATGCCGACCGTCGCCATGTCGTCGGCGATGAGGATCGCGTTCGACTTGACGCAGCGCACCGCGCGCCATGCGAACTCGAGGTCCTTGAGCGTCGCGGCGTCGGCGGGCTCGCCGGCGACGAGCTTCCAGGCATCCGGGGCGTCGCCCGGGGCATCGATGAGATCGGTGGACTGCACGAGCAGGCCGCCGTCGATCTGACGGAACTGCCGCTTCGCCTTCGGCGGCTCGCCGACCTTGAGGATGCGCAGGTTCTTCTTCTTCGCCTGCAGCAGCGCCAGCGCCTCGGGCTCGTAGTCGGGGGCGACGATGACCTCGGTGAAGATCGGACGCACGCCCTCGGCCATCTCCAGCGTGACGGTCGCGTTCGTCGCGATGACGCCGCCGTAGGCGCTCATCGGGTCGCAGCTGTGCGCCTTCCTGTGCGCCTCGGCCACGGTCTCGCCGACGGCCAGTCCGCAGGGGTTGTTGTGCTTGACGACGGCGACGGCGATCTGCGGGGCGAAGTCCCACACGGCGCGCCATGCGGCGTCGGCGTCCACGTAGTTGTTGTAGCTCATCGGCTTGCCGCCGAGCTGCTCGGCGTCGGCGAAGCCGCGCATGTTGAGCGGATCGACGTAGAGCGCGGCGTCCTGATGCGGATTCTCGCCGTAGCGCAGCACATGCGCGCGGTTCCAGGTGCGCGTGAAGGTCGCCGGGAACTTGGCGAGCTTGGCCTCCTCGACGGGGTCGGCGTCCGCGGCGGCGTTCCGGATCGAGTCGGGCTTCGGCCAGTGGGCGGCCGTCCATTCGCCGATCGTGGCGTCATAGGCGGCGGTGTGTGCGAAGGCCTTGCCGGCGAGCCAGCGACGCTCCTCGAGCGAGAAGCCGGTGCCGTCCTCGATGCGTTCGGCGACGAGCGCGTAGTCCGCCGGGTCGGTGACGATCGCGACGGTCGCGCTGTTCTTCGCCGCGCCGCGCACCATCGAGGGGCCGCCGATGTCGATCTTCTCGATGACGTCGGCCTCGCCGGCGCCGGAACGCACCGTGTCGGCGAAGGGATAGAGGTTGACGATGACAAGGTCGAAGGGCCGGATGCCGAACTCCTCGAGCTGGCGGGCGTGGTCCTCGTTCGTCATGTCGGCGAGGATGCCGGCGTGGATATGCGGGTCGAGGGTCTTGACGCGGCCGTCGAGGCATTCCGGGAAACCGGTGACCTGGGACACCTCCGTGACGTCCACGCCGAGCTCGGCGAGCCTGCTCGCGGTGGAGCCGGTGGACACCACCTGCGTTCCGGCGTCAATGAACGCCTTGGCGAGGACTTCGATGCCGTCCTTATGGAAGACCGATACCAATGCCCGTCGTAGCGGTCGGTTCGTTGTCGTCACCTTGCTTCTCCTTTTGTTGCGGGGTTGAGTTCACCACTCGTGCGGTGAACGGCTTCTTCTCTGTGGGTGCGTCCCCGTCCTCCTGCTGCGAGGAGACGCTGCGCGCCTTGGCCGGGGCGCCGGAGCCGGACTCCGTGGCGCCGCGGCGCGCGATGAGCGTGCGGACGGCGAGGACGATGGCGGTCAGGAGCAGCATCGTGCCCCAGGCCAGGAACAGACCCGACGCGCACGGCCGCGCCGTGGCGTTGGTGGCATGGCGGACGTCGACGCCGACGGACGCGAGGTGTTTCGTGCCGAGCGCGCCGTCGGACAGCGCGTACAGCAGCGTGCACATCAGCGAGACGACGGCGGACGTGATGCAGAACGCGCCCACCGGATAGGCGTAGGCGAACAGGAGGTCGCGTGCGTCGGAGGCCTTCGCCTGCGAGGGCCTCAACCCGAAGCCGCGTTTGGCGATGAGCACGAGCAGGCCGAGCGTGAATCCGACGACGATCGGGATGAGCGTCACGCACAGGCGGATCGTCGGATCGGCGACCGGCTGCGGGAACAGACGGAAGAGCGGAAGGGCCGGCAGATGCGCGGCCGAGCCCTCGGTGAGCGTGAACGTCGCAAGGTCGCCGATCGAGAACCCGGCGCCGAACAGCCAGGATACGGCCCACAGCATGAGGTTGGGCAGCCACGCGACCGCCATGACGCACATGAGGGCGCGCGAGCCGGCCTGCACATGCATCATGTCGAAGGCGGCGCCGACGGCGTGGTGGCCGAGCACGATCCAGGCGATGACGGTGCCGAGTCCGCACAGCAGCACGATGGCGACGATGAGCAGTCCGAGCCTCACGCCGACGGCGATGACATGACGGATCGGCGCGGAAAGGTGCGCGCGCAGATAGCCGCGCAACGGCTCGAGGCGCTCCCTGTCACGGACGAAGGCCCACGCGAAGCCGAGCGTGAAGACGAGCGCACCCTTGCACAGGACGAGGAAGGTCGGGTCGTTGAGCGCGACGGTCAGGTTGTTCTCCAGCAGGCGGTCGAGCACAAGCCATGTGGCCAGGCCGGCGACGTAGCCGCGGGGGTCGGTGCCCATCCTGCGGAAGACGGAGCGGATGAGCGCGACGAGCAGGAAGGCGAGCAGCAGCGGGACGACGGTGACGACGATCGAGGATGTATGGAAGCCGACGCCTTGGGACAGCAGCACGACGGCCTGCGTCAGCGGCACCGTGAACGCCGACATCGTGTCGCCGCCCTCCTCCATCGCGGCGACGAGGAGGACGAGCGCCATCAGGAAGCCGAGCGGCACGGCGTAGACGAGCATCGCCACGCACGACGCGGCGACGCCTCGCAACCACGGCATCAGCTTTCTGTTCATCCGAGCGCTGCCAACGCCTCTCGCATGTACTGCGCGGCCTGCGCCGGGGTCCTGCCGACGCGGATGCCGACGGCCTCGAGCGCCTCCTGCTTGTCCTGGGCGGTGCCTTTGCCGCCTGAGACGATGGCGCCGGCATGCCCCATCTGCTTGCCTTCGGGGGCCGTGAAGCCGGCGATATAGGCGACGACGGGCTTCGTCATGTGCTCGCTCGCCCAACGTGCGGCGTCCTGCTCGGCGCTGCCGCCGATCTCGCCGATCATCATGACGGCCTTCGTGTCCGGATCGGCCTCGAAGGCCTCGAGCGCCTCCTGCAGCGTCGTGCCGACGATCGGGTCGCCTCCGGCTCCGAGGCAGGCTGTGAAGCCGATGTCGGACAGCTCGCCCATGAGTTGGTAGGTGAGCGTGCCCGATTTCGAGACGAGGCCGAGCGGGCCGCGGGCGACGATGCCGTCGGGGATGATGCCGAGGTTGACGCCGTGGGTGTCCGCGCTCGACGGCAACGTCATCAGGCCCGGGCAGTTCGGGCCGACGATGCGCACTCCCCGGCGCAGCGCGAGTTCGACGAAGTAGGCGCTGTCGGCGACCGGGATGCCCTCGGTGATGACGACGACGACCTCGAAGCCGGCTTCGACCGCCTCGACGACGGCGTCCTTCGCGAACCTCGGCGGCACGAAGACGACGCTCGCCTTCGCGCCGGTCGAGGCCTTCGCCTCGGCGCATGTGGCGAACACCGGTACGTCGACGTCCGCGCCCGAAGCGTCCTCGAAGACGATCGACGTCCCGGCCTTGCGCGGGTTGACGCCGCCGACGATGTTCGTACCCGCCTTGAGCATGCGCGCCGTGTGCGTCATGCCCTGATGTCCGGTCATGCCCTGAACGATGACCGGGGCGTCATCCTCGATGAAGACGGTCATTTGGTCTCCTCCTTCGCCTGTGCGGCGAGACGGGCCGCTTCGGACGCGGCCGTCTCCATCGTGGCCGCCACATGGATGTTCGGGATGTCCGCGTCGGCGAGGATCGTCAGCCCCTCGGCAGCCGCGTTGCCGTCGAAGCGCACGACCATCGGCTTCGTGACGTTGAGCCGTTCGATGGCCTCGATGATGCCGAGGGCCACCTGCTCGCAGGAGGTGATGCCGCCGTACACGTTGATGAGCACCGATTCGACCTGCGGGTCGGACAATACGATCTCAAGGCTCTGGCACATCGTATCGGCCGAGGCTCCCCCGCCGATGTCGAGGAAGTTCGCCGGCTGGACGCCGGTCCCCTGCTCGCGCCCGGCGAAGGAGACGGCGTCGAGGGAGCTCATGACGAGACCGGCGCCGTTGCCGATGACGCCGACCTGTCCGTCGAGGTGCACGTAGTGCAGGCCGTGTTCGGCCGCCTTGCGCTCATAGGGGTCCTCCGTCGCGCGATCGTCGAAGCGCGTCCAGCCATCGTGACGGAACGCGGCGTTGCCGTCGAGCGAGATCTTCGCGTCAAGCGCGCACAGGCGCTTCGTGGACTCGTCGTCCGGATCGCCGACCTTGGCGAGCGGGTTGATCTCGACGAGCGTCGCGTCGTTGTCGTGGAAGCATTTCCACATCTTGAGCAGAATGTCGGCGGCCTGGTCGACGTCGGCGTGGTAGAAGCCGATGCTCGCCGCCATCGCGGTCGCGGCGCGCCGGTCGAAGTCCTCGAGCGCGCTGATGTGCAGGCGCTTGACCGACTCGGGATGCTCCTTGGCGATCTGCTCGACCTCGGTGCCGCCGTTGGCGGTCGCGAGCACGTCGAAATCGCGCGAGGAACGGTCCACGGAGATCGACACGTAGTATTCATGCAGTATGGATTCGGCCTCGGCGATGAGCACGCCGTGCACCCTGTGCCCGTGGATCGTCATCGGCAGAATCTGCTCGGCGGCCCGCACGGCCTCGTCGCGGTCGCGGGCGATCTTGACGCCGCCGGCCTGGCCGCGGTGCCCGATCTTGACCTGCGCCTTGACGACGACAGGGTATCCGATCGTCTCGGCAGCCTGCGGGACGTCCTCGACGCGCTGGACGAAGATCGCGCGCGGTGTGTCGATGCCTTGTTCGTCAAGCAGCTGACGTGCTTGGTATTCGTATAGATCCATGGATTCCTCTTGAAATGGGCCGGGTGGCGTGCGGCGATGCTCAGGCGGGCATCATCAGCAGGGAGCTCGTCGGGTAGTCGCCGAGCGCCTTGACGCCGTCAAGACCCGAAAGCTCCATGATAAAACTAAAGCCGGCGACGACACCGCCGCACGATATGACCAAATCGCGGGCAGCCGAGGCCGATCCGCCGGTGGCGATCAGATCGTCGACGATGAGGACGCGTTCACCTTCGCGGATCGCGTTGCGCTCGATCTCGATCGTGGCCTCGCCGTATTCGAGCGCGTAGCTTTCGCTCACGGTGGGCGGCGGCAGCTTGCCGGCCTTGCGCACGGCGATGAATCCCTTGCCGAGCCGCTCGGCGAGGGCCGGTCCGAAGAGGAAGCCGCGCGCCTCGAGTCCGGCGACGGCATCGAATTCGTCGTTCGCGATCGACAGGTTCGAGACGAGCGCGTCCATCAGGATGGACAGGCCGCGCGCGTCGGCGAGGACCGGCATGATGTCGCGGAACAGGATGCCCTCCTTGGGGAAGCCCGGGATCGCGCGTACGAGCGAGATGAGATAGTCGGCATCCTCCTTGTCCATCGATGCCGGGTCGGTGAGCGTGATGTCCGTGGAAGTCATGGTCGGCGGTCCTCCCCTGTGTCGGCGGTCGTTCGTCAGTCCTCGTCGTACGGCGACTTCGTGTTCTTCGTCGTCGTCTCCTCGACGTCGACCTCGTCGCCGTCGCCGTCCGTCGCGCGTTCGCTCACCTCGGTCGTGATCTCCTTGGGGCCGTCGGCGTCGTTCTCGTCGTCCTTGACGAGCGGATTGCCGTTTTCGTCCACGTCGTCATCGGAGACGTAGGCGGGACGGATGTACTCGCGGCTGATGGCCTTCGAGGAGAACCGCAGGATGCTGCCCTCGGAGTCGATGACGATCTCGTCGTATTCCTCGTCGACCTCGACGACCTTGCCGATGACGCCGCCGATCGTGATGACCTCGGTGCCGGCGTCCAGGTTCTTCCAGAAGCTCTGGCGCTCCGCCTGCTGCTTCTTCGCTTTTCTCGTCTGGAACACCATCATCAGGATCATGGCGACGAGAAGAACGATGAGGAAGATGTAATCCATGCTCATGAGAGGGCTCCTTGGGAAACGGGACGACCGTGGGATCGGTTGGAAACGGTGTTACGGATGGTTCAGTCTAGAACAGCTTGCTGACATCGCCGCCCGTCTCCTGCGGCGGCGTCAGGCCCAGATGCCCCCACGCCTTGGCCGTGGCGACGCGGCCCTTGGGGGTGCGCATCATGAAACCCTCACGCACGAGGTACGGCTCGCACACCGTCTCGACGGTCTCCGCCTCCTCCCCGACCATCGCCGAGAGGTTGTTGAGACCGACCGGACCGCCGTTGAAGTTGCGGATGATCGCGTCGAGCACGGCGATGTCGAGGCGGTCAAGGCCTTCGGTGTCGATCTGGTAGAGCGCCAGCGCCTCCTTGACGTCATCGGGCTCGACGATAGGCAGATCGTGCACGATCGCCCAGTCGCGCACGCGGCGCAGCAGGCGGTTCGCGATGCGCGGCGTGCCGCGCGAACGGCGCGCGAGCTGGTGCGCGGCGCCTTCGCCGAGTTCGAGGCCGAGCACCTTCGCCGAACGTTCGATGAGCTTCTCGAGCTCCTCGGTCGGGTAGAAGTCGAGATGTGCGGTGAATCCGAAGCGCGCGCGCAGCGGCGACGGCAGCATGCCCTCACGCGTCGTGGCGCCGATGACGGTGAAACGCGGCAGCGTCAGCGGGATCGACGAGGCGCCAGGCCCCTTGCCGACCATGACGTCGACGCGGAAGTCCTCCATCGCGATGTACAGCAGCTCCTCGGCGGCGCGAGGCAGGCGGTGGATCTCGTCGATGAACAGCACCTCGCCCGCATCGAGCGAGCTGAGGATGGACGCGAGGTCGCCGGCATGCTGGATCGCCGGGCCCGAGGTGACGCGGATCGGCACGCCGAGCTCATTCGCCACGATCATCGCCAGCGTCGTCTTGCCGAGTCCGGGAGGACCGGCGAGCAGGATGTGGTCCGGCGGCACGTCGCGCTTGCGCGCCGCGTCGAGGAACAGCTGCAGCTGCGCCTTGAGCCGTGGCTGGCCGATGAAGCCCTCGAGGATGTGCGGCCGCAGCTCCTCGTCGCTCACCGGTTCGTTGCCCACGGCGTTCGCGGACACCATGCGCAGCGACTCCTCGTTCGCGTTGCTGTTGTCCGCGCTGAAGACGTCGAAATCATCATGCGCCATGAGGTCGCCTCACCTTCCCCGGTCCATCGACGCCAACGCGAGCCTGAGCACGTCGGACACGGCCTCGTCGGGCAGGGGCGTCGCGAAGCCGTGGTCCCTGATGACGGCTTCGACGGACTGCTGCGCCTCCTGCTGCTTCCATCCGAGGGACATGAGCCCCTCGACGACGCGGTCGGCCCCGGCGTCCTGCGGCATGCGCCGTGCCGTACCCTCGTCCTTCGTCGGCGCCGCGGACAGGTCGATCGACCCCTTGAGCTCGAGGATGATCTTCTGCGCGCCCTTCCTGCCCAGCCCCGGTGCCTTCGCGAGGGCGCCCGCATCCTCGTCGCGGATCGCCTGCACGAGCTGGTCGCTCGGCAGCGTGGACAGCAGCGACAGCGCGACCTTCGGACCGATGCCGCTGACCTTCTGCAGCTGCAGGAACATGCGGCGCTCCCCGGCGGTGAGGAAGCCGAACAAGGTGATCGCGTCCTGCGCCACGCTCATCGACGTCTGAACGGTCGCCGCCGATCCGACATGCAGCGAGGCCAGATCGGCGCTCGGCATCCGCACCTCGAACCCCACGCCGTGGACGTCGATGAGCGCCGTCGTCGCGTCGATGTGGGCGACGACGCCGTTGAGCATGCCGATCATGCGATGGCCGCCTTTCGTTGGTCTTCGAACAGATGTTCGGTAGTCTACATGCCTCTGCGGACGCCGCCGCGGCGCGAGGCGTGCTGGGCCGCCTGCGCCCACTGGCGCTGCGCCTTCGTCAGATGCTGCTCGCGTTCGCCGCCTTCGAGCGCGCCGGCCGGCCGCAGCGCATGGCAGATCGCGATCGCGAGGGCGTCGGCGGCGTCGGCGGGCGTCGGCGGTGCGTTGAGGTTGAGCAGCCGGGCGACCATGCGCTCCATCTGGACCTTCTGCGCCTTGCCGTTGCCGGTGATGGCGAGCTTCGACTCGGTGGGCGTGTGCAGCGCGACCGGGATGCCGCGCTGGGCGGCGGCGAGCATCGCCACGCCGGCTGCCTGCGCGGTGCCGAGGACAGTGTTGCGGTTCTCCTGCGCGAACACACGCTCGATCGAGACGGTGTCCGGGATGAACTCGTCGAGCTTGGCGGCGATGCCGTCGTAGATCGTCAGCAGACGCAGGTCCTGCGACAGATGGGGGTCGGAGCGGACGACGTCGACGTGGATAAACGAAAGCCGGCGGGGTGCGCCGGCTTCGATCACACCGACTCCGCACCGTGTCAGTCCGGGGTCGACTCCAAGGATGATCAACGGGGATTACTCCTCGTCGAGCTGTGCCATGACCTCGTCCGAGGCGGTCCAGTTGCTGTAGATGTTCTGCACGTCGTCGAGGTCGTCGAGGTTGTCGATGAGACGGGCGACCTTGCGGGCGTCGTCGAGCGAGAGCTCGACCTCGTTCTTCGGCATCATGACGAGGTCCGCGGAATCGTAGTCGATGCCCGCGTCCTGCAGCGCCTGGCGCACGGCGGTCAGGTCGGACGGGTCGGTGACGACAGTGTAGGATTCGCCGTCGTCGGTGACGTCCTCGGCACCCGCCTCTGCGGCCTTCTCGAACAGGTCGTCGAAGTCGACGCCCTCGGACGGGACGACGATCGCGCCCTTGCGCTCGAAGTTGAAGCTCACCGAGCCGGTCGTCGCGAGCGAGCCGCCGCCCTTGCCGAGCGTCGAACGCACCTCGGCGGCCGCGCGATTGCGGTTGTCGGTGAGGCATTCGATGATCAGGCCCACACCCGCCGGGGCGTAGCCCTCGTAGACGATGTCCTCGTAGTTGGCGCCGCCGGCCTCCTCTCCGGAGCCGCGCTTGACGGCGCGCTTGATGTTGTCCGCCGGCATCGAGGCCTTCTTGGCCTTGTAGATGGCGTCATAGAGCGAGGGGTTGCCGTCGGGATCGCCACCGCCCTGGCGGGCGGCGATTTCGATGTTCTTGATGAGCTTGGCGAACAGCTTGCCGCGCTTGGCGTCGATGGCGGCCTTCTTGTGCTTGGTGGTGGCCCACTTGGAATGCCCTGACATAATGCTCCTAGACAGGTGATGGATATTACGAAACGTGTTGATTCTAATGCGCTTCTACGACAAGGCGCCGCGCCTGCCGGCCAAGGCGCTGCGGTATACGGCGAGCACCTCGTCGACGACGCGCTCCCAGTCGAAGTCCCCGGAGCGCTTCAGCCCGGCCCTCCCGAGACGCGCCCGGCGTGCCGGGTCGGCGAGCAGATCGCATATGCGTTCGGCGCAATCGGCGGCGTCCCGGTTGGCGAACAGCGCGGCGTCGCGTCCCCGCTCGGTCACGTCCACGAAGGCCGGCAGGTCGGAGGCCACGATCGGACAGGACGCCGCCATCGCCTCGGCGAGGACGATGCCGAAGCTCTCGCCGCCGGTCTGCGGCGCCACATAGACGTCCAAGGACTTGTAGAAACGCGCCTTGGCGTCGTCGTCCACACGGCCGAGGAACTCGAAGCGTTCGAGCAGCGCCTCTCCCCCGTCGCGCTCGGCGATGGCCTTCGCCGCCTCGGCGCCGCCGTCCCCGACGACGAGGAATCTCGCCCCCGGATGGCGTTCGAGCACCAGTGCCGCCGCGTCGACGAAGACCGGGAACCCCTTGCGATCCTCCTCGAGACGGCCGAGGAAGCCGATCGTAGGATGTCCGGGCGTACCCTGCCAACGCCTGTCCGGGCGTGCGCGCAGATAGGAGGCGCGGTCGATGCCGTTGGGGATGACATGGCGGCTGATCGAAGCGGGCAGATAGTGGTCGGCGGTGCGCTGCGCCGCCGGCGAGACGAAGATCGCCTCGTTCAACGGCTCCAGATACGAATGCAGATACCGCTGGAACAGGTGCAGCGCCTTCGGATACGGTTCGATGCTCGCGTGGAACGTGGCCACCATCGGCGGCGCGCCGCGCATGACGAGCGGCTTGTGGCTCACCGACGGCGCCTCCGGCTCATGCAGATGCACGATGTCGAACTGGCCTTGGCGCACCCAGCGCCTCGTCTGCAGGCCGGCGGCGAGGAAATAGCTCAGATGCGCCCACGAGCCGTTGTAGGGGATCGCGAACGACGAGCCGTTCGTCTGCACCCACAGCGGCATGTCCTTCGTGCGCCGGCCGGGCGCGAAGACCGACACGGAATGCCCGCGGCGCATGAGCGCCTCGGAGAAGTCGCGGATATGGTTCTGCACGCCGCCCGGCGTCTCGAACGAATACGGGCAGACGATGCCCACGCGCAGCGGGCGTTCGTCCGGGCGCACATCGGTGGAGGCTGGTTCCTGCGAAGACATACAGAGCATTGTCGCCGACCGAATGGACTTCGGGCGGTCAGTCCCCGACGCGCGCCGACGCGAGCAGCGACTCGGGCACGTCCTTGAGCCTGTCCAGATCGAGGTCCTCGAGGAAGATCGGCTGCAGCATGTGCCAGTCCTCGGGATGCGCGGCGATGCCCCGCGCCCAGACGTCGACCCACGCCTGACTGATCGCATGGATCGCATCCTCGCGCTCGAGCCCTCGGTAGGCGTCGATGTCCAGCGGGCCGCTGATCTCGCACACATAGCCGTACGGCGTGCCCGCGGCCCGGCGTCGCTCGCCGGAAAGCCGCTCCCGGTACGTGTTGACGACGTACAGCGGCAGACCGGTGTCGTAGGCGAGCGTCGCCGGTCCCCTCGCGACGCGGATCGTCGAGCCGAAGGCCTCGACGAACTCGCCGTGCCGGCTCAGGTCGCGGTCGGCGAGCAACGGCACGAGGACGGACGGCTGCCTGAGCGCCTCCTCCAGCCGCTCGGTCAGATGCGGCGTGCCGGTCAACAGGATGCGCATGCCGAGGCGCTCGCGGATCGAGACGAAGGCGTCGAGCATGTCCGGGTCGGCGAGCCGCTCGGCCACGGTCGTCACCGGCGCCACGCCGAACTGCGCCCAGAAGCCGTCGTAGTCCCAGTTGCCCTGATGGCCCATCGCGATCGGCGCCGAGGAGGCTTGCCCGTCCGGCGCCGTGAGCGCGATGATCGAATCGAGCCCGTCGCCGTCGCCGCGGATGCGGGCCAGCAGGCGCGAACGGTCGCTCGCCCCGACGGTGAGCGCCTCGGAGAAATAGGTGAAATAGGAGCGCATGCCCTTGCGCGAGAGCCTGCGTAGCGTCCGGGAGCCGACGTGGGAGGAGCCGTTGTCCTCGGCACCCTCGGCCGCTGACCATGCGAGCACATGCCGCAGATTGCGTTCGAGCTGGCGCACCGACCCGACGCGCAGCAGCCACGCGACGTCGGCGGCGGCGAGGAACGCCCCGCGCACGACGCGTTCGGGCAGCACGCGCGGGTGGTTCGCGAGCCATGCCATCACATTGACCATGCGGATCCTCAGCCTTTGTCCGCATCGTCGAATTCGGCTTCGATCGATACGCGGGCCTCGTGGATGCGCTGGCCGACCGTGATGGTGCCGAGCGCCGCGAGGATGCACATCGTCGCCATGAGCCAGATGTCCTGATGCGTCAGGCCGCTGATCGCCATGCCGACGAGGATGATCGTCAGCCGGTCGGAGCGCGTGGCGATGCCGCCTTTCGCATCGGCGCCCACCGATTCGGCGCGCGCTCGGATGTACGAGGTGACGAAGGACGTCATGATCGCGTAGATCGCGGCGCCCATGCCGACGAGCGCGACGACGTCGTAGCGGCCGTCGGCGAGCAGCATCGCGTTGCTGCGCATAAGGAAGTAGATGATGACGCCGAGCAGCACGGCCCAGTCGGCGACGCGGTCGAGCGTCGAATCGAGGAAGGCGCCGAAATGCGTGCCGCCGTTCGTCAGCTGCGCGACCGAGCCGTCGAGCGAATCGAAGATGACGAGCAGCGTCATCACGAGGGCGCCCCAGAACAGCCAGCCGGTGATGCCGGTGGCGATGCCCGCGACGATCGTGCCGACGGCGCCGATGACGGTGACGGCGTTGGCGGTCAGGCCGATCCGCACCATACCCCTCGCGATGGGGTTGATGAGGCGCTTGAACCATGGTCGAAGCTTTTCCAGCATGATGTGTCGTTCCCCGGTGTGTTCGTGCGGCTCCCCGTTGGAGCCTTCCGTACATGAAGCATAGAAAAGGACGCCGATAAGCGGCTCGTCGGGAGCCGGCCGTCCGCCCACGGACGCGGGAAGGCCGGGCGCGGAGATCATCCGCGCCCGGCCTTCGCCGACGGACTATTCGGCGTCGGTGTCCGAGACGCTGAACTCGACGTCCTCGGCCGGCTGCCCGGTCGCCCTGCGGAAGTCGTCCGCGCTGTTGACCTGGACGCGCTTGGCGATGACCTCGAGGATCCACGCCTTCGCCTGGTCCACCGGCACGCCGTTGAGCTGGCTGCCGTCGCGGAAGCGGAAGCTCACCGCGTCGTTGTTCATATCCTCCTCGCCGGCGATGATGATGAACGGCACCTTCGACTTCGAGGCGTTGCGGATCTTCTTGCCGAAGCGGTCGTCGGACAGGTCGGTCTCCACGCGCACCATGTCCTCCTCGAGGGAGTCCATGAACCGCTGCAGATGCGGCGCGAACTCGTCGGCGACCGGCACGCCGAGCGCCTGCACCGGCGCGATCCACACCGGGAACGCGCCCGCGTAGTGCTCGAGCAGGATCGCGAAGAAGCGCTCGATCGAGCCGAAGAGCGCGCGGTGGATCATCACCGGGCGCTGATGCGTGCCGTCCGGCGCGATGTACTCGAGCTGGAAGCGCTCCGGCAGGTTGAAGTCGAGCTGGATCGTCGAGACCTGCCATGTGCGGCCGATCGCGTCACGCGCCTGCACCGAGATCTTCGGCCCGTAGAACGCGGCGCCGCCCGGATCGGCGACGAGTTCGAGACCGGATTCCTCGGCCACCTCGGCGAGCGTGTTCGTCGCCTCCTCCCAGATCTCGTCGGAACCGACGAACTTGTGCTCGTCCTTCGTGGACAGTTCGAGGTAGAAGTCGTTGAGGCCGTAGTCCTTGAGCAGGTCGAGGACGAAGGTCAGCAGGCTCTTGAGCTCGTCGCGCATCTGCTCGCGCGTGCAGTAGATGTGCGAATCGTCCTGCGTCAGGCCGCGCACTCGCGTCAGGCCGTGCACGACGCCGGACTTCTCGTAGCGGTAGACGGTGCCGAACTCGAAGAGGCGCAGCGGCAGCTCGCGGTAGGAACGCTGGCGCGACTTGAAGATGAGGTTGTGCATCGGGCAGTTCATCGGCTTGAGGTAGTAGTCGAAGCCCTGCTTGACGATGTTGCCGTCCTCGTCCTTCTCCTCGTCGAGGTGCATCGGCGGGTACATGCCGTCCTTGTACCACTGCAGATGGCCGGACGTCTCGTATAGGCCGCCCTTCGTGATGTGCGGGGTCTGCACGAAGCTGTAGTGGTGCTTGCGGTGCATCTCGCGCGAGTAGTCCTCCATCGCGTTGATGACGGCGGCTCCCTTGGGGTGGAACACGGCCAGGCCAGGTCCGATCTCCTCCGGGAACGAGAACAGGTCCATCTCCTGGCCGAGCTTGCGGTGGTCGCGCTTGGCGGCCTCCTCCATGCGTGTCTGGTAGGCCTTGAGCTCGTCCTTCGTCGGGAACGCCACGCCGTAGATGCGCTGCAGCATCGGGTTGGCCTCGGAGCCCTTCCAGTAGGCGGCGGCCGCGCGCTCGAGCTTGAACGCCTTGATGAAGCGCGTGTTCGGCAGGTGCGGTCCGCGGCACAGGTCGGTCCATACGACGTTGCCGTCGCGGTCGACGTTGTCGTACATGCTCAGCTCTTTGTCGCTGATCTCGACGGCCGCCTCGGTGTCGAGCGCGTCCTCCTTGTCCTTGATGAGCTCGAGCTTGTACGGCTGGTCGGCCTCCTCCTTGAGCGCCTCCTGCTCGGTGACGACGCGGCGGGAGAAGCGCTGCGCGGATTTGATGATGCGCTGCATGTGCTTCTCGATCGTCTTGAGGTCGTCCGGCGTGAACGGCTCGGCCACGTCGAAGTCGTAGTAGAAGCCGTTCTCGATGACCGGCCCGATGCCGAGCTTGGCGTCCGGGCGGATCTCCTGCACCGCCTGCGCCATGACGTGAGTCGCCGAATGGCGCATGATCGCGATGCCGTCCTCGGAGTCGAGCGCGATCGGCTCGACGGCGTCGCCGTCCTTGAGCGGCGTGTAGAGGTCGCGTGGTTCGCCGTTGAGGCGCACGGCGATGATGTTCTTGTCGTCGGCGAACAGCTCGACGCCCGTCTGGCCCGCATCCACCTCCTTCGCCTCGCCGTTGACCGTGATGGAGATGGTGTTCTGTGCCATGGGTTTCGTCCTTGTCTATCTGGGTCCGCGGTACAAGGTGCAGACCTGGACTGTTGGTTACAGGTACATAACCTAGGGTTCAGCGCAGACAACGACCCGCTTGTCCCAAAGTGCGGGCGCCGGCGTCCCGCGGCGTCACCGGTAGGTGCCGCGGGAACGGTCGACCGTGGCCTCGGACACGCCCGCCGTGCGCAGCAGCATGAGGATGTCCTGATCGCTCGCCGCGCAGCATGGGCCAGTGACGACGTGACGCAGCGTGCGGCGCAGATCCAGCCCCAGATCGAGCGCCGGCACGAGGCGCTCGCCGCGCGCCAGCATCAGGAAACGCGCATGGGTGACGACGTCCGGGAAGCGCCGCGGCAGCGCGGACGCCAATGCGGCCTGCAGTTCGCCGAATCCGGGGGTCCTCGCGTTGGGACCCCATACGGCGAGCCGCCATTCGCACTCCTCCCGGAAGAAACGCTTCTTGCAGAACGCGGTGGACGCGACGAACTCGAGCGTCGCGTCGAGCAGACGCCCGCGGACGGCGTCACCGTCGCGCTCCGCCGCCTCGCGCAGCTCGCGCACGTCGTTCGCGACGCGCGAGGCGAGGGCGTCGAAATACACGGCGGCGCGCTCATGTCCGTAGACGATGGGCCGGTACATCGTCATCATGTGCGTCTCCAGCGGACGGCCGTCGTCGCCGCCGACCGTGAACGAGGGCTCGGCCTTTGCGAAATCGGACAGGTCGAAGCCGAGCGCCACGCCGCGGCCGTCGTCGCCGTAGGCGCGCCACTGGCTGAGCCGGTCGGGTTTGCGGGAAAGGCATGCCGCGTAGCATAGCCGGTTCGGCGGCAGCAGATGCTCGCTGAGCGCCTCGCGCAGCAGCGCGCGGTAGTCGGGGCGCAGCAGCCCGTCCCAGCCGTCGGCGAAATGCAGATCACCGCCCGCGCCGCGGACGAGCCCGGCGCGTCTGAGGCTGTCCATGGCAGCCGCGTACCCGTACGTGATCTCCGCCGAATCGTTGGACTTCGTGACGTCGCACAGCCGCAGCGACGCGTTCTGCACGATCGCGCACGCCGTCTCGAGCGAACAGTAGTGATAGGTCAGCGTCATCGTCGTCTCCTGCCGTCGTATTCCCCCGCCATGATACCGTCCGTCGCCTCACTTGTCGGCGCCGCAGGCCTCGTCGAGGAACCACCGCTCATGGCTGACGACGACGAGCGCGCCCGGATAGCCGCGCAGGAACCGAGCCAGCGCCCGCTTGGCATGCAGATCGAGATGGTTCGTCGGCTCGTCGAGCACGATGAGCTGCGGCCCCGACAGCAGCCCGAGGCACAGCGCGAGCTTCTGCGTCCGCCCAGGGCTCGGCTCCTCGCCGCGCAGCAGCCGGTCGGGGTCGTCGTTGAGCTGCGCGAGCATCGACAGCACATGCGCCTTGTCGCCCGCATCGAGCGCATGCAGGCGCGCGAGCAGCCGCGCATGGGCGTCGGCGTCCGGGATCTGCCCGACATACAGCGTCGGCAACGCGTCGTCGACCGATCCGAGCAGCGCGCGCACGACCGTCGACTTGCCGGTGCCGTTGGCGCCGTCGACACCGATGTGGTCGCGCGGTCCGACGCTCAGCCGCGGCACGCGGATCCCGCGGACGCCCTGCGCTGCCGCATCTGTATCCGCGTCCGAGATCGCCCGCGCATGCCATCGCACGCCGTCGACATCCAGTTCGGACACGGCGAGGCAGCCGTCGTGCGCCGTCGCATCGTCGAAACGCAGGACGCCGGCCTCGACATGCGCCGGCTCCCGGCGTGCCGACGGCGTGATGTCCAGCAGGATGTCGCCGTCGTAGCGCTTCGCGTCCGTCTCGATCGACGCGGCTTCGCGCCGCGCCGTCTCCAGACGGCTGCCGAGCGCACGGTAGGCGGCGGCGCTCGCCTTGTCCGCCTGCTTCTCGTTCCATTTGTGCGTGTTGCGCGCGTCGTGGTCGTGGCGGTCGATCAGATGGCCGCCGTGCTTGCGGGCCGCCGCGGCGTCCATCATCGCGCGGCGCGCGGCGCGCGACCCTTCGAGCGCCTGCCTTTTGCGCTGCGCCGCCTTGAGTTCGTCGGCGGCCTCGGCGCGGCGCAGCTCGTGCGTCCGCCGCGCCTTCGTGTAGCCGCCGGCGTAGCGTTCGATCACGGTGCGGTTATGCCTGTCGCTGTGCCGTCGCGTGAACATCAGGCATTGCATGCAGGTGGCGTCGATGAGTTCGACGTCGTGCGAGACGAGCACGCCGACGCCGCGGTACGCGCGCATCGCCGCGGCGATCGCGTCGCGGGTGTCCGCGTCCACATGGTTCGTCGGTTCGTCGAGCACGAGCAGGTCCGGCGAGCCGTGCAATGCACACGCCACCTGCAGGCGTTTGCGTTCGCCGCCCGAAAGCGTCGCGAAGCGGTAGGGCCAGTCGTCGCCGATGCCGAGCGCGTCGCGCAACGCGATCGCCTCGGGCGACCAGTCGTCGCGCAGCTCGTCGAGATTCGCCGGCTCGTGTGCGCATTCCTGCTCGCAGTAGGCGACGACGAGCGTGGACGGCGACGGATTGACGGCGCCATGCGTCGGCGTCAGCGCGCCGCAGACGATCTTCGCGAGCGTCGTCTTGCCGCAGCCGTTGTCACCGAGCAATGCCGTCCAGCCCTGCGGCAGCGTCATGTTCACGCCGTCGAACAGAGGCTCCTGCGCGCCGTCATAGATATAGGAGATGTCATGCAGATCGAGTGTCGTGGCCATGGTCGGTTCCTTTGCCGATATGGCGTGCTGCGAATATGGGAAAACGAACAGTGAACGAGACCGCGCTGCGTAGGTATGGGCGACGGGATGACGGATGTCATCGCCGACGGATGCAGCAGAACACGGCAGCACGCGGGACGTGGCTGGCCGACTGATTCATTCACTGCATTCAGATCCGCAAGTGTCCGTTGACCTCCGATGAGGAACTCCCCTGGCATATCGGGGAATTCGCGATGATGATGGTGAGAGCGGACAACGGGACTCGAACCCGCGGTCTCGACCTTGGCAAGGTCGCGCTTTACCAACTAAGCTATGTCCGCATGTGCACGGCGCGGCATGCATCGCACAAGCACGAGTCGTTACTCTACCGGATATCGTCGTCCATGCCAAACCGGCGTGTCATGCATATATGCGCGCGTTCGGCCATCACCGAACACGTGTTTCTACACTGGAGCGAAACCGAACGAAAGGAGCACGCATCCATGCCGATGATCGAGCTGTCCAGAAGCGACGACGTGGCCACGATCAGGGATCTGAGCATCGAGACGTTCACGCAGACCTTCGCCGCGCTCAACACGCCGGAGGATATGGACAAGTACGTCGCCGACCATCTCTCCCCCGACGTGATCCGTCGGGAGATCGACGATCCGGACTCGACGTTCCTCGTCGCCACCGTGGACGGCGCGCCGGCCGGCTACATGAAGGTCAACGTCGGCGACGCGCAGACCGAGAAGATGACCCACGGCCATATGGAGGTCCAGCGCCTGTACCTCCTCAAGGCGTTCAAACGCCACGGGCTCGGGACGGGTCTCATGCGCGCCGCCTTCGACATGGCGCGCGCGCAGGGCAAGACGAGGATATGGCTCGGCGTATGGGAGCACAACGACCCGGCGATCGCGTTCTACGAGCGTTTCGGCTTCACGCGGATCGGCTCCCACGACTTCGTGCTCGGCGAGGACAGGCAGACCGACCTGCTGATGGAGGCGGTCGTACCGGCGCAGGAGTGACGAGGCTGTGGGGGCTTTGCGCAGGAACCCTCACCCGCGGGGTCCGGCAGCAGTCGGACGATATACTTGGTGCGGAAAACGATACGCCCGAGGACGACCGACGAAAGGACGTGCAGATGACCACACGATCAACGAAGACGGCGGCGCTCGCCGCGGCGGCGCTCATGGCTTCCGCGCTCGCCGGATGCGGTTCGTCCGCCTCGTGGGACGCAGATCGGATGGACGCCGTCTGGAGCGAGCACGTCGCCGATGCGGGCACGCCGTTGACGGCCGACGAATTCGAGACGACGACGTGGCGCGCCTCCAACGGCGACATGGTCATGTTCCATGACACGTCCGAAGCGTGGCCGCATATGCCGATGCCGACGACTCGCGGCAAGGACGACCATCATACGACGCTCATCCCCGAAAGCGTCCAGGGGCAGAGCGAGCTGCTGCAGTTCGAGTTCCTGCAGTACGCAGATGTCAAGCTCGACGGCGCCTACTACGTCGTCTCCACGTCCTTCCCCGCCGACCCGGCGGACCTGTCCGGACAATGGAACGAGGGCAAGGACGGCGACCTCTTCGTGCTCGCCGTCAACACGGACGCCCATGAAGGCTACCGCGTGCGCGCCACGGCAAGCGGCCTCGACGCGCAGTGCATGACCGACGGCGTCAAGGACGCCGGCTGCTATCAGGTGCTGTTCCAGGGCCTCGCCGACGACGCGAAGGCGAACGGCGGCGTGCTCACGCTCGAATACGTGGACATGGGCACCGGCGACGCCGATGCGTCAACGTCGCAGGAATAGACGCCGCGCGCATGCATATGCATATATATAGAGGTGCAAGAGAATCGCGGAATCGGGCGGCCTCGTCGATGAACGACAAGGCCGCCCGATTCCGTTGATGATGCCGCCGGTCGTCTACAGCTGCGCCGACCGCAGCGCATGCCGCGACACGATGGCGGAGACGACGAGCACGGCCGCGCCCAGTGCGGCGCCGATGCCGTACAACGCCCACGACGGCGTCGAGACGATCGTCGCGAGCAGTCCGTCGGCGCCCATGTCGAGCGACACGGCGAGCACGACGAGCGTGAACACGATCGCGAGGATGCACACGCGGGCGATCTGCGCGCGGTCGCGGAAGATGATGTTCACCGGGATCTCGATCGAGACAGTCAGCACAGTGAGCAGCGTCGCACATGCGACGACCATCGCCGACTGCGCGACGGACTGCCGATGGATTACGGCGCTGAGCGCCTGCAGCACGAACGCGAGCAGGCAGGACGGTACGATCGAGACGAGGTACTTCTCCGCCACGTACTGCTCTCTGCTGAACGGCATCGAGAACAACATGCGCCGTATCGGGGCGCTCAAATCGTTGCGAATCATGTTCCCGCACACCGTGGCGAGCAGCATCGGCATAAGCAGCACGCCCGTGACGTACATGTCCGAGACGGTGTAGAACACGCACAGCGCCAACGCCACGAGCAGGAACGCCCGGTTTTTGCCCATCGCAATCACATCCCTTGCCAGCAGTCCTCTCATGACCGGTTCCTTTCCCTGATCGTCTCGTCGGTCTCCTGATCCATCGGCGCGTGTTCCGACTCCCCGGCCATCGTCATGACGGTGATGAGCCCGTCGATGTCGCCTCGCGCGATCTGGACGCCGGGCATGTTCTCCTCGTAGTAGCGGCGTTCGTCGGTGAGCGCATGGACGGCGCCATGCATGCGCGCGCTCGCGAGGATATGCGAGCGGTCCATCGCCGCCGCCTGCCCGTCGGTGAGGATGAGCGTCGCATAGTCGTCGCGCAGACGGTCGATCGTCTCGTGCAGGCGGATATGTCCGCGGTCGATGAGGTAGAAGTCGTCGCACAGCGATTCGATGTCCTTCGCATTGTGCGAGCTGATGAGGATCGCGCGTCCCGGCGTCTCCATGTAGGCGCGCAGCAGGTCGAGCAGCTCGCCGCGCGCGACGATGTCGAGCCCGGCCGTCGGCTCGTCGAGGATGAGGACCTCGGGTCGATGCGACATCGCGATGATCGTCCTGAATTTCGCGGCCATGCCGGTGGAGAAGTCGCCCATCGGCTTGTCCACAGGCAGCTCGAAGCGTTCGAGCAGCTTCCGGCACAGCGTCGCATCGAAGTCGGGATAGAAGGCCGCCTGCTGCCTGATGACGTCGTCGCCGGAGAACACGGCGTCGAAGGCCGCGTCGGCGAGCACGGCGCCGACGCGTCGTTTGACGGCGTTCCGCAGCCGGGTGACGTCGGCGCCGAGCAGCGCGCCCGATCCGGCATCCGGTTCGGCGAGTCCGAGGATGATCCGGAACGTCGTCGTCTTGCCTGATCCGTTGACGCCCACCAGCGCGGTGATGCGATCCTTCGGCACCCGCATCGTCACGTCGAGCGTGAAGTCCGCGTATCGTTTCGTCGTATGGTCCAGCGTGATCGCGTCGTCGCTCATCGCGTCTCCCCTTCCATGTCCGTCGCCTCGTCGTCCGTCTCGTCGAGCAGCATCGTGACGAGTTCCATGATCTCCCCGTCATCCAGCCGCAGCCTGCGCGCCTTGGCTATCGCCTGCGCGAATTCCTCCTCCACCCGGCGGTTGAGTTCCTCGGCCACGATGTTCGGCGAGACCTCGGCGACGAAGGTGCCCTTGCCCTGCACGGTGACGACGAGGCCCTCCTGTTCGAGCACGTCGTACGCCTTTTTCGCGGTGAGCGCCGAGATCGCGCATTGCCGCGCGAGGGCGCGCACCGAGGGCAGCGCGTCGCCCGCTCTGAGGTCGCCTGTTTTGATGAACGCGCGGATGCGGTCCACGATCTGCTCGTAGATCGGCGTCATCGAGGCGGCGTTGATGACGATGTCCATCATGCCTTCGTCCTCCCGTCGTCGTTGGTTGCGGCGTATGCCGCAACCAAGTGTATAACACTATATAACAGTACAGTACACTATATAACGATAGTGACGGCATGCGGCGCGTCGGACGGGAAGACGGGGTGTCTGCGAACCGAGGCGCGTGGGGCCGAAGTCATATTTTCTATGTTTTTATCTCTCTATGATTATGGTGAATACGCTGTAGATTATGTAATTACATACATTGCAATCCGTTTTTGTTTTCATAATTGAATGACATCTCGCTAGGCAATCCATGCACGTATGTCGCAACAGAGTCCATCGGTATGGTCGAATACCCTTTGATTATTCTGCTGATTCGGCAATCGGGACCGTTGGGGTTCTCTGCGGCGTATATTTCGGCCCAACGATTCAGCGCTGAGTCGTGGACAAGGAAGGAGGACGAATATGAAAAAATCCATATGGAAAAATCAGCCGCGATACTTATGTCATTGACTGCTGCTCGGCGAGTTCTAGCGATTGTTACAACACTTCGAGGAATCGGAGATTACGGTGTTGAGCCACGAGTCCGAAGAGGTCGCATACAAGCGGTTGCGTGACATGTAAGCCGCCAAACGCGGTGTGTGAAACGCATTTTATCAAGTTAGCTTTTTTAGTTAGCTTTTTGGTTTTTCGTCATGGGCATGATGGTGTGCTTATTGATTGGTGTTGTTGAACATGAGGGTCTGGATCATGTGTTGACTTGGTCCGTGGAATTCGATGATTCTGCCGTCATCGACCGCATCGTCCATCACAGCAGAATCGTCCACTCCTACAACGAATCCCACCGGGCGTTTCGCCCCGACAAGGAGATGTGCCCGCATGGCCATGTCCGCGCCCGGGTCGGCTCCTACGATCGACATCGCGCTGGATATGGATGGCCCCGCACCTTAGGATGCAGGCCATCCATTCGCCGACCGTCGACGAGGTCAGTCCTTGAACCAGACCCATCGATGATAGCGAGTGGCATCGGGATCCGTCCCGAGGTCCTCGAACCCGTGCCGCGCGAACATGTTTTCGCTGGGCGTGTTCTCCGGGTGGATGCGCGCCATGATGCTCAATGGGTTCGGCCTGTCCTCGCACTGTCGCTGGATTTTTTGGCAGGCGTGATTCAGCAGCACCTTACCAACGCCGCATCGGGAGACGGCGTTGGAGCGGGCGATATAGGCGATGAAGCCTCGATCCTCATCGAAGTCGTTCTCCGCCAGATCAAGTGCGAAGCACACGAATCCATAGATGCTCCCCACTTGGTGCGCGTCCCGGATGCGCTCCACGCATATATCAGCCCACTGGTACCGAAAATCAAGATCGTAATTCACATCCTGAATGAACCGCTGCACCTCGAGCGCATAACGCCAGTAGATGCAACCGTTTTCCGATTCGAACAGGCTGACGAAACCGACTTCATCGTCCTGGTCGACATATCGTTTGAAGGCAGCTTGATACGCCTCGGCGGAAACAGGTTGGGCGCACTCGAACCTTTTGAGTTCGGGGTAATAGTCAGGACTGACGTTGAGCCATCTGTAGTCGCTGTCTGCGCTCATGTTCTTCTCGCGCCCTCCGCAGGAACTCCTGATCGAACGATTTCCTCAGACTCGCACCGTACTCTTTGGGTGCCAATCCATAACCGGTAGGCGCGGCGGGTTTCTTCAGCGTGTTCGACATGCTTTCGGACATATCCGACACCTCCTCACTATGTCTTCCAACGCAGTATTTTGCTCATGCATGGGAGACAATGTTGTTCTTTATGGCCATCCATTGTTTTATGTAGGGCGTTATCGTTTGCGCTGTAGCGATAATCCTACTCGTCAGTGCATACTACCGCACTGGAGATGGCGTGTCCATAATACATGCGATAACAGAGACCCCGCGTCCGGTTGACGAAGGTGCCGGCACCCACCGCGTATGCGGAACCGGTCATTTTGGCTCTTCCCCGGAAGTGAGCGGCTTGTTTGTTCGCAGCATGGAAAGTGAGGGAATCAGCCGCGACGGCGCGGCTGACGCCGAACGCCATTTTTGAGCGGGGGCGTCCATTGTCCTGTCGCTTGGGTGTCGTCCAGTCGGCGAGACCGCGCCGGTACTTGTCGACGCGGATTCGCTCGTCGTCAAGTTACGCCCTCGCGCGGGCGCGAGTGTCGAACAGGCACTCACCCTGCTCCCCGGACGTTTGGGATTCGCGTAACGGGCCAGATAGGCCACGCTCCCATCCGTGCGTCCCTTCTCCAGAACACCGCCGAAACGACATCCCTCCATACTCGTGTTTGTGTTCGTCGTGCGCCTCTCCGATGCGGCAGAAAGCTACCTCACTGCGACACGCCGAAACACAGGGATGCACGTCCAACCCGGAACGATCCCCGGGTACCTTGGTACCCGACCGGTACCCGAAATCGCATATCCGGTTTCCGAAACCACGCACGCACCACCCATGGACGCGCACTCGGGCGACACGCCCGACACGCCGACCAATCTCAACGGACACGCCGAAACAGAAAGGCCTCCGACATGCCGTCGGAGGCCTAAGCGAGTGGGTGATGTAGGAATCGAACCTACGACCCCTTCCGTGTGAAGGAAGTGCGCTAGCCGCTGCGCCAATCACCCGTTCTTCAATTATGCCGATCACTCGGCTTGTGGGCGATACAAGATTCGAACTTGTGACCCCTTCCGTGTCAGGGAAGTGCGCTACCACTGCGCCAACCGCCCGGTCGGCTTGGATGATCGCTCATCCGTGCGAGGTGGGTACGAGAGTCGAACTCGTCTATACGGCTTTGCAGGCCGCTGCCTAACCGCTTGGCTAACCCACCGACAAGGTCGTCAGACTCATCGGACCTTAGAGCGGACAACGGGACTCGAACCCGCGGTCTCGACCTTGGCAAGGTCGCGCTTTACCAACTAAGCTATGTCCGCATGTGTTCCCGGCGGCGCTTGGGCTGCCTGAGCACGATTGACTACTTTAAACGACGCCGCTGCGATTCGCAACATCACGGCGTGTCGCCCGTCGTGCCGCCCTTCCCCGGCCGCGTGGCCCGACGTTCAGGAAGAACATGCGGCCCACAGTGCGGAACGGGAGCCGCACACGGCGGCGAGACCGGCGTAGACTGTGCTTCCAATACCCCGATACGCCGTACGCCGAGAGGTGTCAGCCCGGGGCTAACCTTCACGATTCCTGAACAAATCGAGGTCTAGAGTAAAAGTCATGTACGGACAGAGACCCAGAGCGAGATACATCATGGTCGCCGCGTTCGACGGTTGGAACGATGCCGGTCAGAGCGCGACGAACGTCGTGCGCCATCTGGTCTCCAAGTTCCATGCGCTCGAGGTCGGCCACATCAGCCGCGACGGTTACTACGACTATCAGACCTCCCGCCCGATGCAGTGCGTCATCCAGGGCACACGGCGCATCCTGTGGCCGCAGACCGCGTTCTACGACATCACGATCGACGATTCGTTGCACATCCTCGCCCAGCTCGGCCCCGAGCCGAACTACCACTGGATGGAGTACTGCAAGGAGAGCCTGCACTTCGCGCAGCAGTACGACGTGCACAGCATCATCACGCTCGGATCGATGTTCGCCGAGTGCCCGCACACGCGTCCGCTGCCGATGGACGTGAGCGTCGACGGCGAGCAGACGGATCCGGACAGCGAATACAGCGGCCCGATCGGAATCCCCCATCTGCTTGACGCGCTCGCGATCGAGGAGGGCTACGAGACGACGGCCATCTGGGTGTCGCTGCCGCAGTACCTCGGATCCGACCCGTGCCCCCAGGCCACGTTGCAACTGCTCGACGAGCTCTCGAAGGTCATCGGCGTCAGGCTCGACGCGAAGGACCTCGAGAACAAGGCCGCCCAATGGCGCTCGCACTGCGACATCATGGTGCGCAACAACGCCGACCTCGCGCAGTACGTGGACCAGCTCGAACATGATGCCGACATGCGCCAGCGCGCGAAGGACATCACGACGGCCGGCGCGCCCGCCGTCGAACAGCTCGTGCAGGAGGCGGAGGCCTATCTGCGCGACCAGCAGATGTGAGCGTCGGCGCGGACGTTCGCGAATTCATCTGATGTTCATCTCCGGCGCGCCGTGACCGGCGGCCGTATATGGTTCGGGGCCCGTGCAAGGATTCCTTGCACGGGCCCCGAACCATATACGGCCGCACGGCTCAGGCGTTGCCGCCGAGCGCCGCGCCCTCGAGCGGCTGCAGCACGCCGGTGAGCAGCAGCACGGCGACGACGACGGCCAGCACGATGCGGTAGATCGCGAACGCCTTGTAGGAGAACGTCGACACGAACTTGAGGAAGCCGATGATGACGATGTAGCCGACGACGAAGGCGACGATGGTCGCCGCGATCGTCGCACCCCAACCCGGGAACATCGGGTCCGCCGCCGCTCCCCCGTTGATCGCCTTGGCGGCCTCGAGGATGCCGGCGCCGAACACCGCCGGGATCGCCATCAGGAACGCGCAGCGCACGGCCGCCTCTCGCGTGTAGCCCATCGCGCGCCCGAACGTGATCGTGCCGCCCGAACGCGAGACGCCCGGGATGAGCGCGAGCATCTGGCCGATGCCGTAGAGGACCGAGTCCTTCGTCGTCATGTCGTCGATCGTCTTGACCTGCGGGGCGCGGTCGTCCACGATCCACAGGATGACGCCGAAGACAAGCAGCATCGCCGCGGTGATCCACAGGTTGCGCAGCGTGCTTTCGATCGCGTCCTGGAACAGCAGGCCGGCGACGACGATCGGGATCGTGGCGATGATGATGTACCAGCCGAGGCGCGCGTCCTTGTTGCCCGCGCCCATGCGGTGGCGCCAGTCGGAGCCCTGCCTGCCGGCGAGGCACAGGCACCAGTTCTTGAGGATGTTCCAGATGTCGTGGCGGAAGTACAGCAGCACGGCGAGCTCGGTGCCGATCTGGATGATCGCCGTGAACGCCGCGCCCGGATCCTGTCCGAGCATGAGGTCGCCGATGATGCGGATGTGCGCGCTCGACGAGACCGGAAGGTATTCGGTCAACGCCTGCACGAGTCCCAGGAATATTGCTTGGAAGAAGTTCATGGACCCTCGTTGAGTAGATGGATGAGTGTATTGACTTCGTTGTTCACTGTACCGCCACCCGTCCCGCCGATACGGCGCACGGCCTAGGATGGGCAGCGGAAACGGGGCGCGGCGCCCCAATCCGGACACGGACAGGCAACGGCGAAAGGAGCCGACGATGGCTTTGGAGTACAGGAAGAGCAGGGCGCACGCGCCGAAGGGCTTCTTCGAATGCGAGGGCAAGGGGCTCGAATGGCTCGGCGAGGCGACGCCGCATGGCGGCCCGCGCGTCGTCAAGGTGTACGGCTGGGGCGACGACCACCTCGACATCGAACGCGTGCAGGCATGCCCCAGCACGCCGCAGGCCGCGCGCCGCTTCGGCGCCGCCCTCGCGCATATGCACGACGCCGGCGCCGCGTACTTCGGCTCCGCCCCCGACGGATACGACGGCACCTGCTACTTCGGGCCGTTGCAGGACCCGGTGCCGATGGACACCGGCGCATGGACCGACCCGGCCACCTACCTCGCTGAGGGACGTCTGCGCCCGATGGTGCAGCTCGGCATCGAACGCGGCGCATTGCGCGACATGGACATGGACCTGACGAACGAGGTCATCGACGCGCTGCCCGAACTGCTCGGCCGCGCCGCGGCGGACCGTCCGGCCCGCGTGCACGGCGACCTGTGGAGTGGCAACGTCATGTGGACCGACGACCAGGGCGAGGTCGAGGCCGTCCTCATCGACCCGGCCGCCCATGGCGGACACCGCGAGGAGGACCTCGCGATGCTCCACCTGTTCGGCATGTCCTACCTGGGCGAGATCACCGAAGGCTACCAGTCCGTGCACCCGCTCAAAGCCGGATACGAGGAACGCACGACGCTCTGGCAGCTCTACCCGATCGCCGGCCACTGCGTGTTCTTCGGCGGCGGCTACGTGAGCGAATACCGCCAGATGTGCCGTTCGCTGCTCAGCTGAACGCGTCCTTGATCTTGCTGAAGAACCCCTTCTTCTGGGCCGCGACGGGCTTCGAGCCCTGAGCGTCGATGGAGCGGTCGCCGTCCTTGCGCAGCTGGCCGAATTCGTCGATGAGCTTGCGCTCGCGGTCGTTGAGCTTCGTCGGGATCTGCACCTCGATGTGCGCGATGAGGTCGCCGCGCTCTCCGTCGCCGCCCAGATGCGTGACGCCGAGTCCCTTGAGCTCTATCTGCTGGTCCGGCTGGCATCCGGCCGGGATCTCGAGCGACCGCTCGCCGTCGAAGGTCTCGAGCGTGGTCTCATGTCCGAGCACGGCCCAGGTCATCGGCACGCTGATCCAGCAATGCAGGTCGTCGCCGTCACGCGTGTACTG
Organism: Bifidobacterium italicum; assembly: GCF_002286915.1. Taxonomy (GTDB): domain Bacteria; phylum Actinomycetota; class Actinomycetes; order Actinomycetales; family Bifidobacteriaceae; genus Bifidobacterium; species Bifidobacterium italicum. Next base: position 16,659 of record NZ_MVOG01000027.1, on the reverse strand, counting down.
GCGGTCGCGGCGCACGCGGAAGTCGATGTAGAGGTCGCCAGCCGGTCCGCCGCATTCGCCGACCTCGCCCTGACCGTCCATGCGCACGCGCGTGCCGTCGGCGACGCCCGCCGGCACCGGCACGTCGAGGGTGCGGCGCGTGGGGACGCGTCCGTGGCCGTGGCACACCGTGCACGGATGCTCGATGATCGTGCCGTGCCCCTCGCAACGGTCGCACGGCGCCGAGGTCATCATCTGTCCGAGCAGCGTGCGCACGACCTTCTGGACGTGGCCGGTGCCGTGGCACTGCGGGCAGGTGACCGGCGGCTTGCGGTCCTCGGACCCGGTGCCCTCGCAGTGCTCGCAGACGCCCATCGTGTGGTATTCGAGCTTCTGGGTGCCGCCGAAAACGGCGGTCTTGAGCGTGATCACCATCGACTCGATCGTGTTGCGTCCCGGCTGCGTGCGCGGGATGGGCCCTTCGCCGCCGCCGCCGAAGGCGCCGGTGAAGAACTGGCTGAAGATGTCGCCCATGTCGAAGGGGCCGGACGCGCCGTATGCGCCGGAGCCCGGGTCGTTCGGATCGACGCCCGCGTCGTACATGCGCCGCTTGTCCGGGTCGGAGAGCACCTCGTAGGCGCTGTTGACCTCCTTGAACTTATCCTCGTATTCGGGGCCGGCGATGTCCGGGTGGTATTTGCGGCTCATCCTGCGGTACGCCCGCTTGATCTCCTCTTCGGTAGCCGTGCGTTCCACGCCAAGCGTTTCGTAGTAGTCAGCCAATGCCAGGGTTCCTTTTCTTCCAATGGGTCAACGTGTGGTGTCACGAGGCCATGCCGGTCTCGGTCGTCCCGGTGTGCTCCAGGAACGTCGTCAGGTACCGCGCGACGGCGCGCACCGACGCCATCGTGATGGCATAGTTCATATGGGTGGGTCCGATCGAGCCGACGAAGGCGATCGGCGCGGCCGCGCCGTCCTCGTCCCCGCCGGCGTCGGCGGCCTCCCCGTCCGTCTCGCTCGCACCGTAGCCGCTCGTGACGACTGCCGCGTGGATGAGCCCCGGCGTGTTCGTCTCGGAGCCGATGGCCACGCCGACGCCTCGCGCGTCGGGCGCCTCGCTGAGCTCGGTCATCAGATGCATGAGCACCGCGCGCTCCTCGAGGGCGTCGAACAGCGGCGCGAGGTCCTGCGCGGTGGCGCGTTGGCGGGCGAGGGCCGAGACCCCCGACATGAACAGCTCGTGGGTGCGCTCCTCGTCCGCCATCGATTCGAACGCGGACGCGACGCGGCCGGGCAGCGCGCGCACGTCGTCCATGTCGTCGCCGAGCCGCAACGCGCGGATGCGAGACGCGGCCGTGCGCAGCGTCAGCGAGCCGCAACGCTCGTTGACGGCGTCGCACAGCGACTGCAGATGGCCGCGCGCCGGCAGCTGCCCCACCGACAGCACATGCTGCGCGACGCGGCCGGTGTCGGTGACGACGACGGCCAGGATCGACGAGGCCGACACCGGCACGAGCTCGAGGTGCCACAGCCGCGACTTGCCCAGCGACGGTGAGGCGACGACGGCCACCTGACCGGTGAGCTCGGACAGCAGATGGGCGGCGCGCTGCAGCGTGTCCTGCAGGTTCACTGAATCGTCCAGGAAGGTGTGGATGGCGCGCCGCTGCGATTCGCTCAACGGCACGACGGTGGCGAGCGTGTCCACGAAATAGCGGTAGCCGCGCTCGGTGGGCACGCGGCCGGCCGAGGTGTGCGGCTGGACGAGGTAGCCCTCCTCCTCGAGTGCGGCCATGTCCTTGCGGATCGTGGCCGAGCTCACCTGAAGGTGGTGGCGCGCGATGAGCGCCGCCGAGCCGACCGGCTCCTGGGTGCGGATGTAGTCCTCGACGACGGCGTGCAGCACCTGCATGCGACGTGTCTGGGTCATGGTCGCTCAAGCCTCCTGAACTGTTCGAAGCGGACGGGCGCGCGGGTGAGGCGCGCGGCCGGTCGACTTCCATTGTATGAGCACTCTTGGTCATCGAGTGCTAGTTTGCCGCTGCCGGCGAACGGCGCATGGCGCCGCGGCGCCGGCCGTTGCCGGCCGGCGCCGCGGCCGGCGCGCATCCGAACACGCCAAACGCCGCCGTTTAAGTCGGTTACGGCGGCTACTATGTAAGGGCAATGTGAAGGACGGGCGAAGAACGGCACAATGCCGGACCCCCGCGCGCCCGAAGTATTGGAAGGAAAGTAGATCACCTATGACCGATAACATCTGGTCTGAACTGGACGAGCGCGCCATCAAGATGGCGAAGGCCCTCTCCGCCGATGCGGTGCAGAAGGCGGGTCACGGCCATCCCGGCTCCCCGATTTCGCTGGCCCCGATCGCCTACACGCTCTATCAGCGCTTCATCAAGCAAGACCCGAACGACCCGAACTGGGCCGGCCGCGACCGCTTCATCCTCTCGGGCGGCCATGCGTCGCTCACCCAGTACGTTCAGCTGTACTTCTCCGGCTACGGCCTGACGCTGGATGACCTCAAGTACTTCCGCGGCGGTGCGGACACGCGCACCCCGGGCCATCCGGAGTACGGCCTGACCCCGGGCATCGAGATGACGACCGGCCCGCTCGGCCAGGGCGTCGCCTCGGCCGTCGGCTTCGCGTACGGCCAGCGCTACGAGCGCGGCCTGCTCGACCCGGACGCTCCGGAGGGCACCTCGCCGTTCGACCACAAGGTGTGGGTCATCTGCGGCGAAGGCGACATCGAGGAAGGCGTCTCCGGCGAGGCCTCCTCGCTCGCGGGCAACGAGAAGCTCGGCAACCTCTTCGTGATCTTCGACGCGAACCACATCCAGATCGAGGGCGAGACGAAGATCGCGCTCGACGAGGACGTCATCGGTCGTTACAAGGCCTATGGCTGGTACACCGACGAGATCAGCTTCATCCAGCCCGACGGCTCCTACAAGGAGGACATCGAAGGCCTGACCAAGGTCCTCGAGAAGGCCGAGCAGGTCACCGACCGCCCGCACTTCATCAAGGTCGACACGCTCATCGCATGGCCGACCCCGGGCAAGACGAACGATCCGTCGTCGCACGGCTCCGCCCTCGGCGACGAGGCCGTCGCCGGCCTCAAGAAGGCGCTGGGCCTCGACCCGGAGAAGACCTTCGAGGTCGACGAGGAGGCGCTCGCCCACGCCCGCAAGGTCGCCGAACGCGGCCTCGAGGCGCACAAGGAATGGGACGAGGCCTTCGATAAGTGGGCCGCTGCCAACCCGGACAAGGCCGCGCTGTACGAACGCATCAAGAACGGCGAACTGCCGGCCGAGTTCGACAAGGCCATCGACGACCTCGAGGCGGGCTTCGAGGCCGGCTCCAAGGTCGCCACCCGCAAGGCCTCCGGCGCCGTCATCAACGCGATCGCTCCGATCATGCCGGAACTGTGGGGCGGCTCCGCCGATCTGGGCGGCTCCAACAACACGAACATCAAGGGCGCCGCGTCCTTCGCCCCGGCCGAGGACGCCACGACCCAGTGGCCGAACTGCTCGCCGTACGGCCGCCAGCTGCACTTCGGCGTGCGCGAGTTCGCGATGGGATGCATCACCAACGGCATCCTGCTCGGCTCGGACACCCGTCCGTTCTCCGGCACCTTCTTCCAGTTCGCCGACTACATGCGCGCCGCGGTCCGCCTGTCCGCGCTCATGGAGATCCCGAACCTGTACATCTGGAGCCACGACTCCGTCGCCCTCGGCGAGGACGGTCCGACCCATCAGCCGATCGAGCACCTGAGCTCCTTCCGCGACATCCCGCAGCTCGAGGTCGTTCGTCCGGCCGATGAGTGGGAGACCGCCGAAGCCTACCGCTACTTCTTCGAGAAGAAGAACACGCTGCCGACCGCGATGGTCCTGACCCGCCAGGGCGTCCCGACGCTCGTCGAGACCGCCGAGAAGGCCAAGGACGGCGTGCGCAAGGGCGCCTACGTGCTCTACGGCGAGGAAGGCGAGCCGGACGTCATCATCATGGCTTCGGGCTCCGAGGTCCAGTGGGCGCTCGAAGGCGCCAAGAAGCTGGCCGCCGAAGGCATCAAGGCCCGCGTCGTCTCGATGGTCTCGATGGAATGGTTCGAGGAGCAGGACGACGAGTACAAGGAGGAGATCCTCCCGAAGAGCGTCAAGGCCCGCGTCTCGGTCGAAGCCGGCTCCGCGATGTCCTGGTACAAGTACCTGGGCAGCTACGGCAAGGCCATCGCCATCGACCAGTTCGGTCTGCAGGGTGACGGCGCCCAGAACATGATCGATCTGGGCATCACCGCCGAGCACGTCGTCGAGGCCGCGAAGGCGTCGATCGAAGAGGCCCGCTGATTCACCCATGAGGGGATGTCGCAAGGCGTCCCCTCCCCTTGCGCCTATACTGCAATAGGCGAAAAGATTTTTCCCCAACAACAAACAGGAGAAGCAATATGACTGCATCTACTCAGGCAATTTCCGACGCCGGCGTTTCGATCTGGCTGGACGACCTGTCCCGCACCCGCATCGAATCGGGCAACCTCGAGGAGCTCATCAAGAACGACAACGTGGTCGGCGTCACGACCAACCCGTCGATCTTCCAGAAGGCCCTGAGCCAGGTCGGCCCGTACGACGCCCAGCTCAAGGAGCTCGGCAAGGTCGACGTCGAGACCGCGATCCGCGAGCTCACGACGACCGACGTGCGCAACGCCTGCGACATCTTCAAGCCGGTCGCCGAGGCCTCCGACTACGTCAACGGCCGCGTTTCGATCGAGGTCGACCCGCGTCTGGCGCATGAGACCGCCGAGACCGAGAAGCAGGCCGAGGAACTGTGGGCCAAGGTCGATCGCCCGAACGCGATGATCAAGATCCCGGCGACCCTCGAGGGCCTGCCGGCGATCACCGCGACGCTCGCCAAGGGCATCTCCGTCAACGTCACGCTGATCTTCTCGCTCGAGCGCTACGAGCAGGTCATCGACGCCTTCATCGAGGGCATGGTCCAGGCCGACGCCAACGGCAAGGATCTGTCCAAGATGGCTTCCGTCGCCTCCTTCTTCGTCTCCCGCGTGGACACCGCGGTCGACAAGCAGCTCGAGGAGATCGGCTCGCTCGAGGCCAAGGGCCTGCTGGGCAAGGCCGCCGTGGCCAACGCCCGCCTTGCCTATGAGCTCTTCGAGAAGAAGTTCGCCGAGGATTCGCGCTGGGCCGCCCTCGAAGCCAAGGGCGCCAAGAAGCAGCGTCCGCTGTGGGCCTCCACCGGCACGAAGAACGCCGCCTACTCCGACGTCAAGTACGTCGACGAGCTCGTCGCCAAGGACGTCGTCAACACGATGCCGGAGAAGACCCTGCTCGCCGTCGCCGACCACGGCCAGGCCACGCTGGGAATCATTCCGGGCAACTACGATGAAGCCCACGACATCATGAACGACCTCGCCGAAGTCGGCATCAACTTCAAGGATGTCACCGACAAGCTCGAGGCCGATGGCGTCGCCGCCTTCATCAAGTCCTGGGATTCGGTCCTCACCGACGTCCAGTCCGGCATCGACCGCGTCAATGGCTGATTCGCGACTCTTGGATCATGATCCGTCCCTGACCTGACCGGTCGGGGACGAACGCAGGGCCCCGGCATCATGCCGGGGCCCTTTCATATGCGCGCAGTCGAAGGACGCATGCAGATCAGCCGGTGCGGATGCCGATGCTGCGGGCGAACACCTCCGCGAGGTCGGCGATCTGCCCGACGGTCATCGTCGTGCCCTTGAGCGAATCGACGCCGCGGATCTCGCGCAGCCGCGCGCCGCGCAGGTCGACGTCGGAGCAGACGGCGTGCTGCAGCGAGATCGCATCCACCCGCGTGTCGACGAACATGACTCGGGACAATCTGGCGCCGTTGCCGTCGAACTCCCCTATCATGCAATCCCTGAACACGAGATCGCGGCAGATGGCGTCGCGGCAGTTGAGATAGTCGATGCGGCATCCACGGACCTCCACGCCGACGATCTTCGCCGCGTTCGCCTGCACGGCGCCGAACGCGCAGTCGTCGATGAGGCTCGCCTCCACGCCGGCAGCACGAACGTCACATGACGCGGCGCGACAGCCGTCCGCCACCGTGTGGCTGACATGCGCGCGCGCAGCGACGAGCGCGTCGACGGCCAGCCGTTCGAAGACGCAGTCGAGCACGGCGGACGCCGTCATATCGACGACGTCGGCGCGCTGCCCGACGATGCGCAGCCCGTCCAGATCCTCTTCGGGGAGCATGGCGGCGATGCCGGCTTCGACGTACGCGGCGCGCGCGGCCTCGGGAAGCCGCGGCAGCCGTGGCGGCTTGGTGCTGGGAATGTTCGACATACGACCAGCATAGACCGGACATGGATTCACATGTCGCGCAGCGATTCGAGGAACAAGCCGATCCTCGAACAGGCCTCCTTGATGTGCTCCATGCTCGTCGCGTAGGAGATGCGCACGAAGCCCTCGCCGGATTCGCCGAACGCGGTGCCGGGGACGACGGCGACCCTCTGCTCCTCGAGCAGCCGCACGCAGAACTCGTCGGAGCTCAGGCCCGACGACGTGATGTTCGCGAAGACGTAGAACGTGCCTTTCGGGACGTTCGTCGTCAGTCCCATCCGGTTGAGTCTGGCGCAGATGAGGTTGCGGCGCGCCTCGTATTCCCGGCGCATCGCCGCGATGTCCGGCATGCCGTGCTCGAGTGCCTCGATTGCCGCGTACTGCGCCGCCGTCGGCGCCGACATGATGACGAACTGGTGCACCTTCGTCAGCTGTGCGCTCAGCGCCGGGTTGCTCAGCAGGTAGCCGAGCCGCCATCCGGTCATCGCGAAGGCCTTCGAGAACCCGTTGATCACGAGCACCTGGTCGCGGATCTCCTCGAAGTTCGCCGGCGAGCAGAACTCCCCTTCGAACAGCAGTTCGGAATAGATCTCATCGGAGATGACGTAGATGCCGGATTCCCTGATGATCGGCACGATGCGCGCGTAGTCGTCGCGGTCCATCACGCCTCCGGTCGGGTTCGACGGGAAGTTGAGGATGATCGCCTTCGTCTTCTCGCAGATCGCAGCCTCGAGGTCCTCGGGCAGCAGTTTGAAGTCGTGCGCCTGCGTCAACTCGATGCGCACGGGCACACCGCCGGCCATCGTGATCGCGGGTTCGTAGGCCACGTAGTTCGGGTCGAGCACGATGACCTCGTCACCCGGCTCGATCAATGTACGGCAGCATAGATCGACGGCCTCCGAACCGCCGACCGTCACGAGGATCTGCGATTCGGGATCGTAGTCGATTCCGTAGCGGTTGCGGTAGTAGTTCGCGATCTGCCGGCGCAGCGCGATCAGGCCACGGTTCGCCGTGTAGTGGGTGCGTCCCTCCTCGAAGGATTCGACGGCGCTCGCGCTGATATGCCAGGGGGTGTCGAAGTCCGGTTCGCCGACGCCGAGCGAGATGACTCCCTCCATCGAGTTCGCCAGATCGAAGTACTTGCGGATGCCGCTGGGTTTGAGCGCCTCGATGGCGCGGTTGATCGGTTTCATCAGTAGCTCACCACCAATCGCCCCTCGCCGCCGGACGCGCGGGCGGCGCCGGTGAGCACGCCCGACTGCTTGTACTGCTTGAGCACGAACAGCGTCTTCGTGCCGCGCACGTTCTCCATGACGGCGATGCGGTCGGCGACGAACTGGCATACCTCGAACATCGTCCTGCCCTGCACGAGGCAGACGAAGTCGTTGTCGCCGGTGATCAGGTACAGCGAATCGATCTCGGGGTATTTCGCGAGCAGCGCGGCCGTATGGTCGTATCCGCGGTCCTTCATCGGCGTGACGTCCACCTCGATGAACGCCATGATGCGTTCGTCGCGCAGCACCTTGTTGTAGTTGATCACCGTGTGGTAGCCGCAGATGATCCTCTCGTCCTCCATGCGCCGCACGCTCGAGGCGACGCTCTCCTCGTCGCCGCCGAGGATGTCCGCGAGGTCGCGCGCGCCGAGCCGCGCGTCGTTCTCGAGCAGTTCGAGGATCGACAGGTCGTTCGCGTCGACGCCCGCGTCATGCATGCGCGCGTCGACGTTCCTGTTCATATCGCCCATATGGCGCCTTCCTTCTTTCCTTGGTGTTGCCGTTCGTGCCGTGTCCCGTTTCCCCGCGCCGCCGGTCACTGGCGGTAGTGGGAGAAGAACCGCGTCATCTTGTCGACGGCGCCTTTGAGCACCTCGACGCGCGGCAGGTAGACGACGCGGAAGTGGTCGGGGTCCTTCCAGTTGAAGCCGGTGCCCTGCACGATGAGCAGCTTCTCGTCGTGCAGCAGGTCGAGCGCGAACTGCTCGTCGTCGTGGATGTTGAACCTGCGCACGTCGATCCTCGGGAAGATGTAGAACGCGGCCTTCGGTTTGACGGCGGTGATGCCGTCGATCGAGTTGAGCGCGTCGTAGATGTATTCGCGCTGCTCGTAGATGCGTCCGCCGGGCACGAGGTAGTCGTTGACGCTCTGGTGGCCGCCGAGCGCGGTCTGCACGATCGACTGCGCGGGCACGTTCGAGCAGATGCGCATGTTCGTGAGCATGTCGAGACCCTCGATGTAGTCCTTCGCGATCGCCTTGTTGCCCGACAGGATCATCCAGCCGATGCGGTAGCCGGCGATCATATGCGACTTCGACAGGCCGCTGTAGGTGACGCAGAACAGGTCCGGGGCGAGCGACGCGATCGACGTGTGCTCGAGGCCGTCCATGACGAGCCGGTCGTAGATCTCGTCGGAGAAGATCATCAGCTGGTGTTCGCGCGCCAGGTCGACGATCTGCTCGAGCACCTCCCTCGGGTAGAGCGCGCCGGTCGGGTTGTTCGGGTTGATGATGACGATCGACTTCGTGCGGTCGGTGATCTTGGCGCGCATGTCGTCGATGTCCGGATACCATTCGGACTGCTCGTCGCAGATGTAGTGCACCGGCTTGCCGCCGGCCAATGTGACGCATGCCGTCCACAGCGGATAGTCCGGCGCCGGCAGCAGCACCTCGTCGCCGTTGTCGAGCAGCGCGCTCATGCTCAGGTTGATGAGCTCGCTGACGCCGTTGCCGGTGTAGATGTCCTCGACGCCGACATTCGGCAGGTTCTTGAGCTGCGCGTACTGCATGATCGCCTTGCGCGCCGAGAACAGGCCCTTGGACGCCGAGTAGCCCTCGGTGTCGGTGAGCTGCTGGGCCATGTCGTAGACGACCTCGTCCGGCGTGCGGAAGCCGAAGGGCGCCGGATTGCCGATGTTGAGCTTCATGACGTGCATGCCGGCGGCCTCCATGCGCGCGGCCTCGTTGACGACCGGGCCGCGCACGTCGTAGAGGACGTTGTCGAGCTTATGCGACTTCGCGAAGGTGCGTCTGCCGCGCACCTTGGGCTCCTCGGGCGTCACGCTCGAGGGCACGTCGATGAACGAGGGGTCCTGAACGTCGTCGTCGAATTGCGGTTCCATGATGTGCTCCTGTCCGGATCGATGCGGTGCCGATGCGTGGGTCGGTTCGCTGATGTTCAAAGATGACGGCTGGACATCGTGTGCAGCGACGTCCTTCGGTTCAATGCCATATTCATGTTCAACATCTTCATGTTCAATTGAATCCCTGTGTTCAAAATCCATAAGTTCAACGATATTGTGCTGTTCAATATCTTCTTGAACGTTACCGTCGGCATGCTGTTCAATGACATGACGATGTTCAACGTTTGTTGTTTGTTCAACATCGTTGAAGGTGGCCGGATGCTCGTCGAAGGCGACCTGCTCCCCCGCGAGCCAGCGCGCGTCGACGCCGAGCACAGCGGCGAGGAAACGCTCTATCTCCGGACGGGGCCGCGTCTTGCCGTTGACGTATTGGCTGACGTGGCTGCGGCCGAGTTTGACGCCATGCTCCTCGGCCGCCTTCACGAAGTCGCTCTGCCGTATGTTGCGCAGATCCATCGCCTGATTGAGGCGCTGCGTGAATCGATCCGTCATCAAAGCTCCCGTCGCGAGATGTGCAATGCAAACTGAACGACAGTCTAGCATACGTTGAACATGACACGCTGAACGTTGAACAACGGAATCCGGATGATGAACTTGACCGTCTGCGGTCCGTGATCATCCTCCAATGTACATGATGTTCAACATGATCTCATCATTGTTCAAACATTATGCTTTTTGTTCAATGACTATTATCAAGTGTTCAATTACAGCATGTTGTGTTCAATCCATTGGGCGACACCGTCGTCATTGTTCGATGCGCATACCTCGTCGCTGATCGCGAGGACTCGGGGATTCGCGTTCGCGACGGCAACGCCGGTGCCGGACTGCTCCATCATCGCGATGTCGACGATGTCGTCTCCGAAGGACACGGCCGATGACGGGTCGATCCCCCAGCGTTCGTACAACGTGCGCATCGCCTGCTCCTTGTTCGCCTCCGGTGCCATCAGCATCCAAAGCCTTCCCTCGGAGACGTGTACATCGAAGTCGTCGGGGATGAGCGTGGCGAGCAGTCCGGTCTGGTCGGCGCGGGGGAAGGCGATGATCTTGTCGGCGACGCCGTCGGGTACGTCGCGGAAATCGGTGTAGGTCCATGTCTGCGACGTCCAGTACTGCGTCACGTCGAAGTTCGTGTAACGCACGTCGTCCATGACGATGCCGATTTGCAGATCCGGCATGACGCTCAGGATCGCGCGACACACGTCGCAGGCACGGCTCGAGGGGAAGCCGACCTTGAGCAGGGCGCCCGTCTCGGCGGCCCGGCGCCCCGTGAGCGACGCCATGTCGGAATGTGACGGATCGAAGTCGATGAGCGCGCCGTTGAGGTAGATGCACGCGTCGGCGCGCAGCCTTCGGACGATGCCGAGCCCGGTGCTCACCGGACGCGCCGTGGCGACGGCCACCGGGATGCCGGCGTCATGCAGGCGGTCGACGGCGCGCTGCGTGCGCATGCTGAAGTCGCGTTCCTCGAAACGCGGCGCGTCGTGCAGCAATGTGCCGTCGAGATCGACGATGATGGATGACGTGGTGGGCATCTCCCCTCCCCTATCGTATTGGTCGTATCGTGTCGTCGGTCAAGGTCGGATCCCGCCGGGGCCGGCGCATACAAAGAATCCCATGGCCGTCATGGCCATGGGATCGAAGCTGATGGTCGCCACGGAGGGTCAGACCGCGGGGACGAACTTCGCGATGAGCCCGAGCGCGACGATGATCGCGGCCCAGATGAGCGCGATGATGACCGTCCAACGGTTCAGGTTCTTCTCCGCGACGCCCGAGGAACCGGCGTTCTGCGTCAGGCCGCCGCCGAACATGTCAGACAGGCCGCCGCCCTTGCCCTTGTGCATAAGGATGAGCAGGGTGAGCAGCAGGCTGAGCACGACGAGCACAATCTGCAGGATCAGCTTGACAACTGCGATACCGGACACTGGTGAACCTCCAAAACTATCAATTGCTGGTACCACCTTAGCGCAAGGCCGAGAACAAAACGACGCGCAATCTCAAAGACCTTGTGAAGATGTGGTCCTCAGCGTGAGCATGCAGATCCTCGTCAGCTCATCGACGTGCAGCGCGGCGCCGCCGATGAGGAATCCGTCGACGTCGGGTTCGCTGATGAGCTCGACGGCGTTGCGCGACGTGACCGATCCCCCGTACAGCACGCGCACCGTCTGCGCGACGTGGTCGTTGAAGGTGCGCGCCAGATGCGCGCGGAACGCCTCGGCGGCGTCCTGCGCGGACTGCGGCGTGGCGACCATGCCGGTGCCGATCGCCCACACCGGTTCGTAGGCGATGATGAGCCGCTCGGCCTCCTCGTCGGAAAGATCGCGCGTCACGTCATGCACCTGTCCGACTGCGAAGTCGAGCTCGATGCCCTTGCGGCGCTCCTCGAGGCTTTCGCCGACGCACAGGATCGGCTGCATGCCGGCGGCCAGGACGGCGCGCACCTGATCGACGATGTTCGCGTCGTCCTCGGGATGGTATTTTCGGCGTTCGGAATGGCCGACGATGACGTAGCTGCAGCCGAGGCGGGCGAGCATGTCCGCGGAGACGTCGCCGGTGAAGGCGCCCTGGGATGTGACGGAGACGGTCTGCGCCCCGTAGCGGATCCTGAGGTTGTCCGCGTCGACGAGCACCTGGACGCTGCGCAGCGCCGTGAAGGCCGGAAACAACGCCACCTCGCATTTCGAGAAGTCGAAACGGCCGGATTTGAGGTTCTTCGCGAATTGCTGGACGAAGGCGGTCGCCTCGAGATGATCGAAGTTCATCTTCCAGTTGCCGGCCACCATCGGAATGCGTGCTGATGCCATATGGATTCCCTAGGACGTGGGTCTGCGGATGGAACGCGCGGCGCGCACCGCCGTGTGCCGGACGGTGCGCGCCTTGTCGTCGCGGTACGGGCGCCGCGGCACGAACCGCGGCATGTACCGTCAATCGAGGACCGTGAGTCCCGGAAGCTCCTTGCCTTCGAGGAATTCGAGGGAGGCGCCGCCGCCGGTCGAGATGTGCGAGAAGCCGTCCTCCGGGAAACCGAGGTTGCGCACCGCTGCCGCGGAGTCGCCGCCGCCGACGATCGTGAACGCGCCGTTCGCCGTCGCGTCGACGAGCGCCTGGGCGACCGCGCGGGTGCCGTTGGCGAACTGCGGGATTTCGAACACGCCCATCGGACCGTTCCATACGACCGTCTTCGAATCGACGATCTTGTCATGGAAGAGCTTGCAGGATTCGGGGCCGATGTCGAGACCCATCATGTCGGACGGGATCTGGTCGGCCGGGACGACCTTCGGGTCGATCGGGGTGTCACCGGCCGGGAAGCCCTTGTTGACGACGATGTCGACCGGCAGGACGAGTTCGACGCCGTTCTTCTCGGCCGTCTCGATGTAGCCCTTGACCTTCTCGATCTGGTCCTCCTCGAGCAGCGACGTGCCGACCTCGTAGCCCTTGGCCTTGAGGAACGTGAACACCATGCCGCCGCCGATGACGAGGCGGTCGGCCTTGTCGAGGAGGTTCTCGATGACGCCGAGCTTGTCGGAGACCTTCGAGCCGCCGAGCACGACGGTGAACGGACGCTCCGGGTCCTCGGTCGCCTTGGACAGCGCCTTGACTTCCTTCTCGACGAGCAGGCCGGCGGCGGCCGGCAGATCGGCAGCCACGTCGTAGTTGGAGCCCTGCGCGCGGTGCACGACGCCGAAGCCGTCGGAGACGAAGACGTCGCCGAGGGCGGCGATCTTCTTCGCGTACGCGGCGCGTTCGGCCTCGTCCTTGCTCGTCTCCTCCGGGTTGAAGCGGACGTTCTCGAGCAGCACGACGTCGCCGTCCTTCATCGCGGCGACCTTCTCCTGCGCGTCCGGGCCGTAGGTGTCCTTCGCTAGGACGACCGGGACGCCGAGCAGCTCGCTGAGGCGTTCGGCGACCGGCGCCAGGGAGAGCTCCGGGACGACCTTGCCCTTCGGGCGGCCCAGATGCGCCATGAGGATGACCTTCGCGCCGTCCTTGCGCAGCTGTTCGATCGTGGGGAGGGCGGCCTTGATGCGACCGTCGTCGGTGATGGTCGTGCCATCGAGCGGCACATTGAAATCGGCGCGGACGAGGACGCGCTTGCCCTTGAGATCTCCAAGATCCTTGAGTGTCTTCATATGGATTTTCCTTTCTCGCCGCCGGTGTTGGCGGGGAACGGCTGCATGATCCGCCAGTTACGCATCATACAGCCACAAACGAACAGGCGCGTCCTTCCGCCGAGAGCGTCGGCCCCGCCTGTCCACAGATGTTTCCGGGCCGTCGTCGGCCCGGGGCGAGGCTCACGCCTCGGCGTCGGCGTCCTGGGACGCCTTGGCGACCTTGTCCGCCAGCTGCAGCAGGCGTCGGATGCGTCCGGCGACGGCGTCCTTCGTGATCGGCGGCTCTGCGAGGCGCCCGAGCTCCTCGAGGCTCGCGTCGTCGTGGTCGAGGCGCAGCTGCCCGGCGGCGCGCAGGTTCTCCGGCACGTCGTCGCCGAGGATCTCGAAGGCGCGGCGCACCTTCTCGCACGCCTCGGCCGCCGCCTTCGCGCTGCGGCGCATGTTCGCGTCGTCGAAGTTGGCCAGACGGTTCGCCTTGCCGCGCGCTTCGCCGTCGGATCGCTTGCCCGTCCACTCGCGCGCCGAGCGCGGGGCCCCCATCAGGTTGAGCATGCGTTCGATCGCGTCGGGGTCCTTGAGTGTCACGCGGCGCGAGCTGCGCAGCTGGCGGGGCTTGGCGCTGACACCGAGGCGGCGTGCGGCGCTCGTGAGCGCCAGCGCGGTCTCGTCGGTCGGGCAGATGATCTCGAGATAGCTGGCCTTGCCGGGATCGGACAGGCCGCCGTGCGCGAGGAACGCGCCCCGCCAGATCGCCTTGATCTGGGCGATGTTGCCGGCCATGAGCTCCTGGGGCAATCCGGCGACGGCCTGGTGCTTGCGCCGGTCGAGCAGGCCGGTCTGCAGCGCGAGGGCGACGCCGCCGCGCTCGACGATGACCATGTAGCGGCGCACCGGACCGGTCGGCGTCTGGCGTTCGACCGCGGTCAGCATCGCGTCGTGGCCGTACAGGTTCTTGATCGCACGCTGGAGCCACTGGGCCGCGTCGAGAGAGTCGAACTGCGCCTGGACGATGATGTTTCGATCGCTTTTGCGAAGGCCGCCTCCGAAACGGAGCATCGAGGTCACCTGCGCCTTCTGCGCCAGGACCATCTCCCCGTCGATTTCGGACAGCTCACGTTTGACTTCATCGAGAAGAGCCAAAGGATCCTCCTGTTGTGTTTATCGTGATCGATACGGCGTGTCGCAAGTGACCACCGACATTCCGTGATACCGAAGGTCTTGGACAACGACGGATGTGGACCCGCATTTGACAAACCGTTGGAATTGTGCTTGTTTCTTCGCGTGTCGCGTGGGCCGGGACGGATCAGGACTGGCGCCGGTCGAGCTCGCGCGCGGACACGCTCACGTTGAGCCCGTGGGCGCGCAGACGTTCCGCCAGGGCCTCGCTCATCGCGACGGAGCGGTGCTGGCCGCCGGTGCAGCCGATGGCGATCGTCACGTAGTGCTTGTCCTCCTGCGCGTAGCCGTTGACGGCGATCTCGATCGCCCTCTCGTAGGCGTCGAGGAACTCGGTCGCGCCGTCGCTGCGCAGCACGTAGTCGCTCACCGGCTCGTCGCGGCCGTTGAGCCCGCGCAGCTGCGGCACCCAGTACGGGTTCGGCAGGAACCGCACGTCGGCGACGAAGTCGGCGTCGATCGGGATGCCGTATTTGAAGCCGAAGCTGAAGATGTGCACCGAGACGGTCGTCGGACCCGAACCCATCAGCGCGTTGTACAGCTTCGTCGACAGCTGGTGGATGCTCAGATGCGAGGTGTCGATGACGATGTCGGCGCGCTCCTCGAGGTTCTCGAGCATCTCGCGCTCCTCGCGGATGCCGTCGATGAGCCGTCCGCTGCGTTGCAGCGGATGCGGCCGGCGCACCGCCTCGAAGCGCTTGATGAGCACCTCGTCGTCGGCGTCGAGGAACAGGATGCGCGTCTTGACGCCGAGGTCGTCGAGGTGGCTGAGCATCGCGGACAGGTCGGTGAAGTAGTCGCGGGAACGCACGTCGATGACGGCCGCGAGCTTGTGCACGCCGCTTTTGGACGCGGTCATCATGTCGACCATCGGCACCATGAGCTGCGGGGGCATGTTGTCGACGACGTACCAGCCCATGTCCTCGATGCTGTGCGCGGCATGCGACCTGCCGGCCCCGGACATGCCGGTGATGAGCATGACCTCGAATCCCTCGGCCGGCCCGCCGATGTGCCCCTTCGGTCCGTCCGCGTGCGTCGTCGTCTCGTTGCCCTGGCTCACAGCGCCTCCTCCAATGCCTCTCTCATGGCCTGCTCGAGCGGCCCGTGCATGGACCGCCCGTCGACGGCGTCGAAGTCATCGTCTGCGGCGAGTCCGGTCATGAGCAGCACCTGGGCCACCGCTTGATACAGTAGCATCTCCTCCCCGCCCAGCGCGACGCCGCCCAGACGCTCCCAGATCTCCATAAGCTCGGTCGGGCGCGGGTCGTAGACGACGTCGAGCAGCATACCGCGCACGGAGACGCCGGCCTCGTCGAGTCGGTTCGCGACGGCGTCGGCGCCGTGCGCCGGGATCGTGTTGACGACGAGGTCGGCGTCGGCGAGCAGCGCCGGGACATGCGCGTCGTCAAGCGCGGCCGTCGTCACGTCGACTCCGTGCCGGGCGCCGATCTCGGCGAGTCCGGGGGTGCGCTGCGGGTGGCGCGCGGCGACGGTCACGTGCGTCACGCCGCCCATCATGACGTATGCGGCGAGGGCGGAAGTTGCGGTGTTGCCGTTGCCGAGGATGACCGCCGACTGGTTCGCCTCCGGCTGGACGCCCTGCGCCTGCGCCGCATGCGCGAAGGCGCGGGCGATGCCGTAGACGTCGGTGTTGTACAGGCGCGTCGCGCCGTCGGCGAATACGGCCGTGTTCGCGACGCCGAGCTCGCGCGCCCACAGGTTCGACGGCGTCCCATAGGGCTGGATCGTGCGTTTGAGCGGCATCGTCAGGCTCAGCCCGGCCCAGCCGGCGTCGAGCGAGTCGAGGAAGCCGGCGAGGCCGTCCTCGTCCATCTCGATGCGCCCGTAGCTCCAGCCGTCCAGTCCGAGCGCGCGGTAGGCCGCCTCGTGGAGCACCGGCGAGAGCGAATGGGCGATGGGCTTGCCGAGGACGGCGC
>NZ_MVOG01000026.1 GCF_002286915.1 Bifidobacterium italicum | reverse complement strand
GGCGCAGTACAGGGCGGCCATCGCGATCCATCGGCGTTCGCGGACGAGCACGGCGAGCGCGGCGAGCGAGACGACGACGAGGACGCCGACGATCAGGACGGCTGTGACGTCGCCGTGCGCGATGACGGCGAGAAGCACGCACACGGCGACGAGCAGCGCATGCACGACCGCGTCCGCCATCCGCGTCTCCTTCCGTGTGTCCTTGCGCGGCGCCATGCACGGCGTCGCGGCTTCCATTATCGAGTACAGCATGGCCGTCGTCACGCGCGCCGTGACAAAAGTCACCATCCGTTCACGAAATCCGGTATTCGGGGCACCGTGTCGCCGCCGCCGGCGCGCGCATCATGGTGAACATGAACGATACGACCCATGCCGATTCCAGGACGCGCACGGCACCACGACCCGCGCAGCGCGTCGCGCACCCCTCCCCCGCCATCGCCGTCAAGGAGCTCGTCAAGCACTACGGCGACAAGCTCGCCCTCGACTACCTCGACCTGGAGGTGCGCCGCGGCGAGATCTACGGACTGCTCGGACCGAACGGCTCCGGCAAGACGACGGCGATCAACTGCATCCTCGGCCTGCTCACCTACGATTCGGGCGAGATCCGCATCTTCGGCGAGCCGATGGGGCCGACGAGCTACGAGCTCAAGCGCCGCATCGGCATCGTCCCGCAGGACATCGCCGTGTTCAACGAGCTGACGGTCGAGGAGAACGTCTCCTATTTCTGCTCGCTGTACGTCGCCGACCGCGCGCGCCGCCGCGGCCTCGTCGACGAGGCGATCGCGTTCGTCGGCCTCGACGACTACCGTCGCTTCCGCCCGCGCAAGCTCTCGGGGGGCCTGCTGCGCCGTCTCAACATCGCGTGCGGCGTCGTGCACAAGCCCGAGCTGATCTTCTTCGACGAGCCGACCGTCGCCGTCGACCCGCAGAGCCGCAACTCGATCCTCGAAGGCATCGAGAAGCTCAACGCCGCGGGTTCGACGATCGTGTACACGAGCCACTACATGGAGGAGGTCGAGCAGATCTGCGACCGCATCCAGATCATCGACCACGGCCGCCAGATCGCGCTCGGCACCGCCGACGAGCTCAAACGCATGATCGACGTCGGCGAGCGCATCAGCATCGAGGCTCCGACGCTCGCCGGCGACGACGCGATGCGCGAGCGCGCGCTCGGCGCGCTGCGTGCGCTCGGCGCAGTGCGTGACGCGGCCTACGGGGACGAGGTCCTCACCGTCTCGTGCATGCCCGGCGCGCACAACCTGATCGACGTGCTGCAGGAGCTGCGCCGTCTCGACGTGCCGGCGGGCCATGTCAGCTCGCGCACGCCGACGCTCAACGACGTGTTCCTCGCACTCACCGGCACCGACCTGCGCGACTGAGGCCGCGCCGACCAATCCGACGAAAGGGAGAGCGACGATGTGGAGCACATTCCTGACGACGTTGCGCATCAACCTGCGCGAGAAGTCCTCCTTGTTCTGGCTGTTCTGCTTCCCGATCCTGCTGTCGACGATGTTCCTGGGCATGTTCGGCAATCTGGACGCCACCTATGAGGTCACGACGATGCGCTTCGCCGTCGTGGCCGACGACGCCTACTGCGGGGCCGACGGGACGCGGCGGCTGCTCGACGCGATGCAGCGCGCGCCGATCCGTCCGGCCGCCTGCACCGCCGACTCGAACGCACCCGCGGCCGACACGACGTCCGCCGGCGGCGTCGACCTGCGCGACCTGCTCGAACTGACGGCCGTCGACGACGAGGCCTCGGCGACGGCGCTGATCAACGCCGACGACGACGTGCGCGGCTTCATCGCCGTCGACGACGCGGGCCTGCCGCACATGACGATCAGCCGCGCGACCGTGGCGAACGCGAACGACGCGATGGGCTCGCCCGGCCTGCCGGTGTCGCTGAGCATCCTCAACGGCGCCTTCGGCCTGTTCAACCGCCAGACGCTGACGGTCGAGCAGATCATGCGCACCGACCCGGCCGCGCTCGCCGACCCCGTCTTCCAGACGGCCGCCCGGGACACGCCCGGGTTCACGCGCCAGGTGCGCCTGACGAACTTCAAGCCCGACGAGGGCGCCCGCTACTACTACGCGCTGCTCGCGATGACGGCGCTGATGGCGATGACCTTCGCCGTGACGACGGTGTGCTCGACGCAGGCCAACCTCTCCGCGCTCGGCATGCGCCGCTCGCTCGCGCCGCTCACGCGTTTCAGGCAGCTGATGGGCGGATTCCTCGCCAGCTGGCTGTGCACGTTCTGCTCGCTCATCGTCGCGCTGCTCTACATCCGCTTCGTGTGCCGCATCTCCTTCGGCGGACGTTGGGCGGCCACGCTGCTCGCGATCGTCGTCGCCTCGTTCACGGCGAACGCGCTCGGCACGTTGCTCGGCTCGCTGCCGAAGCTGAGCGCCGGCGCGAAGGTCGGTCTGACGACGGCATTCTCCTGCGCGCTCTCACTGCTGAGCGGCCTGTACGGCTCGGGCGCGATGGCGCTGAGCGACTGGATCCAGCGCCATGCGCCGGTCGTGGCCGCCGTCAACCCCACGCAGCAGGTGACGAACCTGTTCTACGACATCCTCTACTACGACTCCTACGTCCCGTTCTTCCGCACCGTCGGCGTCCTGTTGACGATGGCGGTCCTCGCCCTCGCCCTCGCGACCGTGTTCCTCAGGAGGCAGCGCTATGCACACCTTTAAAACCACGTTGAAGATCCTGCTGGCGCAGCGTCTGATGATCCTCATCTACGTCGTATGGCTGTGCCTGATGATGTTCGGCCTGAGCTGGTCGATGATCGCCGACCTGTCCAAGGCGGACAGCTCGGTCACCTTCGACGCCGCACGCCCCGACGTCGCCGTCGTCAACCGCGACGCGCACGGCGCGGCGCTCGACGAGGCGCTGCGCGACTTCCTCGCCAAGGACTGCGACCTCGTCGACGTCGGCACGACAAGCGAACAGCTGCAGACGGCGGCCGCATCCAACTACGCCGACCTGATCGTCATCATCCCCGACGGCTACACGCAGCGCCTCGCCGACGCGCTCGCGGAGGACGGCGAGGAACCGAGGCTCGACGTCGTCGTCAGCTTCACCGGCGCCTACGGCTCGCTCGCCAAGCTCGAGGTCGACGACTTCCTGCGCCTGACGCGCCTCGAGGCGCTCGCCGGGCAGGCCGCCGACGGCTCCCCGGTCTCGGCGGCGGCGGTGACGGACGCGGCCGGGAGGGTCAACGACACGCTCGCCGACGACCCGGACGCCTACCCGGCGATCCACGTCGCCGACGACCCGAAGGCGGCGACCGACAGGCAGGAGTCGGCGCGCACCGCCTACGTGACGACCGTCAAGATGGGCGTCTACCCGCTGCTCGCCGCGATGCTCGTATGCACGGCGCTGACGATGAACTCCTTCGCCGAGTCGAACGTGCGCCGCCGCCTGTACGCGTCGCCGCAGCGCACCGGCGCGATGGTCATCCAGCAGTTCGCCGGCTGCGCGCTCTTCGGCGTCGTCGTCAGCCTGCTGTACTGGGCCGCATCGCTCGCGCTGCCCATGCTCGGCGGCCTGCCGGTCGACGGCGTCCCGCCGGCGACGATCATGTACTGTGGCCTCTCGCTCGCGATCTACTCGCTCGTCGCGGTGAGCGCCGGATTCATGATCAGCATGCTGTCGGCCAACGCCGTCGCCGTCAACGCGGTCGCGAACGTGTTCGGCCTGCTCGTCATGTTCACGTCCGGCATGGCCTTCCCGGTCGACATGATGCCGAAGGTGATGATCGCGATCGGCAAGCTGCTGCCCGGTTGGTGGTTCTGCCAGTCGATCGACGCGGTCAACGGCGCTGACGGCCGCATCGACGCCGGCGCATGGCTCGCCTGCAGCGGCCTCGTCCTGCTCTTCGGCGTCGCGTTCATCTGCCTCGGTCTCGCGTTCTCGAAGCTGCGCCGCAACCGCCCCGACCTGTCCGCGCCGGGCGCCACGCAGCTCGCCGAGGTCTGACCCCGCGCCGGGCATGAGGAGGCCCCGCCGCGATCGGAATGGATGCGATCCGCACCTGTTCCGATCGCGGCGGGGCCGCTTCGCGATACCCCCGCGCGCGAACCGCACCCGAAGCGATCGCAAAAACACATGCCAGCGAACGCGGCGCATGCGAACCGCACCTCGAACGATCGCGGAAACATTCGCCCGCGAACGCGGCGCGCGCGAACCGCACCCGCGATGTTCGCGGATCAGCGGATCCGCGAATCACATCGCGGCGCGGTACGCCTTCCAGATGTCGCTCAACGCGCGGCCGTCCGACTCGCGCTTCCAGACGTTGAGGCTCGCGCCCGCGCCGCCGACCGCGCGCGCCGCAGCCGTCGGCGTCGCGTATTCGGCGCCGTCCTCGCCGCGGAAGCCGTCCTCGGCGACGGCGATGACCCATGTCTCGTGTTTGCGCGGGCGCACCCACACGAAGCGGTCGCCGGGCTTGAGCAGCCCGGCTCGCACGACCTCGGCGACCGTCACGCGCTTCGACGTGCGCTTGGGGCGGTGCGTGGCCGCACCGGTGCGTTCACGTCGCCGTTCCTCCTGTTCGGCGACGACGACGTCCTCGTAGCTGATATGCCACACCTGCGCGATGAGGTCGATGATCTGCCTCTGGCGCAGCTCGAGGAACTGCGGCGTGAGCGTCTCGAGGTCGAGCAGCGCGCGCGTGAGCGGGAAACGCTGCGAGCTTGCGGAACGCAGGATGAAGTTGCGCCGTGTCGCGAAGTCGTCGACGTCCTCGAGCGAGCGCGGCATCGTCTGCGTGAGCACGAAGTTGCCGATGCGCTCCGCCCAGTAGTCGCAGGTCCCGGCCGGCCACGACGCGAACGACGACCTCGCCGGGACATGCTCGGGGATGATCGGGACGGCGTTGAGGCTGCGCGGCCGCGTGATGCGCGCTCCGGCAAGCTGTTCGTTCGCGCGGATGAGCAGCAGCCGCCTCATGCCTGCGTCGATCGACAGCTCGCCGCGCAGATGCAGCATCGCGAGCCTCTGCTCGTCGCCGCTGACATGGAAGCCCGCGACGCGCTGCAGCGGCGTCCCCTTCCTCAGGTCGCGCACGATCGTCGCCGAACGGGTGCGCCGTTCGAGTTCGGATTTGCCGTTGAGGCAGTCGATGCCGGTGACGCGGTCGAGCAGCGTGAGGATCTGCACGAGCCGTTCGCCGTCATGCAGCGAGACGTGCGGCCCGACCCTGCCGGAGCGTTCGAAGACGACGGTGTCGGGGTCGTCGAGGTGCTTGAGCGAATGCACGAGCGCCCACAGCGCCACCGGCTTCCAGTCGTCGTACGGATAGTCGGCGAGCCCGGCGAGCAGGTCGCGCACCTTCGTCGGCAGCAGGCTCTCGCCCGGCTTGTGCAGGATCTCGTCGCAGATCGCGTACGGACGCAGCACGTCGTCGATGAATTCGATGCACTCCCCGTCGCCGATGTACTTCGCGATCACATGGTCGCTGAAGTCGGCGAGCAGTGACTGGCACATCGGCGTGCGCGTGAAGATGAGGTCGAGATCGGCGAAGAACCGCTCGATGCGCGCGTTGTCATCGCCCATCGGCTCCATGATGTCGTCCCAGTAGCGCGCGTAGACGTCGCGTGCGGCGTCCGAGATGCCGGAGACGACCTTCGCCTTGAAGACGTCGGACGGCGTCAGCGGCATGCCGCGCATGTTCATGACGTCGAAGATGCGGTAGGCGCCCGAGATGTCGTCGGTCGTCACGATGACGAACATGACGTCGTTGACGAGGTAGGAGGCGAAGCGGCGGCGTTCGTCATCCCTGAGCGGCGCGAGCATGTCGTACGCGCATTTCGCGTTCGTCTGGATGTTGCGTTGCGCCTGCGTCGCGATGTCGGCCTCACGCAGGTCGAAGAGCGCCTCGAGGTCGCCCCGTTGCACGTATTCGAGGAAGAAGCCCTCGTCCTGCTCGCGCAGGCTCAGCCTCGGCTCGGCGGAGATGCCGCGCAGCTTGTCGCCGGTCTCGGTGAGCAGCCCCCGCAGGCTCTCGGCGAGCTGCAGGTCGTCCTCCAGCGCGAGCAGCACCGAGAAGACGATCGACAGCGACACGAGGCGCTGCTGGCCGTCGATGACCTGATGCATGCCGCGATCGTCTCGCACAAGGATCAGCGAACCGAGGAAATACGGGCCGTCGTCGACGGCGCACGCGTCGGCGACGTCCTCGATGAGCTGCCTCATCTGCACGTCGTGCCAGCTGTACGCCCGCTGGAACGCGGGGACCGCGAAACGGTAATCGGACGTGAACACCCTCGACAGCGGCTTCTCGCTCGCGCTAATCGACATATCGCTCCCCCTCGATGATCGTGACGCCGGCCTCGCGCATCGCCTCGACGGCCTGCGCGCCGAGCGCGGCGCTCACCGGCACGGTCAGGTCCTCGTAGACGCGCGTCTCGTAGCCGCGCGCGACGGCGTCGAGCGCCGTGTCGCGCACGCAGTGCGACAGCGCGATGCCGACGACGTCGACGCGTCCGATGCCGTGGGCGCGCAGCAGGCCGTCGAGCGTGCGCCCTTCGGCGAGCGCCGCCTCGACCTCATCGCGCGTCGGGACGCGTTCGTCGTTCTCCTCGACGCCGTCGAAACCGGAGTAGGCGGCCGCATACTGGCCCTTCCTGATGTGGTGCGGCACGTCGAGCGAGCCGATCGCCGGATGCAGCCGCGCGTTCGCCGATCCGGCGACGCCGTGCCGTGGCCATGTGTCCACATAGTCCGGCTCGTCCGACCAGTGGTCGCCCGGATCGACGTGCCAGTCCTGCGTCGTGGCGATGAGCGCGTAGCGGTCACGTTCACGTTCGACGAAGCCGTGGATGGCCCCGGCGACGGAGTCGCCGCCCTCGACGGCGAGTTCGCCGCCCTCGGTGAACGTCGGCTGGACGTCGACGATGATCAATGCTGTCCTCTTCGTGCACACGTTCGCCATTCTAATGCACGAGGCCTCGCCCGCGCCGCGCCGCGTGCCGTGCATGGACCGTCTAGCGACCGTCCTTCCACGCGCGGTATTCGTCGGCGCGCGCACGCCAGTATGCGCGGTCCTCCTCGCCGATCGCGCGCACGACGCGCGCCGGGTTGCCGACGGCGACCGAATGTGACGGTATGCCCTTCGTGACGACGGAGCCGGCGCCGACGACGACGTCGTCGCCGATCGTCACGCCCGGGCAGACGGTCACGCCGCCGCCGAACCAGACGTCGGAGCCGATGCGGATCGGAAGGCCGCCCTCGAGCTGCTCGTTGCGCGTGGCCGCGTCGATCGGATGGTACGGCGTGTATAGGGCGACGCGCGGGCCGAAGAACACGTTGTCGCCAATCGTGACCGGCGCGACGTCGAGGATGATGCAGTCGGCGTTCGCGTAGAAGTCGCGGCCGATGCGGGTGTTGCAGCCGTAGTCGCAGCGGAACGGCGGTTCGATGTGCGAGCCTTCGCCGAGCGCGCCGAGCAGTTCATGGAACAGCCGGTCGCGCTCGGCGAAGGCGTCCCAGTCGGAGGTGTTGATCAGCTGCTGCAGGCGGCGTCGTCTGGCGCCGAGCGTGTGCAGGTACGGGTCGTCGGCGATGTAGAGCTCGCCGGAGAGCATGCGGTCGTATTCGCGCCGGTCGGGCGCCGCGTCCATCGTTGCGTCGTTCGTCATAGCACAGGATGCTAGCCGATGCCCTTGTGCTCGGCGGCGAGAGAACGGCCGGCCGCGGCGACGGCGCCTATAATGGCGTCAGTGTTTGCCAACGATGGCATCACCCGAGGAAAGACGACATCGAAAGGAGCATCGACCATGGCCGGTACCATCTACACGATCCTGTTCATGATCATCATCGCCGCGCTGTGCATCTGGGCGCTGTACTACGTGATCCGCGCCGCCGTGCGCGCCGGCATCATCGACGCCTATCAGCAGATGGGCAAGGTGCGCACGCCCGCCACGAAGGACGACAGGCTGCAACAGGAGCGCGAGGCGCTCCAGGAGGAACGCGTGCGCGCGATCGTCGCCGACGAGCAGCGCAAACAGGCGGCGAAGGACGCCGGCAAGTCGGACAAGTAGGGCCGATGGGCCGGGCGGCCTGACCGCGGCGCCCTTGGCGCACGATGAGGGGGCGCCCACGGAGATCTCCGTGGGCGCCCCCTCATCGTGCGCGGCAAGCGGCGCGGCCTATTCGGCCATCAGGTTGCGCAGCACGTACTGCAGGATTCCGCCGTTGCGGTAGTAGTCGGCCTCGCCGGGCGTGTCGATGCGCACGACCGCCTCGAACTCGGTCTTCGTGCCGTCCTTGTGCGTCGCCTCGACGTGCACGGTCTTCGGCGTCACGCCGTCGTTGAGCGCCCTGATGCCGTCGATCGAGTAGGTCTCGGTGCCGTCGAGCCCGAGCGACTGCGCCGATTCGCCCTCCGGGAACTGCAGCGGCAGCACGCCCATGCCGATCAGGTTCGAACGGTGGATACGCTCGAAGCTTTCGACGATGACGGCCTTGACGCCGAGCATCGCCGTGCCCTTCGCCGCCCAGTCGCGCGACGAACCGGTGCCGTACTCCTTGCCGCCGATGACGACGAGCGGGACGCCGGCCGCGATGTAGTCGCGCGACGCCTCGTAGATCGTCGTCGGCTTCATCGCGAGGAAGTCGTAGGTGTAGCCGCCCGGCCTGACCTCCTCGCCGACCGAGGCGAGCAGCATGTTGCGCAGGCGGATGTTGCCGAAGGTGCCGCGCACCATGACCTCATGGTTGCCGCGGCGCGAACCGTAGGAGTTGAAGTTCTTCGGCTCGACGCCGTGCGCGGTCAGGTACTCGCCCGCCGGGCTCGTCGCCTTGAACGCGCCGGCCGGCGAGATGTGGTCGGTCGTGACCGAGTCGCCGAGGAACGCGAGGACGCGCGCGTCGCGGATGTCCTCGACCGGGGCCGGCGTCGCGCTCATGCCGTCGAAGAAGGTCTGCTTGCGCACATAGGTCGATTCCGGGTCCCAGGCGAACAGCTCGCCCTCGGGCACCTTCAGGCCCTTCCAGCGAGCGTCGCCCTCGAAGACGGAGGCGTAGTCGTTGAGGAACATCTCACGGCTGACGTTGCCGGCGACGACCTGCTCGACCTCCTCGTTCGTCGGCCAGATGTCCTTGAGGAAGACCTCACGCCCCTGGGGATCGACGCCGAGCGGCTCCGTCTCGAAGTCGAAGTCCATCGTGCCGGCGAGCGCGTAGGCGATGACCAGCGGCGGCGAGGCGAGGTAGTTCATCTTGACGTCGGGGCTGATGCGGCCCTCGAAGTTGCGGTTGCCCGAGAGCACGGCCGTCACCGTCAGGTCGTTCGCGTTGATCGCCTCGGAGATCTCCGGCAGCAGCGGGCCGGAGTTGCCGATGCAGGTCGCGCAGCCGAAGCCGACGAGTTGGTAGCCCAGACGGTCGAGGTCGTCCTGCAGGCCCGCCTGCTTGAGGTAGTCGGCGACGACCTGCGAACCGGGCGCAAGCGAGGTCTTCACCCACGGCTTGGGGCTCAGGCCCTTGGCGACGGCGTTGCGCGCGATGAGGCCGGCGGCGATCATGACGGACGGGTTCGACGTGTTCGTGCACGACGTGATCGACGCGATCGCGACGTCGCCGTTGCGGATGTCGAAGTCGCCGCGGAAGTCCGTCGAGACGTGCACCGGGTTGCCGTTCGTCCGCTCGGTGACGTAGCCGGGCAGCGTCTCCTCGAACGTCGTCTTCGCGCGCGTCAGCTCGATGCGGTCCTGCGGGCGCTTCGGGCCGGCGATCGACGGGACGACGGTCGCCAGGTCGAGCTCGAGGTACTCGGAGTACCGCGGTTCCACGTAGTCGGGGTCGTCGACGTCATGCCACAGCTTGTTCGCCTTCGCGTACGCCTTGACGAGCGCGACCTGCTCGTCGGAGCGGCCGGTCAGGCGCAGATAGTCGAGCGTGACCTCGTCGATAGGGAAGATGCCGCAGGTCGAGCCGAACTCCGGGCTCATGTTGCCGATCGTCGCGCGGTTGGCGAGCGGCACCGAGGCGATGCCCTCGCCGTAGAACTCGACGAACTTGCCGACGACGCCGTGCCGGCGCAGCATGTCGGTGATCGTCAGCACTACGTCGGTCGCGGTGACGCCCTCGGGGATCGACCCCTTGAGCTTGAAGCCGACGACGCGCGGCACGAGCATCGAGATCGGCTGGCCGAGCATCGCGGCCTCGGCCTCGATGCCGCCGACGCCCCAGCCGAGCACGCCGAGGCCGTTGACGGTCGTCGTGTGCGAGTCGGTGCCGACGCACGAGTCGAGATACGCGAGGGGCCTGCCGCCCTGCATCGCCTTCGTCATGACGACCTGCGCGAGGTATTCGATGTTGACCTGATGGATGATGCCGGTCCCCGGCGGCACGACGCGGAAGTTCTCGAAGGCCTGCTGGCCCCAGCGCAGGAACTGGTAGCGTTCGCCGTTGCGTTCGTATTCGATGTCCATGTTGATCTGGACCGCGTCGTCGACGCCGTAGGCGTCGATCTGCACCGAATGGTCGATGATCATGTCCGACTGGACCTGCGGGTTGATGACCTCCGGGTCACCGCCGAGCGCCTTGACGGCGTCGCGCATCGTGGCGAGGTCGACGACGCACGGCACGCCGGTGAAGTCCTGCATGACGACACGAGACGGCGTGAACTGGATCTCATGGCTCGGGTCCGCGGCCGGGTCCCACGCGAGCAGCTCGCGCACCTGCGCATCGGTGATGTTGGCGCCGTCGATGTTGCGCACGAGGTTCTCCACGAGCACCTTGAGCGAATAGGGAAGGTGGTCGATGCCCTCAAGATCGCCGATGCGGTAGTAGTCGTACGACTCTCCCCCGACGTTGAGGACGTCCAGCTGGTCGTCGCGCATGGACATAGGTTCCTCCGAACTTCAGTGTCGAACCGTCGCAACGGTTCGGTTGCGTGTATCCGGCGCGCCGCGCATGTCCTGCATCGGCGCCGCCATCGTCACAAGACGATACCGCGACGATGTTTCAGCGCCTGGAGACGCGCTTGTATTGTGAGATGACCGTGCGCATCGCCTTCGTCAGGAACTTCGGGAACAGCCACACGCTCAACGCGAAGAGCAGCGTCGCGATGACGATCTGCACGCCGAGCGCGAGCAGGCCCTTGCCTCCGGGCAGCTGGAACGCGAAGAACCGCGCGATGAAGGGGATGCACATGCCGACGACGCCGGCCGCGGCGAAGGCCGCGACGAGCCAGCCTCGCCACGAGTCGAGCGGCGTCGCGACGCGCGCGAGCACGTAGACGCCCATGACGAACAGCACCGTCGCGCACATCGAACGCCACGCGGTCAGATCGGCCGCGGAGGTCGCGACGTCCCACCCCATCATCTTCGGGATGAACCACGCGGACAGCAGCACGGCGAGCGCCGTCGCGACGCCGCATGGCAGCGAGAACGCGAAGACGCGGCGCAGGAACCCGGGGATGTAGCGGCGCGTGTTCGGCGCGAGCGCGAGCAGGAACGCCGGCGCGCCAATCGTCAGCGCGCCGATGTAGCTGATGTGGCGCGGCAGGTACGGGAACGGGATCATGCTGAGCACGACGCCGAAGGAGATGAGCGCCGAGTAGACGGTCTTCGTCAGGAACAGGCTCGCGACGCGCTCCATGTTCGCCATGACCTGCCGTCCGCGCGCGACGACGTCGGGCAGATGTGAGAACTTCGAGTCGACGAGCACGACCTCGGCGACGGCCTTCGTCGCCGGCGCCGCGTTGCCCATCGCGATGCCGAGGTCGGCCTCCTTGATCGCGAGCGCATCGTTGACGCCGTCGCCGGTCATCGCGACGACGTGCCGTTGCGTGTGCAGCGCCTGCACGATCGCCTTCTTCTGTTCGGGCAGCACGCGGCCGAGCACATCGACGCCCTCGAGGACGCGGGCGAGCTCGTCGACGTCCTGCGGCAGCTTGCGCGCGTCCATCGCGACCGGCTTGCGGTCGCCGGTGAGCCCGACCTTGCCGGCGATCGCGCCGACGGTCACCGGGTTGTCGCCGGAGATGATGCGGCAGCGCACGCCCTGCTCGCGGAACCATGCGAGCGTCGGCTCGGCGTCGTCGCGGATGTGCTCGGAGCACAGCACGATCGCGACCGGCTCCGCGTCCGCCTCGAGCTTCGGGTCGGTCTCGAAATCGGCCGGGACCGGGCCGGCCGCGCGGGCGACGAGCAGCACGCGCATGCCGTCGTTCGCGTAGCCGTCGACCTGCTTGAGCACATCCGGATACGGTGTGGAAAGCGCGGAGAGCAGCACCTCGGGGGCGCCCATGTACCACACGCCGTCGGGGCCGGCCTCGGGTGCGTCGTGGAACGCGACGGCGCTCCATTTGCGCGCGCTCGAGAACGGCACGCGCTTGAGGCCCGCGGTGCCGGTGAGGCCCTGCGCGTCCAAGCCGGCGAGCACGGCGCGGCCGGTGCCGTTCGGGCTCTGCTCGTTGGCCAGGTCGTAGAGCGCCTGCAGCGCATGGCGCTTGTCCGCGCAGCCGGGCAGCGCGACGCAGTCGTCGTAGACGATGCCGCCGTCGGTGATTGTGCCGGTCTTGTCGAGGTTGAGGCAGTCGACGCGCGCGAGCGTCTCGACCGAATCGAGGTCCTGGACGAGCGTCTCCTTGCGCGCGAGTCTGATCGCCGCGAGCGCGAAGTTGAGCGACGTGAGCAGCACGAGGCCCTCGGGCACCATGCCGACGACGCCGGCGACCGACGAGACGACGGCCTGGCGCCATTCGCCGCTCGCGAGCGCCGCCGACCAGCCGCCCACGGTGTTCATCTGCGTGACGATGAGCAACACGCACAGCGGCACGACGAGGAAGGTCATGAACTTGAGGATCGTGTTGATGCCCTTGTTGAGGTCGGAGACGTTCTTCTTGTACACCTTCGCCTGCGCGGTCAGCGTCGCCGCGTAGCTGTGCGCGCCGACGGCGGTCACATGCACGAGGGCCATGCCGGAGACGGCCGTCGACCCCGAATAGACGGTGTCGCCGTCCTGCTTGCGCACGGTGCGCGATTCGCCGGTGATCATCGACTCGTCGAGTTCGAGCCCCCATGTCTCGACGATCGTCGCGTCCGCCGGCACCTGCTCGCCCGAACGCAGCCACAGGAGATCGCCGAGGACGATGCCGTCGTGGGGGACGTCGACGTCCCGGCCATCACGGCGCACGAGGTAGTCGGAGGCCACAAGGATCGACAACCGGTCGAGTGTGCGCTTGGCGCGCAGCTCGGTGACGATGCCGATGCCGGTGTTGATGATGATGACGAAGCCGAAGACGGCGTCCTTCCACGAGCCGGCGACGAGCACCATGACCATCGCCGTCAGGATGATGCCGTTGAACAGCGTGAACACGTTCGCGCGCACGATGTCCGCCAGCGAACGCGACGTCGACGACTTGACGGCGTTCGTCTGCCCGCGTTCGACGCGGTCGGCGACCTGGGCCTGCGTCAACCCCCGTTCCTCCACGTCCGGCATCCTCGGGACGTCGCCGTGCGTTGCCATGTTCGTCGTTTCGCTCATGCGCGCCAGTCTACCCGACCGTGTGCATGGCGGCGGCCGCCGCCGTCACACGGCGCGCACCGGATGGCGGATGACGGTCCTGAGTCTCTCCGGGGCGACGCGGCGCGCGTCGCTCAGATAGATCTCATGATGTCGGCGGCCGGCCGTGAGGTCGGGCGCGTATCCTTGGGCGCGCGCGTAGGCGTCCATCGCCTCGATCGTGGCGGGTTCGTCGTCGTAGGGTCCCATGTGGAGGCATTGCACGCACAGACCCTCATCGACCGTCATGAGCTCGACCGCCGAGCAATCGAGCTTCTTCTTGACGGCGCCCTGCTCCTTGGCCCATGCCACGTCCTCGGCGGTGACGAAGTCGGGCATGCGGATCGCGCTGATCCACGCGAAGCGCTCCTTGTGGGCGAAGTCGACCGGGCCTCCGTCGCCCTGCCACCAGAAGCCTTCCAGGGGCGGTACGACGAAGTCGAAGTAGCCGTCGATCCGTCGGTCGCCCTTCTTGCTCATCTTGATCGTGTAGGCGACGGCGTACAGCATCGCGAGCGCCTGTTGGTAGGCGCCGCCAGGCAGGTTCGGATCCCCCGACCCGGCCACGGCGATGAAGTTCATCGGCGGGACGTCGACGATTCGCGGCTGCTTCGCCGGCAGATAGTACTCCTTGTATTCCTTCTTGAAGTCGAACGCCATCGGCGCCTCCCCCTACTTCGTGAAGACGGCGACCGTCTCCACATGGTGCGTCATCGGGTAGATGTCGAAGGCGGCGATCGAGCGCAGCGCGTAGCCGCGTCGCGTCAACGTCGCCGCGTCGCGCGCGAGCGACGCCGGGTCGCAGGCGATGTAGACGACGACCGGGGCGCCGGAATCGGCGATCTTCGCGCACACCTTCGCCTTCGCGCCGGCGCGCGGCGGGTCGAGGACGACGACGTCCGGATGCGCCCGCTGCGGGTCGATGTCCTTGTCGAGCGTCCTCAGCACGTCCCCGCACAGCGCCTGCACGGTGTGGACGCCGGCGGCCTTGAGGTTGCGACGGGCGTTGGCGACGGCAGTCTTCGCGCCTTCGATGCTGACGAGCTTCGCATGGTCGTCGACCAGCGTCGCGAGCGGCAGCGTGAACAGCCCCGAGCCGGAGTACAGATCCCAGATGACGAGGTTGCGGCCGTTGCGCCGCGTATGGCCGGCGAGCGCCTCGCGGATCCGATCGATGACGTACTGCGGCAGCGCCTGCGGGGCCTCGCGGTGCATCTGCCAGAAGCCCGCGGCGTCGACCGTGTACGTGAACTCGCGGCCGTCGACGGTGATGCGTTCGGTGAGGTTGCGGCTGCCGTGGCGCACCTTGCCGTCGACGACGACCGCGTAGTTGCCCCCGATCGCCCGGCGCAGCGCTTCGGGCGTCGCGGTTTCGTCGGCGCCGACGCGAGGCTCGGGCACGGCGATGCGCAGCTGCGCGTTCGCCGGCAGCGCGCCGTCCCAGACGTCGTTCATCGCGGCCGCCTCGAGCACGGCGCGCGTCGCGAGCGGCATCGTCTCGATCGGCACGCGCAGATGGCTGCCACGGCGGTGCATCGACGGCTTGCCCTCGTCGTCGGTGATCATCTCGATGCGCGTGCGCCAATGCAGGCCCCGCGCATCCTCGTCGCCGGGCATCGCGTAGACGGGCACGTCGTCGAGTTCGACGCGCCCGAGTCTGGCCATGACGTCGCGGACGGCCGCCGCCTTCCAGCGTTCCTGACCTTCGAGCGAGACATGGATGAGGTCGGCGCCGCCGACGCCGCCGCCCATCGCGAGCGGCCCGGCGAGCGGCCACGCAGGCTCGACGCGGTCCGGGCTCGCCTCGAGCACCTCGACGACCTCGCCCGTCCAGAAACGGTCGTTGCGGTCCGCCGGTTCGTCGAGCACGATCCTCACACGCTCGCCGGGCAACGCGAAGCGCACGAAGACGACGCGCCCGTCGATGTGCGCGACGCACCTGCCCTGATCCGCGTACCGTTCGATGTCCACCGTGGCTTCCATGCGCTCTCCTGTCCCGTGCCGTCGTCCGTGCGGCGTGCGTCGCTTGTCGTGTATGGGGTTGTGTATGGGTTGGTTGTATGGATATGGGGAGGGCCCACGCGCTCAGTGCAGCGTCGTGACGATGACGTCGCGCCCGTGCGGTTCGTCCTCGATGACCCGGCGCACCGCCTCGCCGACCGGGACAGCGTCCATCATGCGGTCGTTGACCCTGAACGAGGCGGCGAACAGCTCGTCGTCGTCCGGCTGCGAGACGGGGTCGAGCAACACGACGGGGATGCCCGCGTCGCGTGCGAGTCGCAACATGTCGCGCCACCGCTCCGGCTGCCGTGACATGTCCGGCTCGCCGATGACGATCAGGCTCACGTTGCGCCCGACGGCGTCGCGCACCGCCTGAAGCCGCGCGTCCGCCGCATCGACGGATGCGCCCGGCGTCATGAGCACGACCTTGTAGCCGTCGGCGTCCAACGCCTCCTCGACGAGACCATCCGCGCCGTCCGCGGAGCCGACGATCGCGACGGTCTGCGTCTCGCCCGGCGAATCGACATGCGCCGGGTCGTCCGGACGCGCCGCGCCGGTGTCGCCGACGGCGGCGCCCTTCGGCGCGCATGAGGCCAGCGCGAAGACGGCGAGCGCGCAGCACACGCCCACAGCCACCTTGAAGATGATGCCATTGCCCATGTCCGGCTCCCGTCTCATGATCGTCCGTCGTCGCGCGGGCGCGCGTCATCATCGGCGGATTCGCTTTCCTCGTCCCCGTGCTCGCCCTCCTCCTCGGCGCGCCTGAGCTCGAGCTGCCTGTGGCGGTGCATCGGATCGGCCACGATCAGATAAGACACCCAGATCGCGAGCGCCCAGAACGGGATGCCCATCAGCAGCCGCGCCGTGCCGAGCCAGCCGACGTGGTTCGTCAGGTACAGCGGCACCTGTACGACCAGACGCAGCGCGAACACGCCGATCCACAGCCAGGTGATTGTGGCGTAGGCTCGCATCAGCGCACGGTCGGAGCGCCAGCCGTCGAGCCATGCGCGGAACCGTTCGGTCGGCAGCGAGCGGATGAACTCGATCAGGAAGCCCAGGCCGGGGATGCCGACGAGCAGCGAGACGAGCAGCACGACGATGTATGCGGCGTTCGTGATGAAGCCGTACATGTAGTAGTTACGCGCCTCGCCGCTCTTCCACGCCCATACCAAGCAGATCGCGACGGCCGCGAGCCCCGAGAGCGCGCCCATGACCGACTGGCGCTGGCACAGCCGCACGACGACCTGCGCGACCGCGAGCGCCGCGGAGACGATGACGGTGAGCTTCAGGTCGCTCGTGACGATGAACATGACGACGAAGACGACGCCCGGCAGCATCGATTCGACGACGCCGCGCGGTCCGCCTATCGCCTGGATGACCGAGAAGTCGTCGCCGTCGCCGGATGCGAGCGCGCCGAGCCCGGTGCGTGTGCGTGGCCGGTCCATGCCGTCAGCGCAGTTCGGAGAACATCGGTCCGCGCGACAGCGTCGTCTTCTGCTCGACCTCGTGGTCGGAGTTCATCGGACCGGTCGGCTTGCCGTCGATCGTCGCCGGCGCGCCGTCGCCGTCCTCGGCCGTCGCGGCCTGCGCCATCGCGCGGCGTTCGCCCGGAGTCAGCGGCTGGGCCATCGGGATGAGGTCGCGCGGCGCGAGCGGCTCCTCGCCGCGGTCGACGACGATGTACGAGAAGAAGCGGTCGAGCACCTTCGCCTCGGGGCTGTCCGGATCGTCGGCCGCCGGGCCCGAGAAGATGCCGCGCAGCATCCAGCGCGGGCCGTCGACGCCGACGATGCGCGTGATGTGCTTCTTGCCGTTCGGCAGCTGGATCGGCAGGCGCACCTCGGCACCGAAGATGCCGGGTTCCACCGTGGCGGCCGGGTTCGCCGCGACGAGGTCGTCGCGCACGTCGTCCCACAGGCCCATCGTCTTGGGCGCCGCGAAGGCTTCGAGTTCGAGGCTCGAGCGTCCGATCGTCACCGTGGCGCCGAGCAGCGTGTTGTCCGCCTTGCTCGCCTTGAGGCGCAGCTGGATGCCTTGCACGAACGGTATGTAGAAGGAGCCGAGCGACAGGTATTCGTCATAGTCGGGGCCGTTGTCCTCGCTGATGTCCCACGGGCCGAACTGTTCGCCGCGGCCGGCGTAGTCCATGACCGGCTCGGTCGGCACGGCCAGCTCGCCGTCCTCGGCGTCGACGGCCTCCGGCAGTCCCTCGGATTCGTCATCGCGCACGGCCTTCGCCTCGGCGTCGCCCTCTTCCTTCGCGATGCCCCGGTCATGGCCGGGGCGCTCGGCGGAGGTGACGTCGATGTCCTCGGCGTCCTCCCGTGCGACGTCCTCGGTCTGCGAGGCGACGGCCTGCGCGAGGCGGTCCTCACGCTCCTTCTCCTCCGCCTGCTCCTTCTTCTTCCTGCCGAATCCGAACAGTCCCATCTGTGCCTCGTCTCCTGTCTGCTGATGCGCGTGCCGGCGTCGTCGCCCGATACGCGCCCGATGCCCATGTTTTACCGCCACCAGCCTAGCACGGGCGCACGGCCCGCGTCCCCGGACGACCGTGTTCCGTCACGACCCTTCCACACTGCGCCCGGGCCGCGTGCGGCGTGCGATGCGCTCACACGTCGTAGGTGATGCTCAGCGGCGCATGGTCCGACCACCGCTTGTACCATTCCTCGGCGCGGTCGACGACGAACCCGCGCGCCGTCTGCGCGAGCTCCGGCGTCGCGAACTGGTAGTCGAGCCGCCATCCGGCGTCGTTGTCGAAGGCACGTCCGCGCTGGCTCCACCATGTGTACGGCCCCTGGATGTCGCCGGCGAGGTCGCGCATGACGTCGACGTATTCCATCTCGTCGAGCCATTGGTCGATGTAGGCGCGTTCGGAGGGAAGGAAGCCGTGCGTCTGCACGTTCGCCTTCGCGTTCTTCAGGTCGATCGGCCGGTGCGCGATGTTGAAGTCGCCGCAGATGACGGCCTGCCTGCCGCCGGACGCCGCCTCACGGCGCATCTGCTCCATGCGAGCCGTCATCGCGTCGAGGAATCGGTACTTCTGCGTTTCCTTGATGTCGTCGCCGTCGCCCCCCGCGTGCACGTACACGCAGGCGACGGTCACCGTGTACCCCTGTTCGGTCCTGACGTCGGTCTCCACCCAGCGGCCGGTGTCCACGTCCTCGTCGAGCCCGGGCAGACCGATGCGCGCGTCCTCGAACGGCAGCACGCTGACGAGACCGACGCCTGCGCGGCCTTTGATCCTGCACACGTCGTCGATCGCATGGACGTCGGCCGGATCCCTCACCTTCCCCGCCTGTACATAGTCGTCGCCGATCTCCCGGAAGATCTCGTCGAGGATCTCCTGCGGCGCGCGCGTCTCCTGCATGCACCACACGTCCGGCGTGTGCCTGAGGAGCCACTTCTCCATGCCTTTGCGTTTCGCGGCGCGGATGCCGTTGAGGTTCGAAGTCGTGATCGTCATCGTCATAGGTCACGAGACTACCCGGGCGCATGTCCGAACGCCGGCCGGTTCACGACGCGCGGATGGGCCCCGCCGCCGGGCGCGTTCGGCCTCGGCGTACTCCCGCGGCTTGCGCGAGGGCGCACTACCGTGGGAACCGTCATCGGATGAACCCGTCCCGCCAATGAATCGAGCAATGATGTCCACACCGCAGCGTCCCCTGTCCACCGGCCCCCGTCGCCTCCATATCCCCAAGATGTTCCTCGCGTGCATGGCGCTCGTCGCCGTCGCGCTCGTCTGCGCGATCGTCTCGCTGCGGGACGACAGCGAGTTCTACAGCGACGTCTTCGTCGAGGTCTCGGTGTTCATCGTGTTCATCGCCGGCTTCTTCACGAATTCCCGGCGGCTGCAGCTGTGGTATCTCATCGGCGCGAACGTCTACGTCATCATCTTCCTGTCGATCTTCGGGAAGGTCTTCTACGACAACTTCAACCGGGGCGTCGGCGTGCTCGTCCTCATCCAGCTCATCTTCTCGGCGATCAACCTCGTGCCGATCTGCGTCTATCATCTGAGCAACCGCACGTTCTTCTACAGCTACCAGCGCCAGCTCATCTACCCGACGATGTTCTTCGCGTTCGTGCTGCTCGGCCATCTTCCCGGCGGCGACCTGCTCACGAAGGAGGTCACGCACGAGATCTTCTCGCTGATCATCTTCGCGCAGGCCTTCGATCTGATGGATTCGATCCACAGGATCGGCAAGGCGCACCATATGGCCGCCTACACCTTCGCGAAGGAGGACGGCTCCGTCGTCACCGACGACGGCGAGGACGACGAGGACGACGAGGAGCGCAACCCGGTCGAGCAATGACCCGATACGCCGCGATGCGGCCCTGCATATGCGATGGCGGCGCGGCTCCCGACCGTGGGAGCCGCGCCGCCATCGCATATGCAGGGCCGCGAGGGCGTCCTGCGCGCTACAGGTCGAGGCCGAGCTCGAGCTTGCCTCCCGGGATCGCGTCGAGCAGGTCCTTCGTGTACTGCTGCTGGGGGTGCAGGAAGACCTCGTCGGTCGTGCCGTGCTCGACGAGCCTGCCGTGCTGCATGACGACGACGTCGTCGGCGATCTGCCGCACGACGGCCAGATCGTGTGTGATGAACAGATAGCTCAGCCCGTTCTTCGCCTGCAGGTCGTTGAGCAGATGGAGCACCTGGTCCTGCACGAGCACGTCGAGCGCGGACACGGCCTCGTCGCAGACGATGACGTCCGGGTTGAGCGCCATCGCGCGCGCGATCGCGATGCGCTGGCGCTGGCCTCCGGACAGCTCGTTCGGATAGCGCTGCATGACCGATTCGGGCAGCTCGACCATGTCGAGCAGCTCGCGCACGCGCGCCGCGCGGCTCTTCTTGTCGCCGATGCCGTGGATGCGCAGCGGCTCCTCGATCGAGCGGAAGATCGAATACATCGGGTCGAGCGACCCGTAGGGGTTCTGGAACACCGGCTGCACGTGCCTGCGGAAGTCGAGCAGTGACTTGCCTTTGAACTGGCTGATGTCCTGCCCGTTGTAGGTGACGGTGCCGCTCGTCGGCTCGAGCAGCTTGAGCACCATGTTCGCCACCGTCGACTTGCCGGAGCCGGATTCGCCGACGATCGCGAGCGTCGTGCCGCGCTTGACCTTGAAGCTGACGTCGTCGACGGCCTTGAACATCTCCTTGCGGCGCGGGAGCTTGAACTCCTTCGTCAGATGCTCGACGTCGATGATCGTGTCCGCGTGTTCGAGCGAATCCTCGTTGACCTTGTGCTCCATCAGCGCGCTCGCGTCCGCGCCGCGCTCCTCGACGGAGACGATGCGCTGCGAGGCGAGCGACGGCGCGGCGGCGACGAGGCGTTTCGTGTACGGATGCTGCGGGTGCTGGAGCACTTCGAGCGACGGGCCGGATTCGACGACCTGCCCCTTGTACATGACGACGATGTGCTGCGCGCGCTCGGCGGCGAGGCCGAGGTCGTGCGTGATGAACAGCACCGCCGTGCCGAGCGAGTCGGTGAGCTCCTGCAGATGGTCGAGGATCCTCTTCTGCACGGTCACGTCGAGCGCCGACGTCGGCTCGTCGGCGATGAGCAGCTCGGGACGGCACGCCAGGCCGATCGCGATGAGCGCGCGCTGGCGCATGCCGCCGGAGAACTCGTGCGGGTACTGGCGCGCGCGCACGGCCGCGTCCGGCAGGCCGGCCTCGTCGAGCAGACCGGCGATGCGGTCCTCCATCGACGAGCCGGTGACGTACTTCTTCGCGATGTACCATGCGTCGTCGTCCTTGACGCCCGCCTTGATCAGGTCGTCGGCGACGCGCCAGCGCGTCTCGGAGCCCGGGACCCATTCGGCGCGGAAGTGCGCCATCCTCTTCTCGAGGACGTCGCCGGTCGCGCCGATCCTGACGAGCGCCTGCTCGGCGGCCTCGATGAGCTCGGGCAGCTCCTTCGAGCCGAGGAAGGTCTCGTCGCCTTCGCTCTTGATCTCGATGTCCGCCTCGGCGAGCGCCTTCGCCAGATCGGAGCGCTT
Organism: Bifidobacterium italicum; assembly: GCF_002286915.1. GTDB lineage: Bacteria > Actinomycetota > Actinomycetes > Actinomycetales > Bifidobacteriaceae > Bifidobacterium > Bifidobacterium italicum. The sequence continues at coordinate 27,828 of NZ_MVOG01000026.1, read as the reverse complement.
CTCGTGCGAGACGTCCATGTTGTTCGCGACGAGCGCCTCCTTGACCTGCGTGCCGATGCGCCACACCGGGTTGAGGTTGCTCATCGGGTCCTGGGGCACAAGGCCCATCTTCGAGCCGCGCACGGCGACGAACTGCTTCTGCGTGTAGTGCGAGATCTCGGTGCCGTTGAGCTTGATCGAGCCGCCGACGACCTTGCCCGTGCCCGGCAGCAGGCCGAGGCACGCCATCGCCGACGTCGACTTGCCGGAGCCGGATTCGCCGACGATCGCGACCCACTGCCCCGGGTAGACGCTGAACGACGAGTCGCGAACCGCGTGCACGGCGCGCCCCTCATCGGTCGTGAAGTCGACCTGCAGGTCCTTGACCTCAAGGAGCGGACCCTCCTGACGCTGCAGATCCTCGAGCTTCTCCTCGATCTTCGTGTCTTCTGTCATTGCTTACTCCTACGGAAAATCTCAGGCCGTGCGGCTCTTGGGGTCGAGCGCGTCCTTGACGGCGTCGCCCATCATGATGAACGCCAGCACGGTGATCGCGAGCGCGACGGACGGGTAGAACAGCACCATCGGGTCGGTGCGCAGGATCGACTGCGCCTTCGAGATGTCGCCGCCCCAGCTGACGGTCGTCGTCGGCAGGCCGATGCCGAGGAAGCTCAGCGTCGCCTCGGAGACGATGTACGAGCCGAGCGACGTCGTCGCGATGACGATGATCGGCGAGACCGAGTTCGGCAGAATGTGGCGGAACAGGTTGCGCGTCGGCGTCGAGCCGAGCGCCGTCGACGCCGTGTTGAACTCGAGGTTCTTCGACGAGAGCACGGCGCCGCGCGCGATGCGGGCGGTCGAGACCCAGCCGAAGAGCGCGAGCACGAGGACGACCTTCCAGATCGACGTGACGGTGCGGAACATCTGCAGCACGACGATCGCGCCGAGCAGCATCGGGATCGCCATGAAGATGTCGACGATGCGGCTGAGGACCGCATCGACTCAGCCGCCGAAGAAGCCGGCGATCGCGCCGATGAGCGTGCCGACCGCCACGACGATGATCGTCGTCAGGATGCCGACGCTCAGCGACGTGCGCGTGCCGTAGATGACTCGTGAGTAGACGTCGCAGCCCTGAAGGTCGTATCCGAACGGGTGTCCGGGGCCGGCCGGCTCCAGCGAATTGTCGAGGTTGCAGTAGTTCGGGTCGTTCTTCGTGAAAACGCCCGGGAAGAGCGCGACGAAGACGATGAAGACGATGAGGACGCCCGAGATGATGAACAGCGGGTTCTTGCGCAGCGTGCGCCACGCGTCGGCCCACATGCTCGTCGCGGGCGCCGATTCGTCGACGGTGTCCACGGTCTGCAGCGGCGTCTCGTCGAGCGGTGCGACGTAGCGCTCCTGCCCCGGCAACGGTTTCGTGATGTCTGTCATTGTGCCCTCCCTCACGCGTAACGGATGCGCGGATCAAGCGCCGCGTACAGCATGTCGACCAACAGGTTGCAGATGACGAACACGAGCGTGAGCAGCGTGACGACCGAGACGACCATGTTCGCCTCACCCTTGAGGATGCTCTGGTAGGTGAGGAAGCCGATGCCGTGGATGTTGAAGATCTGTTCGGTGATCATCGCGCCGCCCATCAGCGCGCCGAGGTCCTGGCCCAGATAGGTGACGACCGGGATCATCGAGTTGCGCAGGATGTGGCGGAAGGTGACCGAGGTGTTGCTCATGCCCTTCGCGCGGGCGGTGCGCACGTAGTCCAACGCGATGTTCGACGAGACCTCGGAACGCGCGAGGCGGATGATGTAGGCCATCGAGACCGAGCCGAGCACCATCGCCGGCATCAGCAGATCGAAGAACCCGGGGTTCGAGCCGGCGGTCACCGGCAGGATGCGCCATTTGACGCCGAGGAAGTACTGGCCGAGGAAGCCGGTGACGAAGGTCGGCACCGAGATCAGCAGCAGCGAGACGATCAGGATGACCGAGTCGTACCATTTGCCCTTCTTGAGTCCGGAGATGACGCCGAACACGCATCCGAAGATCGCCTCGAAGCAGAACGCCATGAGCGCGAGCTTGATCGTGACCGGGAACGCGCGTCCGATCTCCGCGATGACGGGCTGACCGGCGAAGGTCTCACCGAAGTTGAGGCTCAGCGCGTTCTTCAGGAACAGGAAATACTGCACGAAGAACGGCTTGTCCAGATTGTATTCGGCGCGGATCTGGGCAGCGACGGCTTCATTGACGGGCTTGTCTCCGAACATCGCCTTGACCGGGTCACCCGGAAGTGCGAAGACGAGCGCATACACCAACAGTGTCGTACCGAGAACCACGGGGATCATCTGCAGGATGCGGCGCAGAAGATATTTGCCCATTGGTTGCTCCTTGTTGTCGTACAGACCGCATCAGGGCATGACGCGTCATGCCGCTCGCGGTCGCGGTATCCAGCAAGTCTACCGCATGACTTGACTTCCGGGGCCCGATCCCCATGCGATTGTCCGCAGCCTGCACGGTTCGTTCACGTTCTGGGCGAACGGCCCGCCCGGACGCGATCCGGATGCGATCTGGATGCGAGGCGAGGCGCCGCAGCCCGTCCCACACTGTGGGCGCAGCGTACGGCGGCGCCCCCATATGATTAAACTGTGCATTTACATCAAAAACGACCGGAAAGGGGGACGCATGCACGACGAGCCGACCGTGACCGTCCGCATCGAGCTCTTCGACGACGAGCCCGAGACCGCCGAGGAGACCCGGCGCGACTGAGCGGCGGACGGCGCCCGGCGCCGTCGCGCCGACGGACGACGGCACGGGAAAGGGCTCCGGAACCTTGAAGGTTCCGAAGCCCTTTCCCGTGCCGTCGTCCGGTCATCGCCCGGACCGCGTCATGCGCCGATTCACTTCGTCATGTTCCCGTAGATCGGCTGGTTCTGCCAGTCCATCTCGAAGCCCTTGACGCCCTTGGCGGCCACGCCGTTCGCGTTCGAGTAGTACAGCGGAACGGTCGGAAGCTGCTCGAGCAGGATCTCCTCGGTCTGATGGTAGAGGTCGATCTGCTCGTCGTTGCTCGTCGCTGCTGCCGCCTTGCCCAGCAGCTCGTCGACCTCGGGGTTCTTGTAGTCGCCGTCGTTCGAGCCGTTTCCGTCGGCCGCGGCCGAATCGTAGAGCTGGTACAGGTAGTTCTCGGCCGACGGGTAGTCCGGCTGCCAGCCGGTGCGGAACGCGCCGTCGATCTTGCGCTCGGAGACCGCGTTGCGGAACTCCTGGAAGGTCGGCATCGGGTTCGTCGCGGCCTTGATGCCGAGGTTGTTCTTCACCTGGTTGACGATCGCGTCATAGATCGGCTGCGCGCCGCCATCGGCGTTGAACGAGAAGGTGAGCGTGCCGTCCCACTTGGCGATGGCCTCGGCCTGGGCCCACAGCTTCTTGGCCTCGGCCGGGTCGGCCTTGAGGTACTTGGCGTTCTTGAGGTCCTTCGAATAGCCCGGGATGACCGGCGCCGTGAAATCGGTCGCCGGCGTGCCGACGCCGTTGAGCACCTTGCTGACGATCTGCTCGCGGTCGATCGCCATCGACAGCGCCTGACGACGCAGCTGGCCTTCCTTGGTGTTGGTCTCCCAATGCTTCATGCCCGCGGGGATCGTGAAGGTCTGGATGACCGATCCGGCCTTGTTGTAGGCCTCGACGGACGAATCCTTCTCGAAGGTCTTCGTGTCGGAGGCCGGGACGGTGTCCATCACGTCGAGGTTGCCGGCCTGCACATCGGCGTAGGCGGAATCGGGGGACGTGTAGATCTTGAAGGTGACGCCGTCGTTCTTCGGCTTCTCCTCGCCCTTGTAGTCGGCGTTCTTCGTCAGCACGATCTGCGAGTTGTGGTCCCACTTGTCGAGCTTGTACATGCCGTTGCCGACCGGCTTCTCGCCGAAGGCCTTCGGATCCTTGTAGAAGGACTCCGGCAGCGGCGCGAAGGCCAGATAGCCGACCTTGGTCGGGAAGACCGAATCCGGCTGCGTCAGGTCCACGGTGAAGGTCTCGTCGTCGACGACCTTGAGGCCGGAGAGCTGCTCGTCGCCCTTGAGGCCGTCCTTCTGCAGGTCGTCATAGCCCTTGATCATGCCGAAGAACGACGAGCACTTCTGCGCGTTCTTCGCGTTGGCCGTGTAGCTCCACGACTTCGTGAAGGACTCGGCCGTCACCGGCGTGCCGTCGGTGAACTTCCAGCCGTCCTTGAGCTTGACGGTGTACTGCGTCGCGTCCTTGTTCGGCTCGATCGAATCGGCCACTTCCATCTTCGTGTCGCCCTTCGAGTCGTAACGCACGAGGTTCGCGAAGAGCAACTGGCCGACCTTGCCGCCGCCGGTCTCGTTCGTGTCGCCCGGGATCAGCGCGTTCTGCGGCTCCGAGTTGAACGCGGTGATGACGTTGCCGTCGGCGTTGGACGCGCCGCCCGATCCGCCGCAGCCACCGAGCAGCATGCCGAGCGCGCAGGCGCCTGCGACGACGGCGATTGCCTTCTTCTTCATGGGATCACTCCTTTTTCCTTGGGTCGGACGACGGGGTCGTCCCCCGCCGAACACAATGGGGCCGAAACCGTTCGAGTTCCGACCCCATCGCCGATTAACTCCCCATTGTGCCACAGCCGTGCAACCGCCGGGAACGATAACGCTGTCATCAACGACGCGCACCTTCGCGGCCGCCACGCCATCCATCGCGACGGGGACGGTCCGGCGTCCGCGCCGCGAAACGGCGCCGTCGCAACGCGCTTGACTGCGCATGGCCTCCACTCTCCGTGACCGCCATGATGATGCAAGCGTTTGCATACGATCGCGGACGCCGTCCCCACCGTGCCCACCGCGTGTTCTCACTGCGTGAAACGGGTGCGGTTCACGCGCGAGGGAAGGCCTGCGCGTAGCGCGCCTTGAGCTGCTCGATCGAGACATGCGTGTAGCGCTGCGTCGTCTGCAGCGACGAATGCCCGAGCATCTCCTGCACCTCGCGCAGGTCGGCGCCGCCGTCGAGCATATGCGTCGCGGCGCTGTGGCGCAACGCATGCGGCGAGATGTCGGGCACGCCGGCGCGCGCCGCCTCGCGGTGCACGACGTCGCGCACGACCCGTTGGTCGACGCGACCGCCGCGCGCCCCCAGGAACAACGCCTCGCCGGAACGCGCCGTCGCCAATCGGGGCCTCCCCTGCCCCGTCCACCGTTCGAGCGCGCGCTGCGCCGGCAGCCCGAACGGCACGACGCGCTGCTTGTCCCCCTTGCCGGTGACGGTGATCGTGCGGTTGCCGTAACGCACGCTATGCAGATCCATCGCGACGAGTTCGGCGACGCGGATGCCTGTCGCGTACAGCAGTTCGACCATCGCGCAGTCGCGCAGCGCGAGCGCCCGGCGATGCGGATCCTCGTCGGCCTCCGTCTCCACGTCGACGGTGTCCATCAGCGTCTCGGCCTGAGTCTCGTTGAGCACGGCGGGCAGCGTGCCGGGCAGTTTCGGCGTGCTCAGAGAGGCCGCCGGGTCGTGCGCGATGCGCCCGTTGCGGCGGGCCCACGCGAAGAAGCCGCGCACGGCGATCGTCCGGCGCGCGAGGCTGCTTTTCGCGAGCCGCTTCGCATCGTGCGCCATCCACATGCGCAGGTCGTCGAGCGTCACGTCGCTGGGATCGGTACGGCCAAAGGATTCGAGGACGCCGATGCAGGCGAGCAGGTCGCCGCGGTAGGCGGCGATCGTGTGCTCGCTCAGCCCCTTGGCGCCGCGCAGGTACCCTATGTATTCCTCGACCATGCGCCGCGCATCCGCCATCGTCCGCTCCTTCGTCCGTCCCGCCGCGGGCCCGTGCCCGATCCGGCGTGCGACCACTGTACCGCCGGACCCCTATCGCCGGTTGCGCGGCGCACCGCGACCGATACGGGTCTCGCATCGTGAGACGGACGGGCGCCGGGGCGACGCGCCGCCGGACTCGAGCGATCGTTGGAACGGCGCCGATGCAACCAATGGTTGCCGATCCCGGCACAGGATGCAACCGCGCATTGACGCATTGCGCCGGCGATATGGGCGATAGTGGAGCCAAGCGGCCGCCGCGTGGCCGCGACGGCGGTTCCCGTCGGCGTCCCTGCGGACGAACGGTCCATGGAAATGGACATATCGCCGCCCGATGCCGCATGACACGCTACGCTTCGGTCGTGGAGATCCGCGTCCCGGCGCGCTAGATGCGGGAGGACCTGCCGGAACGGTGACCGATGTCATATGCGACGCCGACCGGCGCCGCATATCGTGACGGCGGTCACGGCCCCGCGCATGCGCGGCAGCGGATAATTGGGTACAGGGTAACGACACCGGGCGCATGGTCCCGCGCGAACGGCGCATCCATGCGCGCATCCTCGACACACCTACGTGAAAGGTACATATGAGCAGGAAATCAACAGGCGACACCATGCCGAAAACCGACCCGATCGTCGCGAAGGCGGTCGATCTGTTCAAGACCTACGGCGACACCGACAACCAGGTGACGGCGCTCGACCATGTCAGCGTCGACTTCCGGCGCGGAGAACTCACGGCGATCATGGGGCCGTCCGGTTCCGGCAAATCGACGCTCATGCACTGCATGGCCGGCCTCGACACGCCCACGAGCGGACGGGTCCTCGTCGAGGACCTCGAGGTCTCGTCGATGAACCAGAAGCAGCTCACGCAACTGCGCCGCAAGGAGATCGGCTTCATCTTCCAGTCGTTCAACCTCGTGCCGACGCTGACGGCCGAGGAGAACATCCTGCTGCCGCTGCAGATCGCGCACCGTCCGATCGACCGCGCATGGTTCAGGAAGGTCGTGGGCGTCGTCGGCCTTGAGAACCGACTCGACCACCGTCCCAGCCAGCTGTCGGGCGGCCAGCAGCAGCGCGTCGCCTGCGCCCGCGCGATGATGGAGCGCCCGAGCGTCATCTTCGCCGACGAGCCGACCGGCAACCTCGATTCGCGTTCGAGCCGCGAGGTGCTCGAGTTCCTGCGCCAATGCGTGCGCGACTACGGACAGTCGATCGTCATGGTGACGCACGACCCGCGCGCCGCAAGCTTCGCCGACCGTGTGCTCGTGCTCTCCGACGGCTCGATCACGCAGGACATGGACCACCCGAGCTACGACGACATCCTCGCCGTCTTCGCCGAGCACGACGACCCGGACAACGGCCCGGTCGACGTCGAGTCCGCCAAGGAGGCGTGAGCCAACGATGTTCCGTATCGGATTAAGGGATACCAAGGCGCATTTCCGCCGCTTCATCATGTCGATCATCGCGATCGCGCTCGGCGTCGCGTTCGTCGTCGGCTCGTTCTGCTTCCGCGAGATGCTCAACGACCAGGTCGCGCAGATGATGGGCTCGAACTCGGACGCCGACGTCTACGTACGCGGTGCGACCGAGCAGAAGAAGGACGGCGAGGACAGCCTCGGCTCCTACAACAGCACCTACAACGAGATCAGCACCGACGTCATCGCCGACATCGAGAAGGTCGACGGTGTCGTCAGCGCCGACGCGACGCACCAGCTGAGCAACGTCGTCCTGCTCGACCACGACGGCGACGCGATGACGACGGTCGGCGCGCCGACGCTCGTCATCGGCGTCGACACGGACGATCCGTGGCGCTCGGCGCATTTCGTCTCCGGCGAATACCCGCAGACGGACAGTGAGATCGCGCTGCTCGAGGACACGGCCGACAAGGCCGGCCTCAAGACCGGCGACACGGCGAAGATCGTCGTCGACGGCGAGGTGCATGAGATGACCGTCTCGGGCGTCTTCACATCGCCATCGACGCAGCTCGGCGCGATCCTGATCCTCGCGCGCCCGAGCTTCGTCGAGCACACGCTGCAGCAGGAGGGCGAGGACACGTCGAGCGTCCAGTTCATCGGCGTCTACGGCGACAAGACGACGCCGCTCGATGCCGAGGCGCAGCAGCAACTCGCCGACCGCATCAACAAGGAGCTGCCGAAGGGCGCCGACGCGCACGCCGTGACCGGCGACTCGGTGCGCGACGACGCGACGAAGAGCATCCAGGACCAGCTCGGCTTCATCCAGCCGCTGATCCTGATCTTCGCGGCGATCGCGTTGTTCGTCGGAGCGTTCATCATCGCGAACACGTTCACGATGATCGTGCGCGAATCGATGCGCGGCTACGCGTTGCTTCGCTCGGTCGGCGCCTCGCCGCTGCAGGTGTTCGCGAGCGTGCTCGTCCAGGCCGTCATCCTCGGCGTCGTCGGCTCCGGCATCGGCGTGCTGCTCGGCTGGGGTCTGCTCGAGGCGATCGCGAAGGGCATGACGAGCGGCGGCATGCCGCTGTCCGGCTCGCCCGCCCCGTCGGCAACCGATGTGGTCGTCGGTGTCATCGTCGGCGTCGTCGTGACGATCATCGGCGCGACGCTGCCGGCCAAAACGGCCGCGACCGCTCCCCCGATCCAGGCGATGAACGAGACGGTCAATCCCGAGAAGCCGGTCAGGGCCCGCGGATGGATCGGCGTCGTCATGGTCGTCGTCGGCGCCGCATGGTGGACGCTGTGCTACCTCGACGCCGCGAAGCGCGTGGATTGGCAATGGCTCAAGGACATGGGCTCCGGTTGGACGCTCGGTCTCGGCGCCGGATTCGTCATCATCGGCGCGATCGTCTGCGCGCCGGCCTTCGTCGCACCCGCCGCGAAGGCGCTCGGCTGGCTCCCGTCGAAGGCGTTCCCGGTCACCGGCAAGCTCGCGACGCGCAACATCGGGCGTGCGAAGCGCCGCACCGCGAACACGGCGGCCGCGCTATTCATCGGCGTCGCGATCGTCAGCTGCCTCGGCGTCGTCGCCTCCTCGATGAAGACGTCGGTGAGCAACCTCGTCGACAACAACGTGAACGCCGACTATGTGGCGATGACGGCGAGCATGACGCAGCCGATCTCCACGAAGGCCGTCGACGCGATCGAGAAGACCGACGGCGTCGGCGCTTCGTCGGCCGTGTACATGCTGCCGACCGTGGAGGCGACGAACGCCGGCAAGGACGTCATGACGGCCGCGATCAAGACCGACCTGCTCACGAAGCTCGCCCCGATAGAAAGCCAGGAAGGCGACGCCGCGAAGGCGATCGACGACGGCGAGGCCGCGATCGGCCGCACCGTCGCCGATGACGAACACTGGAAGATCGGCGATGTGATCGACCTCGAATCGGAGAACACAAGCGTCGACGAGGATGCCACGAAGCAGGCGTCCGAAGCCTACCGCAAGCAGATCGAGGAGCAGGCGGCGGCGCTGCAGGCCGAGGCGCAGCGGCTCGCGGCATCCGGCAATGCCACCGGGGCGCAGATCAAGGCGAAGGAGGCGGAGAACGTCGTCAAGCAGGCGCAGGACGTCGATCCGAAGCGGTTCGTCAAGACGAAGACCGAAACGAAGAAGGAGCGGATCAGGATCGGCGCGATCATCGACGACTCCCTGTACTCGGACAGCATCTTCGTCTCGTTGCCGACGGCCGAGAAGCTCACGGGCGAGGACATGATGATGGTCACGCAGATGTACGTGCAGGCCAAGCCCGGCGCGGACGTCGCGAAACTCGGCGAGGACCTGAAGAAGACCGCGAAGCCGTTCTACACGGTCTCGATCCTCACGCGCGACGAATTCAAGTCGTCGATGAGCTCGATGATCAACTCGATGCTCGCGATCATCTACGCGCTGCTCGCATTGTCGATCATCATCGCGATCTTCGGCATCGTCAACACGTTGGCGCTCAACGTGTCCGAACGCACGAAGGAGATCGGCCTGCTGCGGGCGATCGGCACGTCGAACGGCCAGGTGCGCGGCATGCTCGCGATCGAGGCGGTCATCCTCTCGGTGTTCGGCACGCTCGCCGGCATCGTCGTCGGCGTGGCGGCCGGAGTCGTGATCCGCATCGCCTACGAGTCGCAGGGCATGACGACGTTGGCGATCCCGTGGGACCAGCTCGTGCTGTTCCTCGTCGCCGCGATCCTCGTCGGCCTCGTCGCCAGCATCTCGCCGGCGCGACGCGCATTGAAGCAGCCGGTGCTTGACGCCGTCGCCAGCGAATAGCGCCGACCGGCACAGCACGACGAAAGGAGGGTGCGGGCGCCGTCACGGCGGCCGCACCCTCCTTTCGTCGGCATGATCGCATCAGGCTCGGGGCGCCGCACCCGTCGCGCAGGCGATCAGGCGCGCCACGTTCGAGGCGCAGCGTTCGAGATTCGCCGTCCCGGAAGCGAGCGCCCGTTCCAGGCTCTGCGCACCGGGAACGATGCCGAACACGGCGTCGATGCCCTCGCCGTACAGTTCCCCGATGCCGTCGCCCACATTCCCGGCGAGCGCCACGACCGTGCAATGCGGCGCGGCCTCCTTGACGGCATGGGCCACGCCGATCGGCGTCTTGCCGTACCGCGTCTGGCCGTCGATGCCGCCTTCGCCGGTGAAACACCAATCCGCGCCGGCCGCCAGTTCCTTGAGACCGGTCGCCTCCACCACGAGGGAGACGCCCGATCGCATCCGCGCGCCGGTGAACGCCAGAAAGCCGGCGCCAAGCCCTCCTGCCGCCCCGGCCCCGGGTACGCTCTCCACGTCACGCCCAAGATCGCGCGCCGCGATGGACGCGTAATGGCGCAACGCCGCGTCGAGTTCGGTCACCGTCGCGGCGTCGGCGCCTTTCTGGGGCCCGAAGACAACCGACGCGCCCTGCGGGCCGGTCAACGGATTCGTCACGTCGGAGGCCAGACGGATATCGGCCGTCGCGATCCGTGGATCCAGTTCGGAGACGTCGATTGCGGCGAGGCCGGCGAGCGCCGCACCGCCGAAGTGCAGCTCCTCGCCGTCGTCGTCGAGCAGATGCGCGCCGAGCGCCTGCGCCATGCCCGCGCCCCCGTCGTTCGTCGCCGAGCCGCCAAGGCCGATGATGAACGACGTGACGCCACGGTCGAGCGCGTCGCGGATGAGCTCGCCCACACCGTAGGTGGTCGTGACGCGCGGGTCGCGGGTCGTCTCATCCACATAGCCGATGCCGCTGGCGGCCGCCATCTCGATGATCGCCGTGCGGCCGTCGCCGAGCATGCCGTACCGCGCGCGCACAGGCGCACCCAGCGGCCCGGTCACCGTCGCCTCGAGCATCGTGCCGCCGGTGGCGTCCACGAGCGACTGCACGGTGCCCTCGCCGCCATCGGCCATCGGCACGAGCACGCATTCGGCGTCGGGCAGCACGCCGCGCACGCCGCGTTCGATCGCCTCGCACGCCTGCCGGGCGCTCATGCATCCTTTGAAGGAATCGGGAGCGATGATGATTTTCATGATGGGTCCTTTCCGTAGTCGCGTCCATCGGATCATGCGCTTCGTTCACCAGACGATCGTGAGCAGCGTGGCCACGACCGTCATCGTCAGGCCGACGGCCGCTTCGAAGGGGACGACCTTCATGCGCTCGCCGATGGTCATGTTCATCGACTTCGCGGTGACGTGGAAGTAGTTGCCTTGCGGCAGCGCGTCGATGACGGTCGCGCCCGCCTGCATCGTGATCGCCGCTGCGGCCGGCGCCGTGCCGAAGCTCAGGATCGTGTCGCCGAACGAACCGGCGGCGAGGATGACGCCGGTCGAGGTGGACGCCGTGGCCGCGGCCATCAGGATGCCGGAGATCGGCGCCAGCAGGGATCCGGACACGCCCATCATGTTGATCAGGTCGACGATCCGCTGCGGCAGGTCGGAAGCGGAGATCAGACCGCCGATCGTGCCGGCGCCGATCAGGATCATCACGACGTCGACCATGCGCCCGATGCCGGACTTTGTGTACTCGAGCACATGGGAGCCCTTGCGCATCGCGAGCAGTCCGACGATCGCGGCGAAGGGCAGGATGTACAGCGCATCGATCTGCAGATGTTCGAGCCATGCGACATGCGTCATCGAGCCGATGGGCCCGAGCATCAGCAGCACGACGGCCGTCACCGGCGCCACAAGCGCGCTGTGCAGGCTCGGCAGGTCGGATTCGGCGAGCTCGGCCTTTTCCTGGGCGTCCAGGTCCTTCAGGGACACCGGCGTGCTCCTGTGCTGCATGATCGACGCGAGCAGCACCGCCATCGCCAGTCCGCACAGCGCGGGCACGAAGCTGCCCACCATCACATCGGCGAGTTCGACGTGGAATCCCGACGCCGCGGCGATCGCGTTCGGATTCGGCGAGATGATGTTGCCGGCCTTGCCGCCACCCGACAGCGCGACCAGCAGCGCGAGCTTCGAGATGTGCAGCTTCGAGCCCACCTCGATCGCGATCGGCGCGACGATCAATACGGCCACCGGGATGAACACGCCGATCGCGCAGATGATCATCGTGGCGAATGCGAGCGCGAAGATCGCCAGCTTGTCCCCCATCGTGCTGACGATGGCGCGGGAGATGCGCTCCGCCGCACCCGATTCCATCATGACGCCGGCGAGCACGCCCGCCGCGAGCACGCGCAGCACCGTTCCCATCACGCTCTGGGACCCCGAGACGACGATGTTCACCGTGTCCGCGAAGGAGGCGCCGCCGAGCAGGCAGCCGACAAGCGCGCCGAGCAGCAATGCATACGTCGCGTTGAGTTTACGCAGAATCAGCACGATTGCGAGCGCCAGACCTATGAGCGCAGCCCACCAGTGCAATGTCCCGTCCATGAGCACACCTTTCTACCGGGGACATCGTCTCATCGACGTCGATGGACGATATTCCATGGAATAGCCGACCGTGCGCGTTCCGGCAGCACCATCGCTGACCGCCGCGGCCGCGTCCGGTTTTACGAACAGTTCCCATTATTGGCAGGACGCATCGTGCTGGTGCTGTTCCGCATTACAGGAAACCCCGGAGGATCCGCTCCGCGGATTGGTACGCGTACCAACTACCATCGATACCATGGAGATCGACGAGACCATCGCCGCGACGATCGTGGCCAACATCAAGGGAGTGCTGCGGCACGAGATCAACCTGTTCGACACCCATGGGACCGTCATCGCGAGCACCGATGCGGCGCGCATCGGGCAGTACCATGAGGCGGCCGCCATCGCGGCGGCGTCCCGGTGCAGCGTCGTCGTGGACGACGACCACCCCTACCGGGGCGCGAGGAACGGCATCAATTCGCCGGTGCTGATCGACGGCAGCGTCGCCGCCGTCATCGGCGTGACCGGCGAGCGCAAAAGCGTCGAGTCGTTCGGCGATGTGATCGTCAAGATGACCGAGATCCTGCTGCATGAGAACATCGAGCAGACGGCGCGGTACAACCGGCGCATCCTCGAGACCAACCTGATCAACCAGCTGATCGGCGTCCATCAGGACACCGAGCTCATCCGTTACCTCAGCGCGGCGTTGGAATGGGACATGCACGCACGCCATTGCGTCGCCATCGGCAGGCTCGTGCATGAGAACGGTGACGTGGTGCTGCTGCAGCAGCGGCATCTGCAACGGATCGACGACGCCATCTATACGGCGGATGCCGACGAATGCTGTCTGATGCTCGGCCCGTCGCACAACGTCGAGGACACGCTGCGCGCGCTTGCCGAACGCTTCGCCGACGACGGTGCGCACATCGTCTTCGGCGTCGGCGAGCCCACCGACGATCTCCCCCGTCTCCCCCACTGCTACCGCCATGCGCGACTCGCGCTCGATTGGCAACGGTTCTCCGGCGGCGAACGCATCGTCCACGCCGACCGGCTCGACTACGGCCTGCTGCTGCCGTCGATGCAGCCCGATCGCATGGCCCAGTTCGTCGAACGTGTGTTCTGCGGCCTCGACGAGGCCACCATCGAGAGGCATCGCGGCACCTTCGAGGCGTATACGCGGTTCAACGGCAGCATCATCCATGCAGCCCGGTCGCTGTTCATCCATAAGAACACGATGCAGAACCACCTCAACGCCATCGCGAAGGACACCGGCTACAATCCACGTATATTGCATGATTACGCGGTGCTCGACATGGCGTTCCGCGTGCACGACTACCTGCGGTTCGCCGGCGTCGCGCCACGCGACGCCGACGGGCGCGGAATGGAGGAACAATGAGACTTCCCGAGCGCATCCCCGCCGGAGCGCGCGTCGTCGTGCGCCTCTACGCGGGGATCGATGAACGAACCGGACGCATGCAGTACCGCGACGTCGTCGGCCATGTCCGCTCATGGGACGGCACGACGCTCGAGCTGACGCGCGACGCGGCCGCGAACGGCTCGAGACCTGCGCAGGACGTCAGCGTGCGCCCCGAGCAGATCGCGGTCCTCAAGCCGGTGCCGGAACGGCCGGTCAGATCGTGAACTGGCGTTCGGCGAGCGCGTGGTGGCCGGACGTGAACCGGACGATATGCTCGCCGCGCTTCGCCGAGTCGAGCAGATCGCGGCGCCAGTCGTCGGCGCTGACCTTCAGCGTCGTGAACACCGTCTGCGTCTCGCCGGTCTCGAACGCCGCACCCTGCTTCGCCTTGTAGTCCCGGTACGGCTGGCCTTCCGTGAAGAAACCGCGGATCGCCGTGGGATCGCCGTCGCGCAGCGCATCGGCGATGGACTGCAGCCGTTGCGCCATCGTGCGCAGCAGCTCCTCGACGTTGCCGGCGTTCTCGACGACCATCGCCGCCGTGCGCTCCGGGTCGGTGAGCGCGACGCGCGTCATGTCGCGCCATGAGCCCGCGGACAGCGCCGCCGCGATGTTGCGGTCCGGATTGGCGGTCAGCTCGTTGATGAGCGCCGTCGATACGACGTGCGGCATGTGCGAGATCAGCGAGGCCGCGCGGTCATGCGTCTCATCGTCGATGACGATCATCGTGTTGCGCAGGCCGCGCGTGATCATGCCGGCGACCTGCACGATGCGCGCGTATTCGGTGTGGTGGTCGTAGGTGAGCGCCCACAACGCGTTGTCGAAGATCGACGGGTCGGCGGCCGACCATCCTGAATGCTCGTTGCCGGTCATCGGATGCGCGCCGACGTAGCAGTCGGTGATGCCGGCGGCGTGCACCTGCTCGCGCACGAGCCCCTTGACGCTGCCGACGTCGGTGAGCGTCGTGCGCGCCGGGTCGATGATCGGCTTGATCGTCTCGAGGATCCCCGGCATCGCGACGAGCGGATTGCACAGCACGATGACGTCCGGATGCTCGGCGACAAGCTCCTCGAGGCCGTCCTTGCAGTCGATGCCGGCGGCGCGCGCAGCCGCGTACGGGTGGGGACGGTGGTTCCACGCGCTCACCCGCACACCCGCCGATCGCAGGCGCAACGCGAGCGAACCGCCGATGAGCCCGAGCCCGACGATCGCGATGTGCCGAGGACAGTCGATGCCTTCCGGGCCGATGACGGGCATCGTCGCCGTCGCCTCGATCGTCGCGTCCGCCGCCTCGACGGAGCCCGCTACCTCTTCTACCACAGCAGTTCCTTTCGCATCGTCGCATCATCGCTTGCGGACGATGCCTCGTTGGTCTCCTTAGTGCATCGTACCCCGCCTTGCGGAAGCATCCATTCGTCCACCGGCGGATGCGGCCGCTCACGGCGCGGATAGACGGCGAGCGTCTTGATCCAATCGCCGTGTTCGATGATATCGACGAGCAGCGCGCGGAACCGCGGCTCCCATGGCGCCGCGTCGAGCGTCGCGATGAAGCTGTAGGTGCCGTCGTGGCCCTTGATCGGCCGCGAGATGAAGCTCGTCATGTTGAGTCCGGCGTCGCGGATCGCGTCGAGCGCGTCGGCGAGGACGCCCGGGCCCGTCGCGAGCGGGATGAAGGTGAGGATCGACTCGAACTCGGCGACGCCGCGCGCATATGCGTCCGCGAGTTCGGCGCGCGCGTCGCCGCGCCGCGCGATGACGAGGAACTCGGTGCGCGCGCCTTGGAAATCCTCGACATGGCGCGCGACGCGGCGCAGCCCGTACAGCCTCCCGCAGATCTCGGGCCCGAAGGCGATGCGACCGTCGACGAGGTCGCGGCAGGCGGCCGCGTTCGACGCCGCAGGCACCTCGCGCAGCCGATGGGCCTGCGTGAATCGGCGGCATTGCGCCAGCCCGTGCGGATGCGCGGAGGCGCCCGTGCAGACGCGGCAGACGGCGTCGAGCTCCGATTCGCCGTCCTTGCGCGACGCCATCGCCTGCTCGTAGGTCGTCTGCGTGACGAAGGCGCAGAAGGCCACGTCGACGCCGACGCGCGCGAAGCCGGCGACATCGGCGGCGTCGATGAGCATGTCGAGGTTCGGCACGACGTAGCCTTCGACGTTGTTCTCCCAGGCGATGACGCCCCAGCCGCGGCCCTCCCCGACCGCACGCACGATCGACGCGGCGTCTGCGCACGGCTCCAGTATGGCGTCGCCGCCGGATCCGGCGAGCAGCCGCGACGCCTCGATCGCGGCCTGATGCGTGAAGGTGCCCTCGGGGCCCAGATAGTACAGCCGTCGCATGCCCGTCACGCGGCCTTTCCGTCGCCGGCGCCGGAGGCCACGTCCGCGGTGACGCGGAACCAACGCGCCGGGCACACGAGCAGCACGAGCTGTACGATGAGCGAGCCGTACAGCCAGATGTAACCCGCATGCTGCGACCACCACGGGATCGTCGCCGAATGGAAGCCGACCGGCAGCATCAGATCGCCGCCGGGACCCGGCATCGCCATGCACCAGACGGCCAGATAGGACACGCTCAGATGCAACGCCAGGCCGAGGACGCCGCCGCGCGCGCGGGCGCACCATGCCGAGGCGCCGATGAGGACGAACGCGAGCACGAGGCCGTAGGGCATGTTCGCCGACGCACCCATGCGGTGCGCGAGCGTGCCGAGCACGCCCGCCGCGATGGCGCTGGCGATCGTGACGAGGCTGCGGACGAAGGCGTTCTGCCGGTGGCTCCACGGCAGGTCGGCGCGGCGTCGCGCGGCGTCGCGCGGGCGCGTCGGATTGGGGTCGGTGGTGCTCATAGCCACCCAGTGTAGGCGCAGCGTACGAAGATGCGTCCCACGGGTTCGGCGCAGACGAGGACGGGGACCCGCACATGATGTGCGGGTCCCCGTCAGGTCGCATGCCGCCGGCGACGGCTCACTTCGCGTTCTGCGCGTTGTTGTTCGCACGGCGCTGCTTGGCGCGCCACTTGTACCAGTCCTCGCGGTTGAGGATGATCTTGCGCACGCGGATCGACTCCGGCGTGACCTCGACGCATTCGTCCTCGTTAGCGAAGTCGAGCGACTCCTCGAGGCTCATCCTGATCGGCGGCGTCAGCGTCTCGAGCACGTCGGCCGTCGCCGAGCGCATGTTCGTCATGTGCTTGGCGAGCGTGATATTGACGTCGAGCTCGTCGGGCTTGTTGTTGACGCCGACGACCTGACCTTCGTAGACCGGCGACTGCGGCTCGACGAAGAAGTTGCCGCGCGCCTGCAGGCGCTGCATCGCGTACGGCGTGGCGACGCCCTGACGGTCGGAGACCATCGATCCGTTCTGGCGGGTGACGATCTGGCCGGCCCACGGCGCGTACCCCGCGGACAGCGACGACGAGATGCCGGTACCGCGCGTCGCGCTCAGCAGCGCGGTGCGGAAGCCGATGAGGCCGCGCGACGGGACCGTGAACTGCAGGCGAATCCAGCCGGAACCGTGGTTGGACATCGACTCCATGCGGCCCTTGCGGTCGGCCATCAGCTGCGTGACGGTGCCCATGTACTCCTCCGGCACGTCGATCGTCGTCGACTCCATCGGCTCGCACAGCTGCCCGTCGATCGTCTTCGTGACGACCTGCGGGCGGCCGACGGTCAGCTCATAGCCCTCGCGGCGCATCTGCTCGGCGAGGACGGCGAGCGCGAGTTCGCCTCGGCCCTGCACCTCCCAGGCGTCCGGGCGTTCGGTCGGCAGCACCTTGATCGAGACGTTGCCGATGAGCTCGCGGTCGAGGCGGTCCTTGATCATGCGGGCGGTCAGCTTGTGGTCCTTGCCCTCGGTGCCGGCGAGCGGCGAGTCGTTCGTGCCGAAGGTCATCGAGATCGCCGGGTCGTCGACGTGGATGAGCGGCAGCGGACGCGGATCGTTAGGGTCGACGATCGTCTCGCCGATCATGATGTCGTTGACGCCGGCGACGGCGACGATGTCGCCGGGGCCCGCCGACTCGACCGGCAGGCGGTCGAGGCCCTGCGTGCGCAGCAGTTCGGAGACGCGGAAGTTCTCGATCGAGCCGTCGACGCGCGACAGGCCGTAGGTCTTGCCCTTCTCGAGGTTGCCGTTGTAGATGCGCACGAGGCCGAGGCGGCCCAGGAAGTCGGACGAGTCGATGTTCGCGACGTGGGCCTGCAGCGGCGCGTCCGGATCGTATTCGGGCGCCGGGATGTTCTTGATGATCGAATCGAACAGCGGCTCGAGGTTGTCGTTGTCGGGCAACTCGCCGTTCGCGGGCTGGTCCGTGGAGGCGTAGCCCACCTTGGCGGCGCAGTAGATGACCGGCAGGTCGAGCAGCGAATCGAGGTCGAGGTCGACGCCCTCCTCGATGACGTCCTGCGCGAGGCCGAGCAGCAGGTCGGAGGCCTCGCCGACGACCTCGTCGATGCGCGCGTCGGGACGGTCGACCTTGTTCACGCACAGGATGACCGGCAGCTTGGCCTCGAGCGCCTTGCGCAGAACGAAACGGGTCTGCGGCAGCGGGCCCTCGGAGGCGTCGACGAGCAGCACGACGCCGTCGACCATCGAGATGCCGCGTTCGACCTCGCCGCCGAAGTCGGCGTGGCCCGGGGTGTCGATGACGTTGATCGTGATGCCTTCCGGGTGGCCGTACTTCTCGGCGAGCGGACCGGTGTACTCCACGGCCGTGTTCTTCGCGAGGATCGTGATGCCCTTCTCGCGCTCGAGGTCGTTGGAATCCATCACGCGATCGGGGACTTCCTCGCGTTCGTTGAATACATGGGACTGCTGAAGCATTGCGTTGACGAGTGTGGTCTTACCGTGGTCGACGTGAGCCACAATTGCCACATTACGAATATCGCCGCGAACCGCCATGAATGTTTTCTCCTAAAGCCATTGATTTCCTGCGTAACCGTGCCGAACCCCGATGGATTCACCATTCGTACACAAACCATCAACATGGTACGCGACGATGCTGACACGGCATGCGCGCCGCGCAGGCGCCCACCTCCGCGACATCTGCGGCGACGGCGAACGCATACGGGACGGCTTGCGGCCGGATTCCCCGCCGGGCGCGGCGGTCGTGGACTCCGACGCGGCCGCCCGCTTCGCGCATGGGGCGACGAATGGGAAGGCCGTGCGCGAAAGCGGCCGCCCGCGTCCGGATGCGCCGCAGATGGCGGACGATCGGGACGCGGGCGGCCGCAGGGCGCGCGAGGTCAGTCGTCGAGCGACGCGCCGGTCTTCTCCGGAAGGAAGAGCGCGGCGACGCATGCGAGGACGAACGCGACGGCGAAGACGACGAAGGCGACCGACTTGTCGCCGCCGGCCATCGACAGGAACCACGGCACGAGCAGCGGCGCGATGATCGCGGCCACGCGGCCGCATGCGGCGGCGGCGCCCGAGGCCGCGCCGCGCAGACGCGTCGGGTAGATCTCCGGCGTGACCGCATAGAGGACGCCCCACGCGCCGAGGTTCGACGCCGACAGCAGCATGCCGAAGGCGAGCACCTGCGTCACGTTCGTCGAGCGTGAGAACAGGAACGCGGCGAGTGCGGAGACGGCGAGGAACACGCTCAGCGTGCGGCGCCGACCCCAGCGTTCGACGAGCCATGCGGCGAGGAAGTAGCCGGGCAGCTGCGCGAGCGAGATCGCCAGCGTGTAGCCGAAGGACTTCGTCAGCGAGCCGAACTGGTCGGCGAGCAGACTCGGCATCCATGTGAACGCGCCGTAGTACGAGAAGTTGACGAAGAACCAGGTGGCCCAGATCGCCACCGTCACGCCCAGATAGCGGCGCCCGAACAGCTCGCGGGTGCGGATCTTCGGCAGCTTGACGGCCTTGCGGCTTTCGATCGGCTCGACGCCGCTCGCCGCCTCGAAGTACCGCACCGAACGCTCGGCTTCCTCGTCGCGGCCCTGCGCCTCGAGGAAGCGGACCGATTCGGGCAGCTGGCGGCGCGCGACGATCGCGTAGAGCAGCGGCAGCGCGCCGATGAGCAACGCCCAGCGCCATCCCCAGTCGCCGGTGTTCGGGATGACGAAGTAGCCGATCGCGGCCGCGATGATCCAGCCGACGGCCCAGAACGATTCGAGCAGCACCGTGATGCGGCCGCGCTGCGCCGCCGGAGAGAACTCGGAGACGAGCGTCGAGGCGACCGGCAGTTCGGCGCCAAGGCCCAAGCCGATGACGAAACGCGCGGCGAGCAGCATCGCGAGCGTCCACGAGAACGCCATCGCGCCGTTGGCGACGCCGAAGACGACCATCGTCGCCGTGAACACGGTCTTGCGCCCCCAACGGTCGGCGAACCAGCCGCCGAGCGCGGCGCCGATCGCCATGCCGATGAAGCCGATCGACAGCACCCACGACTTCTGCACGGCGTCGAGGTTGAAGTGGGGGTCAGCGGCGATCGCGGCGACGACGAAGGAGACGAGTCCGACGTCCATCGCGTCGAAGGCCCAGCCGATGCCCGAGGCGACGAGCAGCTTGCGGTGCGCGCGGTTGAACGGAAGACGGTCGAGGCGTTCGTTGCGCGTAAGCGGCGCGCCATCGGCGCCGGCGCGCGGGCGCGGCGACTGCGGCTGCGTGCTCGCGCCGCGCGAAGGCACGGCGATTGGTCGTTCTGCAGCGGTCATTGGTACCTCCCATGGGCTGCGTGTGATTGAATCTGATGTTGATGTGACGGAGCCGGTCGATGCGGGCGCGAGCGACGCGCACCGCCGGTCGCGCGCTTACGGCCGCACGTCGGTCGTCAGCGCGGAGAGCGCGCCGGCATGCTCATGCGCGGCGGGGGTCGCGTCGGCGATCCTCGACAGCTCGCCGGCGTCGAATCCCTGCGGCAGCGCGCCGCCGTCGGCCGGCGCATCGGCGTCGGCGCGGAATCGGTAGAGGGCGGCCGGACGTTGGCGGCCGACGCGGCGGCGTTCGCCGGTCTCCTCGAGCATCCCCGAGGCGAGCGTGCGGCGACGGAAGTTGGCGAGGTCGATCGGCCTGCCCTCGACCGCTTCGCTCACGGCGTGCAATTCGCGCAACGTGAAGGTCGCGCCAACGAGTTCGCGCACGACCTTGGGCATGTCGAGGCGATGCCGCAGCCGCCAGATCGCGTAGTCGACGATGCGGCGGTGGTCGAAGGCCAGCTCGGGCAGCGCGTCGTCGGCGAACCAGGCCACGTTGTGCCTCGGTTCGATCGAGGAGACGTCCACCTGCCCGACGAGCGCCCAGTAGCAGATCGAGACCATCGGCACTCCCCCGCGCGAACGCTCGGGGTCCCCGAAGGTGTACAGCTGCTCGAGATAGCCCGGGTGCAGGTCGGTCGTCGAGGCGAGCGTCTCGTACGCGGACCGTTCGAGTGAGCGGCCGGCCTTGAGCGGGCCGCCCGGCAGGGCCCACGCGTCGAGGAACGGCTCGCGGACGCGGCGCACGAGCGGCAGCCACAGGCGTCGGCGCTCGCCGTCGTCGGCCGGGCCGAGCGCGAAGATGACCGACGTGACGCCCACCCGGGGCGCCTCGTCGCGACGTTCGCTGACGTTGCCGATGCCCATCGTTCACGCTCCTCCGTGTCCATATACGCGTCCGCGGCCGAGGTCCCGGCCGCCGCGCGTCATCGTCAGCGTATCACTTATAGTCAATGTGACTATAAGTGATGCTCATATACTGGTCGGCGCCGCGGTCGCCGTGCATGACGACCCTGCGCGGCGACCCCGCGCGCATGGACGGCGGAGGCTCCGCGCCCCCGTGGGCGCGGAGCCTCCGTCCGCCGATCTGCCGATGCGCCGTCCCCTACGCGATGATCCCCTTCGCGATGAGCTCGCGCGCGACCTCGCGGTATTCGCGCGCCGTCTTGTGGTTGTGCGCGTAGTAGGTGATCGGCGCCGCGGCGACGTTCGCGTCGGGCAGCTTGATCGACCTCGAGATGACCGAGTGGAACACCTTGTCCCCGAAGGCCTCGTAGATGCGCTGCACGACCTCATCGCAGTGCAGCGTGTGCGTGTACATCGTCACGAGCACGCCGAAGACCTCGAGCCCGGGGTTGATGCGCGCCTGCACCTTCTCGATCGACTGCATGAGCAGCGCCACACCGCGCAGCGCGAAGAACTCGGCGGCCACCGGGATGATGACGCCGTCGGCCGCGGTCAGCGCGTTGACGGTGAGCAGGCCGAGCGACGGCTGGCAGTCGATGATGATCGCGTCATACTCCTTGATGACCGGACGCAGCACGCTCGCGAGGATCTGCTCGCGGCCGACCTCGGTCACGAGCTGCACCTCGGCGGCCGACAGGTCGATGTTCGCCGGGATGATGTCGAGCCCGGCGAACTTCGTCGGCTGGATGATGTCATGCACGTCGATCTTCGGATCGAACAGCGCCGTGTAGATCGTGTTGTCGAGCACGTTCGCGTTGATGCCCAGACCCACCGTCGCCGCTCCCTGCGGATCGAAGTCGACGATGAGCACGCGCCTGCCGTACTGAGCGAGCGCGCCGGCGATGTTGATCGAGCTCGTCGTCTTGCCTACGCCGCCCTTCTGGTTGCACATGGCGATGACCCGCGCCGGACCGTGCTGCTGCAACGGCTCGGGTACCGGGAAGGTCTCGTATTCTCGTCCAAGCAAATCCGTAGGCATACCGCTCACTTTATATCAGGTCATGCATTTGCCGACGCCGCCGGTGCCGTGGCGACGTCCTGTCTTCACTAAACGTCCAGTGTACCGCCTCGTGCGCACCGCAATCGGCTATTTGGCGCGTGGGTGAGCGGTGATGTACGTCTCGATGAGCGCTTCGGGGCTGATGTGCGTGTAGATCTGCGTCGTCTTGACCGACGCGTGCCCGAGCAGCTCCTGCACGGTGCGCACGTCCGCGCCGCCCTGGATGAGGTGCGTCGCGAACGAATGCCGCAATGTGTGCGGATGCAGCGGCCGTGTGATGTGCGCGCGCTCGCCGGCGCGGCGGATGATCTCCCACACCGACTGGCGCGACAGGCGACGGCCGCGCAGGTTGAGGAACGTCGCGCGCAGCTCCGGCGTCCCCTTCGCCTTCTCCTGCAGCGGCGTGCGGCCGTACCTGAGGTAGGCGTCCAGCGCGTCGCGCGCGTAGTCGCCGAAGGGCACGAGCCGCTGCTTGTCGCCTTTGCCGGTCAAGCGCACGACCTGTTCGTCGAAGTCGAAGTCGTCGAGGTTCGTGCCGACGGCCTCGCTCACGCGGCAGCCGGTCGCGTACATGAACTCGAGCAGCGCGTCGTCGCGCAGGCCGGCCGCGTCGTCCATGCCCGCGGGTCGCGCCGTCCTGAGCAGCGCCGCGACCTCGTCCACGTCGAGCACGTCCGGCAGCGGCGAACCGGCCTTCGGCGCCTTCACCTGCCGCGAGACGTCGTCGTCGACGAGGCGCTCGCCGAGCATGAACCGGTGGAACATGTGCACGCTCGCGAGATGCCGCGCACGGCTCGTCGCGCTCTGCCCGTCGATGGCGAGCGACTGCATGAAGGCCTCGACGTGCAGCGGCGTGATCGCGCGCGCATCGTCGATGCCGCGCGCGCCGAGCCACAGCAGATATCGGTCGAGGTCGCGTTCGTAGGCCTCGACGGTGGCCTTCGCCAGCCCGCGTTCGACGTCGATGCTCGCGAGGAACTTCGATTCCGCCATCCGCAGCCCGTTCGCCATCCGATCCTCCTTCGCCGATGCCGTTATATACGCCGATGGACACCGCCATAATACGGCCAAGCCGCCTCCACCGGCAGCCCATAGGCGCCTCCACCCACAGAATGCCATCCGCAACAACCAATGCGGCATTCCATGCGTAGCATCACCCGCAAAATGCCGTTTACGGCCGCCGATGCAGCATCCCATAGGTGGCCTCACCCATAGAATGCCGCAGAAAGACGCAGATGATCAACCCGGGCGACAGCAGACGGCGGCTATGCGAAGAGCCGAACCCGCGCGAGGCTGGGTTCGGCTCTTGCCACGTATGCGGCGCACCGAATCATCGTCCGAGGCGGTATCCGCTTGGCGTCTTCGGATCAGGCGGCGACCGGGGCGTTGACGTCCTCGGGCAGCGCGGCCTTCGCCTGCTCGACGATCGTCTTGAACGTATCCGGATCGTTCACCGCGAGGTCGGCGAGCGCACGGCGGTCGAGCTCGATGCCGGCGAGGCGCAGGCCCTGAATGAAGCGGTTGTAGGTGATGCCCTCGTTGCGCACGGCGATGTTGATGCGCTGGATCCACAGCTTGCGGAAGTCGCCCTTGCGCGCCTTGCGGTCACGGTAGTTGTAGTTGAAGGAGTGCAGCAGCTGTTCCTTCGCCTTGCGGTACAGGCGCGAACGCTGGCCACGGTAGCCCGAGGCCCTATCGAGTACCGTACGACGCTTCTTGTGGGCGTTCACTGCGCGCTTGACACGTGCCATTGTTGTTCCTCAGCTTTCTTTCTTGAAACGATCTCGACTTGCCGGTCTCAGCCCAGCAGGCCCTTCATCTTCTTGGCCTGCGACGTCGGCAGAACGGAGTCGCGCTTCAGGTCGCGGCGCTTGTGAGCGGACTTGTGCTCGAGGTTGTGGCGCATGCCGCAGCCAGCGTGCATGAGCTTACCGGAACCGGTCACACGAACGCGCTTGGCGGCCGCGGTCTTTGTCTTCATCTTCGGCATTGCTGCCCTCCTTGTTGTTACTTCGTTGCTGAAGTCTCGGTTGCTTCGGCGACGACGGCTTGTGCTTCCTTCGCCTCCTGGGCCTTGGCCTCCTGCTTGGCGGCGAGGCGTGCGGCCTGGCGCGCCTGGCGTTCGGCGCGGGATTCCGCACCGCGACGGCGCTGCTCGGACTGCGTGTGCACCTTCTTGCCCTTCGGGGCGAGGGTCATGATGATGTTGCGGCCCTCCTGCTTCGGCGCGGATTCGATCGTGCCCGATTCCGCGACTTCGTCGGCGAGGCGCTGCAGCAGCTCGACGCCGCCGATCGGACGCGACTGTTCGCGGCCGCGCAGCATGATCGTGACCTTGACCTTGTCGCCGCCGTTGAGGAAACGCTCGACATGGCCCTTCTTGACCTCGAAGTCGTGTTCGTCGATCTTGAGGCGGAAACGGATCTCCTTGATTTCCGCGGTGCTCTGGTTGCGGCGCGCTTCGCGCTGCTTGATCTTCTCGTTGTACTTGAACTTGCCGTAGTCGATCAGCTTGGCAACCGGAGGCTTCGCGTTGGGTGCCACCTCGACGAGATCGAGGTTCGCTTCCTTGGCCAGGTTCAATGCGACGGAAGTCGCGATGACCCCCACCTGCTCGCCGTTCGGTCCGATAAGGCGCACCTGTGAGACGCGAATCTCGTCGTTAATGCGTGGTTCGTCGCTAATGATGACTCCAATCCTATGGTTTCCTGCAGCGTTCGCGCCATCCGTGCCGTCATCATCCCGGTTCATGGGCACGATGGAACATCGTCGGACAATCGACCGACTGCTTCCTGCCGCGCGGCATTGCGCTGACATGCCGTCCGCTCGCCGCGTGCAACGCCCCGCCGCGAATCGCCGTGCGAAGGCCGTGCCTATGACCCGAAGTCATGACGGACTTCCAGGTGGGTTTCCCGCTTTCTTGATTTCTCAAGCCTGAACGATAATACCACACCCCCGGACTTTCGCGACACGGCCGCCGACGGTCCGCGTTCCGCTACTGCACGGCGCGCAGCAGGCCGCCGATGCCCTCCCGTTCGAGGATCTCACGGTACGGGCCGGCCTGTTCGGCGATGATGCCGTCGATCGCACGCATGCCGAGCAGTTCGACCGGCGCCTTGTCATCGGTGAGCACGATCGGGTCGCCATCGACGGCGACGGGTCTGAACACCGGATCGACCTGCTGCACCGCATGGTCGAGCTGCGCGCCGCCGGAGCGCATCGCCGCGATCCGCCGCTCGATCGACGGCGACGACGCGCCGGCGCGTTTGAGCGCGAACAGTTCGCGGTTCGTCGTGTCCGGCACGTCGGCCGTCACGACGTCGTCCGCGCCGAACACCGACGCGATCGTGTCGGTGAGCGCCTCGTTGATCGAGCCGCGTCCGTCGCTGATCATGTTCATGTTGACGACCATGACGCCGCCGTCCGTCAGATGGTCGTAGACGAGCCGGAAGAACTCGCGCGAGCTCATCTGAAACGGGATCGTGATGTCCTGGTACGCGTCGACCATGATGACGTCGAAGCGCTCTTTGCTCGCGGCGAGCCACGCGCGCCCATCGTAGGTCGCGACGTCGATGTCGCCCGGTTCGTCGAAGTACTCGCCGGCCAGTTGCGTTATCCTGCCGTCGATCTCGACACCGGTCACCTTCGTCTGCGGCGAATACCGGCGCAGTGCACGCGCGTAGGTGCCGGTGCCCATGCCGAGGATCAGCGCGGAGTCGGCGCGCGTCGCGAGCGCCGGCGCAGCGAGCGCGACGTCGTAGTACATGCCGGTCGGCTCATCGCTTTTCATCGTCACCGACTGCACGCCGAAGAGCACGTTCGTCGACAGGATCGTGCGGTCGGGCAGGTTCTGCACCTGCAGGTAGTTGTACATCGACTCGCCTTCGTAGGCGAGCGTGTCCCTGTTCATCCAGAACGCGAAACCGGTCATCGGCGAGCACAGCGCCGAGACCGAGAACAGGACGGCGCAGACCGCGCAGGCCACGCGGTGCGCGTGCGCGGACAGGAAGTAGACGACCGGCAGCGCGAGCAGCAGCCCGGAGAAGACGAGGAACGTGACGAAGGTGCCGACGGCCGGGATCGTCACGAAGGTCGGCAGGAACGTGCCCAGGATCGAACCGACCGCGTTGCATGCGGACAGCCTGCCGACGACCGACGCGTTGTCGGCGAGCGACGTCGTCGCGAACTTGTTGAGCGCCGGCGTGACGGTGCCCAGCAGGAACAGCGGCGGCACGAAGATGACCATGCAGCTGATGAAGGCCGCGATGACAAGGAAGTTCGTCGACACGGACACGATGAGCGCGCCGGAGATGAGCAGCACGACGTACTTGCCGACGAGCGGGACGAGCGCGATCCAGACGGCGGCGACGAGCACGCGCATGTACAGCCTGTCCGGATCGGGGTCCCTGTCCGCCCATCGTCCACCGAAGACTGCGCCGAGCGCGAGCGCGATCATGATCGTGCCGATGATGATCGTCCACACGATCTGCGAGCTCGAGAAATACGGCGCGAGCAGCCGCTGAGCGCCGAGCTCGGCGGCCATGACGGCCATGCCCGAGAAGAACTCGGTGACGTACAGGAACACCTTGGACTTCAGGATCGGACGCCTGACCTCCTCGTCGCCTTCGATCCGCATCGCGCCTCGCTCGCTCCACGCGCAGGCCGGCGTGAGCACGGCCGCGGCTATCATCGAAATCATATCAGCAAGGGAATCGAGGGACCATGCCGCATCCAACATCGCCGTCACGTCCGTCGTCGCCGGTCTGCGTCGTCTTCGCCGCCGGCGACTACTACGACGCGCCGATCGCCGTGCCGCAGGGCGCCTTCGTCGTCGCCGCGGACGGCGGCTACGACCATGCGCGCGCGCTCGGCGCGGACGTGGACGTCGTCGTCGGCGACTTCGACTCGACGTCGACGCCGCACGCCGCGATCGGCGCGCGCACCGTCGCGCTGCCGTCGGAGAAGGACGACCCGGATCTGCTGAGCGCGCTGAAGATCGGCTGGCGCCACGGCGCGCGCGAGTTCCACGTCCACGGCGCGCTCGGCGGCCGCGTCGACCATACGATCTCGAACATCCAGCAGTCCGCGCTCGTCGCGTCGCACGGCGGCATCATGTATCTGCACGGCGACGGCCGTGTCGTCACGGCGGTCGCCGACGCCGCGC
>NZ_MVOG01000025.1 GCF_002286915.1 Bifidobacterium italicum | reverse complement strand
GGGTGGCAGCGTCGGTGTGGACCTGGGCGTCAGGACCCTCGCTGCGCTCTCCGACGGCACGACCATCGCCAATCCACGCCACATGGGCAAAAGCCTTCGCAGACTCGCCCGCGCGCAACGCACTCTGAGCCGACGTGAGAAAGGATCGAACCGTTGGCGGAAGGCCGGAGCCCGCGTGCAACGCATCCACGCACGCATCGCCGCCCAACGCCGTGACGGCCTGCACAAGCTCACCGATATGCTCACACGCGCCTACAGGGACATCAGCATAGAAGACCTGAACGTGGAGGGCATGGTC
The DNA here is from genome assembly GCF_002286915.1 of Bifidobacterium italicum. Lineage (GTDB taxonomy): Bacteria > Actinomycetota > Actinomycetes > Actinomycetales > Bifidobacteriaceae > Bifidobacterium > Bifidobacterium italicum. The sequence goes on along the minus strand of NZ_MVOG01000025.1, from coordinate 21,640 downwards.
AGGAACCATCGGCTCGCGCGGGCCGTGTCGGACTGCGGGTTCGCCGAACTGCGCCGCCAACTCGCGTACAAAAGCGCGCGCACCGGCGCGGCCGTCCATATCGTCGACCGTTGGTATCCATCAAGCAAGACGTGCTCGAACTGCGGAACAGTGAAAGCCAAACTGTCCCTCAATGAACGAACGTATCGCTGCGACGCCTGCGGGTTGAGGATCGACCGCGACCTGAACGCGGCCATCAACATCATGGTCGCCGGGAGTGCCCCGGAGACCCTAAACGCGCGCGGAGGGGACGCAAGACACGACCGGCGCGAGCCGGCCGCGCAGACCCCGACGAAACGTGAACCAAGCAGCCAAAACAATGGCATGAGACTTGGAGCTGGCCCCGGCAACGAGGCCATGCAAACTACAACAAACTAGTTTGCAACGGTATATGGCCTGGTATCCTGCGGCTGCGCCGAGGCCGCGCGGCCCCCGTCGCACAGGCCGTCGAGAGGGCCATGTTGCATCGTGGAACGGCGAGTGGCGTTCGTCGTCGTACGTCCATATAGTAGGCCTATGGCTACAAATCCTGATATGCATGCAGAATCCCCGTACGCTCCGCTTCCCCCCATCTTCGCCCAGCTCGGCCTCGCCTACGACGACGTGCTGCTGCTGCCGAACGAGACCGACGTCATCCCCTCCGAGGTGGATACGACGACCCATCTGACCCGCAACATCACGATGAAGGTCCCGGCGATCTCCGCCGCGATGGACACGGTGACCGAGTCCGAGATGGCGATCGCGATGGCCCGCAACGGCGGCATCGGCGTGCTGCACCGCAACCTGTCGATCGACGACCAGGCGGCGCAGGTCGACTACGTCAAGCGTTCAGAATCGGGCATGATCACCGACCCGCTCACCGTGAACCCCGACGTCACGCTCGCCGATCTGGACAAGCTGTGCGGCAAGTTCCACATCTCCGGCCTGCCGGTCGTCGATCATGAGAACAAGCTCGTCGGCATCATCACGAACCGCGACATGCGTTTCATCGCGTCGGACGACTACGACCATCTGCGCGTCAAGGACGTCATGACGAAGGATCATCTGATCACCGGTCCGTCGGACATCTCGAAGCGCGACGCGCACGACCTGCTCGCGGCGAACAAGATCGAGAAGCTGCCGCTCGTCGACGCCGAAGGCCATCTCACCGGCCTGATCACCGTCAAGGACTTCGTGAAGACCGAGCAGTACCCGGATGCGACGAAGGACGAGCAGGGCCGTCTGCGCGTCGCCGCCGGCATCGGCTTCCTCGGCGACGCGTGGCAGCGCGCGAGCGCGCTGCTCGAGGCGGGCGTCGACGTGCTCGTCGTCGACACGGCGAATGGCGAGGCCAAGCTCGCGCTCGACATGATCCGCCGCATCAAGAACGACCCGGCCTTCAGCGGCGTCGACATCATCGGCGGCAACATCGCGACGCGTCAGGGCGCGCAGGCGATGATCGACGCGGGCGTCGACGCCGTCAAGGTCGGCGTGGGCCCGGGCTCCATCTGCACGACGCGCGTCGTCGCCGGCGTCGGCGTGCCCCAGCTGACGGCCGTGTACGAGGCTTCGCGCGCCTGCCGCGCCGCGGGCATCCCGTGCATCGCCGACGGCGGCATCCACTATTCGGGCGACATCGCGAAGGCGCTCGTCGCCGGTGCGAGCTCGGTCATGCTCGGCGGCGTGCTCGCCGGTTGCGAGGAGGCCCCGGGTGAGAAGGTGCTGCTGCACGGCAAGCAGTACAAGCTGTACCGCGGCATGGGCTCGCTCGGCGCGATGGCCCCGCGCGGCAAGAAGTCGTACTCGAAGGACCGCTACTTCCAGGCGGACGTCACGAGCTCGGACAAGGTCGTGCCGGAGGGCGTCGAGGGTGAGGTGCCGTACCGCGGACCGCTCAACGCCGTGCTGTACCAGATGATCGGCGGCCTGCACCAGTCGATGTTCTACATCGGCGCGCACAACATCCCGGAGATGAGCGAGAAGGGCCGCTTCATCCGCATCACCGACGCCGGCCTGCGCGAATCGCATCCGCATGACATCGTCATGACGGCCGAGGCCCCGAACTACTCCGGCCGCTGACGGCGCCGCATCGCAACCTACCGCGCAGCGTCGCGCCGCGCGGTAGGTTGACGCACGGCAAGCACCGAGGGCCGTCCCCATATGGTTACAACCATACGGGGACGGCCCTTTTCGTTCGGTCCGCGCGGCATCCGGGTGGTCGCCATGCCGCCAGACGCACCCCTGCGCCCATACCTGCGGCATCGTAGCGGCATTCTTCAGGTGGGTTCACCCGCATACCGCCATCGCCAGCTGTTGGGGTGGCCGTTTATGAGTGAGCTCACCTATACAATGCCATTGTTGGTTGGGCACACAGCATTCTATGGGTGAGCTTACGCAAATACCGCCGTTGGTAGGGCGGCGCAAGCAGGGGGCCGGCGGCCATCCGACGGCGAGACGGTCCGTACGGCGGGACGGTTGTGACGATATTGTGCAAACCTTCGGGTATTGTTGGTGATGATATCGTATTCGTTCACTGGAGGAGAAAGCCGCCAGTGTGGACGATACGCCTAAAGAATCAGAGAATCATTGCGCTTGCAAGGATTCTCAGCACCAAGAGGCAGTAAGGAACCCTGTATGGACATCCAAGCTACGCAGAAGTCGGGGGTGCGCAATGCCATCGTTCGCATCGCCGCGCTCGTCGTGACGCTCACGATGCTCGTCGCGACCGCCGTGTTCGGCGTCGGCCGCGCACAGGCCGCCGAATTGACGGCGACCGCAGATCCGACGACCTTCACGCAGTGGACCGAAGGCGTCGGCAACCCGCTCGACCCGCGCTCCAACGGCCGCGTCTGGACCGACAAGTCGGTCACGACCGGCGATGTGACGCTCGACGCCGGCAACGGCGAACAGGTCGTCGTCGGCAAGGACAAGGCCGCCGACTTCCTCGTCGGCCTGTCCGCGATGTCAAGCGCCCAGCAGATCACCGGCATGAGCAGCGGCAACAAGCCGCTCGACGTCACGCTCGTGCTCGACGTCTCCGGCTCGATGTCCTCCTCGATGGGATTGGGATACCGCCCGGCATACGGCGACGATCTCGACTACACGGCCTATGTCAAGACCGATGACGGCGGCTACAAGGCGGTCGCCTTCGACTACGGACAGAGCGTCGACGGCAACGTCGTCTATCGCGACGGCGACCAGCTCATCTATGCGAAGACGAGCGCCGAGGACGCGAATCCGGATCATGTGCAGCTGTACAACTCCTACCGCATCACGCGTCTCGACGCGCTGAAGACCGCCGTCAACGGCTTCCTCGACCAGATGGCCACGCGCAACGCGCAAATCGCCGATGCGGCCGCAAAGAACCGCGCCGGCATCGTCACCTTCGAGAGCAACGCGCAGCTCAAATCCCGCTTCACCGATGACACGGCGGCCCTTGAAGGCATCGTCAACGGCCTGACCGATCTCGGCGGCACCAACTCCGCGAAGGGATTCAAGCTCGCCCACCAGCTGATTGACGAAGACAAGCGCGCGAACGCCGATTCCGTCATCATCTTCTTCACCGACGGCGATCCGTGGGACGGCGACGAGGCCATTCAGGAGGCGAAGTCGCTCAAGGACTCCGGCACGCTGATCTATGCGGTCGGCACGTTCAAAACCGATGACGTCAACAATCTGACCCCATACTCCAACCGCTACATGCAGGCCGTCTCGAGCAACTACCCGAACGCGACGGGCGCCCTGCTCGGTGACCCCGGCGACCGTGCGCCGGATTCCAACTACTACATGAACGCCGACGACGCCGACCAGCTCAAGAACATCTTCAACGACATCTGGACGGCGATCTCGAGCAAGCCGTCGTCGCCGATCGCGACGACGACCGAGTCGGGCATGGAACGCGGCACGATCACGTTCACCGACGAACTCGGCGCCTACATGACGGTGCGCGACATGAACAGCGTCGTCTTCGCCGGCAGGCAGTTCACCGCAAAGACCTCCGAAACCTCCGAGGACGGCGCGACGACGACCTACGTCTTCGAAGGCGAAGTCGACGGCAACCCGATCTACGGCACCGCGAACCTCGCCGATCTCGTCGTCACGGTGACGCACGGCGAGACCGAAACAGTGCGCGTGCAGGTGCCCGAGCAGCTGCTGCCGCTGCGCCTGTATTCGGCGAGCGTCGATCAGGACGGCAACGTGACGACGACGATCAACGACACGTTCCCGATCCGCGTCTTCTACTCGGTCGGCCTCAAGGATGGCGTGCGTGATGCGCTCGCGGACCCGGACGAGGCGCTCGCCGCCTACGTCAAGGCCAACGGCGAGACCTTCACGTCGAACAAGTACGATGAGGGCGCCGAGCGCGGCTCGACGACGGCGACGTTCACGCCGGCGAAGTCGAACGACTTCTACTACTTCGTCAACGATACGCCGCTGTACAACTCCGAGAACGCCGCCGACCCGGCCAAGTCGGTCGAGGCAGGCAAGACCTACCACTATCTGCGCACCTACTATGCGGACAACGCGAAGCACGAGCAGTGGATCGCCGTCAACGGCGCCGACGCCGCGGGCAAGACGCAGACGGGCGCGAACGGCGAGGTCTTCGTGCCGGCCGGCACCGTGCGCATGGGCCTGGCGAACTACACGGTCGCGAAGAAGGACAACGTGACGAGGACGGCGACCGCCGCGATCGCGCCGCGTTGGGACGGCACGACCGTCGACGTCGCGCTCGGCAACAACGGCCGTCTCGCCGTCGCGCAGGAGCCGGTGACGCCGGAGCCGAAGCCGCAGGAACCGACGACGCCGGCCGAGACGCCGAAGCCGACGCAGCCGGAGGGCACCGTCGAATCGGCGCCGACGACGAACGGGTCGACGGCGAACACCGGCTCGAGCGTCGCGCTCATCGTCGCCGTCGGCGCCGCGCTGCTGTGCGCGGGCCTCGGCACGCTGCAGCTTCGTCGCCGCCGCTCTACCGGCCGCCACGCCGGGTGAGCGCAAGGCGGCCGTTGACAGGCCGCCGGAACGATGACGGACGGGGCCGTGCACGCGATTCGTACGCGTGCACGGCCCCGTCCGTCGTGCGATGCCTGCATGCCGTCGCCGCCATGCCCGCGGGCGGCGTCTTGTTTTGCGGTCAGGATAGAACAGGGAAGGACGCGGGCGGCTGAGGTAGGCTCGAATGTTCGGCGTGGGCCATATCCGACGCCCGTTCGGACACGGCAACGCGACCCGGGAACCACGATCAAAGAAAAGAGGCACGCTATGGTGGACGCACATGACGACGAGGTGTATTCGGCGGCGAATTCACGGCTCATCTGGATCGACTGCGAGATGACGGGGCTCGACGTCTTCCACGACGAACTGTGCGAAGTCTCCGTCGTGCCCACCGACTTCGACCTCAACGTGCTCGACGACGGCATCGACCTCGTCATCCGTCCCTCCGACGAGGCCGTCGCGCATATGAACGACTTCGTGCGCGCGATGCACACCCGTTCCGGTCTCATCACCGAATGGGAGCAGGGGCTGAGCGTCGAGGAGGCCGAGCAGAAGGTCATCGACTACGTCACGCGGTTCATCCCCGACGGCGTCAAGCCGCTGCTCGCCGGCAACTCGGTCGGCTCCGACAAGAAGTTCCTCGACCGCTACATGCCCGGTCTGATGAGCCATCTGCACTACCGCGTCGTCGACGTGAGCACGATCAAGGAGCTCGCGCGCCGCTGGTACCCGGACGTCTACGCGAACCGTCCGGCGAAGAACGGCGGCCACCGCGCGCTCGCCGACATCATCGAATCGCTCGACGAGCTGCGCTACTACCGCGAGGCCGTCATGGCGCCGGCGCCCGGCCCGGACGCGGCCACGGCGAAGCGGATCGCCGAGGACGTCGAACGCACGAGCATCGCGCGGCGCTGACCGCCGCGGCGGCGCATACGGCGCAAATCGTGCATTGCATGCAGTGAAACAAAACAACAAGAGGAGGACCATACCCACTATGACCAATGAGGAACCCAGGGATTGGAAGACGCTCGAGCCGCTCGACGACATCAGGCTCGTCGTCGCGGACATGGACGGCACGCTGCTCGACGGCGACAGCCGGATCCCGCTCGGCTTCAAGCCGATGCTCGACCGGCTCACGCAGCTCGGCGTGCGTTTCGTGCCGGCGAGCGGACGCCAGTACCAGACGCTCGAGAAGATGTTCGCCGACTCGCCGCAGCCGCTGCCGATCATCGCCGAGAACGGCAACGTCGTCGCGCTCGGCGGCGAGGTCATCGAGACGCACGGCGTCAGCGGCGCGATCGTCGACGAGACGATCGCGATGACCGAACGCGCGAGCGACGACCTCGGCCTCGTCATCTGCGCGCTCGGCGGCGCCTACGTCAGCCGCGACGACGCGCCGTTCATCGCCGAGGCGAGCAAATACTACACGAAGCTGACCATCGTGCCCGACCTGCGCGAGGTGCTGCGCTACAAGGACGAGCAGATCCTCAAGCTCGCGATCTTCGACTTCGGCGACGCGCAGGCGATGGCCGAACGCGAACTCGGCTTCGTCACCTCCCCGTACACGGCGACCGCGTCGAGCCCGCACTGGGTCGACATCATGGACGACCACGTCGACAAGGGCGAGGGCGTCAAGGCGCTGCAGCGCGCGCTCGGCGTCACGCGCGCGCAGACGATGGTCTTCGGCGACTATCCGAACGACATCGGCATGCTGCGCGAGGGCGAGTACTCGTTCGCGATGGCGAACGCGCATCCGCAGGTCAAGAAGGTCGCGCATTATCTGGCGCCGGCGAACACGGAAGAAGGCGTGATCCGCGTCGTCGATCGGCTGGTGCGCTGATGCGGCAGGCCGAGGCGCTCGAGATCATGGACGCCGGCGCGTCCGTCTTCCTCACCGGCGCGCCCGGCGCGGGCAAGACGTACACGCTCAACGAGTTCATCGCCGGCGCGCGCAGACGCGGCGCGAGCGTCGCCGTCACGGCGTCCACGGGCATCGCGGCCACGCACATCAACGGACAGACGATCCATTCGTGGAGCGGACTCGGCGTCGCGAACGCGCTCACCGAGCAGGTGCTCAAGAACGTGCGCACGCGCCGGCGCAAGGCGTTGCAGACCACCGACGTCCTCGTCATCGACGAGGTCTCGATGATGCATGCGTGGCTGTTCGACATGGTCGACCGTGCGATGCGCATCGTGCGGCGCGACGACCGTCCCTTCGGCGGCATGCAGGTCGTGCTCTCCGGCGACCTCTTCCAGCTGCCGCCGGTGAGCGTCGGCGCGCGCAACCGCGACGTCATCGCGCCGAGCCCGGAATTCGCCGCCGAACGCGAACGCTATGCGCGCGCCGGACGCAACCCGGAGGGCTTCGTCACCGAATCCTTCGCATGGGCCGAACTCGACCCGGTCGTCTGCTATCTCGACGAGCAGCACCGTCAGGACGACGGCGCGCTGCTCGGCGTCCTGACCGACATCCGCGAGGGGCATGTCACGCAGCAGGACCGCGACCTGCTCGTCACGCGCCTCGGCGTGCAGCCCCCGGAGGGACGCACGGCCGTCAACCTGTTCCCGGTCAACCGTCAGGCCGACGAACTCAACGACCGACGGCTCGCCGCGATCGACGCGCCCGCGCACACGTTCCATGCGACCTGCGCGGGACCCGCGAACCTCGTCGAACGGCTCAAGCGCAACATGCTCGCCCCGGACGTGCTCACGCTCAAGGAGGGCGCCGAGGTCATGGCCGTGCGCAACGACGCCGACCGCCAATTCGTCAACGGATCGTTGGGCGTCGTGCGCGGTTTCGCGCCGGAGGGCAACGGAGGCTGGCCGATCGTCGCGTTCGAGAACGGCAACATCGTGACGATGAAGCCGAGCGACTGGGAGCTCACCGACAACGAGAAGACGCTCGCCGCCGTCTCGCAGGTGCCGCTGCGCTGCGCATGGGCGATCACGATCCACAAATCGCAGGGCATGACGCTCGACGCGGCCGTCATGGACCTCAAGCGCACCTTCGCGCCCGGCATGGGCTACGTCGCATTGTCCCGCGTCGAGAACCTCGAGGGCCTGTTCCTCGGCGGCGTCAGCAACCGCATGTTCGACGTGAGCGACGACGCCGTGCGTCTCGACGGCACGTTGCGCGAGCGTTCGGCGCAAGCGGCGCGCGCATTGCACGAGGACGGCGCCGCGTCGATCGTCGCCGCGCAGGGGCACGCGCGGACGGCGGCCGAGGACGACGACGGGTTCGCGCAGGACGAGCTGTTCTGAACATCCGGCCGTCACATGCGCGCTTGCGGCCTCGCCCGTCGTGAACACGGGGAGGCCGCGCGTCGCTACAATGTGAATCGATATCGCCGAGCGGCGCCGCGGCGTCGCGGCCGGCGCGGACAAAGGCCGGCGGCAACGGCCGCGGCAGGCAGGAGGAAGGCATCATGAAGCGTAGGAACGCCTATATCGTCTCGGGGATCGGCGCGATCGTGCTGTTCGCCGCCTTCCTGACGTACAACGCGCAGCCAGTGCCGTTGTGGAACTGGATCAAGCTCTCCGACATCCTGACGATCGTCGGCGGACTGATGTTCGTCATCCCGTTCTACACGCTGTCGGTGCATGCCAAGACGCGGGAGCATGCGCCGAACCCGTGGGTGTGGCAGCTGTTGCCGGTCGTCGGCATGTTCCTGATGGTCGTCGGCCTGCTCATCCCCAACGATTTCGTCAGCCTCGGCTCGCTCGCGCTGTGCGACGTGCTGTATTTCCTCGGCTGCGTCGGCATGCTGATGATCTTCGTCTACCCCTTCGGCGCGGTCAACGACGAGATGCTCGAGGACGACGTCGACGAGCGCGCCGAGGACGCGGAGGGTCACGCGGAGCGTCCGACGTCGAAGTGAGCCCGCGGCGCCGGGCGGCAGCCGTGACCGGCGCCCTCGACGATGACGTCCGGCGTGCAACCGGCAGGTGCGCGGCGCACGTTGTCCCGTATGCGTTTCGTCCCGCAAGCCGCGTAGGTTAACAGGTATGACCAAAGCTCTTCGAATGTCCACCATGTTCCTGCGTACGCTGCGCGAAGACCCCGCCGACGCAGACGTCGATTCCGCGAAGCTGCTCCAGCGCGCCGGCTACATCCGCAAGGCCGCCCCGGGCATCTGGACCTGGCTGCCGCTGGGCCTCGCCGTCCTCAACAAGATCGAGGGCGTCATCCGCGAGGAGATCAACGGCATCGGCGCACAGGAGGTGCACTTCCCGGCGCTGCTGCCTCGCGAGCCGTACGAGGCGACGCACCGCTGGGAGGAGTACGGCGACAACATCTTCCGCCTCAAGGACCGTCACGAGGCCGACTATCTGCTCGCGCCGACGCATGAGGAGATGTTCACGCTGCTCGTCAAGGACATGTACTCGTCCTACAAGGACCTTCCGGTGACGCTCTACCAGATCCAGACGAAGTACCGCGACGAGTTCCGCCCGCGCGCCGGCCTGATCCGCGGCCGCGAGTTCATCATGAAGGACGCCTACTCGTTCACCGTCGACGAGGAGGGCATGCGCAAGGCCTACATGGACGAGCGCGGCGCCTACGAGCGCATCTTCCAGCGTCTCGACCTGAAGTACGTGCCGGTGTTCGCGATGAGCGGCCCGATGGGCGGCTCGGCGTCCGAGGAGTTCCTCGCGCCGATGCCGATCGGCGAGGACACCTTCGCGCTCGCGCCGAGCGGCAAGGCGTGGAACGTCGAGGCGCTGCACACGCCCGAGGTCGAGGCGATCGACTGCTCGGCGACGCCGGCGGCGCAGAAGCGCGTGACGCCGGACGCGAAGACGATCGACGAGATGGTCGCGTTCGCGAACGCGACCTATCCGCGCTCCGACGGCCGCGCATGGCAGGCCGCCGACATCCTCAAGAACGTCGTCGTCGCCGTCAGACACGCCGAGGACGACGATCACGACGAGCCGTGGCGCGAACTGATCGTCGTCGGCATCCCCGGCGACCGCACGATCGACATGAAACGCCTCGAGGCGCAGTTCGCCCCGGCCGAACTCGAGGAGGCGACCGACGAGGACCTCAAGGCGCATCCGGAACTCGTGCAGGGCTTCATCGGCCCGATGGGCTTCGGCCCGCAGAACGACGCCGACGACGCGCTGCGCTACTTCATCGACGCGCATGTGGCCGAAGGCTCGGCATGGTTCACCGGCGCCGACGAGCGTGACGTCGACTACTACGGCCTCGTCTACGGCCGCGACTTCAAGGCAGACGGCGTCGTCGAGGCCGTCGAGGTGCGCGACGGCGACATGAGCCCGGACGGCTCCGGCCCGCTGAGCTTCGAACGCGGCGTCGAGATCGGCCAGGTCTTCCAGCTCGGCCTGAAGTACTCGGAGGCGCTCGGCCTCAAGGTGCTCGACCAGAACGGCAAGACGGTGCCGGTGTGGATGGGCTGCTACGGCATCGGCGTGAGCCGCGTGCTCGCCTGCATCGCCGAGACGCATCACGACGAGCGCGGTCTGGCGTGGCCGGCGAACATCGCGCCGGTCCAGGTGCATGTCGTGGCGACAGGCAAGGACGAAGCGGCCTTCGAGGCCGCCGAGCGCCTTGTCGAACAGCTCGAGGCCGACGGCGTCGAGGTCATCTACGACGACCGCAGGAAGGTTTCGCCGGGCGTCAAGTTCAAGGACGCCGAACTCATCGGCGTGCCGATCATCGCCGTCGCCGGACGCGACACCGTCAACGACGGCACAATCGAGGTGCGCGACCGCGACGGCGGCAACAAGGAGGCCGTGCCGGCCGAATCGGCCGCGCAGGTCATCGCCGACCGTCTGCGCCGGATGCTCTGATCCTCCGCGTGCGGCATACCGGCGAAGGGCCCGCCACCGGGAAGGTGGCGGGCCCTTCGCATGTCCCGGGGCGCATGGTCGGGGATATGCGGCGTGGCTCGGGGAGGCGGATGTGGCATGTGAATCGTGCATAACCGCGCCGATCCATCCACATCGCGCATGTGGATTGGTGTGGATGGAGGTCTTGGACATCCACATTCCGGGCGCGACACACCCTTCCGGTCACATGGCCGCGTCGGGCTTGCCCCGGCATGGATCCGGAGCCGATAGTGGTGGGACCGCCGCGGACGGCCGGGCACGGCGCCGCCAGACGAAAGGACAAGACCATGGCGATACAACAGGGACAGATCACGATCACCGGATTCCTCGGCAGCGAGCCGACGCCGCTCGGCCTGCGCGACGGGGCGCGCGCCGCATGCCGGTTCCGCCTCGCGTGCACACGGGGCTACCGGGACGGCGACGGGCGATGGCAGTCGCTGCCGACGACGTGGATCACCGTCAAGGCGTTCCGCGAGCTCGCACTCAACATCGTCAACTCGCTGCACAAGGGGGAGGCCGTCATCGTCGTCGGCGTGCTGTCCACCCAGGAGTGGCCGGGCGAGGACGGCAAGCCGCGTTCGCACACGTTCATCGAGGCGAGCAACGTCGGCCACGACCTCAACTACGGCGTGACGGTCGTGCGCAGGATCGCGAAGGAGCAGAACGATGCGCAGCCGACGAGGCAGCAGCGGCAGGACGAGGGGCGCGCCGACGCGCCGGTCGACCTCGGCGTGGATGCGTCGCGGATCGACCCATGCACCGGCGAGGTCACGGTTGACGAGGCCGCACAGGCCGAGGTGATCTCCGAGGCGAACGCCGTGGCCGCGCAGGCCGCCGAACCGGTCGGCGCCGGCACGCGGCGCGACGATTTCTGACGGACGACGGGTCGATCGCAGGTGGCGGACCGAAGGGAATCGAAAAAGAGAAGGACGCGGTCCGTGCGAACCGCGTCCTCCCGACATCGCATCCCGCGTCCGGCGCGTCGGATCACCAGATGTGGACGCGTTCCTCCGGCTTGAGCCACATGCGGTCGTCTGGCGTGACGCCGAAGGCCTTGTAGAACAGCTCGACGTTGCGCGCGATGCCGTTCGTACGGCATTCGGCCGGCGAATGCGGATCGATCTGCAGATACTGCTCGGCGAGCTCGTCGCGGTTCTTCGTGCGCCAGATCAGCGCGTAGCCGAGGAAGAAGCGCTGCAGGCCGGTGAAGCCGTCGAGCGTCGGCGCCGTGTCGAGCGCGGCCTCGATCGCCGCCGGGTCGCCTTCGATCGGCCTGCCCTGCGCCTCGTCGAGCGAGAACGCGTAGGCCTTGAGCGCGATGTTGACGCCGGACAGGTCGCCGATGTTCTCGCCGATCGTCAGCGCGCCGTTGACATGCGGCGCCTTGTCCGGGTCGTCGCTGTACTTCTCCTGCAGCTGCGCGGGCACGAAGCGGTCGTACTGTTCGATGAGCGCCTTCGTCAGCTGCTGGAAGCGCGCCTTGTCCTCGGCGGTCCACCAGTCCTCGAGCTTGCCCTCGCCGTTGAACTGCGCGCCCTGGTCGTCGAAGCCGTGGCCGATCTCATGGCCGATGACCGAGCCGATGCCGCCGTAGTTGACGGCGTCCTCGGCGGCCGGGTTGAAGAACGGCGGCTGCAGGATCGCGGCCGGGAACACGATGATGTTGAGCGTCGGCTCGTAGTAGGCGTTGACCGTCTGCGGGTTCATCAGCCATTCGTCCTTGTCGACCGGCTTGCCGCATTTGGCCATCTGGTAGCCGAACTCGTAGACCGAGGCGGCGCGCATGTTGTCCATCAGGCCGGCCGACATGTCGACGTCGAGCGCCGTGTAGTCGCGCCAATGGTTCGTGTAGCCGATCTTCGCCTCGAAATGGTCGAGCTTGTCGAGCGCCTTGCGCTTCGTCTCGTCGCCGAGCCAGTCGCTGTTCAGGATCGAGACGTGGTAGGCCTCGATCAGGTTGCGCACGAGCTGCTCCATGCGCGTCTTCGACGACTCGGGGAAATGCTCGCGCACGTAGATGCGGCCGACGTCCTCGCCGCAGATGCCGTTGACGAGGGAGACGCCGCGCTTCCAGCGCACGCGCTGCTCCTTCGCGCCGGAGAGCGTCCTGCCGTAGAAGTCGAAGTTCGTCGTGTCGAAGGCGCTCGACAGCATGCTCGCGCGGCCGACGATGACGTGGACGCGCGCCCACAGCCTGAGGTCCTCGAGGTCGGCCTGCGCCCAGAAGGCGTCGAGCCCGGTGAGGAACGACGGCTCCATGACGTTGACGTGCGCGAGCGCGCCGAGCACGTCGACCGGATAGCTGCGCGCGGTCTTCGAACGGTCGTACGACGTCTGCATCGCCTTCGCCCACGTCTCGACGTCGAAGGCGGCGAGCATCGCCGACAACGCGGCGAAGTCGGTCGGGTTGTTCGTCTTCTGCGAGTCGCGCGTCTCGACGTTCGTCCAATGGTGCGACGCGATCGCCGTCTCGATCTCGAGCAGGCGCCGCGCCTGCGCCTGCTCGTCGTCATAGCCGGCGTTGCGCAGCTGGCGGGCGACCATCGTCACGTACGCGTCGCGGATCGGCGCGTAGTGGTCCTCGCGGTAGTAGGCCTCGTCGGGCAGCCCCAGACCGCCCTGGCTCACATGCATGATGTTGTGGTCGGGGTCGTTGAAGTCGCCGAAGATGTCGAAGCCGAACAGGTCGGGTCCGCCGTAGGGGCTCATCTCGCCGAGCAGCGCGGTCAGCTCGGCCTTCGACGTGACGGCGTCGATCGCGTCGAGGTCGGCGCGGATCGGCGTGACGCCGGCCTGCTCGACGGCGTCGACGTCGAGGAAGGAACGGTAGATCGCCTTCGAGACCGCGGCCTCGTCGCCGTCGGATTCGAGGATGTCGCGGATCTGGGATTCGGCGTTCTCGGCGAGACGGTCGAAGGAACCGTAGCGGGAACGGTCGTCCGGAAGCGCGTAGGTGTCGATCCACGGGCCGTTGACGTAGCGGAACAGGTCGTCGGCGGGGCGGATCACGGAGGAGAATGCGGCCGGATCGATGCCGGACTGGTAGGTGTTGCTCATGGTTCCACACTATAGAGCTTTTCTGACAACGCCGCCCGTCCCACGGACGGCGGACGACGCGTGCGCGGCGCATGGCGCGGCCCCGCAGACCCCGTCGCGCGCGGACGTGCGCACCCGGCGTCGGGGAGGGCACATGCCGGCGGATTTCGCCGCCGACTACGCGAGAAGGGAAACAATCGCGAAAACGCCGCGGCGGACGGGTGCGGCGGGGCACACTGGAGACATGACCGCAGGCCGACCCTGCGGGGCAACCATGTGGTCGCGGATCCATATGACGCGCGTCGCCCGAGGGCGCTGGCCGTCCGGCCGCGACGGAATGAAAGGAGTCATCATGTCCAACGTCAACGATTCGCCGAACGGCAACTGGAGCCCGTTCAGGCTCGTCGAACAGTCGCTGCCGACCGGCGCGAAGAACGCCGTGCGCATCGCCTACGGACTCATCGGCCTCGCCGCGCTCGCGCTCGGCATCTGCCTGCTCGTATGGCCGGGCAAGACGCTCGTCGTCGCCTGCGTCATGCTCGGCATCTACTTCCTGATCTCCGGCATCGTGCGCATCGTCAGCTCGATCGTCGAGGTCGGCCTGCCGGCCGGATGGCGCGTGCTCGGCATCCTCATCGGCATCCTGCTGATCATCGGCGGCCTCGTCGTGCTGCGCTACACGGCGTTCTCCACGGCGACGCTCGCGATCATGTTCACGCTCATCGTCGGCATCGGCTGGATCATGGAGGGCGTCATGGCGCTCGCTGAATCGTGGTCGATGCCGAGCTCCGGCTGGGCGATCGCCTATGCGATCATCTCGATCATCGCCGGCTTCGCCATCCTGTGCATGCCGATGGCGTCGACCGTCGCCCTCATCATCTTCGGCGGCTGCGCGATGGTCGTCATGGGCATCGTCGCTATCGTGCGCGCGTTCTCGTTCGGCCGCGTCGCGAAGAACTGAGCCGGATCCCGCGTCCGGACGCAAGGCCGGTCCCGCATCCCGCGGGGCCGGCCTTCGTGTGTCCGCGGGATATGCCCGGACGCGGGCGAATGTAAGCTGTGGGGGATAGTGTGGTAAGGCAGTCGCTGCAACGATTGGCAAGCGTGATAAAAGGTGGTAGAAACTCCATGATCGAACTCAAGACCCATTCGGAAATCGAAGCGATGAAGCCGGCCGGCCGTTTCGTCGGCGGTATCCTGCACGACCTGCAGGAACGCACGAAGGTCGGCACGAACCTGCTCGAGATCGACGAATTCGTGCATCAGCGCATCGTCGACCGCAAGGGCGCGCAATCCTGCTACGTCGACTACGCGCCGGACTTCGGCACCGGCCCGTTCGCGCATTACATCTGCGTGTCCGTCAACGACGCCGTGCTGCACGGCGTGCCCTACGACTACGACCTCAAGGACGGCGACCTCGTCAGCCTCGACCTCGCGATCAGCGTCGACGGCTGGGTCGCCGACTCCGCCGTGAGCTTCGTCGTCGGCAAGGACAAGGACCCCGAGGACCTGCGCCTGATCAAGTGCACACAGGAGGCGCTCGCCGCCGGCATCGCAGCCGCGCAGCCGGGCAACCGCCTCGGCGACATCTCGCACGCCGTCGGCGACGTCGCGCGCGCCTACGGTTACCCGATCAACCTCGACTTCGGCGGCCACGGCGTCGGCCACATCATGCACGGCGACCCGCATGTGCCCAACGACGGCAAGGCGCACCACGGCTACAAGCTGCGCCCGGGCCTCGTCATCGCGATTGAACCGTGGTTCCTCAAGACGACCGACGAGATCTACCAGGACCCGAAGGACGGCTGGACGCTGCGCAGCGAGGACGGTTCGCGCGGCGCGCACAGCGAGCATACGATCGCGATCACCGAAGACGGACCGATCGTGCTCACGCAGCGCGAGGGCGACCCGATCTCGGCCGAGTTCAAGGGCTGAGCGCCCCGGCGCCCGCCTCCCGCGGCCCCGCGCACCCGATGGTGCGCGGGGCCGTCGTCGTCGCTGCCGCGACACGCGTTTTGAGACGGCGCGCCGCCGTGAAATACGGATACCTTATAGTGGTCGGCAGTGCCCGGAGCCGTGCGCGCATCGAGTCCCCGCGGGACATGCGCGCCGCGGGCGGAAGGAAGCAGCACCACACAGCAGGTCACACACCGATCACACAGGAGGCGGCATGGGCGTAGCGCAGTTGCATGTGGAGTCCAACCAGTTCGAATTGCCGGTCGTGAAGGCGAGCGCGGGACCCGACGGCATCGTCATGTCCTCGCTGCGCAACGACAAATGGGTTTCGCTCGATCCCGGATTCCTGACGACCGCGCAATGCGAGTCGAAGATCACCTACATCGACGGCGAGCATTCGATCCTGCGCTACCGCGGATACCCGATCGAGCAGCTGTGCGAGCGCTCCGACTTCCTCGAGGTCTCGTGGCTGCTGCGCCACGGCGAGCTGCCGACGCGCGCGCAGTACGAGCGGTTCGTCGACGACATCAACCACCACACGATGGTCGGCGAGGACTTCCGCACCTTCATGGGCTCGTTCCCGCGCGAGGCGCAGCCGATGAGCGTCATGGCGTCCGCGATCAACGCGCTCGCCGCCTTCAACCCGGAGACGACCGACATCAACGATCCCGAGCAGCTCGACGCGGCGGCGACGATCATCATGGCGAAGGCGCGCACGATCGTCAGCTACATCCTGCGCCGCCGGCGCGACGAGCCGATGCTCTACCCGGACTACGCGCGCGGCTACGTCGACGACTTCATCCGCATGTGCTTCGCCGTGCCGTACGAGCAGTTCGAATCCGACCCCCTCTACGTGCACGCGCTCGGCCGTCTGCTCATCATCCACGCCGACCACGAGCAGAACTGCTCGACGTCGGTCGTGCGCATCGCCGGCTCGGCGCACGCGAACCTGTACTCGGCCGTGGCGGCGGGCATCAACGCGCTGTCGGGCCCGCTGCACGGCGGCGCGAACGAGGCGGTGCTGCGCCAGCTGATGGCGATCCGCGATTCGGGAATGAGCGTGCGCGAGTTCGTCGACCGCGCCAAGCGCGACGGCGAACGCATCTCGGGGCTGGGGCACCGCGTCTACAAGTCCTACGATCCGCGCGCGGCGATCGCGAAGCACTATCTGGAGCGCATCATGGAGCAGACGGCGACGCTCAAGCTGATGCCGGGCGACGAGGAGCTCTTCGACGTGGCGCTCAAGCTCGAGGAGATCGCGCTCACCGACGACTACTTCGTCTCGCGCCACCTGTATCCGAACGTCGACTTCTACACCGGGCTGATCTACCGCGCGATCGGCTTCGGCCCTTCCATGTTCACGCCGCTGTTCGCATTGGGACGCATCCCCGGATGGATCGCCCAGTACCGCGAGATGCTCGCCGACCCGATGACGAAGATCGGCCGTCCGCGCCAGGTCTACACCGGCGAGGTGCTGCGCGATTACGTGCCGATGGACGAACGCGGCTGAGGCGGCCGTCCGCATCTGCGGGGCGCGCCCTGTTCGCGGGGCGCGCCCCGCACGCTCATTTGTGGTACGGCTCGTGCGCGTTGATCTTGAATCCCCGGTAGACCTGCTCGAGCAGGATGACGCGCATGAGCTGGTGCGGGAACGTCATCTTCGAGAAGCTCAGCAGCATGTCCGCGCGCTTCAGCACGCGCGGGTCGAGGCCGAGTGAGCCGCCGATGACGAACTGCAGGTGGCTGACGCCGTGCAGCCCCCATTGCGCGATCTTCGCGGCGAGCTGCTCGCTCGTCAGCTGGCCGCCCTCGATCGCGAGCGCGACGACGAAGGCGCTGTCGCGCAGATGCCTGAGGATGCGCTCGCCCTCCTTCTCCTTGATCTGCGCGTTGAGCGCGTCGGAGGCGCGTTCCGGCGTCTTCTCGTCGGCCACCTCGACGACCTCGACTTTCGCGAAGCGCGACAGGCGTTTGCGGTATTCGTCGATCGCGTCGCGCAGATAGCGTTCCTTGACCTTGCCGACGCAGACGATGTCGATGTTCATAGCACCCCTTTGCGTGCAAAATGCTCCGCCTCGGCCGGGATGCGTTTCGCGCAACGGCGGAACGAAGCCGTTTCTCGAAACGCATCCCGGCCGAGGCGGAGCATATTCCCGTCAGTTCTTGTGCAGCGCGTCGTTGAGCGCGATGCCGGTCTTGCGCGCACGCGCCTGGACGGCGCCGGTCAGCGAGTTGCGGATGAACATGACGTTGTCCTTGCCGCTCAGCTCGGCGCCCTTGACGACGTCGAGCGGGACGCCTGCGGCCGCCTTCTCCTTGTCCCACAGCTCGATCTTCGTGCCGGCCGTCACGTACAGGCCCGCCTCGACGACGCAGTTGTCGCCGAGCGAGATGCCGATGCCGGCGTTCGCGCCGAGCAGCGAATGCTCGCCGATCGAATTGCGCAGCCTGCCGCCGCCCGACAATGTGCCCATGATCGACGCGCCGCCGCCGACGTCGGAGCCGTCGCCGACGACGACGCCCTGCGAGACGCGGCCCTCGATCATGCAGGTGCCGAGCGTGCCGGCGTTGAAGTTGACGAAGCCGGCGTGCATGACCGTCGTGCCCTCGCTCAGATAGGCGCCGAGGCGCACGCGGTCGCCGTCGCCGATGCGCACGCCGCTCGGCACGACGTAGTCGAGCATGCGCGGGAACTTGTCGATCGCCAGGACGTTGACGTCGGCGTGCATGCCGGGCATCGCGGCGCCGGCGTTCGCGTTCATGACGTCGAGGCGGCGCAGCGCGAAGTCCTCGACGGCGAAGGGGCCGTAGTTCGTCCACACGACGTTGTTGAGCGCGCCGAAGATGCCGTCGAGGTTCATCGAGTTCGGCCTGACCAGGCGCATGCTCAGCAGGTGCAGGCGCAGGTAGGCGTCCGCCGCGTCGGCGATCGGTGCGTCGACGTCCACGGCGGTGAACACCGGCACGCGGCGCACGCCGCGCGCGTCGGGCCCGTCGTGCACGAGCGTGCCGAAGCCGTGCGCGGCCGCCGGCGCGGACGGCTTCGCGTCGCCCATCTCAAGTTTCGGATACCAGACGTCGAGGGTGTTGCCGGCGGCGTCGACGTTGGCGAGACCCCAGCCCCATGCCCAGCGTTCATCGGTCATGTGCGCTCCTTCGGTGAAGACGGTGCCGGCCGGCGTCGTGCCGGCCGCGCTGCCACGGCGCATCCTCGCGCGCCGCGCGCTTCCACGATACAACGGGGGATGTGCGCCGCGGCCGCCCCATGTGCGCGCCGGCGGCCGCGGGCGTGCGGCTCGGCGCGAACACGGGTTGGGTGTGCGGTACACTGTGGTTTCTGTGAGCGCCAAGAACCAGCATGAACCGGAACGTCGAGACGGGGGCGGCCATGACCTGCGCCGTCTCCTCACCGTCGCCGTCATCGCGGCCGTCGTCGTCGGGATGTGCGTTCCGATGGTCCTGTCCGGCCTTTGAACCTCCATGTTCCCGTGACATGGACGTCCGGGAATGCGGGGCCGCCCCGACCAGTTGAGGTGGTGACGGACCCGACGGCTTGATGAAGCGAGACCGGCGCGGGGCACGAAGACCCCGTCGCGCGCCCGCCGGACGCAGTCCCGGCGCACGCGCACCGCAACACACGATTTTTTGAGGAGCATCATGGCAGAATTTGACTTTTCCCAGGCGATCGCCGACGCACGCGCGAAATACGAGGAGATCGCGCTCGCGCTCGACGTCGACCGTCTCAAGAGGCAGGAGCAGGAGCTCGAGGTCGAGGCGGCGGAGCCTGGCCTGTGGGACGACCCGGAGCATGCGCAGCAGGTGACGTCGAAGCTCTCCGCCGTGCAGTCGCAGATCAAGCGCCTCGCGTCGGCGCGCGCGCGCATCGACGACGTCGAGACGCTCGTCGAGCTCGGCCGCGAGGAGGACGACGCCGACACGCTCGCCGAGGCGCAGACGGAGGTCGGCGCGATCGCGAAGGATCTCGAGGACATGGAGATCCAGACGCTGATGGACGGCGAATACGACGAGCGCTCCGCCGTCGTGACGATCCGTTCCGGCGCGGGCGGCGTCGACGCGGCGGACTTCGCACAGATGCTGCTGCGCATGTACCTGCGCTGGGCCGAACGCAACGGCTACAAGGCGAAGGTCATGGACACGTCCTACGCCGAGGAGGCCGGCATCAAGTCGGCGACCTTCCAGGTGGACGCGCCCTACGCCTACGGACGCCTGTCCGTCGAGGGCGGCACGCACCGCCTCGTGCGCATCTCGCCCTTCGACAACCAGGGACGCCGCCAGACGAGCTTCGCGGCCGTCGAGGTCGTGCCGCTCGTCGAGGCGACCGACCACATCGACGTGCCGGACAGCGAGATCCGCGTCGACACCTACTGCGCCTCCGGCCCCGGCGGCCAGGGCGTCAACACGACGTACTCCGCCGTGCGCATCACCCACCTGCCGACCGGCATCGTCGTGACGATGCAGGACGAACGTTCGCAGATCCAGAACCGCGCCGCGGCGATGGCCGTGCTGCAGTCGAGGCTGCTCGTGCTGCGCCACGAGGAGGAGGCCAAGAAGAAGAAGGAGCTCGCCGGCGACATCAAGGCCAGCTGGGGCGACCAGATGCGTTCCTACGTGCTGCATCCGTACCAGATGGTCAAGGACCTGCGCACCGGCCACGAGACGTCGCAGACGCAGGCCGTCTTCGACGGCGACATCGACGAGTTCATCCAGGCCGGCATCCGCTGGCGCCACGAGCAGCGCCGCGAGGCCGCTGAGCAGGGCGCCGAGTAGACTTGCCGCACGACGACCGACGCGTCTCGCGCAGCCGCGCGCACGATGGATTGGAGATGACATGGCGCTGATCTCGATGGACCATGTGAGCAAGATCTACCCGAACTCCACGCGTCCCGCGCTCGAGGACGTCAACCTGCAGATCGACCGCGGCGACTTCGTCTTCCTCGTCGGCGCCTCCGGCTCCGGCAAGACCTCGCTGCTGCGTCTGCTGCTGCACGAGGAGGAGGCGACCGACGGCGAGATCCGCGTCGGCGGCTACGACCTGCGCCGCCTGCCGAACCGGCAGGTGCCGCAGTACCGCCGCTCGGTCGGCATGATCTTCCAGGACTACAAGCTGCTGACGAACAAGACCGTCTGGGAGAACGTCGCCTTCGCGCTCGAGGTGATCGGCACGCCGCGCTCGGCGATCCGCTCGCTCGTGCCGAAGGTGCTCAAGACGGTCGGCCTGACCGGCAAGGAGCGCAACAAGCCGCTCGAACTGTCCGGCGGCGAGCAGCAGCGCGTCACGATCGCGCGCGCCTACGTCAACCATCCGCAGCTGCTGCTCGCCGACGAGCCGACCGGCAACCTCGACCCGACGACGTCGCTGGGCATCATGGAGGTGCTCGACGCGATCAACCGCACCGGCACGACGATCGTCATGGCGACGCACAACGAGGAGATCGTCAATTCGATGCGCAAGCGCGTCGTCGAACTGCACAACGGCAGGATCGTGCGCGACCAGACGGCAGGCGTCTACGATTCGGCGCTGTACTTCCCCGACGGGCAGGTCGCCGCGCAGGCGCACGACGCGATCAGCGGCGACGCGTCGATGGCGGCGTCGCCGGCCGCCGACCTCGCTCATGCCGGACGGCCGAAGAACCGCCGGGAGCGCATCGAGCGCGCCGAGGCGGCCGCGGACGCCGTGCGCGACGCGATCGAGCACGAGTCGAGCGAAGGCATCGCGCGGCTCGCGAAGAGCGTGCACGCCGGCAAGACCGGCCGCTACGGCGAGGCC
>NZ_MVOG01000024.1 GCF_002286915.1 Bifidobacterium italicum | reverse complement strand
GCAGATGCGTGCGGCCTTCGACAAGCGCCGCGGCATCATCGTGTCCGCGCTCAACGACATCGAGGGCGTGTACTGCCCGACGCCGAAGGGCGCGTTCTACGCATTCGCCGACGTTCGCGGACTGCTGAACAGGCCGGTCGGGCCGAACGGGCTCGAGTTCGAGACCTCGTCGGACCTGGCTGCGGCGCTGCTCGACGAAGCCCATGTGGCGGCGGTGCCCGGCGAGGCCTTCGGCGCGCCGGGATACATGCGGTTCTCGTACGCGGTGGCGGACGATCAGATCGTGGAAGGCATGCGTCGGTTCAAGGAATGGGCCGAGGCGAAGCGCGCCTGAGAGTGCGATAGCGGCGCTCGCGGCGGATCCGGTGGTGCCGGTCCGCCGCGGCGGCGGTCCGCGATAAGCGGCATGGCGGCGGTTGCGCAGATGCGTGGCCGCCGCTTTTTGCTGCTATATGGGACCGGGTGTGGTGGGTGAAAGCGCGTGGGTTTGTGGGTTGGTTCGTCGGTGGGGTCGATGGGACGGGACGGAAATGGGGTAGTTTGCGGGCGGGGTCGTCGACGGTGTCGATGGGGCGGGACGGAACTGCCGGGGCAGGCGGAGATGAGGCTGGGCGGCAGGTGGGAAGCCTGGCGAGGACTGGCGAAGCCGGGTGAGACCGAACGGGGGCATCGGGGGGAAACGTGGGCGGAATGTGAAGGAAACACACGGGATTGGACATCGTCGGACGGATACGTTACTATTTCAACTTGGCGGTTTTGCGAAGGCCGGAAACGGCGGACGCAGAATCAACCTAGGGAAGTGGCGCAATTGGTAGCGCAACGGTCTCCAAAACCGTAGGTTGTGGGTTCGAGTCCCGCCTTCCCTGCAAAGACAACGAGTAAGTTCATCGAATGCCTTTCAGGAGGGAACATGGCCAAGAAGACCGATCATGGCGAACTAGTCGTGAAACCGAACGTGTTCATGCGCATCGGCCTGTTCATCAAGCAGATCATCGATGAGCTGCGCAAGGTCGTTACGCCGACGAGGAAGCAGCTGTTCTACTGGTCGCTCGCGTCGTTCATCTTCGTCGTGCTACTGATGATCCTCGTCACGCTGATGGACACCGGACTTGGCAAGCTCGCCTTCCTGATCTTCGGCTGATTCGGCCAAGGCGAAAACAGGCGCAAACGTTGAGATTATAGCTGGGGGGAACCCCAGCTATAATCGTTTTCTGGTACATTCAATCGTTGAAATCAACCCCCAGCACAAAGGACATGCATGAGTGACGAAGTGAATCTCGATGACCTCAATCAGGCTGATCAGGATCAGTCACAGACGGAGGAGATTGACGCCGTCGCCGCCGCGTCGCCGAGCGAGGATGTTGCGGAAGGCATCGCGTACGACTCCGTGGAGGCCGCGGAACAGACGTCGGCCGCCGACGCCGACGCGGCTGCGACCGTGAGCATCGAAGAAAGCATCGACGAGCAGGCGGACGCCAACTCGGACGCGAAATCGAGCGGCACCGCGAACGCCGACGTGAACGACGATGGTCCGGCGGCGGAGGCGGAAGAGGAGGCTGAGGAAGAGGACGCCGGCGCGAAGGCAGTCAAGGAGTTCTCGAAGAGCCTGCGCACGCTCGACGGCAAATGGTATGTGCTGCACACGTATTCGGGATACGAGAAGCGCGTCAAGAGCAACATCGAATCGCGTGTCGCCAGCTTCGGTCTCGAAGACACGATCTTCCAGGTGGAAGTGCCGATGGAGGAAGTCGAAAAGCACACCGAAAAGGGCAAGAAGGTCGTTACGCGTGTGCGTGTGCCGGGATACGTCCTCATCCGCATGTGGCCGGACGAGGACGCGCGCCGCATCGTGCGCGAGACCGAAGGCGTGACCGGATTCGTCGGCCCGACGCGTGAGCCGGCGCCGCTGAGCCGCAAGGAGGTCGTGCAGATGATGGCGCCGATGATCGCGTCGCAGGCGCTCAAGGAGGCAGGCGACAAGCCGGCCGCCGCGAAGAAGCGCGTCATGGAGGTCTCGTACGCCGTCGGCGATCAGGTCACCGTCACCGACGGCCCGTTCGCGACGATGTCCGCCGTCGTCTCCGAAGTCGAGCCGTCGACGCAGAAGCTCACGGTGCTCGTGTCGATCTTCGGACGCGACACGCCGGTCGAGCTCGGCTTCGACCAGGTGGAGAAGCTCGTCTGAGCAGCATAATCGGCGAACAACGCGCAGCCCGTCTTTGGACGGCTGCGCGTTGTTCGTTATGGGCGGCCGGAGCGCCGGACGTATGCGCGGCACGACATCGGGAAATGTCGGGAATAGGTGGCATCATGGAAAAGTTGTGACTGGAGGGTGCATGTTAGTGCGCCCGCTGGCACAGCACAGCAAGACAACGTTGCGGAAGGCGTGGAAACACGCCGTTTTACCGCTTCACAGAAAGAAGAACCAACTTATGGCTCCTAAGAAGAAAGTCTCGGCGCTGATCAAGCTCCAGATCGAGGCTGGCAAGGCCAATCCGGCACCGCCGCTGGGCCCGGCTCTGGGTTCCCATGGCGTGAACATCATGGACTTCTGCAAGGCGTACAACGCGCAGACGCAGGACAAGATGGGCCAGATCATCCCTGTCGAGATCACCGTTTACGAGGATCGTTCCTTCGACTTCATCCTCAAGACCCCGCCGGCGGCCGCGCTGCTCAAGAAGGCTGCGGGCGTGCAGAAGGGCGCCGACAATCCGCTGACGACGAAGGTCGGCTCGGTCACCAAGGATCAGGTCCGCGAAATCGCGGAGACGAAGATGGCCGATCTTTCCGCTCGTGACATCGAAGCCGCAATGAAGATCATCGAGGGCACCGCGCGCTCGATGGGCATCACGGTGACGGACTGAGAGGAGAGGGACAGATGGCTAAGCACTCCAAGAAGTATCGCGAAGCGGCCGAGCGCATCGATCGCAACAACCTGTACACGCCGGAAGAGGCCATTGCTCTGCTCAAGAGCATGCCGTCGTACAACTTCGACCAGACCGTCGAAGCCGTGCTGCGCCTCAACGTTGACCCGCGCAAGGCCGATCAGCTCGTCCGCGGCTCCGTCAACCTGCCGAACGGCACCGGTAAGACCGCCAAGGTCCTCGTGTTCGCCCGCGGCCCGAAGGCCACCGAGGCGCTCGAGGCCGGCGCGGACATCGTCGGTGACGACGATCTCGTCGAGCAGGTCGCCAACGGCTTCCTCGACTTTGACTCCGTCGTCGCGACGCCGGACATGATGGGCAAGGTCGGCCGCCTCGGCCGCGTGCTCGGTCCGCGTGGCCTCATGCCGAACCCGAAGACCGGCACCGTGACCATGGACGTCACGAAGGCCGTCAAGGACATCAAGGGTGGCAAGGTCGACTTCCGCGTCGACAAGAACGGCAACCTGAGCTTCCTCTTCGGCAAGCTTTCGTTCACCGCTGAAGCGCTCGACGAGAATTTCCGTGCGATCGCCGACGAAGTCAAGCGTCTCAAGCCGTCCACCGTCAAGGGCCGCTACATCACCAAGGCGACGATCACCGCGACAATGGATCCGGGCGTTCCGGTCGATCCGGCTTCGATCTGATTCGGCGTTCGCTGATTCGGTTTTCGGATCGGTCGGCTGGTTACGGCTGACTGACATGGCATCCCCGCTGGGCATTGCGCCCGGCGGGGATGTTTCGTAAACGGGCGCCGGACGTGGCGCGCATGCGTGCGCGAATCGTGATGATGGGAGACGGAACGGCGGCGTGGAACGCTCGGCGGGTAGAATCGGAGTCATGTTGGGCGATGAACACGCGGATATCTTGGAACTGTTGGCGGGACGCACGGATGACGGCACAATCCGGGCGCTCACGTTCGAATGCCTGATCAGCGGACTGCGTGACGAACGCGTCACGTCGTTGCTCAACGTCATCGGATGGCGCGGCCAGTTTGAATGCTTTGCCGTGGGGGGCGAGCCGGCCGAAAGCATGGCGGCGACGGTGGCGAAAATCGGACAGGTCATCACGGATCTCGGCGGCGCGTCGCCGCTCATCGGCGTCTATGGCGCCTTCGTCATCGTATGCGCGCGGGTGCAGGCGGCCGTGTCGCCGGGCATCGCTTGCACGAATATGCTGCCGGCGTTCAGCGACGACTCCGCCGTGTACGTCAGCCCGATGCGGGAGGGGGTCGAAGGCGCAAGCCATGCCATCCGCGAGGCGCTGTTCTCGCTGCAGGCCGCACCGTCGATCGTCGATCCGGCGCGGCCGTTGCGCGCCGACGACCTGCTGCCGGAACGCGCGCTCATCGGCGACGACATGGCGCGCGAGGAGCTGTACCGCAACGTCTACCAGGTGCTGCACGGCAGCAACGAGGACGATCCGACCTTCGTGACCGTGTCCACGTTCCTGCGGCACGGCGGATCGCTGGAGGCGACGGCGAAGGAACTCAACATCCATCCGAACACGGTCCGCTACCGGCTCAAACGCGCGGCGGAGACGACGGGTTGGGATGCCACCGATCCGCGTGACGCCTTCGTGCTCAATACGGCGATCGCCATCGGCAGAATACGTGATCGCTAGATAAGGCCGGCCGGGGATGGCAGGCTATGGAATGCGGCCGCAGCCATGGTCGGATCGGTATCTGCGTTGAGGGAGAGCAACTTCGGCGTATCGGCCGATAACCGGTCCTTCACAGTGGCGGAATCATGCGGATCCTGAGAGGGCTACGCGCCCGATTCCCTGAAGTTGGCCCCCCTCAACGCAGATACGGTTTTGAAGCATTCCCCACGGCGGTATGCATGTGCGGTCATGCGCGGATGTGAGCGGTTCTGAGCGGACCGGTCGCACGGAGACCCAGAAATGGCCCGGATCCAGTTGTTCCGGCGATGCGTCGGCCGCACGGTCAGTGCGCTGACGAGGGGAGCGCGGGCACGTCGAGGCGTCGACGCGTGTCGCGGTGGAACATCAGGCACAGGAAGCCGAAGACGAAGGCGATCGGCAGCATGTGGCGCTCGAAGTTGTTCGCCGGGGCCGTGATCATGACGCCCATCAACAGCAGCAACGGCATGTGCCATGACAGCGCGCGCCAACGTTTGAGCGCGAGCTCGGCGGCCCCGATGAGCAGTGTGAGGGTGACATAGAAATTACCGTGGGTGAACCAGCCGAGCACGGGGATGCCACTCCAGCCGCGGGCGAAATCAGCGACCTTCGTGCGCCAGTCATGGTCGTAATACTTGATCCACGTATTCGTCTGCTGGACGTAGTCGTTGTCGATGTAGTAGCTCATCGGGACGTAGGGCGGATCGAAGATGTCGAAGTAGCCGTAGCTCTTGGCGAACAGGCCGTCGAATGCGGTGCGCGGGTCGGCGCGAACGATCTCAAGCCACGCCTTGTTGAAGTTGTCCATGTCCTCGGATGTGACGGAACGCCAACGATAGCTGACCTTCTTCGACTGGATGCCCGATGATTTGACCGGGTCGGCGTCCTGCGGACGATAGGCCTGCGCGGTCTGGTCGAGATTGAAGATCGGGGCGAGCTTGTCGCGCGCGTCCTGCGGGATCGCGTTTGGATTTTCATGGGCGACGCGCGCGATCATCTGGATCTGGATGCCTCGGGACTCGATCGGGTCACCGCTGATGATCGTACCGGAGGCGATCAACGCGGCGATTGAGCCGTGGATCAGGATCGTCGGCAGCAGCAATGCGCCCAGATAGAGCTTCCAGCGGCGCCGGTCGGCAAGCAGCGAAAAGACGACCTGCGCCAGGAGGATGTACCACGCGTATTTCGCGCTGATCAGCATGACGCTCACCGAAACGACGAGCGCGACGATCGTGATGCGACGTGTGGGGAGGAGGGCGAAAGAGGGATTGGCGGCGCCGACCTGTTGACCGGCAGCGGCGATCGATGCGCCAGCGGCGGAAGCCGGTTTGTCCGTGGCGGCGGGAACCGTGGCGGGGTGGCTGCCGGAGGCCTTGATGCGCGGGACATAGGTCATATAGAGCTCGTACATCAGGCCGAACCACCAGGTGAACGCGAACGCGAACAGCGGGGATTTCGTCAGCGAGATCGTCGCGAACAGCACGAGCGGGCAGCAGATGAAGACGAGCATGATGAGCGCGCGGGCGCATGCGCCGGCGGGAGTACCCGAATAGGGGGTGATGCGCGTGGAGACCGTGGTCGCGGCCGAGGCGATCAGCGAGGAACCGTCGGCTTTGTCCCGGCCGCGCGAGCGGCGGGTGAGCCATGGCAGGTTGAAGAAGCGGTTCGCGGCGGACGCGCAGCAGAAACCGGCGAACAGCCATTGCAGGACGGCGAGGACGACGAGCCCGGCGTCGTTCGAACCGGTCAGATAGCGGGAGATCGCGAGCGCGCCGCCATAGAAGACCGTGAGCACGATGTTGTGTTGGTCGGTCAGATAGGTGGGCTGCTCCGGCCACATGTAATGGGCGGTCGGATAGATGTCCATCGGGACGAAGGAGAAGAAGCCGATGTACGGCTGGTCGACGCCCGTCCACTGGTTCCACGCCCAGGCGAATTCACGGGCCTGCGAATAGACGTCGGCGCCGAAGGCCGCGAGCAGCGTCGTCGGAACCCACAGCCAGCAGATGGCGAGGACGAGCCAGATGCGTTTCCAATCGGAGGTCGCGGCGATGATCGCGCGCGAGGCGGCTGCGCCGATGCGGGAGCAGCGTGGGCGCAGGCGACTGCGGGCGGTGTCGGGGGAACCACTGCGGGAATCATCGGCGGATGCGTTGCGGCGCGTGTGGATGGCGGGGGATGTGGATGAGGAGGCTGTGGAATGAACTGCGGCTGTGGAGGAATCGTTGTGATCATCCACATGGGTATCCACAGGGTTGTGGATGGAGTCGGTGGAGGATGCGGAGGTTGTGGAAACGGATGTGGATAAGTCGGCGGCGGGGTCGGTGTCAAGGGGGCGCGTGCGGACGCGGGTCAGGTTGCGGGGTCTGCACATGCCTTCACGGCGGCGGGCGGTGAAGACGAGCAGCAGCACGAAGCCGAAAGTGCAGCTGAACATGACGAGGAACAGCAGGGCGTTCGTCCAGTCGAAGCCGGCGAGGCCGATATCGGAACGCATCAGCGGGCCGATTGACGTGCACCAGGAGATCCAGACGCAGGCGAGGGCGGCGATCAGCCAACGGAAGCATGCGCCGCAGCGGTCGGCGAAGGTCGGCGGCGTCGCGCGGAAGGCGGGGGTGGTGGTCGCGGAGGATTCGGCGTTGACGGACGACGCGGTCGTCAAGGTATGGGAATCGGTGGAATGCTCACGTGCCATAGACGCGATTGTACAAGCGGCGGCAGAATGGGCGGCCGCGCGCGACTTCGTCGTGGACGGGGCGTGTGGGTATGCGACGGGCGCAAGTGCGGGACGACGACGGGTGGGCGAAGCGCGTGGAGCCGCGGTGCGGCGAGTATGTGGAGCGGGGCGGGTGAAGGCAGGATCGGCGGTAAGCGGAACGTGCGGCTCGTCAGCGGTGTGCTCAATCGGAGTGCGAAGTGGCGGTGTGCGTGGTGTCTGAGACGATGACGTGGGGAGTGTACTCGATCGGGGTGCGAAGGTTGGACTTGCGGTGAATGGGGGATGCGGATCGTTATCGACGGAGCGTGCGGATGTGCATGATGGTGCGATTCCATCGTGAGAGGGCGTGCGCTGGCGATGCGGAGGCGCGAGGAACGAGCAGGCGCGTGCGGCGCATCGACGTGCGGGTGCATGATGGAGGAAGCATCGGCATCAACGCGGAGGGATATCGAATGGCGGACCGAATCAGCGGCAACTGCGGAAACGGCGGCAATGGCGAGACGGCTGCGGCCGTGCGGCGCACGGAGCGGGACGATCCGTTCCGCTCCGACAACGTCATCAACGGTGATCTGCCGCTGACGCGCGCGGCGGCGAAGGTCGTGTCGCTCAGATCGGTAGGGTCGACGAACACGGTCGCCGAGCAATACATCACGAGCGGAAAGTGGAATCGCGACGGCATGACCGTCATCAGAGCCCGGGAGCAGACGGCGGGGCGCGGCAGGCTCGACCATTCGTGGTTCAGCGCGCCGGGGAAATCGTTCATCATGTCGTTCGTCTCGGCGGTGGGGAAGACCGTGGCGTGCGATCCGCGTATCAACGGCTGGCTGCAGATGGTCGCGGGGCTGTCCGTGCTCGACGCGCTGCGTGAAACGCTGAGTGAAACGGACATGATGCTCGTGCGCGATCCGGCGAACATCGACGACGCGCGCGACGACGTCATGCTCAAATGGCCGAACGACATCGTCTACCACGGGCATAAGCTCGGCGGCATCCTCGCGCAGATCGTGACGGTGCCCGCGCCGGACGTCGTCGCCGTGGTCTACGGAATCGGACTCAACATCGACGTGCCGTTCGATGAACTGCCGACCGACGAGGCGACGTCGTGGCAGCTCATCACACAACCCGAGCACGCGGGGGAGCGGCCGGGAACGGAGGCGGCGATGGACCTCATCGCGTCACGCACCGTGAAGCACATCGAGGAACGGCTGTGGAACCTCGGGCTCAACCCGGACGCGAACGTGCAGCATCTGCGGCGCAGGCTCGTCCAGGAAAGCTGGACGCTCGGGCACCCCATCGAAGTGCATTATATGGATGGCACGACCGAGCACGGCATCGCGCACGGCATCAACGCCGACGCGTCGCTTGCGATGACGACCTACGACGGCGAGGAGCGGATCGTGCGCACGGCCGACGTGGGCGTGCTGCCGAACATGCCGCGCTGAGCGGCGGGGCCGGGTTCGGCGGACGTTTGGCGGGGAAGCGGAGACGCCGTTGCGATCGTCCCGGGTGCGGGGTGCGGCCGCAGCGTTCGCTCGGAGGGACGGTTGTGATCGTTCCGGGTGAGGATCGTGACGCTGGCGTTCGCTGACGGTTCGGCTTGCGATCGTCCCGGGTGCGGGGTGCGGCTGCAGCGTTCGCTCGGAGGGACGGTTGTGATCGTTTTGGGTGCACGCTGCACCCAAAACAATCACAACCGGCGTCCTACCGCAGTTTGGCGAGCGCGATCGGCGTCGCGAGCGAGGCGGCGAACGCGGCTTTCACCAGGTCGCCGGGGATGAACGCGGCGGATACCATCGCAAGCGGCTTCAGCGGCACATGCGTCGTCGCGGCCTGCACGAGCACGCCGATGCCGTCCTGCAGCAGGACGCATCCGAGCACGCATGCGAACAGATATGCGGCGAATACCAGAGCCGCGGCGAACCAAGCGTTTGCGCCGGTGCCGCCGGTCGAACCCGCTGTACGCGAGCCGGAAGCGTCAGCGAGGCGCATGGCGAATCGGGCGCCACGCGCGCCGAGCAGCGACGTGACGACGCCGGCCGGCAGGAACGCGTACAGGAATCCGCAGGTCGGGCCGACGAGCGCGGCCGTCGACATGCCGCCCGAGAAGACCGGCAGTCCGCACAGCCCCATCGTCAGATAGAGCGCGACCGCGCCCGCGACGCGCCGCCAGTCGAGCGTTACGGCGGCGATCATCAGCACGAGCGTCTGCAGCGTGATCGGCACCGGCGTGCCCGGAATCGCGATGCGGCCGATCGCCGCGGCCGCCCACAGCGCGCCGGTCGTGACCGCCACCGGCAGCATGCCGCCGACGACACGCCGAATGGTGAGTTCCGATGTCCGTATAGTGAGACTGTCGTTGTGGTTCGGGAGTTGGTTCATCGTCATGTCGTAGTCCTTTGTGTGCTGTTGTATGACGTGCCGGCGATGGGTGCCGCTTGCCGCCGGGGGACGCGGCAGGTGGCCGTGGCCTCTCAGGCGCAGGCGCCGCGTCGGGGTTCGCCGGCAACGATACGAGATGGGCGGCGGCCGGGGTTTGTTCACGTCCACAAAAGTCGATGGCGATTCTTGTGGGAACGCAAGTGTCGACGTCCCGCGAAAAAGAGGATGCTGAAACGCATGCTTGACCAAGACCCAACCGCGCGTGCGTCCGGTGCGCATAGGTCGCCGGGCGGAGCAGGCGCGCCGCCTGAGGCGGATGCCGCACCGACCGCGATGCCGTCCGCGACCTCGCCCGCCGCCGCCCCCTCGGCGCCGTCCGCATCCTCCGCATCCGCATCGCCGACCATGCCGGCGTCGCCGAACATGTCCGCGTCGCCGTCCGCGATGCCCACACCATCCGTACCGTCCGCACCATCCGGTTCGCCGATGAAGCTGCTCGTCGCGAACCGCGGCGAGATCGCGCTGCGCGTCGTGCGCACGGCGCGGGAGATGGGCGTGCCGACCGTCGTCGTCTACGCCGAACAGGACCGGCACTGCCAGTACGTGCGCATGGCCGACGAGGCGTTCCTGCTGTCCGGCGACACCTATGCGGACACCTATCTCAACGAGGACCTGCTCATCGCGATCCTGCGCCGTTCGGGCGCGAACGCCGTCCATCCGGGCTACGGCTTCCTGTCCGAAGTGAGTTCCTTCGCGCGCAAGGTGCTCGCCGAAGGCGCCGTCTGGATCGGCCCGTCGCCGGATGCGCTCGACGCGCTCGGCGACAAGATCAGCGCGCGCCAGGTGGCCGAGAAGGCGCAGGTGCCGCCGGTGCCGGGCATCTCGCACTCCATCGTCGGCATGCGTCCGCTGCTCGACTTCGCGCACACGCACGGCTATCCGCTGATGCTCAAGCGCACCGACGGCGGCGGCGGCCGCGGCATCACGCTCGTGCGCAGCGACGACGAGCTGCGCGGCTTCTACCTCAACCACAACGCCGCGCAGGGAGGCGACCTCGCCGACTACTTCGTCGAACGATTCATCGACAACGGCCGGCACGTCGAAACCCAGTGCGGCCGCGACATGCACGGCGGTTTCACCGTCTATTCGACGCGCGACTGCTCGGTGCAGCGGCGCAACCAGAAACTCATCGAGGAGGCGCCCGCGCCGTTCCTGCCCGACGACGTCCTCGCACAGCTCGAGGACTACTCGCGCCGTCTGTTCGAGACGGTCGGCTATGTGGGGCTCGGCACCTGCGAGTTCATGGTGACGCCGTCCGGCAAGGCGTACTTCCTCGAAGTCAATCCGCGGCTGCAGGTCGAACACACGGTCAGCGAGGAGGTCAGCGGCGTCGACCTCGTGCGCGAGCAGCTGACGATCGCCGCCGGCGGCGCGCTCACGCCGGCGCCCCTGCCGCGCGGCCACAGCTTCGAGCTGCGCATCACGAGCGAGGACCCGAAGTCGAACCTGACGCCGTCCGCCGGCACGCTCGAGACGGTGCGTTGGCCGAGCGGCCCGGGCGTGCGCGTCGACTCGGGCGTCCTCGAGGGCGATACGATCTCCCCGAAATTCGATTCGATGATGGGCAAGCTCATCGTCACCGCACAGGACCGCGCGACGGCCGTCGCACGCGTGCGCCGCGCGCTCGACGAGATCGAGATCGCCGGCGTGCCGACGCCGGTCGAGCTGTACCGCACCGTCTTCGCCGACGACGAATTCACGGCCGAGCACGGCGCCGACTTCGCAGTGAGCACGAAATGGCTCGAACGCAAATACCTCAACCGCGAGCCGGCGTCGACGCGCGCCGGGCAGCCGGCGTCGCTGAGCGCGGGCGCGCAGGACGTCGACGAGCGCACGCCGAGCGAGGAGATCGTCATCGAGATGAACCATCGGCGCGTCGTGCTCACGGTGCCGAGCGACGTCGTCGCGACGCTCACCGGCGGCGCGCGCTCGCGGGCGGCCGAACGCCCGACGCAGCCGCTGCGCGGCCAGGGCATGCATCACGTCGAACGCGGCCGGCAGCGGCAGGACGAGCGTTCCGGCGTCATCGCGTCGCCGATGCAGGCGATCGTCACCCGCATCACCGTGGCGCCGGGGCAGCATG
Organism: Bifidobacterium italicum; assembly: GCF_002286915.1. Taxonomy (GTDB): domain Bacteria; phylum Actinomycetota; class Actinomycetes; order Actinomycetales; family Bifidobacteriaceae; genus Bifidobacterium; species Bifidobacterium italicum. The sequence continues at coordinate 363 of NZ_MVOG01000024.1, read as the reverse complement.
TGAGCAAAGGCGACCTGCTCGTCGTGCTCGAGTCGATGAAGATGGAGAACTACGTCTATGCGCCGGTCGACGGCGTCGTCAACGAGATCTTCGCGACCGCCGCATCCGCCGTCGACGGCGGCGAGACGCTGCTGACGCTCGACGTCGAAGGCGCGCATCGCGGCGCGAAGAACACGAAGGACGCACAGGACAAGGGGGAACGGGCATGAGCGACATCACCGAATCGCCGGCGCTGCAGGCGCTCGTCGAGAACGGCACGCTCGACGACGCCGTCGCGGCGGCCGCGCGCACGCTGGCCGGCGCGGCGACCGGCACCGACGGCGAACGGCAGCCGATCCGGCCGGCCGTGCTCAAGGCGGCGCA
>NZ_MVOG01000023.1 GCF_002286915.1 Bifidobacterium italicum | reverse complement strand
GGCCGCGCCGGTCACGCACATCTGGTTCTTCAAGGGTGTGCCGAGCCGTCTGGGCTATCTGCTCGGCATCGCGCCGAAGGANCCGGCGCGCCGAAGGCCTCGCCGGGCACCGCCGCCACATGGGCTTCGTCGAGCAGCGCCGCAGCCAGGTCCGACGAGGTCTCGAACTCGAGCCCGTTCGGCCCGACCGGCCTGTTCAGCAGTCCGCGAACGTCGGCGAATGCGTAGAACGCGCCCTTCGGCGTCGGGCAGTACACGCCCTCGATGTCGTTGAGCGCGGACACGATGATGCCGCGGCGCTTGTCGAAGGCCGCACGCATCTGCGCGACCGCGTCAAGCGGCCCGGCGACGGCGGCGAGCGCCGCGCGCTGCGCGATGTTGTTGACGTTCGACGTCATATGCCCCTGCAGTTTCGCCGCGGCCTTCGCGACCGGCTCCGGCGCGACCATCCAGCCGACGCGCCATCCGGGCATCGCATACGTCTTCGCCACGCCGTCGAGCACGATCAGCTGGTCGCGCACTTCCGGCACGACCGCGCCGACGTACGTCGTCTTCACGCCGTCGTAGGTGAGGTGTTCGTAGATTTCGTCGCTCACGACCCAGATGCCGTGCTCGACCGCCCACTGGCCGATGCCGCGGATCGTCTCCTCGCTCCACACGGCGCCGGTCGGGTTGTTCGGCGACGTGATGATGACCGCTTTCGTGCGTTCGGTGCGCGCCGCCTCGAGGTCCGCGACGTTCGGCTCGAAGTTCACGTCCGCGCCCGCGAACACTTCGACCGGCTTGCCGCCTGCGAGCTTGACGGCTTCGGGGTAGCTCGTCCAGTACGGAGTCGGGATGATGACCTCGTCGCCGTCGTCGAGCAGCAGCTGGAACGTTTCGTACACGGCCTGCTTGCCGCCGTTCGTCACGACGACCTGTTCCGGCTTCACCTCGTAGCCGCTGTCGCGCAGCGTCTTGTCGGCGATGGCCGCGCGCAGCTCCGGCAGACCGGCCGTCGGCGTGTACTTGTAGTTCTTCGGATCGACGACGGCTTCTGCGGCGACCGCCACGATGTCCTGCGGCGTCGCGAAGTTGGGTTCTCCCGCGCCGAAGCCGATGACGTCGACGCCCTGCGCCTTCATCGCCTTGGCTTTGGAGTCCACTGCGAGCGTGGCGCTTGGCGCGACGCGGTTGATTCGTTCGGAAAGAGAAAGGGAGTTGCTCATGCCCTCCATGCTATCCCTTCACATTGTCATCACAGCCATATGCCGGCCTTCCCGATTCACCATCCGGACTTCCTTCCCGATTCCCGCCGATTTCCATCCCGCTTCGCCCCCTCGTCAACCTTCTCGCCCGCCAAGCCTCCGATTCCCTCCCGACCCATCGACCCCACCGACGAACCGACCCGCGAACAGTCAGATTCCTGACCCAACCCCTCGACCACCCCGACGAAGCAGGACGCAAAACGGCCGTTGCGGGAGAAAACCGCAATGGCCGCCACTGCTGCGTCCCAGCGCAATCCGCCCCATCCTGGGCCCCGCGCTACACGAGCACGAGGTTGTCGCGGTGCACGAGCGGATGCGCGTATTCGTCTCCGAGCAGACGACGCAACTGCGCCGTGTTGCGGCCAAGCATGTCCGGCACCTCCTCGGAATCGTAGGCGACGAGCCCGCGCGCCAGATGGTTGCCCGCCTCGTCGTCGATCCACACGGCATCGCCGGCCGCGAAATCCCCGCGCGCTTCGAGAACGCCCGCGGCGAGCAGACTCGCCCGTCCCGCGCGCACGGCCGCAGCCGCGCCGGCATCCGCGACAAGCGTGCCCTGCGGATGCGACGCGAACTTGATCCACAGCCGCTTCGCCGAACCGCGCTGTTTGACCGGCGCGAACGCGGTGCCTACGCCATCGCCCATCAGCGCCGGACCGGCGTTCGACGCGCAGGTCATGACGGCCGGGATGCCGGAGACCGCCGCCATGCGCGCCGCCTCGAGTTTCGTGACCATGCCGCCGGTGCCGACGCCCGACCCGGTGCCGCCGACGCGGATCTCGTCGATCATCGCCGTCACGTTCGGCACGAACGGGATCCTGCGCGACTCCGGCTCCTTCGGCGGCGCCGTGTAGAGCGCGTCGACGTCGGTGAGCAGCACGAGCGCGTCGGCACATACCATGTTCGCGATGAGCGCGCTCAGGCGATCGTTGTCGCCGAAGCGGATCTCGTTGCTTGCGAGCGCGTCGTTCTCGTTGACGATCGGCACGACGCCGAGTTCAAGCATCGTCGCCATCGTGCGCCGGGCGCTGCGGTACTGCTGCGGCTGCATCGTGTCGCCGGCGGTGATGAGCAGCTGTCCGACGCGCACGCCGTAGCGTCCGAACGCCATCTCGTACTGCGCCATCAGCAATCCCTGGCCGACCGACGCGCACGCCTGCTGCGTCGCCACGTCGGTCGGGCGCGACGCGAATCCGAGCGGTCCGAAGCCCGCCGCGATCGCGCCCGACGAGACGAGGACGACATTGGCTCCGGCGAGCCGCACGTTCGCCAACGCGCCGGCCAACGCCTCGAGTTTGCCGACGTCGAGATGCCCGGACGGCTGCGTCAGCGAGCTCGATCCGACCTTGACGACGATCGTCTTCGCCGCCGCGATCGCGCGCCGCGTCTCCTCCGCCGTCCATGCGCCGATCCCGGATCGCACGCCGACGACCGCCGCCGACCCATCCGTCACATCCGCAGCCGACTTCCCGCCGACAGCCGAATCACCTGCAGCCGACTTCGCCGACTCGCCCACAGCCGATTCCTCCCGCAGCCGACCTTCGTCTCCACGCTGACCGGCCTGACCGGCCTTACCGACCAGACCGTCGGCGCCCGTCACGCTTCGTCTCCCTGCGAACCTGAACGACTCGACCCAGAGTCATCCGCATCGTCCTCGTACTCCTCCGGTTCGCCGCGGCCGAACAGCGACGTCTCGTCGTGCCGGTCGTCGTCGATCGACGGATCCGCCCAATGCCCGGCCTCGCGTTCGGCCTGCATCGCCGCGCGCACGGCGGCGCGCGCGTCCATCATCTCGTGGTACTGCCGGCGGCGTTCCGAATTCGTCCTGCGCCGCGCACGCGTGTCCTCCTCTTCAAGGCGAAGGTCGTGGCCGCGTGTGCCGAGCTGCGCGCCGTCGAGCATCTCCGCGCCGGCCGCGATTGTTGGATCCCAATCGAAGGCGACGGCGCGCGCGCCACGTCCGATGCGCACTTCGTCACCCGGCTTAGCGCCGTTCTTCCTGAGCGCATCCTCGACGCCGAGTTTCGCGAGGCGGTCGGCGAGGTAGCCGACGGCTTCGTCGTTGTCGAAGTTCGTCTGCACGACCCACCGTTCCGGCTTCGTTCCGGTGACCGTGTACCAGTAGTCGCCGTTGCCGTCCTGCTCGCGTTCGATCGTGAATTCCTGCACGTCGCCGTTGCGTCCGTTGCGCCGACGCGTTCCCGCTTCCTCGAGCGGCTTGATGATGACGCGTTCTTCTTCGGCGCTCGCTTCGCGCTCGGCGACGTCCTTGCGCATTTCGGCGACGAGGTTCGCAAGCGCGAAGTTGAGCTCTTTGAGGCCTTCGTGCGACGCCGTCGACACGATGTACACCGGCAGATCCATCTTTTCGAACTCCGGCTTGACGAATTCCGCGAGTTCCTTCGCTTCCGGCATATCCACCTTGTTGAGGATGATGACGCGCGGTCGTTCGGGGATCGGGATCGCTCCGAGCGGAAGTTCGAGTTCGTCGGCGTATTCGGCGAGTTCCTTCTCGAGCGCGCGGTAGTCGGCGACCGGGTCGCGGTTCGGCTCGAGCGTCGCGCAATCGATGACATGCGCGATGATCTCGGTGCGTTCGATGTGCCTCAGGAACTGCAGTCCGAGTCCCTTGCCTTGCGACGCGCCCGGGATGAGTCCCGGCACGTCGGCGATCGTGTACCGCATGTCGCCGGCCTGCACGACGCCGAGGTTCGGCACGAGCGTCGTGAACGGATAGTCGGCGATCTTCGGTTTCGCCGCCGACATCGCCGCGATGAGCGACGACTTGCCTGCCGAAGGGAAGCCGACGAGCGCCACGTCGGCGATCGATTTGAGCTCGAGGATGACGTCGCGTTCCTCGCCGGGCTCGCCGAGCAATGCGAATCCCGGCGCGCGACGCGTCTTGTTGGCGAGCGCCGCGTTGCCGAGGCCGCCCGCGCCGCCGGCCGCCGCGACGAACTCGTCGCCGGCGTGACGCAGGTCCGCGAGCACTTCGCCCGGGCGCTTCGGCTGGCCTTCCGCTCCGCGTGCGGTGAACACGACGGTGCCGACCGGCACCGGAAGCCGCAGATCAGCCCCCTGCGAACCGTCCTTCGTGTCGCCGAGACCCATCGTTCCGCTCTCGGCGTTGCGATGCGGCATGAACCGATAGTCCAGCAGCGAATTCGCGTTCGGGTCGGCCACGAAGATGACCGATCCGCCGCGTCCGCCGTTGCCGCCGTTCGGCCCGGCCAGCGGCTTGTACTTCTCCCTGCGGATGCCCGCCGACCCGTTGCCGCCGTCTCCGCCCTTCACATGCACTGTCACTCGATCTACAAAGTCACTCATAGCCGACCATTCTATCCAACCGCCTCTATCCCTTCCGCTTCTCCCACCAACAGCAGTCCATGCGTCCCCACATCTTCAAACTGCCACCCCAACAGCCCCCGACGGCAGTATCAAGGTGACCGCACCCAAATACTGCCATCCACAGCACCCCAAACAGCATTCCGTGGGTGACCTCACCCACAGACGACCATCCACACCGCCACCGACGGCATTCCGTGGGTGACCACACGCACAAACGACCGCCCACACCACCGCCAACAACCGACCGCCGCTCGACCACCCGCAGCAAACGCAGGAAGGCCCCGCCAAGCGGCGGGGCCTTCCGAAAAGTATGTACTGTGCTTACGCGATCAGTGCAATCACTCAGCGACGACGTCGACGACCTTGCGGTCACGGCGAACGCCGAAGCGCACCTGACCATCGGTCAGAGCGAACAGCGTGTGGTCCTTGCCGACGCCGACGTTCTTGCCCGGGTGGAACTTGGTGCCACGCTGGCGAACGAGGATGTTGCCGGCGACGACGGCTTCACCGCCGAAACGCTTCACGCCGAGGTACTGAGGATTTGAATCGCGACCGTTACGCGAGCTGGACGCGCCCTTCTTATGTGCCATTTCTAGTTCCTTTCAGTGTCTGACTGCAGTCTTCCGATGCCGATTCGTCCGAGCGAACTCAGGCGATCTCGGTGATCTTGACGGCGGTCAGCTTCTGGCGATGGCCCTTGCGACGAGCAACGCCGGTCTTGTTCTTGAACTTCTGGATGCGGATCTTCGGGCCCTTGGCCTCGTCGTCCACAACCTCCGCCTTGACGGTGATCTTCGCGAGATCCGCCGCCGCAACGGTGACCTTGGAGCCGTCCACGACGAGCGCAACCGGGAATTCCACGGTTTCGCCGTTCTTGGCTGCAAGACGATTCACGAGGATCGTATCGCCGACCTCGACCTTTTCCTGATGGCCGCCGGCCTTCACAATCGCGTACATATTCGTTCCTTTATTCACTTGGGAAGCTTACTGTCCGGCGCGTGCGAGCCTCGCGGCCAGACACCAGCAATCTAATATACACAGTCCCATGAACATCCGTTGACCATCCGCGACACGCCGATGATACTCGCCGATGCCACGCACCGACGTCCGACGCTGCCGCGCTGCCCGACGTCTGCATCTCCCCAACCTACTCCCGCCAGCTGACCAGCGTATAGCCGCCGCACACGCGCCGCGCATTCACTCCCGCTCCAAATACACCGCCGTTCCCGCCGATTTCCCGTTACCCCCTGATTATGTGATTGCCACCCACATCTTACGGGGGGGTAAAATAATGTGGTTGTCACTCACATAACAGGGGGGATAACGATTTCACCGACTATTCGGCCCCTTCTGACCTCCACTATTCCCACCGTAGATTCAGACGCCCTCCCACCCGCTTCCCGGCCGAAAACGTAAAAACGGGACGCACCGTCGCGGTGCGTCCCGTTGGGGGGAAGAATCAGTTTCATGATAGGCACTGGAAGTAAACCCCGTGTATCATTCATGAAACACGTGCTCTATCATACTCGTATTCATCCGTCAATGTGCGGCGTCGTCCCATTTTCACACACTCTCCGCATCCCGCCCATCACGGATCGCCGAGCCGGATGCGTCAACCCGGTTTCACCCCTCCTGCGAGCATCCCTGCGGATAGTTCGGCATGCGGAAATACATCCGCATCTCTCCCGCAAATCCTTCAAAGCCGAGCGCCCCGTAGAACTCCGTCAAGGCGTCGTTCAACGGATCCACGACGAGCGCACGGATGCCCACGTGCAGACCAAGCTGCAGCGTCCTGTCCGCTGCGTCGCGGACAAGCGCCTTCGCAAGGCCCTGATGCTGATACTGCCGGGCGACCGCAAGCTGCCCAAGCAGCACGGCAGGAACCAACATCGGAGCATTGCGCCGCATCCATGGCGCATTGGTCTCGCTGCGCACCACCGCCGTGGAACTGAGCGTATATGCTCCCGCAAGCTCGCCCGTGTCCTTGTGATACGACAGATACAGCGCGGCACTGCCATTCTTGTTGGACGCATTGCCGTGACGATTCAGCCAGCCGTTGATCACCGGCTCCCCGCAGTCGAACCCGTCGAAATCCACATGACTCCTGGCGCGTTCCGGCCGCGTGAACACCATCGCCGTCATGCCCACTCCGGCTGATAGGCAAGGAACTGCTTCTGCTTCTCGGTCAGCGGCTCGTCCAGATGCTCGACGAACTGATTGAAGGCCTCGTCGGACAGCCGAATGATGTCGGTGATGTACAAGTCACGTTTGGCATCCTTGATGAGGTTCTCGACGCACCATGTGGTGAGCCGAGAGCCGGTGGCGGCACTCGCCTGTTCGATGAGCTGTTTCTCGTGTTCAGTGAGCCGCATATCGATGCGGGCGGTTCGCCTATCTGTCGTCATGCCAGAATTGTACGGAGATTCTCCGTACAATGCAATGCAAGTCCACCTCAGGATCCACAGCAGCCCCAGATTTCCTCCTCCTCCCCCATATCCCGGCTACCTGGGCTGAGAACGCCTCAACGGGCCACCAATCCGCCCGAATCATGCCACAGCGGGCCACATCAGCCACCGAACACGTCCAACCACCGGCCGCAGAGCACTCCCCGACCAACACCCTAAATACCAAAAAGAGGGAAGGCCACCCTCCCGAATGGCCTTCCCTACCGATCGGCGTCAGCCGCTGCGATCACTTCGCGCGGCTCACGCTTCCTTCTTGCGGCTCTTCACGATGAGCAGCACGCCAAGCACGAGCGCCGCACCCGCCACGACCACGACGAGCGCGATGTCGGCACCGGTCTGCGCCGGCGGCTTCGGCGTCACCGGCGGCGCCGGCTTCGTGTTGGTGATCGTCACGCTGGCCTCGTCCTCCGCCGTCATGTCGTAGTCGGAGATCGTCGTGTATCCGGCCGGCACGTCCTTCTCCACGACCTTCCAGTCGTTGCCGGATTCGAGCTCCGCCCACGTGTGCTGCCAGTTGTTCGCGTCGGACAGTTCGACGGTCTCCTGGCTTTCGCCGTTCTTGAGCAGTTCGACAGTGATGGACTTCGGCCGGTCGTTGTTGCCGGCGTCCTTCCACACCTTCTTGACGTTGAGCGTCTCGGTCTTGATTTCCGGCACGACGCAGTCGCTCTTCGGCTCGATGTTGACGACGCGCTGGTTCGCGCCGTCCTCGACGTGCACGTTCGGCAGCGCGACGAGCATCGACGAGCTCGCGCATTCGAGCGTCTTCTCGACGAGGCGGTCCGCGGTGACGAGGAACATGCCGTCGCCGACGTTCTCGAACGTGACGTTGCCGTCCGCGTCGGTCATCGCGCTGGCGGCCGGCTCAGTGCCGTTGACGTCGATGTATCCGGCGAGCGTGTTCGCCATGTCGCGGAAGGTCTGCGGATCGGCGTTGAGCACGTCCCAGTTCACCGGGTACTTCTCGGCGTTGGCGAAGTCGCCAACCGGCTCGTATCCGCCTTCGTTCGCCCACTTCGCGACGTTGTAGACGTGGAACACGACGCCTTCGAGTCCGGCTTCGTCGTGCGCGTAGTGGACGTTGATGGTGCCCTCACCGTCTCCTGCGACGACGGTGGATGCGAGGTCGGTGCGATCCTCGGTCGTCGTGATGGAGTCCTTGACCTCTGTGTCCGTGGCCGTGTCGTCCGCGTAGACGTTCGGCAGTCCGATGGCGAAGCTTGCGATCAACGCGCCCGCGCACAGCGTCGCTGTGGCGATGCGCTTGCCGATGGTAAGCCGTTCCATATTGTCCCCCCTTGGGTTGGTGAGGTGTTCTTTCTTCTCTTGGTTCATTATAAGCGTTGTGGCGGCGCTCCGTGTCAGCGTCCCGCATGTTTGGCCGGGGTGCCTGACACGGCGTCGCGTCCGCGTTTGCGACCGCGGTGCACGATGAGCCAGATGATCCAGAGGATGAACAACACGATGGCGAGTGCGATGCCCGCGATGATGAGCGTCCGCTGGTTGTCTGCCTTGTCGTATGGGGTTTCGTCCGCGTTCGCCGGCGTGGGGATCCGGTGGCCGCGTACGAGGAGTCGGTGCGAGTTGACTCCGTATGGGGTGCAGGTGATCAGGGTCGCGTAGTCCTGATCCGGGTCGAAGTCGAGGTCGCGCATTTCGTTCGGCAATACGGTGCGTATCTGGTCGATCTGATACGTGTACGTGTCGTCGAGGACGTGGAATGCGAAGGTGTCGCCTTCTTTGAGACTGTCGAGTCCGGTGAAGAGCTTCGCCGACGGCAGTCCCGTGTGTCCGGAGATCGCCGTGTGCGTGTCTTTGCCGCCGACGGGCAGTGACGATCCGGCGAGGTGTCCGCCGGCGATCTGCAGCACGGTGTCTTCGGTGCCGTGGTAGATGGGCAGTCGCACTTCGAGTTTCGGAATCGTGATGTATCCCATGATTCCGGTGCCTGTGACGTCGAGCGTCTTGTTGTACTGGTCCATCTGTTCGTCGGTGAGGTGCCAACGGTCCGGCAGCGTGTTGAGTTGTTCGTTGTAGGCGTGGGCTTGGGCGAGGAGTTCTTTCTTCTTGTCCGCGCTCATGTCTTTGACGGTTTCGACGTATCCGGCGACGGCGCGCGACGCGTGCATCGTGTTCCACCAGTTGGCGAAGGTCGGATAGACGAGGAGCCCGATGCCGGCAAGCAGCACGAGCGCGAAGAGCGCGATCATGACGTTGATGCCGATGTTGCTCTTCTTTTTTGTCTTTGTTGTGGGTTGATTGCTTGTGGCGTTGATGGTCTGTTCCTCCATAAGGCTGCCGCCCGTCGATTCCTGTGCGGAGCCGGCGGGCGGCGTAAGGGATGAGGAATCGATACTACCGTCAGTCTGGGATTCCAGATTGGCCGAGTGCCGATTCCTCATATCACCTTTCCTTGTGGGGTGTCACTCAGGCCTGACGGCGACGGAGCGCAACCGCGAGGCCGATGCCGGCGATCAGGACGATCGCAGCGCCAGCGACGTACAGCACCGTCGTACCCATGCCACCGGTCGACGGGAGCTCGTTGCCCGACTTGTTCTCGATCGTGGTCGCAACGGAACCCGTGCTCACAGTACCGGTGAACGCATCACCGCCACCGAGGCTGTTCAGCTTCGGATCCTCGGAGTCGATGTCGTGGTCAGCGGTGACAGTAAACACGACATCAGCAGCCTGGTTGTAGCCTGCAGGAATGTGCGTTTCGACGAGCTTGTATTCACCGGCGTCGATGCCTTCCCAACCGATGGTGTACTTGCCGTCTGCACCCTTGACAACGGTCTTCTCGGCGTTCGGTTCCTTGTCGTTGGTGTACTCAACGTAGGTACCGGAGGCGTTCTTCTTGTACAGCGTGAACTTCGGCAGGTCGTTATCGGCCGGAGCGCCAACGTCGAAGGTCTTCTCAACGTCGACCTTGTAGGTGAAGACGGTGACCTTGTCGTCCGGGGTGAACTCGGTGTCGCCGGTGCCGTCGTGGTTGCTGTTGTTCGAGAACTCAAGCTTGGCGGTGTTCGGGTTGCCGGTGGAGCCGATGACGGCAGAAGTGTTCAGCTTCGCAGTGTATTCGACAACAATCTTCGTGTCCTTGGTAATCGAGACTGCAGCACCATCAGCATCGGTTGTGATGGCCATCAGATTGTAAACAGGGTCTGCCTCAGTTCCGGTGTTCTTGACGGAAACCGTGAAGGTTTCGCCGACCTTCGGATCAGAAGTCAGATCCTGTGCAGTCGTAGTCTTGACGTCGAAGGAGCCGGTGATATCCTGCTTAGTCGTCGTGGTTTCATTCACGTTAACCGCATAAACCTTGAGGTCGTTATTGCGCGTCAGACCAGCCGACAGCGAGTCGTGGAACACATAGTTGAAAGTGTCGAAGGACGTCAGGTTCTTCGGCAGCGTACCGGTCAGCTGGAACGGGACGTCATCGCCGATGTTGTAGTCGGCGCCATCGATCCACTGATTGGCGGTCTGGCCGTTGGAGGTGTCATTGTCCTGGACCTTCTTGACGAGGGTCACGGTGCCGTTCTTGACGGCGATGTTCGTGTCCGTATCAAGCGCGGTGTCCACAATGAACGAGGAATCGGTGTTCGCATCCGGGTCACCGTTCACCGTCTGGTTGAACAGGTAGTAGCCACGCGGAATATCGGTGAAGGCAAGCGAGGTTCCACGGGCCGTCTCCGTGAGATCCGGCCCAATGTTATTCGTATCATCGGCGTCATTATTCACGGCATTGATGGCAGTCATGACTTCGGCCGCGAAGGCGCGAACATTATGGGAATCGCTGTTGGTCGTGGTGTCGTTAGTGCTCAGAGCCTTGATGCCATCGACAATCTGCTTATCAGTAACATCACCGGTCAGACCAAGCGCGGTCTTCAGCACTGCCGCATACTTGTCATTGACCTCGTAAGCGACCGAAGTGCCGCTGATGCCGGTGACGTTGAGCAGGCGATAGCCCTCATACTGATCGTCCGCAACGGTGCCGTTCAGCGTAATGTTACCGGTACCAACCGGATCTGCACTAGCAGAGGTGGCACCAATGAAACCGGTGGCGGCGATCGCAGCGGCGGAGACCGCAGCGGCGAAGCCCTTCCAAACCTTCTTCATGTTATCTCCTTCGATTGATTGTCAAATTTTATAAACCTTGCGATTCATAAAACTCTTTTTACTTCCCCCCGGCATTGAATCGAATGATTCGAGCAAGGGAGGTGCCGTCTCGCGATAACCGATGCAGACGGCACCAAATCTTTAATTGTTCATCGTTGACTGTGATTGTTTAGATGCGTTTCCTCATCGCTATCGCACAGCCTACCATCGATATCGCTGTGAGCGCAAACCCGAACAGCACAATCAGCGTGTTGCCTTCGCCACCGGTCGACGGCAGCTCGAAGCCAGGCGTGTTCGGAATTTTGTTGCCGGAAGCAAGTGCCGTAGCGCCGTCAACGGAGATCGTGATGCCCGAAAGGTTGTCCTTGGAGACCGTGAATGTGTAGGTCTTGTCGGACGGATAATACCCGTCAGGCGCCTTCGATTCGGTGAACTGGTATTCGCCCCAAGCGAGATCGCTGAGCTTGAACACACCCGGCGTGGCATCGCGATCATAGGTCCATGCAGGCTGAGAGGGTTTTTCCGGAACAGCGCAAGTACCGCTTGCGCAGTCCGTAACAATGTATTCCTCACTGAAGCTCGTCGCTCCTTCTGCCTTGAACTTGATCTTCCATTCGGCGCCCGCAAGAGGCGTATCCAACGCCTCAGAGCTCACCTTGGTCCAGTCAACTGTACCAAGCAGACGCTTGTTGCCAATAGGACTTCCAGTAACCGTCACAACATCTTTACCATCGGCCTTGATCTCGAATTCGTATGGGCCGCCCATCGACTCATAGCCTGTAGGAATCGTCGTTTCGGTGATGCGATACTTGCCTACCGGCAGCTCCTTAATCAGGAACTTACCCTTATCAGGATTCACATCCTTATAGGTAACCGAGGCATTGCACGGCGACTCCGTGCAATCCAGGACCTCATTGAGCGTCTTCCAGTTCGTGCTGCCGTCGGCATTCTGAACCTGCTGCTCAAGGGTCCATCCGGAACCGCCAAGAAGCTCCTTGGTCGTGTCATCCTGCTTTTCCCAAGCAACCTGCGTCGGCTTATCGGAGATCCAATGCTCATTGTCATGGACATCCGGCTCTTTGCCTGCAGTCCACGTCAACTCACCGTTCTTGACGGTGAAGCCGTACTCCGTCGTATTGAGCCAGTACCCGGTAGGAGCCTTGAACTCCTTCAACGTGTATGTGCCGTTCGGCAGGTTCTCGATCTTAAAGCGGCCTACACGCGGATCGACATCATGCGGAGCACTCGGATCGGTCGCTTCTTCGGCCTGCGGAGCCGCATCGTTGGAAACATCCATCACCGGTTCCACGGAAGGGACCGCCTGCGCACGAGCCGGAGCCGCAGAGCGAACAGAGCAACCAGAAGGCGGCGTTCCTTCAGTCACAGGGGCATACCAGCCGTCGATGTAATAGCTGGCAGCCGTGCCGGGAATTGGAATATCCGTCGTACCGGGTTTACCGTTAGCCGGGTATTTATCATCATTGTTGTTGCCGGTGACGATCACCTCAAAGGTGCCAGTGAGCGGCACGGAGAGCTTCCACCACGAATCGGATCCGCACTGGACCTTCTGCATTGCTGTACCGGGGAACGGCTTGTTGTCCGTGGTGTCGTTCCAATAGTACAGTTTGGCCTGGCTACGATCAGTCCACTTCACATACACGTCCGTGGAGGTACGTACGGGCTTCGCCTTAACCGTGACGGTAACGGTATCGTTCTTATCGCCCGCATTCGCCATGATGGTAGCGGAACCTGCCTTCTTTGCAGTCAGCTGGCCATTCGCATCCACTTCAACGACACTAGAGTCGCTGGAACTCCATTCCACACCCACACCGGCGGGATCGGTCTTGGCAGTGAGCTGCTTCGTCTCCCCCTCCTGCAGGGAAACCTGTTCAACATCCGAACCATTCATCTGAATGGTCACAGATTGCACGGCGACCCGCTTACATACGATGGTGATCTGCGCCTGCTTGGTAGGATCCGAAACGGATTGTGCAGTAATAGTCACGTTCGGATCTTCATTATCGGCAGTGTTGCGCAATACAACGATCTCGCCAGTGGGGCTCACCGAGACCAAACCAGGATTGCTGGAAGACCATCTCACATCCTGGATGGCTTCACCAACCGGCAGAACGTTGGCAGACAGTTGTGCGTGAGAACCGGTTGTGAGCTCCAGCGACTGCGTCACTGTGCCGTCATGCAAAATCTCCACACCGGTAACCTGTGCCGTGTAATCACGGATAGTCCACTCCTGCTTGGGTTCGGAGTCAGTACGTGTGAGAGTCCATTCCGAGCCCGAGAGACCAGCGTAGGATGCATCACCATCCGCATACTTGCCCCACTCGACGTCAGCGCCTCCCGACTTGTTCACAATGCCGGACGTACCGGAGAGGTCCTTGTCGGCTGCATTGGTGATTTTAATACCCTGAGCGGTATACACGTTGCTGATTTTGCTGTAGTTCTCGGAATCGCTATTGCCTGTAACAATCTGGTAGATGTTCGCACTCGGCACATATCCGGTCGGTGCTGTGATCTCCTTGATGTAATAGGTCGCATTCTTCCCGAGGTTCTGAATCTGGAACTTGCCCTGTGCCTGATCCTGATCCACAAGGGGCTGATTATCGGTGACAGTCACCAAGACGTTGCGGTTGTTGACCGCATCGTCCTTGGAACCGAAGACCTGGAAGGAAGCCAAAGTGGAGCCATCTGGCAGACCGGAGATGACGTTACCGTCGCCATCCACCTTCTCCCAGCTGATGGTCGGGCAGTCGGTCTTGACAGTGGCGTTCCATCCCTTATTGTGGCGTTCCTGATCCATGTCAATGATGGAGGCGGAATCGCCCTCACCAACATTGTCACCGAAGGTGTACGCCTTGGTGGGGTTGTTCATATAGAAGTTGCCATTGACCCATACACGGCCGTTTGTGGTCACATGGTCATCAAAGGCGCCATTGGTGTTGGGCATCATGATGGAGCCGAGCATGGCGGCCGCGGGATCGTCGGATACGCTTGCTGTACCGCTGTAGTTACCTGTTGGGAACTTGTCGTTAGCGCCGTCATACCATGTACCAGTCGGCCACTTGTATTCCTTCTTTGCCGTGATGCTGGCGTTCGACGCCTGCCCACCCTTGATGGTCAACGATGCAGTCTTGTTGAAGTTCCACATGATGGCGCTCATGGCGGCGACATACGCCTTCTGCTTGGCATCGCTCGTATTATCATACAGCGAATAGCCATTGCCGATTTCATACTGGTCCCAGTTGTTACCGATTTCCTTGTCGCCAGCCCACCAGAACCGCCAACCGTTATTGAATTCGATGTTCTCTTCGCCAGTGACGTTGATGACGATGGATGCGCCGGTGGGAATCTTTTCGAATGCGAAAGACACACCGCCCTTGCCATTGTTGCGCAGTTCTGTAGCGGGAAGGTTGAACACCTGCAGCTTGCTCGTACCGTCGCCTGTGAACTTGATGACTCGTTCATCCACATTGAAGGTGGCCTCGATGATGGTTCGTGTTTTAATATCCCGATTGCTATCGTAGATGGATACCCCACCCGAATTGTACTTGGTGCGCTTGTAATTGCTCTGGCTGCTGGTTGTAGTGGTATATGTGCCGGTCTCAGGCAAGCCAGCCAACTGATCCGACTGCGTGGCAATCGTTGTGCCGAAACCACTACGGTCTTTCGTCTCGCCACTAATGTTAACGCTCTTCAGAGGATTTGTTTGGCCCCACTGAACATTGCTTTCAACATTGTTGTTGTACACGGACGTCCAGCTCCAATCCGGACCAGGATAATTGGTACCGGGCGTAAGACCGTGCAGACCCATCGCTTCGCTTGCTCCACCGGCGATCTTCGCAGTGTAGTTAGGCTCGCTGGCGCTGTTGGACCCCAACCATCCACGGCCGCGACCAGGAATGTTCTGGTTGTCATTCCAACCGAGAGCGTTGGTGTCGATATTTCGCGCGTCCTTCATGCCGCTCATCTGAGAGTTGCTGCCGGCAATCACCAGTGCGTCACCCTCGGTGGGACGGAACTGACCACCGAAGCCGACAATGCCGAAGCGGAAACCGCGGCCACTGTAGTTTACGCCGTTGGGACCATAGTTTGCGCCCCAAGAGTTCTTGACACTGTGGATGGCCAAGCGACCACCGACCAGCGTGGCACCTTCGGCTTCCACGGCATAGGACTGCCCCGGGGTGTTGCCGCCGTTCCCGTAATTCGCCTTCACACCGGCTGAGGGGTAACCGATATACATATCCTTGCCAACCCATGTGGCGATGCCATTGTCCTGTTCGGCATTGCTGGTGTCGTCACCGAGAGGCTTGTCCTCAGGCACGCAGATGCTACCATTGGCCAATCCGTCATCGGCATTCGCCGCCTTCGGCATCAACGCGGGAACGGCGGTGGCGAACATCATCGCTACCGCCGTGAATGCAGCGAGCAGGCGGGGCTTGGCCGATGTGGCCGGCCCGCGGCCGCTCCCGTGCTTCATCCTCATAGGTTCTTCCCCTTTTGCTCTTTCCCCCCGATCCGAGGCGGACCGGGACGTTTCCTCCAAGTGCTTTCTGGTGTTGCCGACCAGCTGGATGCTGCGGTGAATCCGTCTGCAATCCTTCGCAGTCGCATCCCTCCTCTTACCGGTGGCAACGCCTTCGTTTCACATATGTACTGCATTTTACCCGAAGCTGAAAGGTAATGCGTACATCCAACAAAACTGAACCGCTTAAGATGCACTCCTCAAACGTTTGCATCGGCGTTTCGCCGTGGGAATGAGTCGGGCATCGGCAGCAGCCGTTGTCTGTGGACGATCAATTGAATCACGAAAGCCCTTCTACGACAATCGATTCGGCGCCTTCCCCACACACTTTTCACAATCCATCTCACCCACCTGTTCCACGATGCGAGTGCGCCGGGGCGTCTCCGCGCGAGTTTCGACCCGTTTGCAGCAACCCGCATCATCCATTGGGAGCCTGTGCCTGCGGGTTATCCCCGTATAAGACCGTCACCGGCCCATCCCGTCCCCACTCCTGACAACGTACGCATTCTCCAATCAATTCGCCACCCATTGCCCATCCCAGCTCCCCTCTCCCCCAAACCGCCCCAGTGAACGTATCCGCCCCAATCCGCACCCGGAACGATCGCAAACAGCTCTCTCAGTGAACGTCTCCGTCCCAATCCGCACCCACCGCAATCGCGACGAACGGATCTAGCAAACATCCCGTACACAATGCTCATCCACAATGATCGCAAACGTTGATGCTCGCGATTATGCGAATGTAAGGCCACGCCAGCATGATCGCCATCCCCGTCGCGCCATGCGCAGTCCACTCGGGGACTAGTCCGTCCTATCAAGCATACTTACGGATAAAGGATTGGACTCTAAAAGTTCGGGTCCTACCAGTGGGTGGAGCTGAGGCGCCACCCACATTCCATCTTCTTCGTTCCTCTTGTATTGGTATGCCCATGGAACGCGCAACACGATCCTGCTCGCCCTGCGCCGGCGGCTACAACGCCAACCACGCCGTACACCACCGGCCGTAACGGGACTTGGACACCGGAGGATTCGAGATGCGGGGAACACCTCCCATTGGAGGCTGGTTCCCCGCATCGTTTTTCGCGGATCTGGCGCATCTACAGTGCGGCATCATACCGCTTATATGTGTTTCCGTATATCTGTGCCGCACCTTACGCGCAGCACAGGTATTGGGTTAGCTGATGCTGAGATGCACCTTTTTGCCCATAGAGCGGGCGATTCGATCCAGTGTCTTCATGGATGGGCTGGTGCGGCCACGTTCGATGCGGATAATCGTGTTGTGGCTCAGTCCGCTTCGTTCCGCGAGCTGGTCTTGTGTCAAATGCGCCTGCCGTCTTGCTTGGGACACCGCGACCGCCGCGTCGAGGCTGCGGCATTCCTGCTCATACAGTCGTGCCACCTGCGGGTCTTCTTCAAGCTGCTCACGCAGCAGGTCATCGAAACTGGTCAGAGGCATGAGTTTCATCCTTTCTTCCTGTAAAGTTCGTAGATTGCTTCCGCTTTCCTTATTTCACTTGGCGGCGTCTTCTGCGTTTTCTTGGTGAAGCCGTGTGTGATGACATAGCATCCAAGCACAGGTGGTCCAACCCGACTTCAAGGCGCCTTTCCAATCCAGCAGTCATAGGGCTAACATGCTCTCCGGCTTCAAGGGGAAGCCAACTACATCACATGGTTGTAACAGCGAGGAAAGGAACAGCAATGAGCTATACGATCGGGGACTTCGCGCGTGACCACGACATCACGCCGGAGGAAAACGCACAAGCCGTCGCCCAGCTGCGGCGGAACATACGCCTGTACGAACTACATGCAGCCCGCAAGGCAAGCGGTCCGACACAGGCCAACCGGCCGAATGCATGGGCGTCAATCTGCACCCGTCGTGATCGCCACGAACCGTCCCAGTGAACGTCTCCGCATCAATCCGCACCCATCTCGTTCACAACGGACCGCCCCAGTGAACGCATACGGCGCAGGCTGCACCCGGGACGATCGCAGACAGGTCTCTCAGCGAACGTCTCTGCATCAATCTGCACCCGCCGTAATCGCGGCGGACTGGTCTAGCGAACATCTCGCACGCAGACCTCCCCTACGATGATCGCAAGCGCCGACGGTTGCGATCATGTCGGCTGCGAGACCGCACCGGCATGATCGCCAAATCGACCCGCAGAACCCGTTACCGACGTACGGGAACCCCGGCTTCGCGCAGTTTCCGTTGCAGCATCGCCGTATTGTTCAGGTCCTCCATCCGGATGCGCACCACGGTATGGACGCCGGCACGCTTCAGGCCCTCGACCCGCTCGCGTTCGTCGTCGATGATGCCGCCGAGCGAGCGCCCCTTCGTCATCTGCGGATCGGTGTACTTGACGAGCCCATCGAGCTCGACGACGATGATCGCGCCATCGGTGCAGAGCCACAGAAAATCCACGCGGTAGGTGCGCCCGGTCTGCGGATCGACGAAAACCACCTGCATCTGCGGCACCGCGAACCCGCATTGGACGAATCGGGCCAGCGCCTTCGCCTCGCCGCCATTCTCGACAAGCGGTGTCGCATATTGGAACACGGCCCGCGGCGCCTTGCCTATCTCGCCGTTATGCGCCGCGCATCCGATGATCGACGTCAGTTCCACACCGTTGTGCAGCACGCAGCACACGACCTGCATCGCGGCGTCGAACGGCAGCATCCGCGCGCAATCGGCCGCCGTCCGCTCCGGCGTCGTCACCTTCACGCCATCTACGCGGATGCACGATCCGGCACCCGAGCGGATGCGGTGCATGTGGCGGCTGTCTCCTTTCCCATTGCGCATCGTGCACATCACGTCGACCTTGCCACTTCGCAGCGCCTCCTTTACCGTGTGGTAGTCGATCCACAAGCCGAGTATGCATGCTGCGGCGACGCCGCCGAAGACCCAATCGGGATGAATCTGCGCGAGACCGCGAACCAGGTGGCACATCTGCTCGATCGGCGTCAACGCCTCCCAGGTCGTGCGCCGTATGAACAATCCGGGCATCGGCGACACGATCTCACCCGCCCTGCGCCGACGCATCAACGCCTGCCGCACCCCGTTATCGGTGGCGTGCAGGCATCTGCGGGCCGCCTCCGCCTCATCCAGCTGCTGCTCCATTGCCGCATGTCTGCGCATGATGGCTCCTTTCCTCGCATTCCCCCGCACTCCATCGACGGGATGTGAGCCCATACGCTAGCCGCTCACCACACCACGCCGCCACCTGCGCCGGCACCTGTGTACGGACGCCCCCGTTGTCCACATTCCCTCCCCGGCGAACCGTTCCGCCGAGCGGCGCACCCAATCTGATCGCAACAGCATACCTCAGCGAACATCCCCGCCACATATCGCACCGCTGATGATCGCAACCGCACAACCCAGCGAACACCCGCGCCGTACGCCGCACCCCGGACGATCGTAACCGCGCCCATTAGCGAACCACCTCGGCACATCCCGCACCCAACCTGTTCGCAACCGCACAACCCAGCGAACATCCGCGCCGCACACCGCACCCCGGATAATCGCAACGCGGCCATAGCCGCCATCCGCGCACAGAAACACACGAAGCGGAGCGACCGAAGACCGCGTCCAAACCACAAAACGGCCCACCGAAAACACAGAACGGCCGTGGGCGGAAGCGTCAGCCTCCACCCACGGCCGTTCAGACTACATATACACGCGCGGACAACCAGCCGCCCGCGGAGGACTAGTCCTCGTTCTCCTCGATGTGTTCGATCTGCACCTCGAGGGTTTCTGCGTCGTTGAGCGCGTCGTGGATCTCCTCTTCGGCGTTCGTCGCCGCCACGGCCGCCGCCGCGATCTGCGCGAGCTTCTGCTTGACGGCGTCGGACGACCCCTGCGGCACCGACGCGCCACGCGCGGACGACGTCCCGCGCCCTGCACCATGCGCACCATGCGCACCATGCGAGCCGGAGCCGCCGTGCGCTTCGCTGCCGTGGCCGTGCTTGTTCGTCTTGACGAACGGGTCGCCGCCCTTGAGCGCGTACGGGTCGTCGTAGTCGCTGGAGATCGTCGGCTCGTCATGCACGATGAATCCGCGCCCCTTGCACGTCGGGCATTCCTCGGAGAACGCTTCGACGAGACCCTGTCCAATGCGCTTGCGTGTCATCTGCACAAGGCCGAGCGACGTGACTTCGGCGACCTGGTGCTTCGTACGGTCTCGCGCGAGGCACTCCACGAGCCGCCGCAGCACGAGGTCGCGGTTCGCCGGCATCACCATATCGACGTAATCGATCATGACCATGCCGCCGATGTCGCGGAGTCGCAGCTGACGCGCGATCTCCTCGCTCGCTTCGAGATTGCAGCGCGTCACCGTCTCCTCAAGCGACTTGCCGCGGCCGATGAAGCGGCCGGTGTTCACGTCGATCGTCGTCATCGCCTCGGTGCGGTCGATGACGATCGAGCCGCCGGACGGCAGGTACACCTGACGTTCCATGCCCTTGCGCAGCTGCGAGTCGATCTGCCACTTGTCGAACACGTCCTTGCCTTCATGCTCGGCAGGATCCCACTTCTCCAGCTTCGAGCTCAGGTCGGGCGCCATCGTGTCGAGATACTGCTCGATGCGCTCGTAGACGCCGTCGCCTTCGACGATCATCTTGCGGAAGTCGTCGTTGAAGATGTCGCGCACGACGCGGATCGCCATATCCGGCTCGCCCTGCAGCAGCTTCGGCCGCTTGCCGTGGCGGAACTCCTCGAACTTCTTCTGGATCTGCTCCCACTGGTGCGCGAGCTGCTCCATGTCCTTGACAATCGCCTCCTCGGACGCTCCCTCGGCGGCCGTGCGGATGATGACGCCCATGTCCTTCGGCGCGACCTTCGAGACGATCGACTTCAGCCGGCTGCGCTCACGGCTGCTCAGCTTGCGGCTGACGCCGGTCATGCCGCCCGACGGCACGAGCACAAGGAAACGACCCGCAAGCGTCACCTGACTCGTCAGACGCGCGCCCTTGTGGCCGATCGGATCCTTCGTCACCTGCACGAGCACCGGGTCGCCGGAACGGAACGCGAGTTCGATGCGGCGCGGCTGTCCCTCGAGACGCGTCGTGTCCCAGTTGACCTCGCCCGCGTAGAGCACGCCGTTGCGCGCCTGGCCGATGTCGACGAAGGCCGCCTCCATGCTCGGCAACACGTTCTGCACGCGGCCGAGGTAGATGTTGCCGACCGTCGCGACCTCTTGGATGTCGGAGACGTAATGCTCGACGAGCACGTTGTCCTCGAGCACCGAGATCTGCGTGTGGCGGTCGCGCTGGCGCACGACCATCAGTCGGTCGACGTTTTCGCGGCGCGCGAGGAAGTCCTGTTCGAGCAGCTGGTTCTGGCGGCTGCGTTCGCGGCGGTTGTCACGGCGGCGCTGCTTCTTCGCCTCAAGACGCGTGGAGCCTTCGACGTCGGTGATCTCGTCGATGTACTGCTGCTTGCGCGAGCGGTGCGTCGTCGTCTCCTCTTCGGCGTTCTTGCCGCCGCGGCGGCGACGGCGGCGACGCGTGACCGTCGCCTCCTCGTCGTCCTCGTCGTGGCTTCCGCTTTCCCCGTCGTCGTTCTTGTCGTTCGACTTGGTCGTCTCGGCGTCGGCGTCCTGCGAGCGGCGCGAGCGGCGACGGCGACGCGTGCGCATCGGCGTCTCCTCGTCCTCGTCGTCCTCGTCGTCGGCCTTCTTCTTCGCGTTGCGCGCGATCGCATCGTCGATCGGCGCGTACGTGATGTCGTCGAGCACGAGGTCCTCCTCGATCTGCTCGACCTCGGCCGCGGCACGACGCTCCTGCGCGTTGAGGCGGCGGTTCGACCTGCGCGAACGGCGGCGCGACGACGTCATCTCCTCGTCACCGTCGGGATAGTCGCGAACGCTTGTCTCCTCGCCCGCTTCGGTGGCCTCGGTGGTCTCGGCCGCGTCGTCGTCGCGCGTGTCGGTCGTGCGGCGCGAACGACGGCGGCTGCGCGGCGACGGCGATTCCTCGCCATCGTCCTGCGACTTCGCCCTGCGCGAGCGGCGCGACGACGTCGACGGTTCGTCGTCATCGTCCTCATCGGCGGACGATGCACGACGCGGACGGCGGCGCGACGACGGCTCGTCGTCCTCGGCCGCGGATGCACGGCGGGAACGACGGCGCGGCGCCGGTTCGTCCTCGTCATCATCGGCCGCATAGCGGCGGGACGGGCGGTCGGACTCGTCGTCGCCCGGCTGCGGGATGACGGGCTCCTGGAACAGCAGCGACGTCATCGGCCTCGACGCGCGGCGGTGCGACGCGCGGGCGGATTCATGGTCGGCGGTGTCATCGATGAAGTCGTCGAGCGCATCGACGGCTGCGGTCGAGGAACGGCCGCGCGACGACGTCGAGGTCGCGCGTGTGCGGCGGCGACGCTGCTTCGGTTCGCCGTCAGCGGAATCCTTGTCGTCCTGCGACGAGGTGATCGACGGCGCAGGCTTCGACGCGGGCAGCGCGGGCACGCTCGGCTCGCGGAACAGCGGCGCGTGCTCCTCCACCTTGAGCTCGACGGAGGCGTTCGCGGCGCCGGCGTCACGCACGACGCGGCGGCCGCGACGGCGCGGCGCCGGCTGCGCGACGGTATGTTCAGTGGTCTTCTCCGCCGATGCGGAGGTTTCGTTCGCGACGAAATCATCAGTCAAATCGGGCACAATGCTCCTAGCGGCGCGCCATGCTGCAATCACGGCGCAGACGTCCTGGCCCCATGCGTTCTCACGCCATACTCTCACTATGGCCGCGCGGGTCGCGCACGCTGGTGGCAATCCAAAAGTCAATTCAAGCGATGGCGGACACCTGCGCTCGCGGTTTGCGATCCCGTTCTTCCGGGTTCAACGCGAGGGGATCAACGCCAACGGTTGCTGGGCGATTTTTGCAGAAAACCGCCATGTCTCAGTATGACACAACTCATGGTCCAACGGGCGACGGCGTGGACGGCTGCGGGACGTCCACGGGACAGATCCTCGGCGCGGACGGCGACCTCACCCGCAAACCAGCCTCCTCGCGGGACAACCCATCGAACCGGGCTCCGAACCAGGACGTTCCGGGGCGAACCATCGGCACGGCCGGCGAACCAACCCGCGAACCGGCTCTGCTGCGGGGCGATCCATCAAGCCAGCCGACAACCCCACCCGCAGCGGGTCGAGCCGTCGACGCGACCGGCGAAACCACCCGCAGACCAGCTCCTCAGCGGGCCATCACATCGACGCGGGCGACGAAATCACCCGCAATCTGACTTCTCCGCGACCCAATCCGTCGACGGGGACGACGGAACGGTTCGGAAAACAGTCGGCTTTGCGTCCCGGAACGTCGACGGGGTCGACGAAACGGGACGCGCGGTTCAGCTCAGCCAGTCGGTGAGGATGCCGGCCATGAGCGTCAGGTCGGTTTCGGGCAGCTGTTCGTCGTGTTTGTGCGCCAGCAGCGGGCTGCCGGCGCCCAGGTTGACGGCGGGGATGCCGAGCTGCGAGAAACGCGCCACATCGGTCCAGCCGAGCTTCGCCAACGGCTCACGGCCGGTGCGTTCGCGCACGAGCTCGACAAGCGACTGCACGAGCGGATCGTCCATGCCGGGACGCGCGGACGGCGACTCGTCCTTCATCTCGATGCCGAAGCCCTCGAACACGCCGCCGGTCGCGACATGCTCGCCGTTGCCGAGCTCGGCGCCGCAATCGGCACCCATCATCAGCGCCTTCGCCTCCGTCAGCGTCTTGTCCGGGGCGAAACGGTAGTTCACATGGACGCGGCACTCGTCGGGGATGACGTTCGTACCGTTGCCGCCGCAGATCAACGTCGCGTTGAGCCCTTCCTGGTAGGTCAGGCCGTCCACGTCGATCGCCTTGTTCTCACGGGCGTTGAGTCGGTTGAGGATCTCGGCGGCCTTGTGGATCGCGTTGTCGCCCATCCACGCGCGCGCCGAATGCGCGGCCACGCCGTGCGCGACGACGTCGAAACGCATCGTGCCGTTGCAACCGCCCTCGATGCCGCAATCGGTGGGTTCGCCGATGATCGCGAAATCACCGACGATCCAATCGGGATGCGCCTCGACGACCTTGCGCAAGCCGTTCTTCTCGGCGGCGACCTCCTCATGGTCGTAGAAGACGAAGGTCAGGTCGTACTTCGGGTCGGTCAATGTGGCGGAGAGGAACAGCAGCACCGCATCCGAACCCTTCATGTCGGTCGCGCCGCGCCCCCAGATTACGCGCTCGGACGGATGGTCGGCGGCGACGTCCTCGCGGATCAGCGGGTCGCCGGGTTCGAGCCACAGCGGCGGGAAGTTGTCGATGACCGGCACCGTGTCCAAGTGTCCGGCGAGCACGACGCGATGCGCCTTGCCGAAATCCGTCGACGCGACGAGCGTGTCGCCGTGGCGGCGCACCGTCAGATGCGGCTGCGCGCGCAGGAACGCCTCGACCATGTCCGTGAGCGGCCCCTCGTCGTCGCTCACCGAGTACACGCCCATCACCTGCTCCATCAGATCGTTGAGGTTCCGCTGGTCGCTCGCGGCCGGATCGATCGAAATCGCCGACGCAGGCGGGATTGGAGTCGCGGTGGAGGATGCGGCGGGGGCCGCAGAGGCCGGCGCCGATATGGTCGCGGCAGTGGAGGCCGGTCCATTGGATGCGGAAGTGGCGGATGCGGAGTTGGAAGTCATCGAAATCTCCAGATACAAGAAGGATTCGTAGTAGGTTTTGTTCGCACATATCGTAACAGCTGAGCCAACTCTACAGCCGTCGCGCCCGCAGTGCGGGCATAGGGGCGCCAGCACCGCGCGCCACGCCTTCTGGCGTCCGCGATTGTCGGTGACATCGACGGAACGGGACGGAAACAGCTCTGTTAGCATCCCGATCCATCAAAGCGCGCGACGAACCGGGACGGAAACAGACTCCCTAGCATCCCAATCCATCGACGCGCGCGACGAATCGGAACGAAACCAAGCCTCTCCGCGTCTCGGAACGCCGACGTGCACGATGAAACGGGACGCTACGGGACGGACCATCGACAGGGCCGATGGAGCCACCCACGGAACGGCTCCTTTGCGTCCCGATTCATCGACGGAATCGACGGAACAGGACGGAAACAGGTCCCTTTTCGGGATGGGACCTCGGCACGCGCGACGGAACGGGACGCTGCGCGTGCCGAAGCACCGCCACGGTCGACGAAAACACCCACGAACCGGCCTCTCAGCGTCCCGGCTCATCGACGGCACCGACGGAACGGGACACAATCAGGCCCCACGTCCCGAAACGTCGGCGCATGCGACGGAACGGGACGCGAGCGCGCGCCCGTTTTGAAACGAATGGCGCACAATGTGGGCGGGAGGTGACACACTGAGTTGGGCACACGAGCACATGAACGGAAGCACAGCGAAGCACACGAGTAAAGGAGCGTCATGACGGGCTTGATCAGCGCGATGGAAGGATTCTGCGTCATCGGCATCGTGATCGCGGTCGGCTACGTCGCCGCGCGCATGCAGATCGGCGGCCCACAGGCGCAGTACGTGCTCAACCGCTTGAGCTTCTTCGTCGCAAGCCCCTGCCTGATGTTCGATATCCTCGCCGATGAGAAAATGGGCGAGATCTTCCACCCGTCGATCTTCGTCGCGTTCTTCTCGGCCGTGGCCGTGGGCGTCGTCTTCCTGATCCTCAACGCGTGCTTCTTCCATCTGAAGGCGCCCGACGCGACGATCGGCGTCCTCAACTCCCTGTATCTGAACTCGAACAACATCGGCCTGCCGATCGCCACCTACATCCTCGGCAACCCCGCGCTCGTCGCGCCGATCCTCGTCATGCAGCAGGCGGTGTTCACGCCGATTGGCCTGACGGTGCTCGATGCGACGACGAAAGGCCAGGTCTCGGCGAAGACGATCCTCAAGCAGCCGTTGCACCAACCGCTGCTCATCGGCACGGTGCTCGGCATCCTCGTCTCCGTGCTCAACGCGCAGTTCGGTTTCGCGGTCGTGCCCGACTACATCCGCAACCCGATCAGCATGATCGGCGCGTCCGCGGTTCCGATGATCCTGATGGCCTTCGGAATGTCGCTGCACGGTACGAAACCGATGCAGAACAAGAGCAACCGTCCGGCAATCGTCACCGTCGCCGTGCTGAAGAACGTCATGATGCCGATCATCGCGTTCCTGCTCGCCTACTTCGTGATGGGCTTCCGCGGCCCGGTGCTGTACGCGTGCGTCGTGCTCGCCGCGCTGCCGACCGGCCAGAACGTCTACAATTACGCGGCGCGTTACAATGTGGGCCTCACCTTCGCACGCGACGGCATCCTCGTCTCGACGGTGACGAGCCCGATCTTCATCGCGATCATCGCGGCAATCCTGAGCTGATGCCCCGAAGCGGGCCGGGCACAGCCGGCGCCGGACATGTGAAGGCCTGCTCCCCGTAGACCAACGCAGCCCAACGCGGCACCTCCGACCCTGGTAGCCGGATTATCGAGGCCGATATCGGCCAGCATCCGCCCCCCCCCGGCAGAGCTATCTGCGTTGAGGGAGTGCCTCTTCTCGAATCCAGCCGAGTACATGATGCTGCCAATGGCGTTATTTGAACGTTTCCATAACCCGATACTCGCGGTTTCCGGAGAAGAGGCACTCCCTCAACGCAGATAGCCTCGCCGGCGCCGAAACTAACACCTTCAATCCCCGACGGCACACCTTCATCGCCCCGTCATGGCTTCATGCTCGTCCCAATGGGAACCCATATGCGCCATCCTCCGTCTCGGATACGCAACCGTTCGCCGGCGGGGAGCTACCGGAAACCAAGCC
Organism: Bifidobacterium italicum; assembly: GCF_002286915.1. GTDB lineage: Bacteria > Actinomycetota > Actinomycetes > Actinomycetales > Bifidobacteriaceae > Bifidobacterium > Bifidobacterium italicum. Next base: position 16,271 of record NZ_MVOG01000023.1, on the reverse strand, counting down.
GTCACACCATTCACGAACGGCATGCGGCGCACGATGCCGCATGCTCAGTCGTCGCGGCGACGGCTGACTGTGTCGAGGCGCGCCGCCGTCCGGTTCGCGCACAGGGCGCCGACGCTGACGAGCGCATAGCACAGCGCGATGCCGAACACGAGCCGCAGCAGCACCGCCGGCGCGGTGAGCGCGGAGCCCAGCAGCGGCAGCATCAGGAACATCGAGCATCCGGCTGCCACGATGATGACCGTGTTGAGCGGCGTGAGCACTTCGCTGAACCGCGCCCGGCGCAATGTGCGCGCGTCGGTGCCTTCGAGGATGAGCATGTGGTATTCCGCCGCCTGGTCGTACACGTTCGCCGACTGCATGATGCCCGAGCTGACCGCAGCGAGCACGGCCGCGAACACGAGCGTCAGCGTGCCTCCGAGCGCGATGTCGTGCATCAGCGTCACGGCTCGGGCGTCCGCGTTGTCACCGGCGGCGAGGATGCCGCACACCGACGTGATGCCGGCGATGAACACGGCGAGCGCGATGCCGGAGACGTTGCGCCACGCGCGTTTCGGATTGTCGAGGATCCTGCGCATCGCGATCATGACGGCCGCGTTCTTCGGGCGGCGGACGCGTGTTTTCGCGACGGCCGTCACGATCCACGAACCGATGAGGTTGAGCAGCATGAAGCAGCCGCCGATGATGCCAAAGGCGATCGCGTAGACGACGATCCTGCCGACCTGCGCGAACAGTTGCAGGCTGTTGAGCATGATGAATCCGCCGATGAGCACGACGACGAAGATGACGGCGCGCCATCCGCTCGGCAGCGTCGAGCCCTGACGCGCGGTGACGCCGAGCGGCGTGATCGCGACGCGGCGCAGCGTGAGCAGCGCGGAGACGAGCGCGAGCAATGCGACGCCGGCCACGGTGCCGACGAGCGCGACGGGGCCGACCCACAGCTGTTCGAACGTGAAGCGGCGGTTCTCGAATGTGAGCATCATGATGAGCGGCATGATCGCGAAGTATCCGCCGATGCCGATGAGCGCGCCGAGCACCGCCTGGCTGACCGCCTCGAACGCCGTCAGACGGGTGACCTGCGACGTCGTCGCGCCGACGAGCCTGAGCGTCGCGAGACGTTCGTCGCGCCGGGTCGCCGCCAATCTGGCCGCCGATCCGGCGAGCGTCGTGAACGGGACGATGAGCAGCACGCACGCGAAGATCGCGAGCGTCACATAGAACTCGCCGTCAGCGCTCACGTTCGCGTGCGATGTGCAGCGCGCCGCATCGAACATGCAGCCCACCGTATGGTCGGGCGACGCACGCCAGATGAAGCCGTGCAGACCGCCGAGGACGGTGAGGAAGATCGCCGTCGCGGCGGCGAAGGCGATGACGGCGAGCATCCCGGTGAAGTCGCCGTCGCCGCGACGACGCGCACGCACGGGCTGCGCGTCCGCCGTGGACGTTGGTTCGACGGCCGCGGCATCAATGGCCGCGCAATCGACAGCTGTATCCCCGCTCGCGATCGATTGCGGCGCGCGCGTCATGTCCGAGGCGCGCGCCGTCGCCGTATCCGCCGTCGATGACGCGGCCGTCGCGGCCGTGCCCGCGGCGCCGTCCGCCGATGTTGGCGACGGTTGCTCCGACACCGTGGTCGCCGGCTGCATATTCGCCGTCGCCATATCCGGCACGGCCGCATTCGCCGTCGGCTGTGCGTCCGATCGCATGTCCCGCCGCACAGTGCGCAGCGATCGTGACATGCCGAACGAACCGCGGTGGAACAGTCTCCAGAGGGCAAACGTGTTCATCGCGCGACTCCTTGCGAAGGATTGCGAGGGAATGAGGAGCCCGGACCGACGGGGACGGCGCCGACGGCCGCCGGCATCGCGCCGCCCATCCGCTGGTTCGCCGCGTCGAGCACGATGCCGTCGCGCATATGGACGGTGCGTCCGCAGAAGGCGGCGATGTTCGGATCGTGCGTGACGAGCACGACTGCGGCGTTGTTCGCGGCCGCCGCCGCCATCAGCAGCTGCATGACGTCGCGGCCGGTGTTCTGGTCGAGCGCGCCGGTCGGCTCGTCGGCGAAGATGATCGCCGGGTTCACGCACAGCGCACGCGCGATCGCGACGCGCTGCATCTGGCCGCCGCTCATCTCGCCGGGTCGGCTGAACATCAGATGGCGCAGGCCGATGCGGTCCAGCCAGGAAAGCGCGCGATCGGTCGCTTCGCGGTACGGCATGCCGGAGAGCATGAGCGGCAGCGCGACGTTCTCGACGGCCGGCAGTTCCGGCAGCAGCTGCCCTGACTGGAAGACGAATCCGAAGGCCTGACGGCGCAATCGTGTGCGTTCGGCCTCGCTGATGCGATCGATGTCGGCGCCGCGGAACATCACGCGGCCGGTCGTCGGCTTCGTGATGCCGGCGAGCACATGCAGCAGCGTCGACTTGCCCGATCCCGACGGTCCCATGATCGCCACGCGCTCGCCTTCGCCGACGAGGAAATTGGCATGGTTGAGCGCCGGCGGCTGCCCCGGCTGGATCGTGCTGCGGGATGTCGCGTTGTAGTCCATGACGAGGTCGATGCCGTGGAGCACCGGCGTCGGCGCCCCCGGCTGCGTGTGCACGGCGCGCGGCTGCTTCGCCGACGGCGCATCGTTGACGCTGAATTGCTGTGACGGGTTCTGTACGTTCATGTTTGCCACAGTATGGCCGGGACGACGGCGCGACCATCATGCATCGGAATGACTTCGCCGCGCGACCCGCGCATATCTCAGCCTTAAGGATGACGCATACGATTGCACCCGGCCCGCGAGTGCCATCCACAGGTGCCAGCCCATGACGACAGCACGCCCCGCGACGTACGCCCACCAATGTGGACTATCGACACCTTTCGTGGACCATCGACACCTTTCGTGGAATATCAACGCTTTTTGTGGATTATCAGCACCTTTCCACACCGCATGTGGATTATCGCCGCGCTTTCCCCACATGCACATCCACAATATGTGGACCATCGATGCTTTCCTCCACCCACGGCGCCCACGGCGCGCGCAGCGTTCGCACTGCGCATACCGCGCACGCCACCCACGGCGTTCACGTCAGCTTCCAGCTGACACGGTGCAGGTCGCTCGGGCCGTATTCGGCGATCGCCGCGCGATGCGCCTTCGAACCGTAGCCTTTGTTGTGCGCCCATCCGTAGCGCGCATAGTCGGGGTTCTCCTCCGTGAGCGCGACCATGAGCCGGTCACGCGTCACCTTCGCGAGCACGGCCGCGGCGGCGACCGAGCAGCACCGCTGGTCGCCTTTGACCCGGGTGACGACGTGCGCGGACACTGGCACGAACGGCGCCTCGAACGATCCGAGCGCCTTCGTGATGTAATCGTTCGGCCCGTCGAGGATCGCGCCGACGCGCATATCACCGCCTTCGACGACGCCGAGCGCATGTTCGACCTCATCGAGCGCACGCAGCGCGGCTACGCCGAGCGCATGCGAGATCCCCCATTCGTCGATCTCCTGATTCGTCGCCGCGCCGACCGCGTACGCATCCACCCACGTCCGCAGCAGCTCGTACAGCGCCTCGCGCCGATGCTCGGTCAGCATCTTCGAATCCGCCAGATACTGCGGCACCGTCCGCTGCGCGCTGTCGAGATCGACGGCGCGGAACGCCGCCGCTCCGACCATGACCGGCCCGGCGAGCGATCCGCGCCCCACTTCGTCGAATCCGACGATGACATCGTATCCATCCGCCGCGAGCCCCCGCTCGAGCTCAAACGTCGGTACTGCGGAAATGCTCATCCCATCCTCGTTTCTGATTGTCTGACGTTCCGGCCGCCACACTGCACGACCACCTGTCACGGCCGCTGCGCGCGCATTATTCCCACTCTGTGCGACCGCCGCGCCGCGCGACCGCCGCCGCACAGTCGCTCCGCGTCATCACCGTGTCATCACCGTGTCATCACCGTGTCATCACCGTGTGCAACCGCCCTGCATCATCGCCGCGCGCGGCCACTCCACGCAATCGTCGCCACGACCATGCCGTCACAACCGCCACGTGCAACCATTCGCCGCAGCAGTCATCATTCGTCATGATTCACGTGAAACGTCACTCACTCGCCTCGCGGTGCGGCACGTCGGCGAAGACATCATGATGCGAGCTCAGCCAACCGATGCGGTTGAGCGGCCAGTACCGCGCGAACGCGACGCCGACGATGTCGCTGATCGGCACGAGCCCGTTGTCGCCATCGTTCTGATGGTATCTGGAATCCGCGGAATTCGAACGGTTGTCGCCCATCACGAACACATGCCCCGGCTTGACGGTCACCTTGAACGGGAAGGCGCTCGGCTGCGTGCCCGGCTTGATGTACGATGTCTCGTCGATGGCGACGCCGTTGATGACGACCGGCGCGCCGTTGCCGTCGCATTCGACGATGTCGCCCGGCAGGCCGATGAGCCGTTTGATCAGATAATCGCTCGAGAACGTCGTCTGTTCGTCGGCGAGCCAATTCGCGGGGTCCTTGAAGACGACGATATCGCCCCGCTTGAGCTTGGTGACGCGCGGCGTGAGCTTCGTCGTCACGACGCGGTCGCCGGGGGCGATCGTGTTCTCCATCGACTTCGACGGGATGACGTACATGCCGAACAGGAACACGCGCAGCAGCACGACGATGACGATCGGCAACGCGCACCACAGCAGGAAATCGCGCACCGTGAACTTCGCGTCCGGCTTGGGTTGATTGGCATGCCGCGCGTTGTACGCGTCGTCGCGGCCGGCGCCGCCCTGCGGCTGCATGGATGCGCCTTCGCCGCCCATATGGGTGCCCTCGGCTGACGAATCGTTGCGCATGGATCTCCTGACTGTTGGCTGCCGTGCTCCCCGCATCCGCATCCCGAAGGCGCGGCTGCGCTGTACGCCATTGTATGACATCGATGGCATAACGGACGCCCCCACGCACAAGCCCATCACATCCCGTCACGGACGGCATCATCGACGTCGACAACGAAAAAGAGGACCCGCAAATGCGGATCCTCCATGACTATGCACGCGCGGCACCGACGTTGAAGTTCGACGCGCGCGGCCGCACTCACTTGGCGGAGTTGTCGCGACGCTCGACGATGCGGGCGGCCTTACCGCGCAGGTTGCGCAGGTAGTAGAGCTTCGCGCGACGCACGCGGCCACGACGGACGACCTTGATCGAGTCGATCGACGGGGAGTGCAGCGGGAAGCGACGCTCGACGCCGGTGCCGAAGCTGATCTTGCGCACGACGAAGGTCTCACGGACGCCCGCGCCCTGACGGGCGATCACCACGCCGGTGAAGGTCTGGATACGGGAGTTGTTGCCTTCCTTGATCTTCACGTTCACGTCGACGGTGTCACCCGGACGGAACGCCGGGATCTCGTCGGCCGGCTTCATGTGCTTGGCGTCGAATGCCTCAATAGCGTTAACCATGGTTGTTCCTCGCTCGCTGCCGCATATCAGCGCAGTGGTTGGGGCGGCGGTCACATCGACGCCGCCTGGATTCCGTGGACCGCTGCGGCCCACGCTGCCAATCCGCCGAAAGTCATGTTCGGCTGGACCTGAAGATGCAGGGGGTTATGCGGCACCCCGCGCATCGGCACAACGTTCAGCATTGTACACACGGCCCTGAACAGCTTCTACGACGTCGGCCGGGCATCCGCAACCGCTGCGGAGACGCCGGGGCGCCGCTGCGCCGCTACGGTGACGCTGTGCCGCTACTGTGGCGACATCCTATAGGTGGCATCACTCACAAACAGCCATCCTCCACTGGCCCCAACAGCATTCTGTAGGTGGCATCACTCACAGACGGCCATTCATCGTTGCTGCGACGACATCCTGTAGGTGAAGCTACTCACAGACGGCCATTGGCAGCTGTCATCGGCCAATCGAAGCAGGCGGAGAACGCAAAAAGGTGCACAGCCCATACTGGGCCATGCACCTTATGCATCAGTCGGCGGGCATTGCTGCCGCAGCAGCCGCAGCTCAGCCGCCTCTCAGCCGTCGCAGCAGCCGCCACAACCGCAGGTCAGCCGCAGCCGCAGCAGCCGCCATCGCGGCGCGGGATGCGGATCAGAACTCGCGGACCTTGCGGTAGAAGTTGATCAGGCTGCGCGTGGACGCGTCCTGGGCGGCGAGCGCCTCGTCGTTCTGCGAGATCGCCGGCGTGATCTCCTTCGCGAGCTGCTTGCCGAGCTCGACGCCCCACTGATCGTAGGAGTCGAGGCCCCAGACGGTGCCCTCGACGAAGGTGATGTGCTCGTAGAGCGCGATCAGCTCGCCGAGCGCGAACGGATCGAGACGGACGCCCATGATCGACGTCGTCGGACGGTTGCCGGTGAACACGCGGGCCGGGACGATGTCCTCAGGCGTGCCCTCGGCGCGCACCTCGTCGGCGGTCTTGCCGAAGGCGAGCGCCTTCGTCTGCGCGAAGTAGTTGCCGAGCAGCAGCTCGTGCATGTCCTGATCGCCGTCCTTGAGCGGGTTCGGCGTGTTCGCGAAGGCGATGAAGTCGGCCGGGATGAGCTGCGTGCCCTGATGGATCAGCTGGAAGAACGCGTGCTGGCCGTTCGTGCCCGGCTCGCCCCAGAAGATCTCGCCGGTCTCGGTCGTCACCGGCGTGCCGTCCCAGCGCACGGACTTGCCGTTGGATTCCATCGTCAGCTGCTGCAGGTACGCCGGGAAGCGGTGCAGGTACTGGTCGTACGGGAGCACAGCGTGCGAGGCGACCTTGTAGAAGTTGCGGTACCAGACGTTGAGCATGCCCATGAGCACGACGACGTTCTTCTCGAACGGCGTGTTCTTGAAGTACTCGTCGATCTGGTGGAAGCCGTTGAGGAACTCCTCGAAGCGGGCCGGTCCGAAGACGATCGCCAGCGTCAGGCCGACGGCGGAATCGACGGAGTAGCGGCCGCCGACCCAATCCCAGAAGCCGAAGGCGTTCTTCGGGTCGATGCCGAATTCCTTGACGCGCTCGAGGTTCGTCGAGACGGCGACGAAGTGCTTCTCCACGGCCTCGGCCTTCTGCTCGCCGGTGCCGTCGATCGCGCCGGAGGCCTGCAGCTCCTCGAGGAGCCATGCGCGCGCCTCACGCGCGTTCGTCAGCGTCTCGAGCGTGCCGAAGGTCTTCGAGACGACGACGAAGAGCGTCGTCTCCGGGTCGAGGTCGCGCGTCTTCTCGGCGATGTCGTTCGGGTCGATGTTGGAGACGTAGCGCGCCTTGATGCCGGCGTCCGCGAACGGCTTGAGCGCCTCGTACGCCATGACGGGGCCCAGGTCGGAGCCGCCGATGCCGATGTTGACGACGGTGTCGATCTCCTTGCCGGTGACGCCCTTCCATTCGCCGCTGCGGACCTTGTCGGCGAACGCGTACATGCGGTCGAGGGTCTCACGGACGTCCTTGACGGTGTCCTGGCCGTCGACGACGTACTTGCCCTCGTCCTCGGCCGGGCGGCGCAGCGCGGTGTGCAGCACGGCGCGGTCCTCGGTGTTGTTGATGTGCACGCCGGTGTACATCTGCTCGGTGCGCTCGGCGAGCTTGACCTCATCGGCGAGCTCGGCGAACAGCTTGAGCGTCTCCGGCTTGATCAGGTTCTTGGAAAGATCGAAATGCAGCGTGCCCGCGTCGAAGGACAGCGCATCCACACGGTTCTCGTCCTCGGCGAACCACTTCTTGAGGTCGACCCCTTCGGTCTGCATGTCGTCGTAGTGACGCTGCAGCTTGGCCCACGCCTCGGTCTGGGTGGCGTCGACTGGAGGATTGATTGCCATTGTTGGTCCTTTCATCATCATCTTCTGCAAAGCGCGTGCTGCGTTGGCGCCGTCCGCGCCGCCGTCAGTCGGCATACGTTTGCAACGCTTCACAGAACACACACACTACTCACGAAAGAAGACAGTGCCGCACGCCGATATGCCGGCCCGGCCGACGCGATGCGCGAGGCGCTCATTGCTTAACGACGTTAACCGAAAACGGCACCACGCCGCCGCTGACGCATGGCACAGCCACGTCGGCGCGCGATGCGGCCGACCCGACGCATGCGCCGGCGGCTACAGCAGCTCGTCGGCGCCCGACTCCGCCAGATGCTTGACCATCGCCTTGACCTCCTGACTGCGGGCGCGCGGCGCGACGAGCAGCGCGTCGGGGGTGTCGACGACGACCATGTCGTTGACGCCGAGCAGCGCGACCGTGCGCTCGCCCCCGGCGACGATGACGTCGCCGGCCGAGTCGAGCGTCGCGACGTCGTCGAGCGAACCGAGCACCTTGTTGTTGCGTTCGTCGACGCTCGGCAGCAGCGCGGCGACCGAGTTGAAGTCGCCGACGTCGTCCCATCCGAAGTCGCCCGGGATCATCGCGACGCCGCCCTCGACGGAGAGCGGCTCGGCGACGGCGTAGTCGAAGGCGATCTTCTCCAGCGACGGCCAGTGCTTCGCCATCGCCGCGTCGCGGTGCGCGTGGAAGTCCTCGCGGTGCACGCTCTCGCGCGGGTTCTCGCCCTGCGCGCGCGCCGTCTCGACGGCCGCCGCGTAGGCGTGGTCGTCGTCGACGATCGCATCGGCGATCGCGTCGATCGCGCGCGCGAGCCGCGGCTTCTCCTTGTGCAGATGGTCCATCAACACGCTCGCGCGCATGACGAACATGCCGGCGTTCCAACGGTATTCGCCAGTCGACAGGTACGCCTGCGCGGTGACGGCGTTCGGCTTCTCGACGAAGCGTTCGACGAGCGTCGCGTCCGGCGCGTCCGGGATCTGCGCGGCGAGCGAACCGCCTTCGTGGATGTAGCCGAAGGCCGTCGACGGGCGGGACGCGGCGATGCCGATCGTCGTGACGTAGCCGGCGCGCGCGGTCTGCACGGCCTGGCGCACCGCCTCTATGAACGCGAGCTTGCCGCGGATGACATGGTCGGCGGCGAAGGATCCGACGATGATGTCGTCGCCGTGGCGACGCATCAGCACGGCCGTCGCGAGCGCGATCGCAGCCGTCGAGTCGCGCGGCGACGGCTCGGCGAAGATATGCTCGGCGCTGAGTTCCGGCAGCTGTTCGCGCACGGCGGCGACATGGCGTTCGCCGGTGCTCACGCACACATGGTCGATGCCGCAGATCGCGGCGAGCCGGTCGAAGGTCGTCTGGATGAGCGTGCGCCCCTGGCCGAGCATGTCAAAGAGGAACTTCGGCCTGCCTTCACGGCTCAGCGGCCACAGCCTCGTGCCGGTGCCGCCCGCGGGGATGATGGCGTAGAAATCGTCGAATCCGTTACTCATGCCGTTCATCTTACACAAGCGCGCGGCGCCTCTCCCCTTGCGCCGCCTCGCCTCGCGCGCCCTTCGCGAGCCGTTCGGCCGGCCGCGGGCGCCGGCGTCCGCGGCGGCGCGACACGCCCGACACACGCGAATTGCGCAATCGTAGGACATCGACTACACTCACCATCTTGTGCACTAAGCACGCCACTTTAGCTCAGTCGGTAGAGCGGCTCACTCGTAATGAGCAGGTCGACAGTTCGATTCTGTCAAGTGGCTCCACTGCCCTAGGCCCACAAGCCTAGGGTTTTTGTTTTCCGGCCGCCGGCATGCGCCGTGCGGCACCGGGAAGCGAAACGGTGCAGTGACGCGCGAGTGGCGTAATTGGTAGCCGCGCAGGATTTAGGTTCCTGTGTCCTCGACGTGCGGGTTCGAGTCCCGTCTCGCGCACGCGAACCACCCATCGTCCCTTTCGCGTACCCATCCGCCTATCCGCGACCGAGGCCACCATGCTCACGCTGCTCCAGCCCATCGCCTTGCTGGGCATCATCGTCGTCGGCTATCTGTTCAAGCGCGCCGGCCTGTTCGGCCAGCGCGACTACCGCATCATCCAGGTCGTATTGTTCGACCTCGTCCTTCCCGGCGCGATCATCCACTCGTTCGCGAAGAACCCGCACGACCTGTCGCTGCTGTGGTTGTCCGCCTACGGCTTCGTCGTCGCACTGGTCCCGGTCGTCGTCATCTACCTGGCGACGTCGCGCCGCCCGATCGCGTCCCGAGCGTTCCTGATGCTCAACGCGTCCGGACTGAACATCGGCTGCTTCTGCTTCCCGGTCGTGCAGGCCTTCCTTGGCTCGGGCGCCGTCGTGCCGGCCGCGATGTTCGACATCGGCAACTGCATCATGGTGGCCGCCGGCACGAACGTGATGACGCAGACGCTGCTGCACATCCGCCCCGGGCGCACGCTCGCCGAGCAGGGCGCCGGCGGCGCGCCGACGCTGCCGTATGAGAAGCCGACCGACCCCGACGCGAAGCGGCTCGCGCGCCGCGCGCTGCGCCGCACGGTCCTCAAGGGCTTCTTCGGATCGGTGCCCTTCGACGTCTACGTCGTCATGATCGCGCTGACGGCGACCGGCGTGACGCTGCCCGTCTGGTTCGCCGACCTGTTCGCGCCGCTGGCGAACGCAAACGCCTTCGTCGCGATGCTGATGGTCGGCATGCTGATGGACGTGCCCTCCGGCCGCCGCGACGTCCTCGCCGTGCTGCGCGTCATCGCCTGGCGACTGCCCTTCGGGATCCTGTTCGCGCTCGCGGCATGGTTCCTGCTGCCCTTCGGCCCGATGGTCCGCGAGGCGACGATGATGTGCTGCCTGGCGCCGATCGCCGTCTTCTCGACATTGTTCACCGACGAGGTGCTCGGCAACGCGAAGCTCGCCGGATTCTCGCTCGCCGTGACCGCCGCCCTCAGCATCCTGCTGATGACCGGCGCGCATATGCTCATCGCCGCCGGGGCACTGTGAGATCATGCGCGGATATGCGCCGCTTTGTGCGCATATGGCGGCTTCCTCGTCGTCCGTCACGCTCCACGCGACACTATCTGCGTTGAGGGAGAGCAACTTCTCCGATATGGGCGGGTATCGGTGGTTTGCGGCGCTGGGAATCCGCGGTTGTTGGAGGCCATACTTGCCGTTTTGGCAAAAGTTGCTCTCCCTCAACGCAGATAGGGCCGCAGACGGGCGTGAACAGGCCCGACGACGGCTTCCCGCCACCCCGGAAGCGACTCAGCAGCGACTCTGCCCCGACTCAGGCCCGTCAGCCAAGGACCTTCTTCAGCGCGTTCCTGAGCGCAAGGCGCGCGCGGCCCACCGGCATCGTGAACTCGCCGACGAGCTCCTCCACATGGCCGTTGAAGCCCTGCTTGAACTCGAGCACGCCGTGCCCTTCGCTGTCCGGATCGTCGAAGACGCCGTCGATGCCGTAGAAGTTGTAGCGCGTGATGCCCTTGTCGAGGCACAGTTTGACCATCGCCTCGTGCTGGATCAGCGCGCTCGCGTAGAACGGCTTGTATTCCTCGACGCTGCCCGAGTACAGGTAGACGGTCTCGTTCGGATGCGTCACGAACAGCGAGCACGCGGCCGGCAGCATCGCGCCGCGCGCCCTGAGCGCGCGGGCGGCGTCGAGGCGCTTGCGTGCCGCCTTGAGATTGCTTGATTCCTCGTTGTGGCGGCGGCGCAGCTTCGTCGTCTCGCGCTGCGCGAGCTTCTCCTCGAGGCCGGCGACGAGCTCCTCAAGCCGCTGCGCCTTGCGCCGCATCGATTCCTCGTATGCGGCCGTGTCGATGGAGGCGATGAGGAAATGCGCCCGGTCGCCGAACGCGGCCGCGAAATCACGGAAATACTGTTCGCCGCGGTAGGCGAAGTGGCGCCGCTGCGCCGTCTGCCGTTCGATATTGGCGAAGACGCGCAGTTCGTCCGCGCCGGCCTCATGGACGACGACGCCCATCGACCGCGCGCGTTCGATGCTCCACTGCGTGCGTTTCGCATACGACTTGAGCAGCGCGTCGGCCGTGTCGTAGGGCGCGAGGTCCTTGACGTACACCCAGCGGTTGATGACGCTGTCATAGCCGCGGGTAAGCGGCCGATGACTCCAGCCGAGGTCCTCGAAGGCGCGCAGATACCCGTCGCGGGGCGCCTCGGTCGGCGTGCCGTCCGACGCGTGCAGCCGGTAGACCAGATTCGGCCACGCCGCCACCTCGATCGCATGGTTCCTTTTCGCGTCCGCGCGGATCGCATTGCTCAGGGCGGACAGCATCGGCGTGTCATCGGGGTCGCAGATCGGACCGAGCCAGATCGATCCGGACATGCCGAAACGGCTCGGCGTGTAGGCGATCATCGCCCCGGCGACCACATGGCCGTCGGCGTCCCTGAGCCCCACGTTCGAGCAGACGGAGCCGTGCCGGGCCGCGAGCGCCGCCATCCGCGAGCTCTGCTGGAAGTTGCCGAGCGGGTCGCGGGCGCTGAGTTCATCGAGTTGTTCGGCGGTCAGCCGCACCGCCTTCCATCGGCTCCGCGCGGCCGCGCCGGCGGTGCCATCGGTATCGTTCGCAGTCATAAGGCCATCAGTGTATCGGCCCCGTATGGCGCGAACGGCGGCTCAACCGCGCAGTTTATGGACAAACTGCTCGAGTTTGTACATATTCGGCCGCAATACGCGCATGAATTCGCCGGGCAGCTCCTCGACGTAGCCTTCGAAGCCCTGCTTGAACTCGAGCACGCCGCGGCCTTCGCCGTCCGGATCGTCGAAGACGCCGTCGATGCCGTAGAAGTTGTAGCGCGTCACGCCGCGTTCGACGCACAGGTGCAGCATCGCCTCGTACTGGATCAATGCGCTCGCGTAGAACGGCTTGTATTCCTCGACGCTGCCGGAGAACAGGTAGACGGTCTCCTGCGGCATCGTCACGAACATCGACGCGGCGACCGGGATGAACGCGCCGCGTTCGAGCAATGTGGCCGCCTCCTCGTAGCGTTTCGTCGCCGCGGCGAGGTTGTTCGACTCCTCGTTGTGCCGTCGGCGCAGCTTCGTCGTTTCGCGCTGGGCGAGTTTGGCGTCGAGGTCGTCGACGAGCCGCTGCAAGTCGTCGCGTTTGCGCCGCATCGCGTCATGGTAGGCCTGCGTGTCGATCCGAGCGACGAGGAAGTGCACGTCGTCGCCGAAGGCCTCGGCGAAACGGCGGAAGTACTGTTCGCCGCGGTACTCGAAATGACGGCGTTCCGCCGTCTGCTGTTCGATCGCCGCGAAGACGCCGAGTTCGTCGGGGCCGACGTGGCGCACTTCGACGCCCATCGACTGCGCGCGTTTGACGCTCCACTGCGTGCGTTTGCTGAAGGTCTTGAGCAGCGCCGCGCCGTCGTCGACGCCGTCGAGGTCCTTGAGGAAGCGCCAGCGCGGCACCGCCGTGTAGCCGCGTGTGAATCCGCCGTGCGTCATGCCGGCGGCCTCGAGGTTCTCCATCATCGCCGCGTCGGGCGCACCCTGGGGCCCGGGCAGCGGTTCGCCCTGCGCGTCGCGCAGTCGGTACGGCTGTTCGGGCGTGATGTCGAGGTGCACGGCGTGGCGGCGGCGTTTCGCCATCGCGGCGATGCGATCGAGGAAGAAGACCGTGAGTTCGCGGTCGTCGAGGTCGCACAACGGGCCGTCGGCGATCGTGCTGAAGGCGGTGGGGGCCGATCCGTGCGTGACGACGAGCGCGGCCGCGACGAGCGTGCCGTCCTCGCGCACGCCGACGTAGTCGACCGTCTGGCCCTGGGCGACCCGCAGATCGGCCATCATCACGGTCTGCTGGAAATTGCCGTGCCGGGCGTGCGCCGCGAAACCGGCGAACTCGTCACGGGTCAGATCGGCGAACACGAACTGCCGCATCACAAAAACCTCCACTCATCGGCGCATCCGGGCGCCGGGACGCGGCACGCGCCGCATCCACGAACGAACAACAAGAACAAAGAAAAACGGATCGAATGGACGGGGGGCGCCGGACGGTCCGACGGCCATACCTGCCCGGCGGGGCATGCGCGCGGACCACGCATGTCCCATGCGACGCTCAGAGCAGCGCCTCGATCGCCGGCACGAGCGCGCGCAGCGCCTTGCCGCGGTGCGAGATCGCGTTCTTCTGCTCCGGCGTCATCTGCGCGCTCGTGAGCAGCTCGCCGCTCGCGACCGCGTCGGCCGGCTGGTCGTCGGGCATGAAGATCGGGTCGTAGCCGAAGCCGTTCGCGCCATGCGGCGCGCGCACGATTGTGCCCGCCATCTCGCCGAGCACGACGGTCTCGCGCGCGTCCACGAGGCCGTCGCCGTCGCCGGCGGCGTCGGAATCGGCCACCGGCGCGACGAGCGCGGCCGCGCAGCGGAAGCGGGCGGTGCGGTCGTCGTCCGGGATGTCCTCGATCTGCGCGAGCAGCAGCCGGTTGTTGGCCTCGTCGTTGCCGTGCTCGCCGCTCCAGCGCGCCGAGAGGATGCCCGGCGCGTTGCCCATGACGTCGACGATCAGCCCCGAATCGTCGGCGATCGCCGGCAGGCCGGTGCGCAACGCCACGAAGCGCGCCTTGAGCAGCGCGTTCGCCTCGAAGGTGACGCCGGTCTCCACCGGATCGGGCAGCCCCAGCGAGCCTGCGGACACGAGTTCGATGCCGTCTGCGCGGCCGCCGAGCCGTTCGGCGAGGATGGCGCGGATCTCCACGAGTTTGCCTTCGTTATGCGTCGCCACGACGATCTTCATGGCGCTCCTTTCCTACGATGTCTTACGATGTCTTACGATGTCCCGATGTCCCGATGTCCCGATGTCCTACGGTGTCCGCGTGTTTCCGCGGCCGCGTCGGCCGGCGCTCACTCGGCGGCGCCGAGTTCCTCGAGCGCGGCGCGCTGCGCGGCCTGCAGCTCGCGGTTGCCCTTCGTCGCCAAGTCGAGCAGCACGTCGAGCTCGTCGCGGGAGAACGGACGGTGCTCGGCCGTGCCCTGGATCTCGATGAACTCGCCCGAGCCGGTCATCGCGACGTTCATGTCGGTCATCGCGCGGCTGTCCTCGAGATACGGCAGGTCGAGCATCGGACGGCCGTCGATGACGCCGACCGACACGGCGGAGACGCTGTCCTTGATCACGCGCTTTGCGCTGCGGATGCGGCGGTTCCTCTGCGCCCAGCGCAACGCGTCGACCATCGCCACGTACGCGCCGGTGATCGACGCGGTGCGCGTGCCGCCGTCGGCCTGCAGCACATCGCAGTCGAGCTGGATCTGGTTCTCGCCGAGCGCCTTCATGTCGACGACGCCGCGCAGGCAGCGGCCGATGAGGCGGCTGATCTCATGCGTGCGGCCGCCGACCTTGCCGCGCACCGACTCGCGGTCGGTGCGTTCGGCGGTCGCGCGCGGCAGCATCGAGTATTCGGCCGTCACCCAGCCCAGACCGCTGTCCTTGCGCCAGCGCGGCACGCCCTGCGTGAACGTGGCCGTGCACATGACGCGCGTGTTGCCGCATTCGATGAGCACCGAGCCCTCCGGGACGTCGGTGAACGCGCGCGTGATCCGCACCGGCCGCAGCTCGTCGCTCTGCCGCCCGTCGGGACGGATGACGGTTGTCGAACTGATCATGTCCTTGATTTCCATGCTGTGGCTTCCTTCGGATTGCCGATGCCGCCATCGGCGCGCGGCGCGCGGCGACGTGTCTGCTGTTGCTTCGCTACCGATGATAGCCGCAGATGCTCCCGCCGATCACGCTCCGCCGCCGGCGAGCGCCCGCGCCGGCATCGCGCGGTCGATGATGCACACGAGCGCGCCGACGACGAGGAACGCGGCGACGACCTTGAGGCATGCGACGCCGAAGTTCGCCCAGCCGATCGCCGGCAGGTCGAGGAATTCGTACGGGTACGGGCTGCCGCCGGCGCCGGGGCCGACGCCCTGCGGCCACCACCATGCGCGCGCGAGCACGAAGACCAGATAGAGCGGCGGGTAGATGAGCCACAGCAGCGGATAGGTCGGCTTGTAGCGGCGGTGGACGTCGAAGACGAGGAAATCGACGACGACCATGATCGGCACGATGCGGTGCAGCATCGTGTTCGTCATGATGCCGAAGATCTGCGGCACATAGCGCGGGTCGTCGGGAGGCAGCATGAAGAACGCGACGAGCGCGACGACGACGGCGTAGGTCGTCGCCATCCCCTTGAGCCACGCCGGCGGCTGCTCGCCGTGCACGAGTGACGCGGCGCCCGCCCACAGCATGACGAAGGCGATGAGCGCGCCGGTCTGGAACGTGAAGTACACCCAACGGTTCGGCACCGTCCACGCCTCGGACGTGCCCATGATGCACAGCGCGGCGATCGCCAGCCGCCAGATTCCCGCAATGAAACGCATGTCCCCAGCATACCGGCTGCGGCGGGGTCGACGCCGCGCGGACGCGCGACGGGGATGCATCGCCTCGGGCGCCGTCCACGACGCCGGTCGCGGCGCGCCGGGCGCCGCATGAGGCGCCATGGGTTGGCACGAGCGGACGCCCGCGCGGCGC
>NZ_MVOG01000022.1 GCF_002286915.1 Bifidobacterium italicum | reverse complement strand
CGCCGACGTCGTAGCGGAGTTTCGCGTCACTCGCCGTTCGCGACGGCGAGCGCCTCCTGAAGCGTGAACGCGCCCGCATAGAGCGACTTGCCGAGGATCGCCGAATCGACGCCGTAATCGGCGAGCGTGGCGATCGCGCGCAGGTCGTCGAGCTTCGCGATGCCGCCCGAGGCGGTCACTTTCGCGTCGGTGCGCTCGCCGACCTCGCGCAGCAGGTCGATGTTCGGGCCGCTCATCATGCCGTCGCGCGTCACGTCGGTGACGACGTAGCGTGAGCAGCCGGCGTCGTCGAGGAACTTCATCGTCTCGAAGAGGTCGCCGCCCTCCTTGACCCATCCGCGCGCGGCGAGCGTGTGGCCGCGCACGTCGAGGCCGACGGCGACGCGGTCGCCGAACTCGGCGATGACACGCGCCGTCCAGTCGGGGTTCTCGAGCGCGGCCGTGCCGATGTTGACGCGTGCGGCGCCGGCGTCGAGCGCCGCACGCAGCGAGTCGTCGTCGCGCACGCCGCCGGACATCTCGATGTTGACGCGGTCGCCGAGCTCGTGGACGATCGCGCGCAGCTGCGCGCGGTTGTCGCCGGTGCCGAATGCGGCGTCGAGATCGACGAGGTGGATCCACTGCGCGCCGGCGTCCACCCAGGTGCGGGCGGCCTCGAGCGGCGAGCCGTAGTCGGTCTCGGATCCGGATTCGCCCTGGCGCAGGCGCACGGCCTTGCCGTCACGCACGTCGACGGCGGGAAGAAGGGTCAATGGCATGGGTTTGTTTCCTTCGATCGGTTGAACGGATGGTCTGGATGTCTGGATGATGATGGTTGGTCGGCGTCCATGCGCCTCACAGCACGGAAGCCCAGTTGCGCAGCAGTCTGCCGCCGGCCTGCGCCGACTTCTCGGGATGGAACTGCGTCGCGAACAGCGGCCCGTGCTCGTAGGCGGCCACGAAGTGGCTGCGCCCGTAGTCGCACCAGGCGACGCGTTCGGGGGCGTCGCCGAAGTCGATCATGTATTCGCTCGTGTCGGCCGGCCGCACCTCATGCGCCGCGTACGAGTGCACATAGTAGAAGCGCTCATGCTCGATGCCGGCGAACAGGATCGAGCCGGCCGGCGCCTCGACCGTGTCCCAGCCCATGTGCGGCACGACGTCGGCGTCGAGCTTCGTGACGGCGCCGCCGATCAGGCCGAGTCCCTCGCTTTCCGCGCCATGCTCGTGACCCTCCTCGAACATGATCTGCTCGCCGACGCATACGCCGAGCACCGGGCGTTCGGCGCGCAGCCGGTCGTAGATGACGCGGTCGCCGCTGACCTTGCGCAGGCCCTCCATGCACGCGCCGAACGCGCCGACCCCGGGCACGACGAGGCCGTCCGCCTCGAGCGCCTGCCGGTAGTCCGAGGTCAGCGTCACGTCGAGCCCTTGGTCGGCGAGCGCGCGCACCATCGAGCGCACGTTGCCGAATCCGTAATCGAAAACGACCACCGTCTTCATCTTGTTCTGCCTTCCGCCTTTCGGATGTTCCTGTTCGTGGGTGCCGCGATCAACGCCGCGCCTCGTCGTCGGGCGGCATCGGATGCGCGCGCATGAAGGCGCGGATGCGCCGTTCGGCGTCCTGCGTCGTCGCGATCGACGCCGTGTCGACCGTCTCGTCCGCCTGCGCCTCGATGCCGGCGACGTCGACGAGGCCGATCATGTAGTCCTCGACGAAGGGCGCGAGCGTCGGGAACGCGAAGGGCGGCGGGATCTGCTCGACGGCCGCGCCGTCCGCGTAGATCGACGCCTCGATCTTGTCGGCGCGGTTGACGACGAGCAGCGCGTCCATGCCGGAGATGACCGTCGTCAGATCGTGGGCGGCCGTCTCCGGCGCGTTGCCTTCGAGGTCGCGCAGGATGGCGACGGCGCCGTAGCGGTCGCCGACGCACAACGCATCGACGTCGGCGAGCCGGCAGATCGCGGCGAAGAGCTCCGCGCTCGCCAGATGCGAGCACAGGACGGCGCATTTCGCCTTGTTGCCGAGGATGCCCTGCAGCTCGTCCTCGAAGTCGGCGCCGAGGACGTCGCCGGATCCGGCGGCCGCGTCGCCGCCGTCCGCCGGGGGCTGCGAGTCCGCGCCGTCCGTACCGGCGAACTCCTGCTCGAAGCCTTCGAGCGCGGCCTCGAGGTCGGCGTCGTCGAAATGCACGTCGTCGGGGTCGAAGCCGCCGTTGCCGTCCTTGTTGTCGTCGTCCGCCGCCATCACAGCGCGCCCTTCGTGCTCGGGACGCCGTCGACGCGCGGATCAGGCTCGATCGCGAAACGCAGCGCGCGTGCGAAGGCCTTGAACTCGGCCTCGGCGATGTGGTGCGGATCGCGGCCGGCGATGAGCTGCAGATGCAGGCAGATGTCGGCGTGGAACGCGATCGATTCCATGACGTGGCGCACGAGCGAGCCGGTGAAGTGGCCGCCGATCATCGCGTACTGGAAGCCTTCGGGCTCGCCGGTGCACACGCAGTACGGACGGCCGGAGACGTCGACGACGGCCTTCGCGAGCGCTTCGTCGAGCGGCACCGTCGCGTCGGCGAAGCGGCGGATGCCGCGCTTGTCGCCGAGCGCCTGCTTGAGCGCCTCGCCGAAGACGATCGCCGTGTCCTCGACCGTGTGATGCGCGTCGATGTCGGTGTCGCCGTGCGCGTCGATCCTCAGATCGATGAGCGAATGCTTGCCGAGCGCCGTCATCATATGGTTGTAGAACGGCACCGTCGTGTTGATCTCGGTCTTGCCGGTGCCGTCCAGATCGAGGCTCAGCTCGACCCTCGATTCGCTCGTTTCGCGCACGATCGTCGCGGTACGTGCCATCGTCGCGTCCCTCCTGACTGCTTGTCTGTGCTGTGGGTTGGTTGTGCGTCAGCGCGCCGCGCGCGCCTCGACGGCGCGCATCGATTCGACGAGCGCCTTGCGGAAGACCTTCATCTCCTCGTCGGTGCCCATGCATACGCGCAGCCAGCCTTCGGGGCCGACGACGCGGATGAGCACGCCGCGTTCGAGCATCTCGTCGAAGATCGCGCCGCGGTCGTCGAAGTGGCCGCCGAACATCAGGAAGTTCGACTGCGACGGCGCCACCTCGAGCGGCTTGCCGGCGTAGGTCTGCTCCCTGAGCCATGCGGCCGTCGCCTCGCGCGTGGCGCGCAGATGGCCGACTTGCGAGAGCTGCTCGTCGGTGTGGTCGAAGCCCGCGAGGGCGGCGGCCTGCGTGACGGCGGACAGATGATACGGCATGCGCACGATGCGCAGGCAGTCGATGATGCCCTTGCTCGCGGCGATGTAGCCGACGCGCGCGCCTGCGAAGGCGAAGGCCTTGCTCATCGTGCGGCTCACGGCGAGGTTCGTGTAGGTGCCGACGAGCGTCGTCGCCGACGGCGTGCCGGGGTCGCGGAACTCGATGTAGGCCTCGTCGACGACGACGATCGGGTGCACGCCGTCGGAGGCGCCGGCGACGCGCGCGTTCTGGCAATGGTCGAGGATGCGTTCGAGGTCGGGCATCGCCAGCGGCGTGCCGGTCGGGTTGTTCGGGCTCGTCAGCACTACCATCGACGGTTCGAGCGCGTCGATCGCGGCGATCGTCGCGTCGACGTCGAGCGTGAAGTCGGCGCGGCGCGGCGCCGTGTTCCACGTCGTGAACGTGTCGCGCGCGTACTCCGGGTACATCGAATAGGTCGGGTCGCAGCCGAGCGCGTTGCGCCCCGGGCCGCCGAAGGCCTGAAACAGCTGCAACATGATCTCGTTCGAGCCGTTCGCGCCCCACACCTCGTCGGTCGTCAGGTCGGCCTGCGACTCCTTGGCCAGGTAGTCGACGAAGGCCTGCCGCAGCTCGATGTGCTCACGGTCGGGATAACGGTTGAGGCCGACGGCCGCCTCGCGCACGCGCTTCTCGATGCTGCGCACGACGGCGTGGCTCGGCGGATACGGGTTCTCGTTGACGTTGAGGCACACCGGCACGTCGAGCTGCGGGGCGCCGTAGGGCTCCTCGCCGATCAGGTCGTTGCGCAACGGCAGGTTCGCCGGGATCGTCCCCTCGCTCATCGAAGGCCCGCCTCCTGTTCCTGGTCCTTGAGCGTCGCCTTGTCGTAGGGGTCGTCGACGAAACGGCTGAGCACGCTCTCGCCGTGCGCCGGCAGGTCCTCGGAGACGGCGAAGGCGTTGACGCGCGAAGCGAGCTCCTTGAGGCCCTGCTCGTCGTATTCGATGACCTCGACCGGCTTCATGAACGTGTGCACGCCGAGGCCGGCGGCGAAGCGCGCGGTGCCGGAGGTCGGCAGCACATGGTTCGAGCCGGACATGTAGTCGCCGAGCGGCACCGGCGAGTACGGGCCGCGGAAAATCGCCCCGGCGTTGCGGATCCGCGCGATGACGGCGTCCGGATCGGCGGTCTGCACCTCGAGGTGCTCGGCGGCGTAGGCGTTCGCGGCGTCGATCGACTGGTCGAGCGAATCGGTCAGGATGATGCCGGACTGGCGTCCCGACAGCGACGTGGCGACGCGTTCGGCGTGCTCGGTGCGCGGCACGCGCCTGAGGAGCGCGGCCTGCACGGCGTCGGCGAGCTCGGGGCTGTCGGTGATGAGCACGGAACCGGCAAGCTCGTCATGCTCGGCCTGGCCGATGAGGTCGGCGGCGACCCATTCGGGGTTCGCGTCCTTGTCGGCGATGATCGCGATCTCGGTCGGCCCGGCGACGGCGTCGATGCCGACGATGCCGGAGACGAGGCGCTTGGCCGTGGCTACGAAGATGTTGCCCGGTCCGGTGATCTTGTCGACCGGCTCGCACAGCACCGGGCTCGTCGGGTCGTCGACGTCGGTCGCGCCGTACGCGAACATCGCGATCGCCTGCGCGCCGCCGACCGCGTAGACCTCGTCGACGCCGAGCATCGCGCAGGTCGCGAGGATCGTCTTGTTCGGCCAGCCGTCCGGGTCGTTGCGGTTCGGCGGCGTGGCGATCGCGAGCGATTCGACGCCGGCGGCCTGCGCCGGGACGGCGTTCATGATGACCGAGCTCGGATAGACGGCCTTGCCGCCTGGCACATACAGGCCGACGCGCTGCACCGGAATCCAGCGTTCGGACACGCGGGCCCCGTCGGCGAGGTCGGTGTGGAAGTCCTCGGGGACCTGGTTCTGCGCGACGGCGCGGGCGCGGCGGATCGACTCCTCGATCGCGGCGCGCACCTCGGGATCGAGCTCGGCGACGGCGGCGTCCATGACGTCCGTCGGCACGCGCAGCGACTTCGGCACGACGTGGTCGAACTTCTCGGCGTACGCGCGCAGCGCCTTCGCCCCGTGCGCCCTGACGTCGTCGAGGATCGGCTGGACGAGCTCGGTGGCTTCGTCGGTGCCCATCTCGGCACGCGGCATCGCCTCGAGCATCTGGGCGCGGTTGAGTTCTTTTCCGCGCAGGTCAATGATGCGCATGTAGTTTTCTTCGCTCATAAGCCACTATCGTAACAACGGCCTGTCACGAGCATGATTCGCGCGCCGCCGTGTCTCACGATGTGGCTGCCGCACGGCGGCGCGCGGAGGCTCACGCGGACATCAGCGCCGACGGGCCGAAGATGATCTTGACGTCGGCGAACAGGCTCGTGTCGCGCGTGACGCGGAAGCGATCGCCCATCGTCAGCACCTGCGCGTCGCCGCGGTCGTCGAAGACGACGAGCTTGACCTCGCAGTAGCCGGGATGGTTCGTCAGCACGGCGCCGAGCTGTTCGAGACGGTCGCGCCGCAGGGCCCCGGCCGGCAGCGCGATGAGCACCGGACGCGCGTCCTCCGCCTCGAGCGATGGCACCTGCATCTCGGTGGCGCGCAGCGTGACGGTCTCGTCGCGCTCCTCGACCATGCCGCGCATCTGCACGACGGTGTCGACGGCGAGTTCGGCGGCGGCCGATTCGTAGACCTTGCCGAAGAGCATGCACTGAATCGAGCTCTCCATGTCCTCGATCGTCACGATCGCCCACGGGTTGCCCTTCTTCGACATGCGCCGGTCGACGTTCGTGATCAGGCCTGCGACCGTGACCTGCGTGCGTTCGGGCATCGTCGGCGCGCGGTCGATCAGATGCGCGATAGACATCTCGCGCAGCGCCGCCAGGATGCTCTGCATGCCCGAGAGCGGATGGTCGGAGACGTACAGGCCGAGCATGTCGCGCTCGTACTGCAGCTTCGTCTTCTTGTCCCATTCCTCGATGTCGGGGATCGTGACGGTCGCGTCGCCCAGCAGCGAAGGATCGTCGTCCCCGCCGCCGTCGAGGTCGGCGAACAGGTCGAACTGGCCGTTGGCCTGACGGCGTTTGAGGTCGACGACCGAGTCGATCGCGGCCTCGTGGATCGTGCACAGCGCGCGTCGGTTGGGGTTGACCGAATCGAAGGCGCCGCCCTTGATCAGCGACTCGACGAGGCGCTTGTTGAGCGCGGCGAGCGGCGCGCGGCGGATGTAGTCCATGAAGTCGACGTATTTGCCGCGCGTGCCGTTGCGTTCGGCGATGATCTCCTTGACGGCCGTTTCGCCGACGTTCCTGATCGCGCCCAGTCCGAAGCGCACGACGTCGCCGACGGCCGAGTATTCGAACACCGACTCGTTGATGTCCGGCAGCAGCACCTTGATGCCCATGCGCCGCGCCTCGCCGAGGTAGAGCGCCGTCTTGTCCTTGTTGCTCACCGCGCCCTGCAGCAGCGCGGCCATGAACTCGACCGGGTAATGCGTCTTGAGGTACGCGGTCCAGTACGAGATCAGCCCGTAGGCGGCCGAATGCGCCTTGTTGAACGCGTAGCCGGAGAACGGCACGAGCACGTCCCACACCGCCTGCGCCGCCTGTTCGGAATAGCCATGCGCCTTCATGCCCTCGAAGAACGGCACCTTCTCCTTGGCGAGCACCTCGGGCTTCTTCTTGCCCATCGCACGGCGCAGCACATCCGCCTTGCCGAGCGAATAGCCGGCCAGGATGCGCGCCGCCGACTGCACCTGCTCCTGGTAGACGATCAGGCCGTAGGTCTCGTCGAGCACCTCCTTGAGCGGCTCGGCGAGCTCCGGATGGATCGGCTCGATCTTCTGCAGCCCGTTCTTGCGCTTGGCGTAGTTCGTGTGCGAGTTCATATCCATCGGGCCCGGACGGTACAGCGCGATGAGCGCCGAGATGTCGTTGAAGTTGTCCGGCTTGAGCTGCTTGAGCAGCGCGCGCATGCCGTCCGAATCGAGCTGGAACACGCCGAGCGTGTCGCCGCGCGACAGCAGCTCGTAGGTCTCCTTGTCGTCGAGCGGGATCCTCGTGTAGTCGATCGGCTCCTTGCCGTTGGCCACGATGTTCTTCAGCGTGTCGCTGATCACCGTGAGGTTGGACAGGCCGAGGAAGTCCATCTTCACGAGGCCCAGCGTCTCGCAGGTATGGTACTCGAAGGTCGTCGTCACTGTGCCGTCGGTGCGCTCGAGCAGCGGCGACGTGTCGGTGATCGGCGCCGAGCCCATGATCGTCGCGCATGCGTGCACGCCGGTCTGGCGGATCAGCCCCTCGAGGCCCATCGCCTTGTCGGTGATCGCCTTCGCGTCCGGGTTCGACTCGTACAGCTCGCGGTACTCGCGCGCCTCGGCGTAGCGCTTCGACTTCGGGTCGAAGATGTCGTGCACCGAGATGTCCTTGCCTCCCGTGGCCGCCGGCGGCAGCGCCTTCGTGACCTTCTCGCCCATCGCGAACTCGTAGCCCATGATGCGCGCCGAGTCCTTGATCGCCTGCTTCGTCTTGATCGTGCCGTAGATCACGCACTGCGCGACCTTGTCGTGCCCGTACTTCTCGCCGCAGTACTCGATCACCTTGAGGCGCCCCTCCGGGTCGAAGTCGACGTCGATATCCGGCAGGCTCACACGCTCGGGGTTGAGGAAGCGCTCGAAGATCAGGCCGTGCTCCAGCGGATCGAGCTCGGTGATGCCCATCGCGTACGCGACCATCGAGCCTGCCGCCGAGCCGCGGCCCGGACCGACCATGATGTCATGGTCCTTCGCCCACTGGATGTAGTCGGCGACGACGAGGAAGTAGCCCGGGAACTGCATCTGGCAGATCACGCCGCACTCGTAGTCCGCCTGCGCGAGCACATGCGCCGGCACGTCGCCGTCGTAGCGGCGTTCGAGGCCCTCCTCGACCTTCTTGAGGAACAGCGACGTCTCGTCCCAGCCCTCCGGGCACGGGAACTTCGGCATGAACGCGCCGTCCTCGTGGTCGTCGAACATGACGTTGCAGCGCTCGGCCACCTCCAACGTGTTGTCGCACGCCTGCGGCAGGTCGCGGAACAGTTCGCGCATCTGCTCGGCCGTGCGCAGGTAGTAGCCTTCGCCGTCGAACTTGAAGCGGTCCGGGTCGTCGAGCCTCGAACCCGAGTTGATGCACAGCATCGCGTCCTGCGTGGCCGCGTCCCGCTCGAGCACGTAATGCGAGTCGTTCGTCGCGAGCAGCGGCGCACCGAGCTTGTCGGCGATCTCGAGCAGGTCCTCGGTGACCTTGCGCTCGATCTCGATGTTGTGGTCCATCAGCTCGATGAAGAAGTTGTCCCTGCCGTAGATGTCCTGCAGCTCGCCGGCGGCGCGCAGCGCCTCGTCGAACTGCCCGAGGCGCAGACGCGTCTGGATGATGCCCGAGGGGCAGCCCGAGCCGCAGATCACGCCTTTGCTGTAGGTGGACAGCACGTCCTTGTCCATGCGCGCATAACGCATGACACGGCCCTCGAGATTGGCGACCGACGACGCCTTCGTCAGGTTGACGAGGCCCTCGTCGTTCTCGGCCCACAGCGTCAGATGGGTGATCAGGCCGCCGCCGGAGACGTCGTCGCGCTTCTGGTCCTCGGTGCCCCAATGCACGCGGGTCTTGTCGCCGCGCGCCGTCTCCGGGGTCACATACGCCTCGATGCCGATGATCGGCTTGACGCCCTGGCCGATCGCCGTGCTCCACATCTCATAGGCGCCGTGCATGTTGCCGTGGTCGGTGATGCCGACGGCCGGCATCCCCAGCTCCTTGGCGCGCGCGACGAGATCGGGGATCTTCGAGGCGCCGTCGAGCAGCGAATAATGCGTGTGGTTGTGCAGATGGACGAAGTTCGCGGATTGAGCCATGCCCACCAATCTAGCGAACTTCGCTGACGCGTCTCAAGGGTCCGTGAGGCGATTCACGGCCGCCGCCGCGCGACACTCCGCGACGCGCCGAATCGCCCGGCGCCGGCGCACGGCTCAGTCTTCGTCGGCGCCGGCGTGGCGCGCGCGCAGTATTTCGAGCGCATGCTCGAGATCGGCCGGATACCGCGAGGTGACGACGGTGTTCAGATGCGTGCGCGGGTGGCGGAACTCGAGCTGCATCGCATGCAGCCATTGGCGTTCGAGTCCGAGCTCGGCCGACAGCTTCGGGTTCGCCCCGTACATCGCGTCGCCGACGAGCGGATGCCCGATCGACGAGAAGTGCACGCGGATCTGATGGGTGCGTCCGGTCTCCAGGTTGATCTTCGCGAGCGTCGCCTCGCCGAAGCGTTCGAGGACGTCCCAATGGGTGACCGCGTCCTTGCCCCCCGGCGTCACGCAGAAGCGGAAATCGGAGACCTTCGCACGCCCGATCGGCGCCTCGATCGTCGCCTTGTCCTCCTTGAGGTTGCCCTGGGCGATCGCATGGTAGGTCTTGACGACCTCATGTTCCGAGAACTGCCGGCGCATCTCCTTGTACGCGAGGTCGGACTTGCATACGAGCATGAGCCCGGACGTGCCGACGTCGAGCCTCGAGACGATCCCTTGGCGACCCGGGACGCCGAGCGCCGTGATCCGCACGCCGCGCTTGAGCAGCGAGCCGAGCACGGTCGGTCCGGTCCAGCCGACCGACATGTGCGCGGCGACGCCGACCGGCTTGTCCACGACGACGATGTCCTCGTCCTCGTAGACGATCGGCATGCCCTCGGCGATCGGCTCGGGCGCGCGCTGTTCGTCGACGAGGTCGAACTCGACGAGGTCGCCGTCCTGCAGCGTCGCCGACTTGCCGTGGTCACCCTGACGGCCGGCGATGCGCACCTGGTCGGTCTCGATCAGATCGGTCGCCTTCGCGCGCGAGATGCCGAGCATCTTCGCGACGGCGATGTCGAAGCGCCTGCCGATGAGCGTGTCCGGCGCCGGCACGACCTTCAGCATGTCCCCCCGTCCTTTCCGTTCGCCGCCTCGGCGTCGCCATGACCGCGGAACGGCACGTTGCACAGGATGAGCACGACGATGCCGACGCCGGCGACCATCAGGAAGACGTCCGCGACGTTGCCGACCGACCATCCATAGTCGAGGCAGTCGACGACCCTGCCGTTGAGGAACCCGTCCGCGTGGACGACGCGGTCGATGAGGTTGCCGAAGGCGCCGGCGAAGGCCAGCGCGAGGAACACGGTCCACGCCATCGACCGCGTGCGCAGCCCGAGCATGAGCAGCACGGCGCAGGCGACGACGGCCAGCAGCGCGATGAGCCACGTCATGTTCGAGCCCATGCCGAGCGAGGCGCCCGGGTTGTGCACGAGCGTGAACCTGAGCAGCCCGGGGATGACGACGATGGATTCGCCGTCGGCGAGCCGTGTCTGCGCGACCCACTTGGTCAGCTGGTCGACGACGATGGCGATGATGGCGATACACGCAAAGACGGCCACGCGGATACGCGGCCGTCTTTGCTCGCTGTTCGACTGATGGGTCACTGCGTCCCTCAGTTGTTCTTGTCCATGCTGTTGTAGTTGTTCGTGTCCGAGACCTGCGCCTGCAGCTGGGTGAGGAACTCGGTCAGGCGTGCGCGGTACTCGGTCTCGAACTGCTTGAGGCCCTGGATGTTGCCTTCGATGACCTTCGACTGCGTCTCGAGGTTCGTGCGCACCTGCGTCGCGTAGTCGTCGGCCGCCGTGCGGGTCTTCTCGTCATAGGCCAGGGCGCGCTGCTGCACTTCGCTCTCGTACTCGTCGAGCTCGGCGTGGCGGTCGACGACGTACTGGTCGGCCTCGCTCTTCTTCTGCTGGGCGTAGGTGTTGCCCTCGTCCTGCTTCTTCTGGGCGTATTCGTCGGCCTCGTGCGCCTTCGCGTCGGCGTAGGTGTTCGCCTCGTTCGTCTTCGTCTCCGCGTAGTCGTTCGCCTCCGCGGTCTTGTCGGCGACGTACTGGTCGGCCTCGGCATGCTTGTTCTGCATGTAGGTGTCGGCGTCCTGACGCGTCTTCGCGCTGTATTCATCGGCCTCGGTGCGCGTCTTCGCGCTGTAGTCGTCGGCCTCGGTGCGTGTCTTCGTCGAGTAGGCCTCGGCCTGCTCGTGCACGCTCCTGCCGTAGGCGTCCGCGTCGTCGCGAGTGCGCTTGCTGTAGGCGTCCGCCTCCTCGTGAACGCGCTTGTTGTAGTCGTCGGCCTCGGTGCGCGTGCGGTTCGAGTAGTCGTTGGCCTTGCCGATGAGCTCCTCGTACTTGCGCTGGCTCTGCTCGGTGATCTCCTTCGCCGTGGCCTTGCCCTTGTCGACGTACTGGTCGTGCAGCTGCATCGCGAGCGTGAGCATCGCCGTCGCGCGCTCCGGCTCGCTGTTGGCGGCGGCCGCTGCGCTCTTGATCTTCTGCAGGCTGCCGGTCTCGGTGTTCGGCTCGACCTTGGCGACCTGGTCGCGCAGCTGCTCCTCGCGCTGCTTCGACTCTTCGAGCTGCTTGCTCAGCTCGGCGATCTGCGCGTCCTGCTGCTGCGCGCGGATCGTCTGCTGATGCGCGGTGGACAGCTCGTGGCGCAGGTTTTCGCTGTCGGCGCGGAACTGGTCGCGCTGCTTCGTGACCTCGGCGAGCTGCGCCGCCAGATCAGGCTGCTCGGAGTTCTGCGCGGCCTGCGCGGTGAGCTGGTCGACCTGCGCGCTCAGGCGCTCGACCTGTGCCTTGAGCTGCTCGTTCTGCGAGGCGAGCGTGCGGTTCGTGTCCTCGGCCTCGGCGAGCTTGCCCTGCGCGGCCTGGGCGACCTGATTGGCCTGCGCGATCTGCGCCTGGGCCTGCTCGTCGGCGCCCTGCGCGGCCGCGACGCGCAGCGACTGGTTCTCGTTCTGCAGCTGCTGGATCTGGTTCGTCAGATCGGAGATCTTCGTGTTGAGTTCGGAAACGTCCGGGCCGAGCGCCTGGGTCGACTGGCTGCCTGCGACGGCCTGCTTGCCCAAAGCTTCGACGGTCTCGGTGACCTGATCGAGGAAGTCGTCGACCTCGTCAACGTCGTACCCTTCTTTGAAGCGCACCGTCTGGAAGGTGTGCTCCCTAATATCCTTAGGCGTCAAAAGAGCCATATATCTTGCACCTCGCTTTGGGTTACCACCCGGCTTAGTTGGACTTATTTGTTGATGCTAGCACGGGTTGCGTGCAAACAATCACGTTTCTGCGTATTTCCCGTCGCCCGGCACCGCGCTCCGATGCCCCTCAGATGAGCACCCGCAGCACGATGAGCGCGAAATACAGCACGAGGAAGCTCGTGTCGAAGGACACCGGTCCCATCGGTATCGGCTTGATGTACCGCCGCAGCCAGCGCAACGGCGGTTCGGTGAGCGCATAGACGATCGAGACGAGCGTCGCCGCGAATCCGCGCGGCCGCCAGCCGCGCGCCAGCACGAGGGCCCAGTCGAGGATCATGCGCGCGAACAGCACGAGCATGTAGGCGTCGATGAGCCAGTCGACGAGCCTGAACAGCGTCGCCATCAGCATTGAGAGCATGCCTGTCCCCTACCTTCCCGCGCCGGCCGTGCCCGTATGCGCGCCGTGCGTCGCCCGGATCACTGCGCGAACAGGTCGTGCGCCGCGTTCTGCTCGGCGTCCTCGGCGACGATGTCGACGCGCGCCGGGCTGAGCAGGAACACGCGCGGCGTGACGCGTTCGATCGATCCGGACACGCCGAAGACGACGCCCGACGAGAAATCGACGATGCGGTAGGCGACCGCCTCGGAGACGCCGGTGAGGTTGAGCACGACCGGCACGCCGTCGCGCAGCGCGCGGCCGACGAGCTGCGCATCCTCATAGGAATGCGGATGGATCGTCGTGATGCGGCTGACGCGTCCCTGGAACGGGGCGGCCGGCTTGCGCGCGGCGGCCGGCTGTGCGCTCGCCGCCGGCATCGGCGTCACCGAACGGTCGGAGTCGAAGGACGATGCGGCCTCGTCCTCCTCCTCGTCGAATTCGGCGTCATCGTCCTCGGCGACGTCGCTCATGCCGAGATACGACATCGTCTGCTTGAGAAACCCGGGCATCAGTGTTTCCTTTCTGGCTCTCGTGGCTCGATCAGCGCAGGAAATCCGGGATGTCGATGCCATCCGGATCGTTCGGCGCGTAATGGTCCGGCTCGACGCCCGGATCGAAGATCGGCGTCGCGGGCGTGGCCGGCACGACCGGCGTGACCGGCTGCTCCGGCTCGACCTTCGTCTGGAAGATCGGGGTCGCGTTCGGCGCCGGCGACGTCATCATCGTCGGCAGGCCACTCGTGTGGTCGGCCGGCGCGATCGTCTCGTCATGGCGCGTCGGGGGGACGTTGATGGCCGGTGCGGCGGCGGACGCGGCGTTCGCGCCACCTTCGTGCTTCGAGTCGAAGCCGGCGGCGATGACGGTGACGCGGATCTCGTCGCCGTAGGCGTCGTCGAGCGCCAGACCCCAGATGATCTGCGCCTCCGGATGGGCGGAGCGGCGCACGAGCTCGGTCGCGGCGTAGGCCTCCTGCAGCTTGAGGTCGGTCGACGCGGCGATGTTGATGAGCACGCCGTTCGCGCCATCGATGCTCTCCTCGAGCAGCGGCGAGCTGATCGCGATCTCGGCGGCCTGCGTCGCGCGGTCGTCTCCCCGCGCCGAGCCGATGCCGAACATCGCTGTGCCCGAATCGCGCAGGATCGACGTCACGTCGGAGAAGTCGACGTGGATGTACGAGTTCATCGTGATGAGGTCGGTGATGCCCTGCACGCCGGCGAGCAGCGCCGTGTCGGCCGTCTTGAACGCGTCGACGATGCCGATCGAGCGGTCGGCGAGCTCGAGCAGGCGGTCGTTCGGGATGACGATGAGAGCGTCGACCTCCTTGCGCAGGTTGTCGATGCCGAGCGCGGCCGAGGCGGCGCGCTGCGGTCCCTCGAAGGAGAACGGACGGGTGACGACGGCGATCGTCAGTGCGCCCTGCTGGCGTGCGGCGCGCGCGACGAGCGGGCTCGCGCCGGTGCCGGTGCCGCCGCCCTCGCCCGCGGTGACGAAGACCATGTCGGCGCCCTTGACGGCCTCCTCGATGTCGGACTGGTGGTCCTGCGCCGCCTTCGCTCCCTTCTCGGGGTCGGCGCCGGCGCCGAGGCCGCGGCTCGAGGCGTCGGAGAGCGAGATCTTGACGTCGGCGTCCGAACGCAGCAGATCCTTCGCGTCGGTGTTGATCGCGACGAACTCGACGTTCTGCAGCCCCTCGGCGATCATGCGGTTGACGGCGTTGCCGCCGGCTCCACCCACGCCGACGACTTTGATGTTGGTTTTGTCGTTGAAATTGTCATTCTGGGCAATCTCGCTCACGATGTTCTCCTGTCACTTACGATACTGGTCTCTACTGTATCGCAGACCGCTCGATATTCCGCGCCCCACAAGTCGCCATGTGAAACGCTTCATGGAATATCCCGCGATTGCGCCACGATTTCTTTGTCGCATTACCGGCATCCGTCTTCCGCGCCGGGCGGACGACTAATATCCGGCATCCATCGGGTCGTCGCCGAACAGCCCCTCGCGCTCCTCATGCGTCGTATGCCGGGAATCCAGCCATCCGTAAGGAAGATGCACCTTTTTCGCAAAGCGAACACGGCCGCGCGGCTTGTCGACGACGCGGGCCGGGATCCGCGCGTCCGGGTCGAGCGTCGCGACGAGACGGCGCACATCGTCGAGCCCCTCGCATTCCATGAACGCGCGGCGCATCCGGCCGCCGACCGGGAACCCCTTGAGATACCAGGCCACATGCTTGCGCAGGTCGTGCACGGCCATGCGTTCGTCGCCGTCGTAGAAGCGCGTGAGCAGCTCGGCGTGTCGCACGATGAGCGCGCCGACCTCGCCGAGCGTCGGGTCTGCGCGTTCATCGTCGCCGGCGAACGCGTGGCGGATGTCGGCGAAGATCCACGGGCGCCCCTGGCAGCCGCGTCCGATCGCGACGCCGGCGCAACCGGTCTCGTTGACCATGCGCACGGCGTCGTCGGCGCCCCAGATGTCGCCGTTGCCGAAGACCGGGATGTCGAGCTCGTCGACGAGCTCGGCGATCCTCGACCAGTCGGAGTGGCCGCCGTAGTACTCGGCGGTCGTGCGCGCATGGAGCGTGACGGCCGCACAGCCCTCCTCCTGCGCGATACGGCCCGCGTCATGGAAGGTCACATGCCCGTCGTCGATGCCGACGCGGAACTTCGCGGTGACCGGGATGCCGGCCGGCTCGCACACACGCACGACGCGGCGGACGATGTCGGCGAACAGGTCGGTCTTCCACGGCAGCGCTGAGCCGCCGCCGCGACGCGTGACCTTCGGCACCGGGCAGCCGAAGTTGAGGTCGACGTGGTCGGCCATATGCTCGTCGACGACGATGCGCGCCGCCCGTTCGACGATCGACGGGTTGACGCCGTACAGCTGCAGCGAGCGCGGCCTCTCCTGCGGCGCGAAGCGGCACAGCCGCAGCGCCTTGGGGTTGCGCGCCACGAGCGCGCGGGCCGTGATCATCTCGGCGACGTACAACCCGTCCGGACCGTATTCCTCGCACAGCACGCGGAACGGCCAGTTCGTCACGCCGGCCATCGGCGAGAGCATGACGGGCGTCGGCACGTCGATCGGCCCGAGCCGCAACGGTTCGAGGGCGTGGTCGAGCCGTACGGGAGTCGGGTCGGCGCCCGGGGCGAGCACCGGAGCGTCGGCCTCGATGGGGGTCATGGGTGGTTCCTGCGAAGCGGTCATGGTTCCTTGTTCGGACATCGGCGGATGGATATCGGATGACAGCGACACCGTAGGGCATCGCGCTGGAAGATTCCTGACAAAATGCCTGCCGGACCTGAGGTCCGGCAGGCATCGGTCGCGGCGCAGGCCTTCAGACGGCAGTCCAGCCGCGCTCGACTATTCAGCTCAGGTCTCCGGGCTATGCCTTCAGTACAGGCCTCCGGCCTGGGCGATATGCACGCTGTCGGGCCACGCCTCGCCGCCCATCTCGACCGGCTTCATCGGCACGCGCGTGCGCTTGTCGTTGATGCGCGCGGCCACGTAGTCGGCGACCTGCGTCAGCGCGACGCGCTCCTGCCGCATCGAATCGCGTTCGCGGATCGTCACGGCCTGGTCGTCGAGCGTGTCGAAGTCGACGGTGATGCACAGCGGCGTGCCGATCTCGTCCTGACGGCGGTAGCGGCGGCCGATCGCGCCGGACTCGTCGTAGTCGATCATCCAGTCGTTGAGCCGCAGGTCGCCGGCCAGATCCTGGGCGACCTTCTGCAGCTCGGGCTTCTTGCTCAGCGGCAGCACGGCGGCCTTCATCGGCGCGAGCCTCGGGTCGAGGCGCAGCACGGTGCGCTTGTCGACGCCGCCCTTCGTGTTCGGCGCCTCGTCGACGTCGTAGGCGTCGACGAGGAACGCCATCAACGAGCGCGACAGGCCGGCCGCCGGCTCGATGACGTACGGGACGTACTTCTCGCCGGTCGCCTGGTTGAAGTAGCTCAGGTCCTCGCCCGAATGCTCGGAGTGTGCGCCGAGGTCGAAGTCGGTGCGGTTCGCGATGCCCTCGAGCTCGCCCCAGTCGGAGCCCTGGAAGCCGAAGCGGTATTCGATGTCGACGGTGCGCTTCGAGTAGTGCGCGAGCTTCTCCTTCGGATGCTCGTAGTGGCGCAGGTTCTCCGGCTTGACGCCGAGGTCGAGGTACCACTGCGTGCGCGCGTCGATCCAGTACTGCTGCCACGCCTCGTCGGTGCCCGGCTCGACGAAGAACTCCATCTCCATCTGCTCGAACTCGCGCGTGCGGAAGATGAAGTTGCCCGGCGTGATCTCGTTGCGGAAGCTCTTGCCGGTGTTCGCGATGCCGAACGGCGGCTTCGAACGCGAGCTCGTCATGACGTTCTTGAAGTCGACGAAGATACCCTGCGCCGTCTCCGGGCGCAGGTAGTGCAGCGAGTTGTCGTCCTCGACCGGCCCCAGATGCGTGCGCAGCATCATGTTGAAGTCGCGCGGCTCGGTCCAGTTGCCGCGGGTGCCGCAGTCGGGGCACACGATGTCCTTGAGGCCGTTCGGCGGCATCTGGCCGTCGTGCTTCTCGGCGTAGGACTCCTCGAGCTTGTCGGCGCGGTGGCGCTTGTGGCAGGTGAGGCATTCGATGAGCGGGTCGTTGAAGACCGAGACGTGGCCGGAGGCGACCCAGACGGCGGACGGCAGGATGATCGACGTGTCGACGCCGACGACGTCCGGGCGCGTGACGACCATCGCGCGCCACCATTCGCGCTTGATGTTGTCCTTGAGCGCCACGCCGAGCGGACCGTAGTCCCACGCGGAGCGGGTGCCGCCGTAGATCTCGCCCGCCGGGAACACGAAGCCTCGACGCTTGGCGAGGGAGACGACTTCATCAAGTTTGGAATTAGCCACAATGCACCTTCTGGTTTGAACGGTTTGGGGTCTTATGTCAACGTCCGCATCCTACCGTCATATCGTGACACGCCGCGGCCGCCCCGGGGCTGTCCCAAGGCGCCGATACGTTCGTGGGGTGCAGGGGAACTTCCATCGGGGAAGTTGAGAGAGGCGCAACGCCTGACCCTTTGAACCTGTTTGGGTAACGCCATCGTAGGGAGTCAACATATGTCCAAGGCAACGACAGCCGACCATCACGATCTCGCAGCCGACGACGCGCTGCGCGCATCGATCCATCAGGCCGTGCTCGACGTGCGCGCACGCACGCCGCTCGCGCAGTCGTTCACGAACTTCGTCACGATCAACCTCGTCGCGAACGCGCAGCTCGCCGCCGGTGGCACCGCCGCGATGAGCTATCTGCCCGACGACGTCATCGACATCGCGGCCATGTGCGGCGCCACCTACATCAACGTCGGCACATTGCTGCCGTTCTACAAGGACGCGCTCGGCGAGATCACGGCCGCGCTGCACCGGGCGGGCCACCGCTGGGTCCTCGACCCGGTCGCCGCCGGCCTCGGCGCGACGCGCACGGCGATCCTCGAGGCGATGCGCGACGTGCCGCCGTCGCTCGTGCGCGCGAACGCGTCCGAGATCATCGCGCTCGACGCGCTGTGGGGTCTGTCCGACG
Organism: Bifidobacterium italicum; assembly: GCF_002286915.1. Taxonomy (GTDB): domain Bacteria; phylum Actinomycetota; class Actinomycetes; order Actinomycetales; family Bifidobacteriaceae; genus Bifidobacterium; species Bifidobacterium italicum. The sequence continues at coordinate 16,685 of NZ_MVOG01000022.1, read as the reverse complement.
GCTCCGACGTGGGCGGCGGTCCGGCCGGCGTCGAGTCGACCGACGACGTCGACGCCGCGCTCGGCGCCGCGAAGCGCGTCGCGAGGCATCTGCGCGCCGGCAACCCCGACGGCCTCGGCGCCGTCGCCGTCTCCGGCGAGGTCGACCTCGTCACCGACGGCGAGCGCGTATTCCGTCTGCCCGGCGGCGACATGATGATGACGAAGATCACCGGCGCCGGCTGCGCGCTCGGCGGCGTGGCCGCCACCTACCTGTGCGTCGCCGAGCCGCTCGTCGCGGCGCTCGCCGCTTCACTGCTGTTCGACCGCGCCGGGGAGCGCGCGGCGGCCGGGTCCCACGGACCCGGCTCGTTCCAGACCGAGTTCCTCGACGCCCTATGGGCGATCGACGCCGACGCCGTGTCGACGTCCACGATCCTGGAGGCGAATCGATGACCGCTGTATTCCCGTATCCGTCCATGCGCAGGTCCTTCGATCTGCGGTTCTACTTCGTCGTCGGTCCCGACGACTGCAAGGGGCGCACGCTCCTCGACGTCGTCTCGAAGGCGCTCGACGGCGGCGCGAGCTTCATCCAGCTGCGCGCGAAGCACGGCGATGTCCGCGACATCGTGTCGATGGCCGCCGACATCGCCGAGGAGATCCGCGGCCACCATCTCGACGACCGCGTCGCCTTCGTCATTGACGACCGAGTCGACGCGGCGATCGAGGCTCGCCACTGCGGCATCAAGGTCGACGGCGTCCACATCGGCCAGGATGACCTCTCCCCCGAGGAGGCGCGACGGCTGCTCGGCAACGACGCGATCGTCGGCCTGTCGGCGAACACGCCCGGGCAGGTCGAGGCCGCGAACGCGCTGCCGGCCGGCACGATCGACTACATCGGCGCGGGCCCGCTGCACATGACGGCGACGAAGCCCGAGGCGGGCGTCGCCGGCAACGCCAAAACGCTCGACGCCGGGCAGATCAACGCGTTGTGCGACGCGAGCCTCTATCCGCTCGTCGTCGGCGGCGGCGTGCACGTCGAGGACGTGCCGATGCTCGCCGACACCTACGCCGACGGCTGGTTCGTCGTCTCCGCGATCGCCGCGGCCGACGATCCGGAGATCGCCACGCAGCGGCTCGTCGACGCGTGGACGGGCGTGCGCGGCGACGCGCGCCACGGCTACGAGGAGACGGTCGGCACGCCGACGAGCCTGCCGGCCGTGCTCACGGTCGCGACGACCGATTCGTCCGGCGGCGCCGGCATCGCCGCCGACCTCAAGACGATGCTCGCCAACGACGTCTACGGCGAATGCGTCATCGCCGGCATCACCGCGCAGAACACGACCGGCGTGCAGGAGATCGCGTCGGTCGACGCGGCGCTCATCGCCTCGCAGATCGACTCGGTCTTCGACGACATCCGCCCGGCGGCCGTCAAAATCGGCGTCGTCGTCGGTCGCGAGGCGATCGAGACGGTCGCCGCGAGGCTGCGTGCGCACGGCGCGAAGCACGTCGTCGTCGACCCGGTCATGGTCGCGACGAGCGGCTCGGAGCTCTCCGACGACGAATCGGTCGTCACGATGACGCGCGAGCTGTTCCCGCTCGCCGAGGTCATCACGCCGAACATCCCGGAGGCGTCCACGCTCGTCGGCGAGACGATCGACGGCCGTGAGGCGATGGAGCGCGCCGCGCGCACGCTCGCCGAACGCTACGGCTGCGCGGCGCTCGTCAAGGGCGGCCACGGCACGAACGACGCGAGCGACGTGCTCGCCTGGCCCGGCGGCGACGTGCGCTGGTTCGAGGGCGAACGCATCGCGAACACGAACACGCACGGCACCGGCTGCACGTTGTCGTCGGCGATCGCCTCAAGGCTCGCGCTCGGCGACACGCTCGGCGACGCCGTCGCGAACGCGAAGGCGTATCTGGGCGGCGCGCTGCGCGCTCAGCTCGATCTCGGCGCCGGCTCCGGCCCGATGGACCACGGCTGGGCGCGCCACTGAGCGCGGCGACCGCCGACACTTCGACCACACCGACAGGAGGAACAGCCATGTCACAGACGCCGGACCGCAACGCCGTCCGCCAGCAGGTGCCGACCAACGAGGACGGCAGGCCGGTCATCAACACCGTCGCCGCCGTCGCGATCGCGCCGAGCGGCGTCGGCGCCGAACTGAGCGAATACGTCGCGCAGGCCGTCGCCGTCATCCGCGATTCGGGGCTGCCGAACGAGACGAACGCGATGTTCACGAACATCGAGGGCGACCTCGACGACGTGCTGCGTGTCGTGCGCGACGCGACGATGAAGCTCGCCGCCCAGGGCTACCGCACCGGCGTGAGCCTCAAGCTCGACATCCGTCCCGGCTTCAGCGGACAGATGGCCGAAAAGCCGGCGCTCGTCGACGAGATCATCGCGACCGGCCAGGACCGCTGAGCGCGCGGCGGACGCAGACACGGGGCCCCGGACACGACCGTTCGGTCGTGTCCGGGGCCCCGTGTTCGGCATGCACCTGGATCGTGCACGCCGTGGACCTCACTCGAGTCCGATCGACGCGAGCGTGTGCATCGTCAGGTCGTGCAGGTGCGCCGCACCGGATTCGCTGACGAGCCCGATCGCGCGGGGGCCTTCGGACGGGAACGAATACGAGCTCATCGCGTGCTTGCCGCCGTTGACGTAGACCTCGACGCAGCCGCGGTCGACGAAGACGCGCAGGTCGAGCGTGCCGGAGGCGAGCTCGGCCTCGGACAGCGGCGCGACGCGGTAGCCGCGGTCGCCGTTGGCGGCGTTCTGGCGGTCGATGACGACGCCGCCGATCTGCGCGTCGAAGACGATCGCCGTGTAGTGGCCGTCGCCGGTCATATGCACGTGCAGGCCGGCGCGTTCGGCGTCGGTGCGCGTCAGGTCGATGCTCATCTCGATCTCGACGGCGCCGCCGTCGTCCTCGACGACCGTCGCGCTTTCGTTGACGCCCAGGTCGAGCGCGCCGAGGCCGATCGTGCCTGTGCGCAATCCGCGCATCTCGCCGACCGGCGCGGTGACGAGGTCGCCGTCGGCGTCCATCGTGATCTCGCGCGGCAATGTGAGGTTGCCGCACCAGCCGTCCTTCTCCATCGGGATCGGCGCGACGAAGGGGCTCATCCAGCCGAACATGATCTGCCGCCCGTCGGCGTGGAAGGACTGCGGCGCGTAGAAGTTGTGCCCTTCGTCCCACAGACGGAACTCGGTCTCGGGCTCGAAGGCCCCACCCGGCCGCCAGGTGCCGATGATGTAACCGGCGTTGTTGACGTTGCGGTTCATGAAGCCGGACGGCTTCGCGCCCATCGCCGAGAAGCCGATGACCCATTTCTCGTTGCCTTCGGCGTCACGGATCGGGAAGAAGTCGGGGCATTCGAGCATGAAGACGTCCGGGTCGGGATGCTCGAACAGCACGCGCTCGAAGCTCCAGTGCGTCATGTCGTCGGAGGTGTACAGCCACATCTGGCCGCGGCGCTCCTTCGACGAGACGCCGAAGGTCATGTACCAGACGTCCCCGGTCTTCCACACCTTCGGGTCGCGGAAGTGGTGGTCGACCTCGTCGGTCGGGCAGTCGATGATCATGCCCTGCTTCGTGAACGTCGTCATGTCGTCGCCGTCCGGCCTGGCGAGCATCTGCACCTGCCAGTCGCCGCCGGTGTTGTCCTTGCCGTTGGCCCAGCGGTGGCCGGTGTAGTAGATCCACGGTTTGCCGTCGTCGCCGATGACGGCCGAGCCGGAGAAGACGCCGTGGCGTTCCTGTTCGAGGCTCGGCGCGAAGGCGATCGGCTCGCGGCGCCAGTGCAGCATGTCCGGCGAGGAGACGTGACCCCAGTGCATCGGACCCCACTGCGTGCCGTAGGGGTGCAGCTGGTAGAACACATGCCAGCGTCCGTCGTAGCGGCACAGGCCGTTCGGGTCGTTGATCCAGCCGCCGCTCGAGGCGATGTGGAACTTCGGGTACCAGCGGTCGTCGCGCGTCGCGGCGAGCGCGGCGACTCCGGCTTCGGCGAGCCTGAGCTGCTCGGCGTGGTCGGCGATCGGCGTGAGCACCGGCTCGACGCTCGGATCGGAGGTGGGGTTGGTCTGCGGCGTGAAGGTTGCGGAGGTCATGACGGTCCTTTCTTGTCTTGCGGACGGTGCGCCGCCGGGGCGCACCGTCGATCGGTGATGGTCGGGCTGTGCGGGCTCGGGGGAAGGCGGAATCACATGTCCTCGGAATCCGCGGACAGGATCGCCTCGTCCTGGGCGAGCGACGGTGTCCTTCCGCCGTCGCGGATGAACGGGTCGCCGTCGACCTGCTCGTCGTCGCGCTTGATGACGAAGAAACCGTAGATCGTCGCGGCGAGGACGATGCCGGAGATCGTCAGGAACGTCGCGCGGTCGCCTATGCGGTCGTGCAGCATGCCGAGCGGCGTCGAGAAGACGACCTGGCCGATCTGCGAAGCGATCTGGAAGCCGACCATGTACAGCGTCGCCGAGAGCTTCGGGTTGAAGTGGAGCGTGAAGTAGCGGAAGGCCGGCAGGCAGAACAGCGGCACTTCGATCGCGTGGAACATCTTGACGATCGAGATCGCGACCGGATCGTGGAAGATGCCGCACAGGCCGATGCGCAGGAACATGACGGTCGAGCCGAGCAGCAGCGCGTTGCGCACGCCGATCTTGCGCATGATGATCGGCACGACGCCCATCATCGCCGACTCGCAGAACACCTGCACCGAGTTGAGCGTGCCGTAGACGGCGTTGCCGGTCGCCTCGCTCGGGAACAGCGACGCGTAGTAGGTCGGGAACATCTGCTGGTCGAAGACCGTGTAGAACGTGTTCGTCAGCAGCATGAAGACGATGAGCACCCACAGCGCCGGCATTTTGAGGACCTTCGCCATCTCCTTGAGCGTCGGGTTCGACGGGGCGGCCTCCGGGTCGGCGGCCTCCTTGAGCGCCTCGCGCTGCTCGGCCGGGTACCACGTCAGGTACACGATGAGCATGCCGAGGCCGAATGCGGAGCCGATCCAGAAGTTGATCATCGGGTTGATGTTGAACACGAAGCCGGCGACGAGCGCGACGATCGCGTAGCCGAAGGAGCCCCAGGCGCGCGACTGGCCATACTCGAAGCCGAAGCGGCGGCTGTAACGTTCGGTCACGGCCTCGATGAGCGAGCAGCCGGCCATGAAGCCCGCCGACAGCACGATCGAGCCGATGAACGCGGCCGCCATCATGTTCGTCCTCATCAGCGGCGCGTAGATGAACTGCACGAATGGGCCGACGAGCGCGGCGATGACCGAGATGACGAGGACGAGCCTGCGCTTGAGGCCAAGATTGTCCTGGATGAGCCCGTAGCAGAACATGAGCACGAGCGTGGCGAGCGAGTTGATCGAGTAGATCGTGCCGACCTCGGCGCCGTTGAGTCCCATCGAGTTGAGCCAGCGCTGGAAGAACGACCACCAGATCCCCCACGAGCAGAAGAACAGGAAGATGCCGGTCGAGCTTTGCAGATAGGAGGGGTTCCTCCACACCTTCGCGGTTGTTGATGTTGCCATGATGAACCTCGTTGTCAGGGTTTGGGAAAGCCGGATGCATGACTGATCTGACCCGCCCCGTACGGAGCGGGCGTGTGGAACATCCCTCCCGTCGACTGCGTCGTTCGCGATGTCCCGATGCCCTTCAGCATAGTTCGTCAATCGTTTGACGTCAAACGATTGACGAATCCTTCACGAAGTACCCACAATTACTGAAGCGCATAAGGTCAATCGTTTGACGTGTTTTAACGACATCGACACTGCACCGACGTCGCCCTCCCCGGCGTGTCGCAGCCGCCGCCGCTCAGCGTGCCGCGACCGTCATTGCCCGCCGTGCCGCGACCGTCATCGAGCCGCGTGCACCGACGCCTTCTCGATGAGCGTGCAGTGCACCTTCGCCGGCGACGGCGTGTCAAGCAGCGGCATGACGGCCGTCGTGCGCGGCCACGCCGCCTCGTTGATCGCGCGCCCCTCGATGTCCGCGACGAGGCGGTTCGCGGCCCAGTATCCCATCTCGTAGTGCGGCAGCTCGATTGTCGTCAGCTGCGGCTCAAGTGTCTCGGCGAAGACGCGGTGGTTGTCAACGCCGACGACCGAAATATCGTCGCCGATGCGCAGCCCGCGGCGTGCGGCGGCCTCGTAGACGTACCAGGCGCGCGCGTCGTTGAAGCAGAAGAAGCCATCGGGCCGTTCGGAGTCGAACAGTTCCTCGACGGCGCGCAACGCGGGCCCGTTGTTGAGCACGTCGCGGCGCAGCCGTTCGTCGACGTCGATGCCGTGGTCGATGAGCGCCTGTCGGTAGCCTTCGAGCCGTCCGTCCTGCGCGACCATCGGCTCGGTGCAGCCGATGTAGGCAATACGCCGGCAGCCGGCCTCGATGAGCCGCGTCGTAGCGTCGTAGCCGATGCGCGTCTCGTCAGGCTCGATCGACGCGAGGCGCCCTTCGGCGTCAGTCGCGTCGACGAGCACGAGCGGGAATCGCCGCAGCGATTTCGGCACGTCGACGACGCGGTTCGACATCGCCGAATAGAGGAAGCCGTCGACGCCATAGCGCCTGAGCGCGCCGACCTCGTCGTCGATCGCCTGCGCGTCGTCGCCGTTGACGGTGAGCAGCACGTAGCCGAGCGCGCTGAGCGCGTCCTGCGCGCCCTGGATCATGCCACCCGCGTACGGGGTCGTCGCGACCTCGACGCTGATGAAGCCGACGATATTCGTGCGGCTCGTGCGTAGCGAGCGCGCGAGCGCGTTCGGCTGGTAGCCCATCTCGTCGGCCGCCTCGCGCACGCGTTGCGCGATCCGCGGCTTGACGCGGCCGCCGTCCCTGCCGTTGAGCACGAGCGAGACCGTGGAGACCGAGACCCCGACGCGCTGTGCGATCTGCTTCATCGTCGTCATACCTCCACGATAATTGCGACGCGGATAATTCCCGCCGCGACGCGACGCCGGACCGGCGGCGCGGAGGCGCGTGTCCGGAGCCGATGCCCACACCGTGGACTACACTGAATCATCTGTCACATGACATGTGACGATCCCTACTACCTTTTCTGGTCGTGCGGCGGTGGACTCCTCACCTTGCCACAGCAAGCCGGCGGCCTTCCAGCGCGCACGGCGCGCAGAAAGCAAGGTGCACATGACCTCCTGCGGTCGTCTGCATGACCCCGTCCGACACGGCTCCCCAACCTCGCGCGCGCTGCGCCGCCACTGGCCGACGGCGGCCGTCGTGGTGGCGATCCTCGCGCTCTGGCAGATCTGGGTCGACGCCGCCCATCCCCCGGTCACGGTGATCGCGTCGCCGAGCCAGATCGTCGTCGCGACGGTCCAGGCGTGGCCGACGCTGTGGCCGGCGACGCTCGTCACCTTCGCCGAGGGCGTGTGCGGCTTCCTGATCGCCTGTCTTGTCGGCGTGCTGCTCGGCGTCGGCATCCACTGCTCGCGCACGGCGTACGCGGCTCTGTTCCCGCTGCTCGCAGCCGCGCAGACGTTGCCGCTCATCTCGATCGCGCCGCTGTTCCTCATCTGGTTCGGCTTCGAACCGGTCGGCAAGGTCGTCATCGTCGCCGTGTTCGCGCTCTTCCCGATCGTCGTGCAGACGATGCGCGGCCTCGAGGCGGTGCCCGCCTTCTACGACGACGTCGCGACGACCTGCGGCGCGTCGCGCGCATGGGCGCTGTTCCACGTCGACCTGCGCGTCGCGGCGCGCCAGATCTTCGGCGGCGTGCGCGTCGCCGCCGCCTACGTCTTCGCGACGGCCGCGACCGCCGAATACCTCGGCGCGCGCCGCGGCCTCGGGATCTGGCTGCAGGCCGCCTACAACTCGTTCCAGACGCCGCTCATCTTCGCGGCGACCTTCGTCATCATCGTCATGACGGCGCTGCTGCTGCTCGCCGTGCACCTCGTCGAACAGCTGATGATCGGCGCACCCGGCGACGACGAGGACCCGGACGCGCAGTAGCCGCGTGTCCCTGCGCCGCATCCGCACGTCCGTCCGATGCGCCGCGCCGGATGCCTCCATCGATTTTCCTCCCACCCGACCATCATCAGGAGACCCATATGACCTTCCGCCGATTCCTCACGCGCATCGCCGCCGCCGCGGCCGCGCTGTGCTCCGTCCTCGCCATCGCCGCATGCGGCGCCGACCACCACGCCGACGCCGACGGCCTGCGCCGCGTCACGTTCATGCTGTCGTGGGCGCCCGACACGAACCATATCGGCGTTTACGTCGCCCGCGACAAGGGCTACTACCGCGACGCCGGCCTCGACGTCGACATCGTCGCCGTCGCGCAGTCCGGCGCCGAGCAGGCCGTCAACAACGGCGTCGCCGACTTCGCGCTGTCGAACCTGACGAACGTCGGCGTCTACGCGACGAAGGGCGCCAGGCTCAAGCAGGTCATGCAGGTGCAGCAGAAGACGAGCGCGATCTGGTGCGCGCTCGCGTCGAACAAGGCGATCCAGCGTCCGCGGGACTTCGACGGCAGGACCTTCGCGACCTTCGGCTCGAGCGAATCGGACGCCGTCGTGCGCCGCATGATCGAGACCGACGGCGGCAACGGCGACTTCGACAAGGTCACCGTCGGCACGTCGACCTTCGCGACGCTCGCGTCGGGACGCGCCGACTTCGGCGGCTTCTACTCCACCTGGGAGGGCGTGCAGGCGAAGATGAACGGCCCCGAGCTGCGCTGCTTCACCGAACCCGACTACGGCGTGCCCGGCAACGCCGACTCGATCGGCATCATCACGAGCGACCGGCTCGTCGACAACGACCCCGAACTCGTGCGCGCCTTCGTCCAGGCGACGCAGCGCGGCTACCGCTACGCCTACGAGCACGGCGACGAGGCCGCCACGATCCTCGTGCACGACGCGCCCGAGGCGAACCTCGACGAGGCCTTCGTCGCCGAATCGATGAGGACGATCATCGACGGACAGTACTGGGGCGACCGCAGGCGGATCGACGACGGCGACTTCGTCCTCGGCTCGATCGACTACGACGGCACGCAGCGCTACTTCGACTTCCTCGCCGAATCGGACGCCTACGCCGACGAGAACGGCCGCGTCGTGCACGAGGCGCCGCGCTCGCGCGACCTCGCGACCGACGAGTTCCTCGACGGCGACGCGAAGGACGCGCGATAGGATGCGGCGACCGTCCGCGGCGCATGGCGCACGGTGAAATCCACACACAGTGAAACGACGCACGGTGGAACCATCCGTGGAACAATGACCGTATGACCGTTTCCCCGCATCTCGTCCTGAGCATGGACACCGGCGTCGACGACGCGCTCGCGCTCGCCTATCTGATCGCCTCCGGCGCGCACATCATCGGTGTCAGCGCCACCTACGGCAACGTCCTGCAGCAGCAGGCGGCGCGCAACACGCGCACCGTGCTCGATCTGCTCGGCCGCGCCGACGTGCCGGTCGCCGACGGCGCGCGCCATCCGTCGTGGGCGCCGCTGTTCGTCGCCGACGCCGGCTGCGCGCGCTTCCACGGCCGCAACGGGCTGGCCGACCTGCGCATCGGCGTGTCGGCGACGCCCAAGGAACGCCCCGGGCGCGTCATCGCCTCCGATGCCGCCGGCATCGTCACGTTGTCCGCGGCCGACGTCGGCGCCCTCATCCGGCAGGGCCATGCGATCTCGGTCGGCGGCTACCCGGTCGGCGATCCGCACGCCGAACTGCCGACGATCCCCGAGTTCTTCACACGCGCCGGCCTCGCGACTCCGCAGAAGCTCGGTTTCCCCGATGAGGACTGCTCGACGATGACCGACGGCGCACGGCTCATCGTCGACGCCGCGCGCCGCTACGGCGATGCGCTGACGATCGTCGCGACCGGACCGCTCACCGACGTCGATGTCGCGCTGCGCGCCGACCCGGCCGCAGTGCGCCGCGCGCGCATCGTGTTCATGGGCGGCGCGCTCACGCAGGAGGGCAACTGCTACGACCTCGTGTGCGAGACGAACGTGCTGCAGGACCCCGAGGCGGCCGACCGCGTGCTGCGCGCGCACGCCGACACGACGATGATCGGCCTCGACGTCACGCACCGCTGCCTGCTCGGGCCGGCCGACGTCGCGCGATGGCTCGCCGTCGCCGACGACGACGGCAGCGCCGGCAAGCCCAGCCGGCGCCACGTCGCGTTCCTGCTCGCGAGCCTCGCGAACTTCTCGATCCGCGCGAACCGCGCAAGCGACCCGATCTTCGCCGGCGGCATGCCGCTGCACGATCCGCTCGCCGCGGCCGTCGCGCTCGATCCGTTGCTCGTGACGACCTTCGACCTGCCGATGATCGTCGAGACGCGCACCGGCGACGGCGTCGGCGTGCGCGGCCGCACGATCGGCGACCCGCGCGGGGCGATCGACGACGCTACGGCGGCGCATGTCGCGCTCGGCGTCGACAGCGCCGGCTTCGTGCGCCGCTTCACCGACGCGATCGCCGGTCTCCTCGCCTCGCTCGGCTAGCGGAGCGCGACCACGGCCGGGCTCACGCCTGCTTGACGCCGCCGAAGCGCCGGTCGCGGTGGATGTAGCGGTCGATCGAGCCCCACAGCACCTCGCGTCCGCAGTCGGGGAACAGCTCGGGCACGAAGTCGAGTTCGGCGTAGGCCGCCTCCCATGGCAGGAAGTTGCTCGTGCGCTGCTCGCCGGAGGTGCGGATGACGAGGTCGCAGTCCGGGATGTCCGGGTTGTACAGATGCTCGGCGATCATCCTCTCGGTGACACGGTCGCCCTTGATGCGCCCCTCGCGCACCTCGCGCGCGATCGCGGCGGCGGCGTCGGCGATCTCGGCGCGGCCGCCGTAGTTGATGCAGAAGACGACGTCGATGACCTTGTTGCGCTTCGTGCGCTCCATCGCCGATTCGAGTTCGTCGATGACCGATTTCCACAGCTTCGGGCGGCGTCCCGCCCAGCGCACGCGCACGCCCCACTCGTCCATCTGCGCGACGCGGCGGCGGATGATGTCGCGGGAGAAGCCCATCAGGAAGCGCACCTCCTGCGGCGAACGCTTCCAGTTTTCGGTCGAGAACGTGTACAGGCTCAGATAGCGCACGCCGGCCTCGATCGCGCCGGCGATCGTGTCGAAGACGACCGGTTCGGCGGCCTGATGACCTTCGGTGCGGATCAGGCCGCGCTGTTGCGCCCACCGCCCGTTGCCGTCCATGATGACGCCCACATGGCGCGGCACCTTGCTCTTCGGGAAGTCCGGCACGATCGCCGGATCGGAGAACGGTGCCGCCGGGACGTTGAGGGATGTGTAGTCGACGCAGTCAAAAGCCATACGTTCAATCTAGCAAGCGCATCGAACGTATCGGCCGTTCGAGATAGTACTGCGCCCATTCCTCGACGGCGCGCCCGGTGCGCGGGTCGGGCCGCTCGCCGTCGAGCGCAGCCCAGTCGCCGTCGGCGAGCGCCCTCAGCCTGCGCAGCGTGAACGGGTCTACGGGTTTCGCCTCGGGCGTATGGTCGGCGTCGCACATGACGCCGCCGGCCGCGGCCGACAGATGGGTGAGCCGGTCGGTGCGTCCACACACGACGCACGAGTCGAGCCGCTGGCGCCAGCCGGCGAGCGCGAGCGCGCGCAGCACATAGGATTCGGCGATCATCTGCGCGCCGTGCCGGCCCTGCGCGAGCGCGTTGAGCGCGCCGACGAGCAGCCGGTACTGCGCCGGCGCCGGCTCGTGCTCGCTCGTGATCAGGTCGTTGAGCGTCTCGACGACGACGTTCGCGGCGCGGTACGCCTCATAGTCGGCGCCGATCGGCCCGGCGTACGCGGCGATCGACTCGGCCTGGCTGATCGTGTCGAAGGTGCGCCCCTCGCCCAGTAGCAGGTCGACGCGCATGAACGGCTCGACGCGGCCGCCGAAGCGCGACTTCGTGCGGCGCACGCCCTTCGCGACGGCGCGCACCTTGCCATGGCCGCGCGTGAACACGGTGATGATGCGGTCGGCCTCGCCGAGCTTCGTCGTCCTGAGCACGACGCCTTCGTCGCGGTACAGCGCCATCCGCCGTCTCCCTCCCCTCGTCCGTCGTTCGCATCGTCATATCCATCGGTCGCATCGTCGCGCGACGCGCATCCGGATCCGTCAGAACAGGAACAGGCCCCAGAACGAGAAGCTCAGCAGGATGAGCAGCATCGTGAAGGCGACGGTCCAGAACAGCACGCGTCCGAGCCTCGTCGTCGCGACGACCGGCTGCGCGCCGCTCGCGATCTGCCTGAGGGCGCCGCGACGCATCGGCCACCGCAGCACGCCGCGCATGGACAGCGCCTCGATGATGCCTGCGAACACGCGCGACCACGCCCACAGCAGCACGATGCACACGACCTGGATGAACGGCCAGCTCCAGTACATCATGCCGCTGTCGTCCGGCGGCGCGCTGCCCCACGCCATATGCACGACGGCGATGACGACCTCGCCGAAGCCGCCGAGGAACACGAACAGCGCGACGAGCGTCACGATCGTGAGCATGAGCAGCGCACCGCCGAAGCGTTCGCGCAAGCCGAGCGCGGGGCCGAGCCCCCTGCGGCGGTTGCGGATGTGCATGACGAGCGCGACGAGCGAGACGACGAGCGAGACGAGCATCATGACGGCCATCAACGCAAGCACGATCGTGCCGTAGACGGTCATGACGCGATGGGCGTGCAGGCCGCGCGGCACCGGGATCGACTGGTAGAGCGGCGTGCCGGCGATGCGCTCGCTCGTCTGCTTGAGGCCGCGCGACGTGCCGACGGCCCAGGCGACCATGTCGTCGACGTAGTCGTCGGCGAACGGCGTGCCGCTCATCGATTCGTCGCCCAGACGCAGCACATGGTTCGCGATCGGATAGCTGCGCAGCGAGACGTCCCAGTTGCCGGCCCGGTGCGCGAGCGCGAGGATCTCCTTGAACCCCTGCACCTGCGCGGTCATGACGTCCTTCGAGCCGTAGGCGACCATCGTCGGTATCGAGAACGCCTTCGGCGTCGACGTGCGGATGTCGATGTTGTCGAGATGGAACATCGCCAAATCGAACGAGAACACGCGCCGCACGATCGATTGGTAGCCGCCGTTCGCGCCGGCGAGCGCGAAGTTCTGCACGGCGAGGAAGGCGAGCGAGTGGCGCGGCGAGAACACCATCGGCGACAGCAGGATTTGGAAGGCGACGTCGTCGTCGATGTCGAGCAGATACGACGATATCCATGTCGCCTCGCTCGTCGCGTAGATGCCGACCTTGTGCCCGTCGACGGCGTCCATGGACCGCAGCATGTCGATGACCTGGTCGTAGACGACGGCGGACCCCCCGTAGTCGCGGTTGAGGTCGCTCGTCGACCACACCGGCTTGTCGAGGACGGCGGTGACGAAACCGGCCGACGCCATGCTCGTCGCGATGTCGCCGAAGGAGTTGTCGCAGGTGCCGTAGCCGGCGCCGTGCATGAACACCATGCCGGGCAGGCCTTTCGAAGGTGCGCCCTCGGGCGTGCGTATCAGGACGCGGACCCTCTGGACCTCGCCGGTCGACGGCCGTTTCGCGTCGATCGTCCGATACTGCTTGCGCACCTTGTAGGTGCCGGCGCCGGGCAGCTCGTCCTCCGTGTCGAAGGTGACGGCCGTGTCCGGCGTGAGCGTCGCGAAGCTCATCGCGCGCGGCGTGTCCTCGACCTCGATCCTCGTGTTCGTCGAGACGGTCACGAGGATGCCGAGCAGGATGATGAAGATCGGCAATGTGACCATGAGCCGCTTCGTGCGGCTGAAGCCCGTCGGGCGTGCCGCCCGGGTCCCGTCGGCGTGCTGGCTGCTGTCCGTCACGTCACCGTCCTTTCCGTTCACTCGTGCCTCTCGCCATGTCCCTCGTCGACGACCGGGATGACGACGGGCCCCGTGCCCGCCGCCGTGTCCACGCCGTCGGCCCGCATCTGCCCGGCGATGGCGTTCGCGTGCTTGAGCAACGTCTCGACGATCCGGTCCTCGGGGACCGTCTCGACGACCTTGCCCTTGATGAAGATCTGCCCCTTGCCGTTGCCGGAGGCGACGCCGAGGTCGGCTTCGCGCGCCTCGCCGGGGCCGTTGACGATGCAGCCCATGACGGCAACGCGGATCGGCGCCGTGACGTCCTTGAGGCCTTCGGTGACGGCGTTCGCGAGCTGGATGACGTCGACCTGCGCGCGTCCGCAGCTCGGGCAGCTGATGATGTCGAACTTGCGCGCCCGCAGCCCGAGGTATTCGAGGATCTTGCAGCCGACCTTGACCTCCTCGACCGGCGGCGCGGACAACGAGACGCGGATCGTGTCGCCGATGCCCTCGGCGAGCAACGCGCCGAAGGCGAGGCACGACTTGATCGTGCCCTGCCAGGCCGGCCCGGCCTCGGTGACGCCCAGATGCAGCGGCCAGTCGCCCTGCCGGGCGAGCAGGCGGTAGGTCTCGACCATCGTGACCGGGTCGTGGTGCTTGACCGAGATCTTGAAGTCGTGGAAGCCGACGTCCTCGAACATGCGCGCCTCCTTGAGCGCGGATGCGACGAGCGCCTCGGGGGTCGGGCCGCCGTAGCGTTCGTAGAGCGCCTTGTCGAGCGAGCCGGCGTTGACGCCGATGCGCAGCGAGACGCCCGCGTCGGTCGCGGCGCGGCAGATCGCCGGTCCGACCTCGTCGAACTTGCGGATGTTGCCGGGGTTGACGCGCACGGCCGCGCAGCCGGCGTCGATCGACTCGAACACGTAGTTGCTCTGGAAATGGATGTCGGCGATGACCGGGATCGGCGATTTCGCGACGATCCTCGGCAACGCGTCCGCGTCCTCCTGCGTCGGCACGGCGACGCGCACGATGTCGCATCCGGCGGCCGTCAGCTCGGCGATCTGCTGCAGCGTCGCGCCGACTTCGGCCGTCCTCGTGTTCGTCATCGACTGCACCGAGATCGGCGCACCGCCGCCGACCGCGACCGGTCCGACCATGATGCGGCGCGACGTGCGCCTCGGGTGCAGCGGGCTTTCGCTGATCGCCTGTTCTCCGGTCTTGCGGAACGGTTTGTCCATCGTCAATCCATCCATCCATTCGTTCGTCGGACAACCATCGCTATGGCTGCGCCGCCCGTGCCGGGCGGCGGAATCCATCACAGGATACACCAGCGCGTCAACGCCGTCGCCCGTGTCCGCCGCCCGCAGGCGCCGACGCGGGGATGCGGCGCCCTCAGCGGGCGGCGATGATCGCGTCGGCGCGTGCGCGCGCCTCATGCTCGCAGTCGAGCATGTCGTCGACCGACGTGAAGCGCGGAGCGCCGCGCAGTTCGCCGTCCATCGCGTCGAGCACGCGCTCGACGGTGTCGACGATGCCCAGATACGGCAGTCGGCGGTCGAGGAACGCGTGCACGGCCTGCTCGTTCGCCGCGTTGAGCACGACCGTGTGCTTCTCCGAGGCGTTCAGGCAGCGGCGCGCGAGGTCGACGGCCGGGAAGGCCTCGTCGTCGAGTGGCTCGAAGGTCCAGGCGGCGGCGGTGCCCCAGTCGCAGGCCGCGGCGACGTCGCCGAGCCGGTCGGGCGCGGACAGGCCGAGCGCGATCGGCAGCCGCATGTCGGGCGGCGAGGCCTGCGCGATCGTCGCGCCGTCGCGGAACTCGACCATCGAGTGGACGATCGACTGCGGATGGACGGTGACGACGATGCGCTCGGGGGGGATGTCGAACAGCCGGCTCGCCTCGATGACCTCGAGCCCCTTGTTCATCAGCGTCGACGAGTTGATCGTGACGACCGGCCCCATATGCCAGGTGGGATGGTCGAGCGCCTGCTCGGGCGTGATGCCGCGCATCCGCTCGCGCGTCCAGCCGCGGAACGGGCCGCCCGACGCGGTCACGATCAGCCGGGAGACCTCGGCGTGCGTGCCGGAGCGCAGCGACTGCCAGATCGCCGAATGCTCGGAGTCGACCGGGTTGATCTGATCGGGGCGCGTCTGCGCGTCGAAAAGCAGATGACCGCCGGCGACGACCGACTCCTTGTTCGCGAGCGCGAGCTGCGAGCCGGCCCGCAGCGCCGCGATCGACGGCGTCAACCCGATCGAACCGGTGATGCCGTTGAGCACGACGTCGGCGCCGCTCGCGGCGACGGCGTCGACCTCGTCATGGCCGGCGCGCACCCGCACGCCATGCGCGCCCCGCGCTTCGAGCGCCTCGCGCAACGGGCGCGCGGCGGCCGGGTCGGCGACGACGACGTCAGGCACGGCGAAGAGCACGGCCTGATCGGCGAGCAGGTCGACATGGGAGCCGCCCGCGGCCAGCGCGGTGACGGTGAATCGCTCGGGATGGCGCGCGATGACGTCGAGGCCCTGCGTGCCGATTGAGCCGGTCGATCCGAGGATGACGACGTCGCGATGGCCGCCGTCCTGCGGCGCCGTGATATGCCGTTCCTGCGCCATGTCAGCGCCCGTCCCCGTCCGCGTCGCCGGTGACGAGCGGGCCGTCGGTCGAGAAGGTCGGGAATTCGAGGTCCGGGATCTCGACGTTCATCGTGTCCGGCGGCACGAAGCGCGTGTCGTGGGCGCCGGAGGCCGCGGACGCGGCCGGTTCGGACGCGGCGGATGCGTCCATCGGTCGGCGCACCGGCAGATCGGGGATCGTCACGTTCGTCAACGTAGGCACCGACAGCCCGCTCGACGTCGTCGACGCCGACGGCTGCTGCGGCCGCTCGGGCAGCGTCTCGGTGCTCTTGGCGAGCGACGCGAGCGCGGCGAGCGACGGCGAATCG
>NZ_MVOG01000021.1 GCF_002286915.1 Bifidobacterium italicum | reverse complement strand
CATGCTCGGCATCGGCGAGGCGATGAAGGTCGCGCTGATCGCGGTCGGCGCGTTCGCGCTCGTCTACGTCAACGTGCGCGACGGCGTGCGCGCGATCGACCCGGGGCTGATCGAACTCGCACGCGCCTACCGGATGCCGCGGCATGTCGTCTTCACGAAGATCCTGCTGCGCGGCGTGCTGCCGCAGTTCATGACCGGGCTGCGCTTCGCGATCACCGTCTCGTGGATCGCGCTCGTCACCTGCGAGACCGTGAATTCGTCAGCCGGCATCGGCTATCTGCTCGCACGCTCCCAGCAGTTCTTCCGCACCGACCAGATGGTGCTGTGCATCGTGCTGTACGCGGCGCTCGGGCTGCTCAGCGAATGGATCGTCGGGGCGCTCGAGCGCCTGCTGCGCACGCACGGCTGACGTCCCGCTCCCCCTCATCCGGTTTTCCCGCAGGCACCGCCTTTTCTCAGGATCACCACATCCGACCATCGAAACCGGCCGCGGCACGACCATGCGGTCATGCGGCCACGCCCCAAGGAGGCACCATGTCATCCACATCCCGATCCCACCGCCGTCCACGCCGTCTGCTCGCCGCCTTCTGCGCCGCCGCGCTGCTCGCCGGCGCCGCGGCGTGCGGCACGTCGTCGCAGGCGGGCGACGACGCCACGATGCGCGTCGCCTACCTCTCCACGGCGAACTACCTGACGACGGTGCGCGACGAGCCCTTCCTCGACGAGACGATGGGCCCGACGAACGTCGACTTCACCGGTCCGTACAATCCGACCGACGCCTACGCCGCCGTCCTGTCCGGCAACGCCGACGCAACGAGCACCGGCACCGGATCGTTCATCAACTTCATCGCGCAGGGCCAGCCGTGGACGGCCTTCGCAATCGAATACTACGACGGCAACTCACAGGGCATCGTCGCCGCCCCCGGTTCCGGCGTCGAATCACTCGACGACCTCAAGGGCAGGAAGGTCGCGATCATCAAACGCGGCGGCACCGGCGACTACGTGCTGCACAAGGCGCTCGAGGGCAGCGGCGTGGACGTCGACGACGTCGACGTCGTCGAGATGAGCCCGAGCAACTTCCAGGCGGCCTTCACCTCCGGGCAGATCGACGCGCTCTCCTCCTTCGACCAGAACCTCGCAGCGGCGATGGCCACGCCGGGCGCGAAGCTGCTCGCCAACGGCAAGGACTACGACAACCACAACGTCTCGATCCACATCGTCTCGCGCGACTTCGCGACGAAGCACCCCGAAGCCGTCAAGGCGATGTACCGGGCGCTCGTCAGGGAGTCCGAGGCCGCGGCGAAGCGCCCCGCGATCATCACCGACGCCTACCGGCACTTCGGCGCATCCGAGGAGGTCGCCAACCAGATCGCGCACTTCGACGTGCCGACGATCCTGCCGATCGACGCCGACGGCCGCGCGATGCTCGAGGCGCAGGCCCGCGAATACGTGGACTTCGGCTTCATCGACACGATGCCCGACATCGCCGCCGCGACGATGGACTGCGGCGCATGAGTGGCGACATGACGGCCGCCGTCGCGATCGACGACGTATGCAAGGCCTTCGACGGACGCATCGTGCTCGACGACGTGGACCTGCGCGTCAACGCAGGCGAGACCGTCGCACTCATCGGCCGCTCCGGCTGCGGCAAGTCGACGCTGCTGCGCATCATCGCCGGTCTGATCGACGCGGACCGCGGCCACGTGCGCACCGAGCCGCGCGTCGCCTTCGGCTTTCAGGACGCGAGACTCGTCCCGTGGCTGCGCATCTGGGACAACGTGACGCTCGGCATCGACGCCGACCGCGGCCGCATGACACGCCGCGAACGCAAGGCGCTCGCCGTGCGCGCGCTCGATCAGGTGCAGCTGGCCGACGCCACAGACAAACTGCCGGCTGAGCTGTCCGGCGGCCAGCGGCAGCGTGTCTCGCTCGCCCGGGCGTTGACGCGCCGTCCGCGGCTGCTGCTGCTCGACGAGCCCTTCGGCGCGCTCGACGCGCTCACGCGGCTCGACATGCAGGACCTGCTCGCCGGGCTGCGCGCGCGGCTCGGCTTCGCGACGGTGCTCGTCACCCATGACATCGCCGAGGCGGTGCGGCTCGCCGACCGCATCCTCGTGCTCGCCGACGGCCGCATCCGCGACGAGGTGCGCGCCGACCGCTCGAGGCTCGACGTCCAGGGACGTCCGTACAACCATCAGGCGCTCGAGGAACGGCTGCACCGCGCATTGCGCGGGTGACGGAACCGTCGACAACCACAGTTAGCGCCGGTCATAGTGCCCGATGCGCCGATACATCGTGAAGGCCGCACAGGAATGCCCTGTGCGGCCTTCGCGATATCTGGTCTACCCGTCGGCTGCGCCGTGCGTCAGGCGCGCGGCTTCGGCGTCCACGCGAGGTCGTCGAGCAGCTGGCTAACCCAGTGGATGACCTCGTCGGAATCCATCGGCCCCGATCCGAGCGATCCGGCGAAAGGCGTCGGAATCGTGTAGGTGTGCGTGAGCGGCCGGTACTGCGCGCCCTTGTAGATGCGTTCGATGCGCATGCGTACCGATTCGGGCGCGTTGATGCCGCCGACGCGCAGTTTGCCGCCCTGGCCGACGATCTCGGTGATCCCGAGGTCCCGGGCGCGCTCGCGCAGCCGTGCGATGCCGAACAGCGACGTGAAAACCTGTGGGGGCTCGCCGTAGCGGTCGGTGAGCTCCTCGCGCAGCTCCTCGAGATCGTCGTCGTTCCTCGCCTCTGCGAGCTTGCGGTACGCTTCGAGGCGCAGCTTGTCCGAATCGATGTAGTCGACCGGGATCGACGCCTCGATGGGCAGGTCGATCGTGACGACGGGCGGCTCGACGCGGTCGGGCTCCTTGTAGTCCTCGATCGCCTCGGAGACCATGCGCACGTACAGGTCGAAGCCGACGCCTTCGATGTGCCCGCTCTGCTCGTCGCCCAGCAGGTTGCCGGTACCGCGCAGCTCGAGGTCCTTCATCGCCACGTCGAAGCCGCTTCCGAGCGCCGTGTTCTGCGCGATCGTCACGAGACGCTCGTGCGACTGCTCGGTCATCGGCCTTCCCGGGTCGTACAGGAAGTACGCGTAGGCGCGGTCGCGGCCGCGGCCGACGCGGCCGCGCAGCTGGTGCAGCTGGCTGAGGCCGAAGCGGTCGGCGTGGTCGACGATCAATGTGTTCGCGTTCGAGATGTCGAGACCGGTCTCGACGATCGTCGTGCACAACAGCACGTCGATGTCGCGATGCCAGAAGTCGCGGATGATCTGGTCGAGTTGCTTGCGTCCCATCTTGCCATGCGCGATGCCGATCCTCGCCTCGGGAACAAGCTCGTGCAGCTTCGCGGCCTTCTTGTCGATGTCCTCGACGCGATTGTGGATGTAGAAGACCTGACCGCCGCGCAGCAGCTCGCGCCGGATCGCCGCCGTGACCTGCGCGTCCTCGTAGGCGCCGACGTAGGTGAGCACCGGCAGGCGGTCCTCCGGCGGCGTCGCGAGCGTCGACATCTCGCGGATGCCGGTGACGGCCATCTCAAGCGTGCGCGGGATCGGCGTCGCCGACAGGCTCAGCACGTCGACGTTCGTGCGGATCGCCTTGAGCGCCTCCTTCGCCTCGACGCCGAAGCGCTGCTCCTCGTCGATGATGACGAGGCCGAGGTCCTTGAACTTGATCTTCGGGTTGAGCAGCTTGTGCGTGCCGATGACGACGTCGACGCTGCCGTCGGCGAGTCCTTTGATCGTCTCGTTGATCTGCTTCGTGCTCTGGAAGCGGCTCATCGCCGCGACGGTGACCGGGAATCCCTCGAAGCGTTCGGTGAAGGTCTCGTAGTGCTGCTGGACGAGCAGTGTCGTCGGCACGAGCACGGCCACCTGCTTGGAGTCCTGCACGGCCTTGAAAGCGGCGCGCACGGCGATCTCGGTCTTGCCGAAGCCGACGTCGCCGCAGATGAGGCGGTCCATCGGCACCAGCTTCTCCATGTCCGCCTTGACGTCGTCGATCGTCGTGAGCTGGTCGGCGGTCTCCTGGTACGGGAAGGCGTCCTCGAGCTCCTTCTGCCACGGCGTGTCCTTGCTGAACGCGAAGCCCTTCGTGCGCTGGCGCGCCGCATACAGCTTGATGAGGTTCTGCGCGATCTCGTGGACGTGCTTCTTCGCCTTCGCCTTCGTCGCCGCCCAATCCGAGCCGCCAAGCTTGTTGAGCTTGGGGATCTCGGCGCCGATGTACTTGCTGACGAGGTCGAGCTGGTCGGTCGGGATGAACAGCTTGTCCGGCGGCGCGTTGCGTTTGCTCGGCGCGTATTCGATGACGAGGTACTCGCGCGTCGTGCGGTTGCGTCCCGATCCGGTCGTGCGCTGGCGCATGCCGACGAAACGGCCGATGCCGTGCTGTTCGTGCACGACGAAGTCGCCCGGCTTGAGTTCCATCAGATCGATCGACTTGCGGCGCTTGCGCGGCGTCTTGGGGCCGCCGGCGACGCTTTCGCGGCCGGTCAGGTCGCGTTCGGTGAGCAGCGCGGTCTTCGCGGCCGCGTCGACGAAGCCGTTGCGCGCCTGCGAGCGCACGGCCGTGAAATTGGCGACACCGACGGCGTTGAGCATGCGCGCAAGACGGTGCAGCGTGCCTTGGGCGGCGGCCGTCACCGTCACGTCGTAGCCGTCGTCGAGCAGCGCGCGTACGCCCTGCTCGGTGCGCCGCTCGTCACCGCGGAACGCCTTGGGCGTCTGCGCATCGATCTGCACATGCCCGGGCAACGACGAGTCGACGGTGAACCCGCTGATCCTCCACAGTTCGCGTTCGCTGTACGCGAGCGAGGAGACGACCTCGTCGTAGTCGAGGAAGTTCGCGCCCTCGAAGTCAATCGGCGCACCGGCGCCGTGCCCGGCGGCGGCGACGTGCCAGCTCGTCGCGAGAAACTCATTGGCGGTCTTCGCTAGGTCGTCGACCGAACGGCGCAGCTTCTCCGGGTCGCACAGCATGACGACGGCGTCCTTCGGCAGCATCGACGAGACGGGCCTCATGTCGTCCACGAGGGCCGGCAGCAGCGATTCCATGCCCTCGACGGGAATCGCCTGCGCAATCGATTCGAGCATGTCGTCGGCGTTCGGGATGCGGCCGACGAGCGAACGCGCGCGCCCGCGGATCTGCTCGGTGAGCTGCACCTCACGGCACGGCGTCGCCCAGACGGACTCGATCTGCGGGCCATAGGTGCGCTGGTCGGAGGCGTGGAATTCGCGGATCGAGTCGA
This sequence comes from Bifidobacterium italicum, assembly GCF_002286915.1. GTDB lineage: Bacteria > Actinomycetota > Actinomycetes > Actinomycetales > Bifidobacteriaceae > Bifidobacterium > Bifidobacterium italicum. The sequence goes on along the minus strand of NZ_MVOG01000021.1, from coordinate 38,441 downwards.
TGTCGTCGCCGAAGAACTCGATGCGCACCGGATGCGGCATCGTCGGCGGAAAGACGTCGATGAGGCCGCCGCGCACGGCGAATTCGCCGCGGTCCATGACGAGGTCAACGCGCGTGTAGGCGTTGCGCACGAGCGCGGCCGCGGCCTCGTCGAGCGCGATCCGCTCGCCGAGCGCGAAGACGAGCGGCTTGACGTCGCCGATGCCGGCGACGACCGGCTGGATCAGCGAACGCACCGGCATGACGAGGATGCGGATGGGGCCGAACATTGCGCTGCCCGCCTCGGGATGGCACAGCCTGCGGAAGACCTCCATACGGTTGGCGACGGTGTCGGCGCGCGGCGAGAGACGTTCGTGCGGCAGCGTCTCCCATGCTTCGAGCTGGGCGACGGCGGCCGGGTCGCCGTCGTACCACGAGCGGATGTCGTCGACGAGTTCCTCGGCCTCGCGTCCCGACGGCACGACGACGACGATCGGCGACAGCGTGGCGCGTGCGGCGGCGAGCGCCGGACGGATGCCGTCGGGCGCGCCGATGGACAGGATCGGCTCGCCCGCCTCGGCGTCCGCTTCGATCAGGCCGTGCGTCAGGTCGTGGAAGGCGGGGTCGGCCTCGAGGCGTGCACGCAGTTCCGTCAGCGCGCCGTCGATCGTGCCGTGTGCGCCGACGGTGGTGGTTGCGGTGTCGTCAGCGGCCATTGAAGCGGTCCTGCGCTTTCGTCAGCCCGTCGAAGACGATCGTCTCGGCCGCGTCGGCACCGTCGGCGAGGAATTCGGGCAGCTGCTTCCTCTGCGCGGCGTTGAATTCGCCGAGCACCCAGTTGATCGTGTTGTCGTGCGCGTCGCCGGAGCGGCTCGCGTGGCCGACGCCCATGCGCACGCGCGCGTAGTCGGGCGTGTGCAGGCATCGGTCGATGGATTTGATGCCGTTGTGTCCGCCGGCCGAGCCGCCCGACTTGAGCTTGATGCGGCCGAATTCGAGGTCCATGTCGTCGTGGATGACGACGATGTGGTCGACGTCGATGTGGTAGTACTCGCGCACCGACTGGACGGCCTGCCCCGAGTCGTTCATGTAGGTCAGCGGCTTGCACAGGAAGACCTTCTGGCGCCGGTCCCCCATCGTCATCAGCCCCTTGCCGAGGTCGGCGAGCCCTTTGTGGTTGGCGAAGCGCACACTCCAGCGTTCGGCGAGGAGGTTGACGGTCATGAATCCGATGTTGTGCCGCGTGTTGCGGTATTTCGCGCCCGGGTTGCCCAGTCCTGCGATGAGCCAGTAGTCCGATGCCATGTGTCGCTCTTTTCCTGTTCTTCCTTGGTTCTTCGTTGGTGTCGTTTTTCGTTCGCGCGCCGTCAGCGGCCGATGTCGGCGTACCAGTAGCTCATGGCGTGCAGCGCGCCGCGCGAATCGTAGGCCGCGGCGGGCATGAGACCGTAGCGGGTGAAGCCGAAGCGCTCGCACAGGCCGGTGGAGGCCGCGTTGTCGGCGAAGATCGTCGTGCAGGCGCGCCGCATGCCGCGCGCGGCCGCCTCGTCGAGCAGCGCGCGCATCGTGAACGCGCCCGCGCCCCGTCCGCGCGCGTCCCCCGCGATGTAGTAGGCGAGGCTGCACACGCCGTCATAGCCGGGACGGTCGTAGAACACCGAGATCGACGCGAAGCCGATGTCGCGGCGCGCGCCGTCCTCCTCGGCCGTGATGACGAACACCGCGTAAGGGTCGCGGTGCCTGTCGAGCCATGCCTTGCGCTCGCCGTAGCCCACCGGCGTCAGGTCGGTCGTCGAGCCTCCCTCGATGACGGCCTCGTTGTAGACGTCGGTGATGACGTCCACGTCGTCGTCCCCGGCACGCCTGTAGCTGTATGTAATCATAACGTCCTAGCATAACCGCGTCGCGGAACTCGGCCGACGCCGCTACGCCGTGCGACGCAAAAAGGGCGTCCCCGCGCGGATCGGTCCGATCCGCGCGGGGACGCCCCGGACGGTGCCGGCGTCAGCCCTCGAGCTCGAGCGCCTTGTTGACCGCCTCCTCGAGGCGCCGCTGCGCCTCGCCGTAGGCGCCCCAGTCGCCGGACTTCATCGCCTTGTCCGAATCCTTGAGCGCCTTCGAGGCATCGTCGAGCGCCTCCTTGAGGGCCGGGTCCTTGCCCGATCCGGACGGCGCGGACGGCGTTTCGCCGCCGCCGGATCCGTCGTCGCCGGGCTCGGCGGCGGATCCGCCCGCGTTGTCCGCGTCGCCGGCCGATGCTCCCGAATCGCCGCCGAAGACCTGATCGAGCGCCGCGTCGAGCGTGTCGGCGAAACCGACCTTGTCGCCGAAGGCGACGAGGACCTTCTTGAGCAGCGGGTAGCTCGTCTGGCCGGAGGACTTCACGTACACCGGCTCGACGTAGACGAGGCCGCCGCCGAGCGGCAGCGTGAGCAGATTGCCGCGTTCGATCTGCGTCGAACCCGATTCGAGCAGGTTGAGCTCCTTGGAGACGTCCGCGTCGGCGTTGAAGTTGTTCTGCGCCTGACCCGGGCCCGGTACGTTCGAATCCTTCGGCAGCTCCTGCAGCCTGATCGTGCCGTAGTCGGGTCCCTTGACGCCCTTCGTGCGCCCCGCGTCCGAATCGACCGACAGGAAGCCGGTGAGGATCTCGCGCGTGCTCGCGCCCGCCGGGATGTAGGTGCTCGTCAGCGAGAACACCGGCTCCTTCGAGCCGCCGGTCTTGAGCGTCAGATAGTACGGCGGCTGCAGCACGTCGTGCGCCTGCTGCGCCTTCGACTCGGTCGGGTCGACCGGCGTCTGCCAGAAGTCCTCGCCGGAGAAGAACTGGCTCGCCTGCGTCACATGGTACTTCGCGAGCAGCTGGCGCTGTACCTTGAAGATGCCTTCCGGATAGCGCATATGCGCCATCAGGTCACCCGAGATCTCGGACATCGGATGGTAGTTCGCCGAGAAGATCGACTGCCACGCCTTGAGCACCGGGTCGGACTCGTCCCACGTGTACAGGTCCACCGAACCGTCGTAGGCGTCGACGGTCGCCTTGACGGAGTTGCGGATGTAGTTCGCGCGCTTCGAGCTCAACCCGGCCACCGACGACGACGAGACCGTCGTCGAATCCTCGGTCGCCGAGGCCAGATCGGTCATCTGCGAATACGGGTAGCGGTCGGAGGTCGTGTAGCCGTCGATGATCCACTTGACGCGCCCGTCGACGACGGCCGGATAGACGCGTCCGTCGAGCGTGAGGTACGGCGCGACCTTCGCGACGCGCTCCTTGGGAGAACGGTCGTAGAGGATCTGCGAATCGGCGTTGACGCGGTCGGAGAACAGGATCTGGTCGGAACCGAAGCGGATCGAGTACAGCAGGCGCGCCATGATGTTGCCGAGCCTGGGGCCGCCGTCACCGTCGAAGGTCGTCGTCGCGCCCTCGGCGCCGGAGGTCGGATAGTCGAACTCCCACGACTTCGTGCCCTCCGGCGCGCCGACGATCGAGTATTCGGGCGCGTTCGGCGAGAAGTAGATGCGCGGCTCGTAGTGCTGCGTGTCGGTCAGGTATCCCTGCGTGGGGATGCCGTATTCGAAGAACTCCGGCTGGCCGTCGCGCGTCACGCGGTTGCCGTAGGCGGCGACGATGCCGTAGCCGTGCGTGTACACGGTGTGGTCGTTGACCCAGTTGCGGTTGTCGTTGCCGGACAGGTCCATCTCGCGCGCGGCGATGACGGTGTCCTGGTTGACGCCGTCGATGTCGTACTTGTCGACCGCCAGCGTGTCCGCGAAGGTGTAGTACTGCTTCATCTGCTGCAGCTGCTTGAAGGTCGGCGAGACGATCTGCGGGTCGAGCAGACGGATCTGCGCCGTCGTCTCGGTGTCCTGCTGCAGCGCACCGGCCTCGGCCTTCGTCGTGGCCTTGTATTCCTCGGTCTTGACGTTGCCGAGCCCGTAGGCGGCGCGCGTCGCGTCGATGTTGCGCTGGATGTACGTCGATTCCATCTCCTGGGCGTTCGGGTTGACGCGGAAGCGCTGCAGCAGCGCCGGCCACAGCGACGACAGCAGCAGCGACAGCACGAGGCAGGACGCGATGGTGATCGCCGGGACGCGCCACTCCTTCCACGCGCTCGTCAGCGGCGCCGTCTTCGCCGAGGCGGCGTCGGTGAGCGCCGGCGAACACATGAGCCACACGCCGAGCACGACGCCGGCGATCGCGGTGACGGCAGCGAGGATGAAGGTGATCGGGATCGACGCGTTGACCGCCGTGTAGGTCGCGCCGGTGATGCGGTCGCCTTCGGCGGTGAGCGTCGAGAAGACGGACAGCGCCTGATTGACGGCCCACGAGCACATCCACGCCATCAGCCAGATCGCGATCTGGCGGCGCGCGCGACGCGTCATCGAGAAGATGCTGCGTCCGCGCTTCGGCATCGTGAAGCGGATGCCGCCCATCGCCACATGCGTGACGATCGAGAAGACGAGCGCGACGAACAGCAGCACCGACAGCGCGGACAGCAGCAGCGACAGGCCCGGCAGCACGAAGACGTAGAAACCGTTGTCGATGCCGAACTGCGGATCGGCGACGCCGAAGCGCTTGGCGTGGAACATGAGCAGGATCTGCGACCAGTTCGAGTTGAACCGCGAACCGAAGAGCAGCCCCGCGATGAGCGAGACGCCGACGGCGACGCGCCGGGCGTTCTTCGAGGAGACGCCGCGGCCGATCTCGATCGTGTCGCCGTTGACGCGGATCGTCGATCCGTCGGCGAAGTCGGGACGTGCGCGGATCGCGAGCGTCGCGGCGATGTAAGTGACGAGCACCATGAGCAGCGCGTAGGCGATCCACACGCCGACGCGCGTGCCGAGCAGCGTCCAGACGACGCTCGAGAAGCCGAGCTGGTCGTACCACATGACGTCGGTCGCGAAGGACGCGATCGCGAAGAACAGGCCGACGACGACGGCGAGCGCGAGCACGACGCCGATGAGGATCTTATAGCCGCGGTTCGAGCCTCCTGACGGCGCGCGGCGCGTGATGCGCGGCGGCGCGGTCGGCGGCGTGCCGGAGGCGGCGTGGGCGTCCTCGCCGTCGGTCTCGATGTTGATCACGATCGGATCGTCGTTGGCGGCGTCGGAACGATGGGGGCGCTTATGCGGCCCCTGTCCGAACATGGGGCCGAAATCGAAGAAAGACATTCGACCAGTCTACAGAATCAGGACGAAGAATCACAGGCCAATGCGTGAAGGATGCGTGAAAGGTGTGCGACATGCCCCGCCCGCGCGGCGACCGGGGCGCCGCGGCCGTGCCGGGCCGCTTGCTAGACTGAGCTCACGGAACGCGCCGGACGCTTCGGGCGCCGGCGCGCGACATCGTCAAGGGACATACGGCGTTCAGGACATACATCGTTTCGTTACAGGCACACGGCGCGCGACACTTGCGGGCGGAAGGGGCATGCACATGGCACAGCGCAACGGCAGGCACGGCAGGGATGAGGTCCGGGGACGCGCCGGACGCATCGTGACAATCGTCGTCACGGCGGTCGTCGCGCTCGCGCTCGCGTTGTCGGTCGCCGCCGTCGCCGGCGCACGTCACCGCGCCCGCGTCGAGGCCTCCGCGTCGGCGAGTGCGACGAGCCCCTCCTCCACCACGCCCACGCAGCATCAGACGGCAGCCGCGGGCAAGGACGGCACGCCAGCCAAGGATGATGCAACAAAGGACAACGCCGTGAACAAAGACGATGCAACGAAGGACGGCGACGCGAACAAGGATGGCAAGGACGACGCCGTCGTGCGTGCGCAGCGGATCGTCGACGCGATGAGCCCCGACGAGCGCGCCGCGCAGCTCGTCATGGCGCCGCTCGCAGCCGGCACCGACCCGTCGGCGCTCGCCTCGCTCATCGGCGACGACCATGTCGGCTCGGTCATCCTCATGGGCAACTGGTCGAACGGCGTTGACGGTGTGCGTCAGGCGACTGACGCGCTGCGCGGCTACGCCGGCGACGGCACGCCGATCCTCGTCGCCACTGATCAGGAGGGCGGCCTCGTGCAGCATCTGCAGGGTCCCGGCTTCGAGACGATGCCGAGCGCCTTCGAGCAGGGGCGCCTCTCGACGGACGCGCTCAGGGAGGACAGCCGGCGCTGGGGCGGCCAGCTGCACGCCGCCGGCGTCGACGTCGACCTCGCCCCGTCGGTCGACACGGTGACGATCGACCGTGCCTCGAACGCGCCGATCGGCGCGCTCGACCGCGACTTCGGCCTCGACGCGGACGGTGACGCGCGCCATGCGACCGCGTTCATCGAAGGCATGCGCGGCGCCGGCGTCGCAACGGCCGTCAAGCACTACCCCGGCCTCGGCTCAGTCACCGGCAACACCGATTTCACGGCCGACGGCATCGTCGACACGACGACCGACGCCGACGGCCCCGAGGTGGCCGCGTTCACGCAGGCGATCAGGAGTGGCCGGCCGGCGATGGTCATGATGTCACTCGCCTCGTACACGAAGCTCGACCCGGGCGTGCCGGCGGCCTTCTCGCGGCCGATCGTCACCGATCTGCTGCGCGGGCGCGGCGGCTACGACGGCGTCGTCATCTCCGATTCGCTGTCGGCGAGCGCCGTCGGCGACGTCGATCCGACGCAGCTGGGCGTACGGCTCGTCGAGGCCGGCGGCGACATCGCCTGCATCAACGACCCGTCGTACACGGCGCCGATCCTTTCCGGCCTGCGCGCGCGGGCGTCCTCGGACGCGGCCTTCGCCGACAAGGTCGCCGCGTCGGCGACGCGCGTCGTCGCGATGAAGATCCGTCTGGGCCTCATCCGCTGACGGCCGCAGAACGGGCGGAAGATACGGCCACGAACGCCGCCGGCTTGATGGATAGATTACGAATATGTGCAAGGGCGCGGAAGACCAATCAGGTCTCCCGCGCCCTTGCACATTCTCGGTGTGTACGGCGACCGCGCTAGCAGCAGCAGCTCGTGTTCGGATGCTCGCGCTCGTGGCGTTCGCGCTCGCGCAGGAACTCGCGTTCGCCCAGCGGCGTACGGTCGGGGTGCTCGCGGCGCATCCGTTCGACATAGTGGTCGTAGCGCGCCTCGCCGCTCAGCTCACGCAGATACCAGACGACGCCGCGCCACAACCGTGCGGCCCACGCGGCCGGGGCGCCCGTCATGCCGGTACCCCGACAGCCACACCGGCCAGCGGACGCGCCTCGGCGTCGTCGTCGAGATCCTCGTCGCGGCGTTCGTCGACGCGCGCGGCCGCGCCGGTCATCAGCTCGTATTCGGCGCGCGCCTTGCGTTCGAGCTTCGTGGCGAGCAGTCCGGAGGGAGCGAACCACGACGATTCGACGAAGGGGTCCTCGCTCGTGAACTCGACGCCGTAGCGGCGCGAGCGCACGGTGGCGACGCACACCTTGAGGCCGACGGCGAGGAACGCCGTCATCATGACGAGGAAGAACACCGACAGTGCGCCGTCGAGGTACGCGTTCGACAGCGAGGCGTGCGCGGCGGCGAGCGCAGCCGGGTCGAGCGCGCCGGAGTCGATCTTCGCGCGCCATGCGGAGGCGGCCGCGAAGTAACCGAGCTGCGGGTCGAAGATCTTCTGGAAGTCGGCGGTGAAGGTGACGGCGACATCCCAAGCGAGCGGGACGGCCGGTATCCACGCGTACTTCGTCAGGCCGGCCTTGACGACGCAGACGGTGACGAGCATCAGGCAGCCGGCGGCGAGCAGCTGGTTGGAGATGCCGAAGATCGGCACCATCGCGTTGATGCCGCCGTTGGCGTCGGCGACACCCATGTAGAGCATCGTGCCCCATGCGGCGGTGGCGATGAAGGTCGTGACGAGGTTGCCGGGGCGCCATGTGGGGTCGGCGAAGCGGCGCAGCCTGCGCACGTTGCCGAGCAGGTCGCCGATCTGGTAGCGCGCGACGCGCGTGCCGTTGTCGACGGTCGTCAGGATGAACAGCGCCTCGAACATGATCGCGAAGTGGTACCAGAACGCCATCGTCCCCTCGCCGCCCAGATACGACTTGAGGAAGTTCGCCATGCCGATCGCGAAGGTCGTCGCGCCGCCGGTGCGCGAGACGATGCTTTCCTCGCCCACGTCATGCGCGGCCTGGGTCAGCGCCTCGGCGCCTTTGTAGGTGGTGCCGTGCGACTGCCATGTCACCTGCATCTGGTTGCCTTCGATGTCCTTGACGTCCATGTTGCCCACGGCGGCGACCGCGTTCTGCTCGGGCGACGCGGAGGCCGAATACGCGGAGCCGGCGGCGGCTTCGATCTGCGGCGCGCTCATGTTGAGCGAGAAGTAGACGCCTTGGCTGATCGTGATCGCGGCGATGAGCGCGATGATCGCGGTGAACGATTCGACGAGCATCGAACCGTAGCCGATCATGCGGATCTGGTTCTCCTTTTCGACGGCCTTCGGCGTCAGGCCGGAGGATACGGCGCCGTGGAAGCCGGAGAGCGCGCCGCATGCGATCGTGATGAACAGGAACGGGAACAGGTTGCCGGAGAACGTGGGGCCGTCCGAGCGGGCCGCGAGCGTACTGATGCCCGGCATGTCCACCTGCGGGTTCGCGATGACGATGCCGACGACGAGCAGCGCGAGCGTGCCGATCTTCATCAGCGTCGACAGGTAGTCGCGCGGCGTGACGAGCAGCCAGTGCGGCAGCGCGGCGGCGGCGAAGGAGTAGACGACGAGCGCGACGACGAGCTGCTTGGCGTCGAGCGTGAAGATCGGCGCGAGCGTCGGGTTGGAGGCGATCATGCCGCCGCCGACGATCGCGGCGACGAGCAGCACGAAGCCGAGCGCCGTCGTCTCGATGACGCGGCCCGGGCGCAGGAAGCGCTCGTAGCAGCCCATGACCAACGCGATCGGGATCGTCATGCCGAGGGAGAACACGGCCCACGGCGAGCTCGCCATCGCCTTGATCGCGACGAGCGCGAGGAATGCCATCGCGATCGCGGTGACGACGACGAGGAAGACGGAGATGATGACGCCGCCGATCTTGCCCATCTCGTCGGTCGCCATCTGTCCGAACGAGCGGCCGCGGCGTTTCGCCGAGATCCACAGCATCAGCATGTCCTGGACGGCGCCGGCGAAGATGACGCCGAGGATGATCCACAGCACGCTCGGCAGGTAGCCCATCTGCGCGGCAAGGATCGGGCCGACGAGCGGGCCGGCGCCGGAGATCGCGGCGAAATGCTGGCCGAACAGGACGCGGCGGTCGGCGCGTTCGAAGTTCGCGCCGTCGTGGACGCGTTCGGCCGGCGTCGCGTTCGCGTCGTTTGTGCGCATGATCTTGATCTGGATGTAGTACGCGTAGAAGCGGTAGGCGATCGCGTACGAGCACAGCGCGACGACGAGGAACCAGACGGCGCTGATCCTCTCGCCGCGCGCGAGCGCGAGCACCGACCAGCCGATCGCGCAGGTGATCGCGACGAGCGCCCAGATGATCGCCTTGGGCCATGTCCAGACCATCTTCGGCTTGATGCCGATCGGGAGCCCGCGCGTATTGCGGATGACGCGCCGCTCCTCCTCGGGTGTGTACGCCGTCTGTGGCGCGGGTTGCGATGCCGCCGAAGCCGCGGTGTCCATCGTGTCTCCTTCTTGGGATGCCTCTCTCGTGATGTGCGCCGGCGCGTCCGTGGGACGGCCGGCGCGGGCAACACAGTAGGGACCGTGGATTACGGCATCTTCGGCGTTTCAGTATATGGTCAAATTTCGCTCATGGATGAACTCACCGACCATATCGACGTCGCCGCACTTACGCGAACTGCGACTCGTAAAGGCGCGCGTAGGCGCCGCCCTTGGCGAGCAGCTCGTCGTGCGTGCCGTGCTCGATGACGAAGCTCGTGCGTCCCCCCATCAGCGTGTCCATCGCCCGGGCGATCGTCTGCTCGGTGCGTGTGCCGACCGAGCTCGTCGCCTCGTTGTCGAGCACGGCCTCATAGCCGTCGGGCAGCGTGCGGCGGCTCGTAGCGCGGAATGTCGTCCTTGTTCGTCATCGCACACGATGATACCCCGGGACGGCGCGGACCGGCCCGGGATATCTCAGCGGCCTCTCAGCACTGGTCGAGCTTGAGCGGCTTGATGCGGCCCGAATCGAGCAGGCTCTCGAGATCGGCGGGGCCGTCGAGCACGGCGGTGGCCGCCTGGTCGATCATCAGGCTGATGCGGGCGTTCGGCAGGATACCCTCGCAGTACGCGTACACCGGCTTGCCGAGCGCGTAGGCGTAGCCCATCGCGAAGATGGTGCCCGGGTCCTTGTCGTCGAAGTTCGCGATGAGCGCGGCGCAGTTGCCGATCGCGCGGATGCGATCCTCGAAGACGGCCTGCGGGCCGTCGACGTTAACATCCATCGCGAAGCGCGGCAGATACAGGTTCTTGCCGCGGCTCTTGAGCACGCGCTCGAGGCGCTCCATGCTCTCGACCTGCTCGGCCGTCTCGTAGGGTCCGGCCACATAGAAGTCGTAGATCGGCTTGGATGAGGTGAAATGCACGTTCTGGTTGGTCTCGAAGTTGTCCATAGCCCCCATTGAACCGCGCGCATGTTGCAACGCGCGGGCAATCGGCTGTAAGCAATATCGTCCTTGGCGTGTCCACATGCGCGAATCTAAAATGGATGGCCGTAAAAAGACGGCGTAAGGAGCGCGGACGATGGACGGACGACGGGACGAAGCCAACGACGGAGCCGGCAAGGACATGGGCGCGACGGCCGCGCGGGAGGCGCCGATGCGCATCGAGCACGACTGCATCGGCGAACTCAAGGTGCCCGAGGGCGTGTACTGGGGCATCCATACGCAGCGCGCGATCGAGAACTTCACGGTCAGCGGCATCCCCGACTCCTCGCACGAGGCGCTCATCCGCGCCTACGCCGTCGTCAAGCGCGCCTGCGCGGTCGCGAACGCCGAGCTCGGTCTGCTCGCGCCGGACAAGGCGAAGGCGATCGAACAGGCCTGCGAGGAGATCGAGGGCGGTGCGCTCGCCGACCAGTTCCCCGTCGACGTGCTGCAGGGCGGCGCCGGCACGAGCCTGAACATGAACATGAACGAGGTCATCGCCAACCGCGCGCTCGAGATCTGCGGGCATCCGCGCGGCGACTACGCGTACATCCATCCCAACGACGACGTCAACCGTTCGCAGTCGACGAACGACACCTACCCGGCCGCCTGCAAGCTCGCGATCTGCGGCGGACTGACGCCGCTCGCCGCCGCCGCGCGGCGCCTGCGCGACGCGTTCCACGCGCTGGCCGACCGCCACGCCGACGATGTGACGATTGGACGCACGCAGCTTCAGGACGCCGTCCCGATGACCTTCGGCCAGGAGTTCCACGCCTGGGCGTCGTTCCTCAAGCTCGATCTGCAGGCGATGGATGCGCTCGTCGACCAGCTGTGCGACCTCAACCTCGGCGCGACGGCGATCGGCACCGGCGTGTGCGCGGACCTGCGTTTCCGCGAACGGGCGACGCGCACGCTCGCACGGCTGACCGGACTGCCGGTGCACGCCGCGACCGATCCGGTCGCCTCGGTCACCGACATGAGCGCCTACATCGCCGCGAGCGCCTGTCTGAAGAACCTCGCGATTCATCTGAAGAAGGCCGCCGACGACCTGCGGCTGCTCAATTCGGGCCCGCGCTGCGGCTTCGAGGACCTCAAGGTGCCGGCGCGTCAGGCGGGTTCGTCGATCATGCCGGGCAAGGTGAACCCGGTCATCCCCGAATGTGTCGACCAGTGCTGCTTCGTCATCTTCGGCATGGATGTGACCGTCAACTGGGCGGCCGCCGAGGGCCAGCTGCAGCTCAACGCCTTCGACCCGGTCATCATCCATGAGATCCTCACCGGCATGACGCTCGCGATCAACGCGATGGACATGTTCCGCACGAAATGCGTCGAGGGCATCCGCGTCAACGTCGAACGCGGGCGTCTCCATGCCGAGCAGTCGCCGTCGATCGCGGCGGCGCTCAACGACGCGGTCGGCTACGAGCGCGCGATGGGGCTCGCGAAGGACGCGATGGCCGAGGGCGTCACGGTGCGCGAGGCCGCCAAGGGGCACGTCGATCTGCCGGACGCCGAGATCGACCGGCTGCTCGACGTCGTCGCGCTCAGCCGCGGCCTGGGGCAGACCTGCCGCACGCCCGGCGAGCGCTGACGCCGCCCGGCGCGACGCCGGCCTCGTCGTCTTTTGCCGCGAAAGCACCGCAAAACTATTGACTTTCCCCACGATCACCATAACAATGTGCGCTTATGGACACCTCTTACCCACTGACCGTCGAGAACTGCCCGCTGGACGAGGACATGGCGATCACGGCCATCGACGTCGACGAACGCCACCGCTTCCGCATGCTCGAGCTCGGACTGCGCGCCGGCACCGTCATCCGCGTCGTGCAGCGCGCGAACTTCGGCGGCCGCGTCGTCGCCAGGGGCACCGAGCGCATCGCGTTGGACGGGCGCACCGCCTCGCGCATCACCGTCGCGCCGGCCGCCGGCTGACCGGCGCACGACGCCCGCACCGCCCACCGCCGTCTTCCCGCCCCCACTCCGTCACGCCCAAGGACCGACCATGACCTCAGACCACTACGACCACCGGCGCGGCCTCGCCGCATTGCTGCCCGCCCGCCGCCACGACGACCACGACGACCACGACGGCCACGACGCCGGCGCGGCAAACCACCATGCCGCCCGCCCCTGCTGCGACGTCGGCGGCCGGCGCGTGCACGACGGCGGCATGCCGCGCATCGTCTTCATCGGCAACCCGAACGTCGGCAAGTCGTCGCTGTTCAACGCGATCCTCGGCGCGAGGGCGCGCGTCATGAACGCCCCCGGCACGACGGTGCTGCTCGAGGAAGGCGTCTACGTGCACGACGGCGTGCGCTGGGACCTCATCGACACGCCGGGCACGTATTCGCTGCTGCCGCTCTCGCCGGACGAGGAGGTCGCCGCGAAGGCGGTGACGGGGATGGACGGCGACGGCGCCCCGGACCTGATCGTGACCGTCGTCGACGCGACGAACATCTCGCGCGCGCTCTACTTCCTCGCCACGGTGCTCGAGCTGGGGCGCCCGACCGTCGTCGCGCTGACGATGAACGACCTCGCCGCCCGGCAGGGCGCGCGCATCGAACCGGCCCAGCTGTCTCGCGCACTCGACGGCGTGCCGGTCGTCGAGGTCGACGGGCGCACCGGCGCCGGCGCGGGCGCGCTGATGGACGCCGTCGGGGCGCATCTGTCCGGCACGCCGCTGCCGCACGGCCTGACGCGGGTGGATGTCGACGACGTCGACCTGCGCGCATGGGTCGAGGGGGGCGCCGACGCGCGCTTCGACTGGGCCGCCGGCGTGCTCGCACGGCTCGACATGCACGCGCGCGACCGCGTCACCGTCTCCGACCGCATCGACCGCGTGCTGCTCAACCCGGTGTTCGGCGTCATCGCCTTCCTGCTGCTCATGCTCGGCGTGTTCGAGGCGACGACGACGCTCGCCGGCCCCGCCCAGGACTGGATCGACGGCACCGTGCGCGGCTGGCTCGTCGCCGGCGTCGATCGGCTCTTCGCGATCGCCGGCCCCGGCGCCGCCGATTCGTGGTTCCATTCGCTCGTCGTCGACGGCCTTGTCGACGGCGTCGTGACGATCGGCACCTTCATCCCGCCGATGGGCATCATGTTCATCCTGCTGAGCCTGCTCGAGGATTCCGGATACCTCGCGCGCGCCGCCTTCGTCATGGACCGCGCGATGCGCTGCATGGGCCTCGACGGCCGCGCGTTCCTGCCGATCGTCATCGGCTTCGGCTGCAACCTGCCGGCGCTCGCCGCCACGCGCACGCTGCCCGATTCACGCCAGCGCGTCCTCGTCGGCATGCTCGTGCCGTTCTCGAGCTGCACGGCGCGCCTGAGCGTCTACCTCGTGCTCGCCTATGCGTTCTTCCGCGAGCAGGCCGGCCTCGTCGTCTTCATGATGTACATGTGCTCGATCGTGCTCATCCTGCTCGTCGGCATCCTGCTGCGCCGCGTGCGCTTCACCGACGTGCGCCCCGAACCCTTCGCGATGAGCCTGCCGCCCTATCAGGTGCCGCGCATCGTGGCGCTCGTGCGCTCCGTCCTCATGCGGCTGTGGGGATTCGTGCGCGGCGCGAGCACGATCATCATCTCGATGCTCGTCGTCATGTGGCTGCTGCAGGCGATCCCGGCGGGCGCCGCCGCCGGCTCCTTCGCGAAGGTCGACGACGTCCACGATTCCGTCTACGGCGTCGTCGCCGACCGCGTCGCGCCGGTTTTCGCACCCGCCGGCTTCGACGACTGGCATGCCTCGGCCGCGCTGATGACCGGCTTCGTGGCCAAGGAGGTCGTCGTCGCGTCGATGGCGCAGTCCTACAGCATCGACACCGGCGACGAGGACGAGCAGCAGCAGGGCGAGGGCTCGCTCGGCGCCGCGATGCGCGCCTCCTTCGACGAAAGCTCGGGCGACCACGGGCGCGCCGCCGCGATCGCGTTCATGCTGTTCACGCTCGCGTACACGCCATGCTTGGCGACGGTCGCCGAACTCAGACGGCAGTATTCGACGCGCATCGCGATGCAGTCGGTCGGCCTCGGGCTCGTCGTCGCCTACATCCTCGCCGTCGTCGCGTTCCAGACCTTGAGGTGGGTGCTGTGAGCGGCTTCCGTCGCACCGGCGCGGGCGCCGGCGCGACGCCGCGCACGCATGTCGTCGCCGGCGTCGTCGCCGATCTGGAGGCCGGCAAGAGCGTCGCGCGGTGCGCCGACGAGCGCGGGCTGCCGCGCGACTTCGTCGAGCAGATCGTCGAACATGCGCGCGCACGCGGCATGATCGACGTCGTCGAGCTGACGGCTGGATGCTCCCTCGGCGCATGCGAGCCGTCCCCCGATTCGATCGTGTGCGCGAGCTGCCCGCTGCGTCCGGTCTCGGCGAAGCCGGCCCGTTCGATCGCCGCGCGCATCGGGGCGCGCATGCGATCGCATGCATAAGCCGCATCCATTGCCCCGAGCGTGGAAAACCCCGGACGGTCCCCGATGCGGACGCGGACGGCGCTAGGATGGCAACATGACACAGACAACAGAACAGGGGGCGGCGCCGCTCGAATGGGTCAACCCGTTGAGGGATCCCATGGACCTGCGCCTTCCCCGCATCGCAGGACCATGCAGCATCGTGATCTTCGGCGTGACGGGAGACCTGTCGCGCAAGAAACTGCTGCCGGCCATCTATGACCTGGCGAACCGCGGCCTGCTGCCGCCGAGCTTCGGCCTGACGGGCTTCGCGCGCCGCGACTGGACCGAGGACCATTTCAGGGACTTCGTCAAGGAGAACGTGCAGTCGCACTGCCGCACGCAGTTCAACGACGCGACCTGGGAGCAGCTCGCCCGCGGCATCCGCTTCGTGCGCGGCACCTTCGAGGACCCGGACGCCTTCGCGCGCCTGAGCGACACCGTCGCCGAGCTCGACCGCGACCGCGGCACGCGCGGCAACCACGCGTTCTACATGTCGGTGCCCCCGCGCGACTTCCCGATCGTGGCGCGACAGCTGGCGAACTGCGGATTGGCGAAGTCCACCGAGGACGCATGGCGTCGCGTCATCATCGAGAAGCCCTTCGGCCACGACCTGGCGAGCGCGCAGCAGCTCGACGAGGTCATCTCCGAGGTCTTCGACCCCGACTCGGTGTTCCGCATCGACCACTATCTGGGCAAGGAGACCGTGCAGAACCTGCTCGCGCTGCGCTTCGCGAACACGATGTACGAGCCGATCTGGAACGCGAACTACGTCGACCACGTGCAGATCACGATGGCCGAGGACATCGGCGTGGCGGGGCGCGCCGGCTACTACGACGGCATCGGCGCGGCCAGGGACGTCATCCAGAACCACCTGCTGCAGCTGATGGCGCTCACGGCGATGGAGGAGCCGGTCTCGTTCTCGGCCCGCGACCTGATGGCCGAGAAGACGAAGGTGCTCTCCGCGGTGCGGCTGCCGCGCGACCTGGCCGCCCACACCGCGCGCGGCCAGTACTCGGCCGGCTGGCAGGGATCGGAGCCGGTGTGCGGCTACCTCGAGGAGAAGGGCATCAACCCGGATTCGACGACCGAGACCTACGCGGCGATCCGTCTCGACATCGACACGCGCCGATGGGCCGGCGTCCCCTTCTATCTGCGCACCGGCAAACGTCTGGGCCGACGCGTCACCGAGATCGCGCTCGTCTTCAAGCGCGCGCCGCATCTGCCGTTCGAGTCGACGGCGACGCAGGAGCTCGGCAAGAACGCGCTCGTCATCCGCGTCCAGCCCTACGAGGGCGTCACGATCCGCTTCGGTTCGAAGGTGCCGGGTGTCACGTCGATGGAGGTGCGCGACGTGTCGATGGACTTCAGCTACGGCCGTTCGTTCACCGAGGCCTCCCCCGAGGCCTACGAGCGCCTGATCCTCGACGTGCTGCTGGGCGACCCGCCGCTGTTCCCGACGACGAAGGAGGTGGACCTGTCCTGGCGCATCCTCGATCCGATCGAGGACTTCTGGTCGACGCTTGGGCAGCCGCAGCCGTACCGCGCCGGTACGTGGGGCCCGCAGGAGGCCGTGGAGATGCTTGCACGCGACGGACACCGTTGGAGGATGCCATGATCATTACGATGCGGGACACTGAGACCAATGAGATCTCGAACAAGATCGACGAACTGCACGAGGAGCGCGGCGAGGTCGCGCTCGGCCGCGTGCTGACGCTGCTCATCGTCACCGACGAGGACCATCTCGAGAACACGCTCGCCTTGGCGAACGACGCGAGCCGCGACCATCCGTGCCGCGTCATCGCGATCGCGCCGAGCTCGCGGCGGATGACCGAATCCGAGGAGGACCGCACCTACCTCGACGCCGAGGTGCGCATCGGCGCCGACGCCGGCGCGGGCGAGATCATCGTGCTGCGGCCGCGCGGCGGCCTCATCCACCATCTCGACACGCTCGTCACCCCGCTGCTCGTGCCGGACGCGCCGATCGTGGCCTGGTGGCCGACCGAGGCGCCGGCCAACCCGTCGAAGGACCTCGTGGGCGCGATGGCGCAGTCGCGCATCACCGACGCGATGCGTTCGGCCAATCCGATGCGCACGATCGAGGACCTGCGACGCAACCGGTCGCCGAAGAACGTCGACATGTCATGGACGAGGCTCACACGCTGGCGCGCGCTGCTCGCGGCGATGCTCGACCAGCCGCCGCACATGCGCATCATGGCCGCGAACGTCGTCGGCGAGGCCGACTACCTGCCCAAGGACCTGCTCGCCGCATGGCTCGCCGTCAGCCTCGACATCCCGGTCTCGATCGAGACCGACGCGGACGCGACGGCGATCTGCGCGGTGAGCCTGACGCGCGAGGACGGCGGCGTGCTCAGTCTCGTGCGCTGCCACGACCATGACGACATCGTCACGATCAGCGTGCCCGGGCAGTCGCCGCAGACGATCCCGCTGCCGATGCGATCGCTCGGCGACTGCCTGAGCGAGGAGCTCGGCCGCCTCTACCCCGACGAGATCTACGCGAAGGTCATCACCGACGGCTGGCGGCGCATCCATCCGGACGCCGCACGGGCGCAGGCGTAGGAAGGAGCCGACGATGATCGGACGCGAACTCATCACCTACCCCGACCAGAGGCTGTTCGCCGAGGCGGTCGCCGCGCGCACGCTGCTGACGATGAACGAGGTGCTCGGGAGCCCCGACCGCGAACGCGTCGACGTCGCCGTGACCGGCGGCTCCGACGGAACGGCGATCCTCGAGGCGATCGGCGCCTCGCCGCTGCTCGACGTCGTCGACTGGCGGCGCGTGCACATCTGGTGGGGCGACGAACGCTTCGTGCCGGCCGACAGCGACGAACGCAACGAGAGGCAGGCGCGCGACGCATTGTTCGACCGCCTCGTCGCCGGGGGCCGCATGGACGACGCCCAGATCCACGCGATGCCGGCCGACACGCGCACCGAACAGGAACGCGCCCATGCGACGAAGGAGGAGACGCGCGACGCGCTGCGGCACGCGGCCGCCGTCTACCAGTCGGAACTGGTCGGCGAGCTCGGCCAGGCCGCGGCGATGGACGTCATGATGTTCGGCGTCGGCCCCGACGGCCATTTCGCCTCGCTGTTCCCCGACCACAAGGAGTTGCTCATCGACGACCCGGACATCCTCGTCGCCGGTCTCGACGACTCCCCCAAGCCGCCGCCGACGCGCCTGACCTTCACCGTGCCGATGATCACCAGAACGGAGTATCTGTGGATCTGCGGCTCGCGTGCGGCAAAGGCCGACGCGATGCTCGGGACCTTCACGCACGAACGCGACCCGCACTGGCCGGCGTCCTTCGCCGATGCGAGGCGCCAGCTGCTGTGGATCGGCGACGAGGCGTCGACGTCGCGTCTGCGCGCCTGACACACGGAAGACGAAGGCCGCCGACCCCACGATGGGGTCGGCGGCCTTCGCATATGCATGGCACCGTCAGTCGGCCATCCTCACTTCCCGCTGGTCGGGCTCGGCCCACAGGATGTGCCACGCGCCCGGCTGGTCCACGCGACGGTAGGTGTGGGCGCCGAACAGGTCGCGCTGGCCCTGGATGAGCGCGGCCGGCAGGCGCTTGGCGCGCAGGCCGTCGAAGTATGCGAGCGACGAGGAGAAGACCGGCGCCGGCAGGCCGACCTCGGCCGCCGTGGCCACGACGTGGCGCCAGTCGGGCTCGCTGGCCTCGATGCCCTGCTTGAAGTAAGGGGCGAACAGCAGCGAGACGTCGGCGGCGCCGTCCTTGAAGGCCTCGGAGATGCGGTCGAGGAACTTCGCGCGGATGATGCAGCCGGCGCGCCAGATGCGCGCCAGATGCGCCATGTCGATGTCCCAGCCGTAGGTCTCGGCGGCGCGCGAGATCTCGTTGAAGCCCTGCGCGTACGCGACGATCTTCGATGCGTACAGCGCCCGGCGGATGCGCTCGATGAAGGCCTCGCGCGTCTCGGCGCCGAGCTCGATGTGGCCGTCGGGGCCCTCGAACGGGTCGGCCTGCGCCTTGTCGCGCAGCACCGTCTGGTCGGACAGGCCGCGGGCGAACACGGCCTCGGCGATGCCGGTGACCGGCACGCCGAGCTCGAGCGCCGTCTGCACGGTCCATGTGCCGGTGCCCTTCATGCCGGCGTGGTCGAGGATGACGTCGACGAGCGGCTTGCCGGTCTGCGGGTCCTTCTTGTGCAGCACCTCGGCCGTGATCTCGATGAGGTAGGAGTCGAGGTCGGTGCCGTTCCACCGCTCGAAGACGTCGCCGATCTCATCGGGGGTCATCCCCAGCCCGCGGCGCATGATGTCGTAGCTTTCGGCGATGAGCTGCATGTCCGCGTATTCGATGCCGTTGTGCACCATCTTGACGAAGTGGCCGGCGCCGTTCTCGCCGACGTGCATGACGCAGGGCTCGCCGTCGTCCGCCTTCGCGGCGATCGATTCGAGGATCGGCTTGAGGCGCTCCCACGACGCGTCGGAGCCGCCGGGCATCATCGACGGGCCGAGCAGCGCGCCCTCCTCGCCGCCGGAGACGCCCATGCCGACGAAGTGCAGCCCCTTGGCGCGCAGCTCCTTCTCGCGGCGGATCGTGTCCTTGAAGTACGAGTTGCCGCCGTCGACGATGATGTCGCCCGGCTCCATGTATTCGGCGAGCTCGTCAATGACGGCGTCGGTCGCGGCGCCCGCCTTGACCATGATGATCGCGGTACGGGGCTTCTCGAGCAGCCCGACGAACTCCTCGACGGTCTTCGCCGGATAGAACTCGCCCTCGTCGCCGTAGGCGTCGATCAGATGCTCGGTGCGCGAATAATGCCGGTTGTAGACGGCGACCCGGTTGCCGTGGCGCGCGAGGTTGCGCGCCAGGCTCGCGCCCATCGCGGCGAGTCCGACGACGCCGACGTTTGCTTCTGCGCTCATATGCGTTCCTCCATTGCTGGTGACGATAGTGGTGTGACGATGCCGCCCTCAAGTCTAACGCACCGCGCCGCCGCGCACCCTCATCGCCGTCCATGTCTCGCCACCGGCGCAGCCGCGACGCCGCAACGCGCTACAGCAGCCGCGCGGCCAACGAACCGGTCGTGAGGCGCCGCATGCGGCCGTCCTCGATCAGGAGCGCCTCGTCGTTGCGCAGCGGCGCATACCCGGACTCGCCGGCGTGCATGCGCAGGATGTCGTCGGCGGCCGCGCCGAGCAGACGGCCGCCGACGTGCGGGACGACATGCAGCCGGGTCAGGGCGAGCCCCGGCGTCGGCGTCTCGCGCATGAGCGGTGCGCGCAGCGTCGTCGCCGGCTCGTGCCGGACGTCCATCGGCGCGATGTAGTCGATGTCCGGCGCCGCGACGACCGCGCCGGCCGATTCGCCCACATACGGCACGCCCGAGGAGACGAGCCCGCGGATGAGCGGCACCGCGCCGGCGTCGCGCAGGCAGCGCATCAGATGGAAGCTGTTGCCGCCGCACACGTAGACCAGGTCGCAACCGCGCAGCAGACGCGCCACCCGCGCCCGCGGACCGGTCAGATCGATGATGCGCACGTCGAGGCCGTGCGCACGCCACCACGGCGCCGTCATCCGGTTCGCGAAGCCGTATGGCTCGACGAGGCTCGCGTTCGGGACGAAGCCGATGACGGCGCCGTCATCCGGTTCGCGAAGCCGTATGGCTCGACGAGGCTCGCGTTCGGGACGAAGCCGATGACGGCGCCGCGGCGCACGCCGAGGAAACGGCGCATGAGCGGCAGAAGCCCCATCGACGACGATGCGAGCAGCAGCCGGCGCCGTGCATGGGGCGCCGCGGCGTCGCCGCCGCCGAAACCGCTTGGCCCCTCGTGCGCCATCCGTCCCATGCATCCGCCTTTCCGGCGCATCCGCCTCCGTCAGGCCTTCGCCAAGCCGGATCCGCTCCTGCGCACCTAGTGTAGGCGCGGCGCGCGGCGGCGGGTCTGTTCGCCGTGAGCGCGTCATGGCGGCGCACGCCCGACGGGTTGCATCGGCACCCCCTATACTGTCAGTGAACGTCAGCCGCCGGCGATCCGGACGAACGGCCGGAGGCGGCGGACGGCCACCATCCATCCTTCCCTATTGTTCCGGAGGCGATCCGACGTCATGCGCGCACCCGACCCCCATTCCCAACCCACGATGTCCGACGCCGATGCGGCCGTCGGCGACGATCCATCGGCCGAGGACGCGGTCGAGGTCGCGCAGGGCATCGCCGAACACGTCGAACGGGCCGACGGCGCACGGCTGCCCGGCGCGGGCGAGACACGGCTGACGCCGCGCCAGCGCGTCATCGTCGGCGTCACGTTCTTCTCGATGTTCTTCGGCGCGGGCAACCTCATCTTCCCGCCGTATCTGGGCGCGCTCGCCGGCGACCGCACGGCGCTCGGCATGCTCGGCTTCGTCGTCTCCGCCGTCGGGCTGCCGATCCTCGGCGTCATCGTCGTCGCGCGCGCCGGCGGATTCTCCGATCTCAGCGCGCGCGTGTCCAGACGCTTCGCGCTCGTGCTCGGCGTGGCGATCATGCTCACGATCGGCCCGCTGTTCGCGATCCCGCGCACCGCGTCGACGTCCTTCGAGATGGCGGTCGCGCCCTTCGCCGGCGACCGGCTCGGAGCCGCGCAGCTGATCTATTCGATCGTGTTCTTCGCGCTCGCGTGGCTCGTCGCGCAGCGCCCCGAACGGCTGTCGCAGGTACTCGGCAGGATCATGGGGCCGCTGCTGCTCGCCATGATCGCCGTCCTGTTCATCACATGCCTGTGCGTGCGCCATCCGCCCTTCGCCGCGCCGAACGGAACCTATGCGCACGACCAGTTCATGCGCGGCCTCCTCGACGGCTACCAGACGATGGACCTGCTCGCCGGCCTGTACTTCGGCATCGTCATCTCGGCGAACATCGGGGCGATGGGCGTGCGCGACGAGCGCGGCAACCGACGCGAGACCGGACTCGGCGGCCTGTTCACCGGCGTCATGCTCGTCGTCATCTACGCGATGCTCGGCTTCGTCGGCGCCGTCTCCGGCTCCTGGCGAGGCATCGACGGCGCGAGGGACACCGGCGCGACGGTGCTCACGAACCTCACCGAGCAGGTCTTCGGCCACGGCGGCACCGTGTTCGTCGGCGTCATCTTCGTCGTCGCCTGCTTCAATGTGTGCGCGGGACTCATCTCCACCTGCTCGTCGTACTTCCACAAGCAGTTCCCCCGCACGCTCTCCTACCGTGCCTGGACGCTCGTGTTCGCGCTCGTCGCGCTGCTCATCGCGAACATCGGGCTGAGCGCGATCATCAACCTGTCGGTGCCGGTGCTCGAGGCGCTCTATCCGATCGCGATCGTCCTCGTCGTCCTGTCGCTTTTCGACGCCGTCTTCACGAGCCGTTTCCCGGCCGTCTACTTCTGGACGGTGCTGCTCACGGCGATCGACAGCGTCGCCAACGGCGTCGTCGGCCTCGTCGCCGCCTTCGGCGGCCGTTGGACATGGCTCGAGACGGTGTGCGGGTGGATGCCGCTCAACGATCTGGCGTTCGGCTGGCTCGTGCCGGCCGGCCTCGGCGTCGTCATCGGCGTCGTCGTCTCGCTGGCGCGCCGACGTCGCCGCGCCTGAGCCGCCGAGACGGGCGGCTCAGTCGTCCACGTAGTTCGACGGGTTCGAGTCGAAGACCTCGGCGCAGTGCGGGTTGCAGAAGTAGATCGTGCGTCCGCGCCACACGCGCTTGGCGGCCGCCGTCTTCGGGTCGACCGTCATGCCGCATACCGGGTCGATGACGTCCTCGGCGTCGGCCTCCTCCTGCCTGAGCTGTTCGTTGATCGCGTCCTCGAGGATCTCCTCGGCGGTGTCGTCTGCCATCGCATGTCCTTTCGTTGCAGTGTCCCTGATGCCGTCACCATTGCGGGTGCCGTCACCATTGTGCACACGGCAGGCGCCGCCGAGCGACGCCTCGAGCGTCGATTCCTCGATGGGCGCAGCGTGCATCGCGTAGCGGTGCGCGCCGCCCGGGACGAAACGGCGCAGCCTGTTCGCGTTGAGCACGACCGACAGCGACGAGAACGCCATCGCCGCGCCGGCGATCATCGGGTTGAGCAGCACGTGCCAAAGCGGGTAGAGCACGCCCGCGGCCACCGGGATGCCCAAGCCGTTGTAGCCGAGCGCGAACCCGAGGTTCTGGCGGATGTTGCGCATCGTCGCATGCGCGAGGTCGAGCGCGGTGACGACCGACGTGAGCGAGCCGTTCATCAGCGTGACGTCGGCCGATTCGATCGCGACGTCGGTACCGGTGCCCATCGCCATGCCGAGATCGGCGCGGGCGAGCGCGGGCGCGTCGTTGATGCCGTCGCCGACCATCGCCACATGCCGTCCCTGCCGCTGCAGCGCGAGGATGACCGACTCCTTGTCCTCGGGGCGCACGTCGGCGACGACATGCCCGATGCCAGCCTCGCGGGCGATCGCGTCGGCCGTCACATGGTTGTCGCCGGTGAGCATGACGACGCCGATGCCGCGCGAGCGCAACGCGTCGACGGCCGCCCGCGCGTCGTCCTTGATCGTGTCGCGGATCGCGAACACGGCGACGACCCGGCCGTCGACGGCAGCGATGACCGGCGTCGCGCCGTCCTGCGCGGCGAGGCGCATCGTCTCGCGCGCCTGACGCAGACCGCCGTCCGTCACGCCGTCCTCGACGAAACGGTCGGAGCCGACGACGACCTCGTGCCCGTCGACGTCGGCACGCACGCCGCCGCCGGGCACGGCGACGAAGGTCAGGCATTCGGGGATGTCGAGATGACGTGCGCGTGCGGCCTCGACGACGGCGCGCGCGAGCGGATGCTCCGACTTCGCCTCGGCGGCGGCGATCGCGGCGAGCGTCATGTCGTCGATCGCCGCGTCGAAGGCCCCGTCGGCGCCGAGCGCGGCGATGCGCACGACATGCGGCTCGCCGCGTGTGATCGTGCCGGTCTTGTCGAAGACGACGACGTCGATCTTCGCGGCCGTCTCGAGCGCCTCGGCGTTGCGGTAGAGCACGCCGTGGCGCGCTCCGCGTCCGGTGGCCGTCGTGATCGACAGCGGCGTGGCGAGGCCGAGGGCGCACGGGCAGGCGATGACGAGCACGCAGATCGCGCAGATCAGGCCGTACAGGCCGCGCGGCGGCACTCCGACGCACCACCAGACGACGAAGGTCCAGATCGCGACGAGGACGACGGCCGGCACGAACACGCCGGCGACCTTGTCCGCCATGCGCTGGATCGGCGCCTTCGAGGTCTGCGCGGCGCGCACAAGGCGGATGATGCCGGAGAGCGTCGTGTCGGCGCCGACACGCGTCGCGCGGTAGCGCAACGCGCCGGTCGTGTTCGTCGTCGCGCCGGTGACCGGGTCGCCGACCGTCTTGGCGACCGGCAACGACTCGCCGGTGATCATCGACTCGTCGACGGCGCTCGATCCGGACACGACGACGCCGTCGACCGGCAGGCGCTCGCCAAGGCGCACCTCGACGACGTCGCCGACGACGATGTCCGCGGTCGGCACGCTCGTCGGCCGTCCGTCGCGGATGACGAGCGCCGTGTCGGGGCGCAGCCCGATGAGTTCGCGGATCGCGTCGCCGGTGCCGGCGCGCGCCTTCGCCTCGAGCAGCTGGCCGAGGATCATCAGCGTGATGATCGTGCCGACGGCCTCGTAGTACGGGGCGCGCGCCGCGGCCGGCAGCAGGTCCGGCCATACGGTGACGACGAGGCTGTAGCCGAAGGCGGCGATCGTGCCGAGCGTGACGAGCGAGTTCATCTCCGGCGCGCGGTGCGCGATCGCGAGCCAGCCGGTGCGGTGCACCGGCCATCCGCAGTAGGCCATGACCGGTATCGTCAGCGCGAGCTGCAGCCACGGGCCCAGCGCCCACGCCGGCAGCGCGTCGCGCATCCAGGCGCCGACGGACGGGATCATCGGCAGCATCGCGACGAGCAGCAGCGGCACCGTGAACACGACGGCGACGACGAGGCGACGGGTCAGCGCATGGATCTCATGGACCCGGTCGAGGTCCTCGGCGCGTTGGCGCGCGCGCAGCACGTCGTCGCTCTCCGCCACGGCGGCCGGCGCGGCCGCCACGGTCGTGGCGCCGGCAACGCCGTCGCCTTCGACGCGCAGCATGCCGTGGAGCATGTTCATGCCGCAGGCGAATGGGTACTCGCCTGCGGGAAGCGCCGGCAGCCTGAGCTCGGTGTGCGCGAAGGCCGGCAGCGCGACGTCGACGCCGAGGTCGGCGAAGACGACATGCGACGAGCATTCGCCGCCCTCGCGACGGTCGAAGTCGATGAGCGTCGGCACGCCGGCGCGCACGACGACGTCACCCGGGTCGTAGCCGCCCTTGACGGCGATGCGCACCCGCTGCACGCCGTCGACCGCGTCCGCGCGCGCGGCGCGGCGCGGCGCGAGGAAATACCACAGCAGCAGCGCGCTGAGCAGCGCCGCCGCGACGATGATGCCTGCAGTCGCCATCGTTTCACTCCTTGCCCTGGACACCGACAATGCATGGGGGGGGAAGCCGGCGCCCCGATCATGGACGATGCCCGCGGCGGGACGCCGGCGCCACCAAGGTCAACGTCCCCGGCGCGCCGGCTATTCCATGCGGACGTCGCCGCGGGCGCGTCGCAGTGGCCGTCGGCGGCGAGCTGAACGCGCTTCGGACGATGCGGCGGCGGACTACAGTGGGCGGCGACGATTCGCGAGGGCCGTCGGGGACGGTCCGCGCGGTATAGGCAGCCCCGCGGGAAGGACCCATCATGACGACATTGATCACCGGAGCCACCGGCGGCATCGGCCGGGAGCTCGCATTGCGCTGCGCACGGCACGACGCCGACCTCATCATCACCGGGCGCGACGCCGGCAGGCTCGCCGTGCTCAAGGCGACGCTCGAGCACGACCTCGGCGCGCGCGTCGTCGCCGTAACGATCGATCTGGCGCATCCCGACGCCGCCCAACGCCTGCACCGCTTCGCGCACGGCCGCGGCATCGTCGTCGACACGCTCGTCAACGACGCCGGCTTCGGCGACTGGGGCGCCTTCCTCGACATGGACGAGGAGCGGATGCGAGCGATGATGCAGGTGAACATGGTCACGCTCGCCGAACTCATGCGCCTCTTCGGCGCCGACATGCAGGCCCGCGGACACGGCCGGATCCTCAATATCGCATCCGTCGCGGCGGTCGCGCCCGGCCCCTACATGGCGATGTACTACGCGACGAAGGCCTTCGTGCGCTCGCTCGGCGAGGCGGTCGCCTACGAGCTGCGCGGCAGCGGCGTGATGGTGACGACGGTGTGTCCCGGACCCGTGTCCACCGGCTTCGAACACGCCGCGCATATGCACGGGAAGAACTTCTACACGCTGCCGCTGTTCAAGCCGTCGACGCCCGAGGCCACGGCCGCCTTCGCCTATGCGAGGATGCAGGCCGGCAGCGCGCTCGCCTATCAGGGCGCGCTCGCGAAGATGGCGTCCTTCGGCGTGCGACTCGCCCCGCGCGCGCTCGCCGCGAGGGTCGCCGCGAAGCTCAATGGCGGGGACCCGGGCGCCCGGGCCGACGACGGCGAAGGCCGCTGAGACCATGACGGGGCGCCCGTCCGGGGCCGATGGTTCCGGACGGGCGCCCCGTCGATACGGGCGGCGCTCAGCGCATGCGGAACGGCGTCGAACGACGCTTGCCGTTGGCGCGCTTCCTCATGCCGCCGTTGCGCCGCTTCGAGCCGCCGCGCCTGGCTGATTTGGCGTGGTCGGCGTTCTCCTGACGATGCCTGCGCCGCGCCTCCTCCCGGCGTTCCTGACGCTTGGCGTCCTCGCCGCGCTCGTCGCGCACGATGCGCTGTTCGCGCCGGTGGATGCGCTTGCCGCCGCGACGCCCCTCGTCATGGCGGCGATCGCCGCGCGTCTGGGCGTCGCGCTTCGCGGGGGCGGCGGCGTCCGTCTCCTCGCCGCGCACGCTGTGGACGTCGCCGAGGAAGCGCTGCGCGAATTCACGGCGTTCGTCGTCGATCTGCCGCTGCAGCTCGCGGTTGCGTTCGCGGGTGCGCGTCTGGTTGCGCCGCGCCTTCGCACTGCGTGACTGGCGCGCCTCACGGCGCTCCGGCCTTCTGCCGCGCGGACGCGCCGCGCGCCGACGTTCGAGTTCGGGCAGCTCCCATCCTTCGACGAGGGGGGCCGCCTCGCCGACGAGTTCGGCGACCTGCGGCGAGTCGGGACGGACCTCGAGCGGCTTGACCGCCAGTCCCGCACGCCGCAGCAGACCGCGCGCGTAGCGTTTCTGGTCCGGCGTGACGATCGTGACGACGTCGCCGGCCCTGCCGGCGCGCGCCGTGCGTCCGGAACGGTGCAGGAACGATTTGGGGTCGTCCGGCGGATCGACCTGGATGACGAGCTCGACGCCGCTGACGTCGATGCCGCGCGCAGCGACGTCGGTCGCCACGAGCACGTTCGTCGCGCCCGATTCGAAGGCCTGCAGGTTGCGGTCGCGCTGGTTCTGGCTGAGGTTGCCGTGCAGCTCGGCCGCCGGGATTCCCCGCTGCGTGAGCGCCTTCGCGAGCTTCTTCGCCTGGAACTTCGTGCGCGTGAACAGGATGCGCCTGCCCTTGCCGCTCGCGAGCGCGCGCACGAGTTCGTTCTTGTCGGCCTTCGTCGTCAGGAACACATGGTGCGTCATCAGATCGGCGCGGTCGGTCGCCTCGTCGACGCTGTGCACCTTCGGATCGTCGAGGAACTCGTCGACGACGGCGTCGACGCCGTGGTCGAGCGTGGCCGAGAACAGCATGTGCTGCGCGCCGCGCGGGATCTGCGCGAGCAGCCGCTTGATCGGCGGCAGGAAGCCCATGTCGGCCATTTCGTCGGCCTCGTCGAGCACGACGACACGCACGTCGTCGAGCGTGAGCGCGCCCTGCTCGATGAGGTCCTCGAGACGTCCCGGGCATGCGACGACGATCTGCGCGCCGTCGTTGAGGTCCCTGAACTGCCGCGCGTAGCGCACGCCGCCGTAGACGGTCGTCGTCGTCATCCCGTACAGCGCGGCGAGCGGCGCGACGACGTCGTTGATCTGGTTGGCGAGCTCGCGCGTCGGCGCGAGGACGAGGCCGCGCGGATGCGGCTTCGCGCCGCGGGGCTCACGACGGCCGTGCTCGCGGTCGTCGTCGAAGGAGGCCGCGACGCGGGTCACGAGCGGGATCGCGAACGCGAGCGTCTTGCCGGAGCCGGTGCGTCCGCGGCCGAGCACGTCGCGGCCGGCGAGCGAATCGGGCAGCGTGTCCTGCTGGATCGGGAACGCGGCGCGTTTGCCTTCGTCGGCCAGCAGATGCACGATCGGGCCGTCGACGCCGAGCTCGGCGAAGGTCATGGCGTCCTGCATCGCGGAATCGTCGGCGGCGGATGCGGGGGTGATGTCGGATGGAGCGGATGTAACAGGTGAAGCGGGCACGGTGGCCTTCCTAGTCAGATGTCGGCGCAGGGTGCGCAAACTCGAACATTCTAGCGGCACCCCGCTACACGTCCCGCGTCGGCGCCGAGGCGCGACGGCGCATCCGCGAAACATGCGCAAGACAGACATGGGGCCGCGCACCGTCCTGATCGACGGCGTGCGCCCCATGTCTGTTTCCGGCTCGCGCGAAGTCCATGAACGATCGCGCGAGCCGTCATTACTTGACGATCTTCACGGAGTTCGGCTGCGCGGGCTGCGGGGACGTCCACTGCGCCGCCTCGTCGTCGCCCGCCGGCGCCGCGGACGGCGCGGCGTCGTCGGCGGACGGCGACTTCGGGATCGCGCCGGTCGCCCGGCCGATCGCCTTGAGGCCGTGGTAGAGCACGAGCACGGCGATCGAGCCGATCGCGATGCCGTTGAACTGCACGTCGGAGATCGCGAACTGGAAGTTGGCGATGCCGATGATCATGACGATCGAGGCGGTCATGATGTTGAGCGGCTTGCTGAAATCGACCTTGTTGTCGACCCAGATCTGCACGCCGATCATGCCGATCATGCCGTACAGCAGCGTCGTGACGCCGCCGAGGACGCCGGCCGGGATCGAGTTGATGACCTCGCCGAACTTCGGGCACAGCGACAGGATGAACGCGAAGCCCGCGGCGCACCAGTAGGCAGCCGTCGAATACACCTTCGTCGCGGCCATGACGCCGATGTTCTCGCCGTAGGTCGTCGTGCCGGAACCGCCGCCGAAGCCGGCGACCGTCGTGCCCAGACCGTCGGCGATGAGCGCGGTGCCGATCTGGTCGTCGTAGTCGTGACCGGTCATCGCGGCGACCGACTTGACGTGGCCGACGTTCTCGGCGATGAGCACGAGGACGACCGGCAGGAACATCGGCAGCACCGAGAAGTCGACATGCGGCAGGTGGAAGCGCGGGAAGCCGATCCATGCGGCGTCGCCGATCGCCGCGAAGTCGACCTGGCCGCGCACGCACGCGTACGCGTAGCCGATGAGCACTCCGATGAGGATGTTGAGACGGCCGAGCAGCCCCTTGAACAGCACGGCGACGAGGACGACGGCGAACAATGTGACGAGGGCCGTGTCCGGCGCGGTCTGGAAGTTCGTCCACACGGTCGGCGCGAGGTTGAAGCCGATGATCGCGACGATCGCGCCGTTGACGACCGGCGGCATGATGCGGTCGATCCACGCGGCGCCGGCCACCTGCACGGCGACGCCGATGAGCGCGAGCAGCAGGCCCGTGCACAGGATGCCGAAGCTGGCGACGGCGATGCCCTTGCCGGCGCTGTAGACGGCCGTGATCGGGGCGATGAAGCCGAAGGAGGAACCGAGGTAGGACGGCAGGATGTTCTTGTTGATGAGCAGGAACAGGGCCGTCGAGAACGCCGTGAAGAACAGCGTCGTGGAGGGGTCGAAATGGGTCAGGATCGGCACGAGGAACGTGGCGCCGAACATCGCCACGACGTGCTGCGCGCCGATCTCGATCGTACGCGGCCAGGTGAGGCGCTCGTTCGGCTCGACGACCTCGCCGGGGCCGAGCGTCTTGCCGTCGCCGTGCAGTTTCCAATGGAACATGCCCGCCATCGAAAGGTTGGTCATAAAGGTCTCCTTGACTTCTCTGGACTGCTCTCGGCGGCGCGCGGACGGCGCAGGGCCCGCGCGGACGCCATCGTCATTGTAATGCGCCCATGTCACGAACGGGCGATATGGCGTCATAATCGTCCGGTCCATGCGACGCACCTTCGCGGCGGGCGGAAAACGGCGTCGCCCGCGCCCCGGGGATGCGGGGCGCGGGCGACGGGTGGCGGCGACTGCCGGTCAGGGGGCCGTCACTTCGCGGGGAAGAACAGCAGCGCCAGGCCGATGCACAGCGCGACGAGGATGACCGAAGCGATGAGCGAGGCGACGAAGGGCTTGACGCCCTTCTTGAGCGCCTTGAAGTTGACGTTGATGCCGAGCGCGGCCATCGCCATGCCGAGGAAGATCTTCGCGACGTCGTTGCCGAGCGCGTTCACGAACCCGGTCGTGGCGGGCCATGCCTTGAGCATGAGCGTGCCGATCGCGGCCGTCGCGATGAAGCCGAGCATGAACCACGGGAAGGCGACCTTGCGCTTGCCGCCGTCCGACGGGACCTCGCTGTGGCGCTTGTCCCACCAGATCGCGACGATGATCGCGACGAAGACGAGCATGAGGACGCGCGAGAGCTTCATGATGTTCGCCATCGTCGCGGCGTCGACGACGCCCTGCTGCGCGGCGAGCTGCTCGTTGTTGAGGCCGTCGCCCGCGGCGACGGCGTGCGCGATCTCATGCAGCGAGCCGCCGGCGACGAAGCCCTCCTGCGCCTGCGTGAGGCCGAACAGCGGCAGGACGGCGATCTCGAGCAGCGCGAAGATCGTGCCCATGATCGCGACGATCGCGATCGCGGTGACCTCGTCGTTCTCCTTTTCCTCCTCGCGCTTGGGCGAGACCTTGATCGAACCGGAGACGCCCATGACGGCTGCCGCGCCGCAGATGCCGGTGCCGCAGGCCACGAGGATGGCCATCAGCGGATCGACGCCCATCCAGCGGCAGATGCCGTAGGTGATCAGCACGGTGACGGCGACGATGACGACTGCGAGCGGCAGGCACTTCGCGCCCGTCGTGAACAGCAGCTGCAGGTTGAGCTTGAAGCCGAGCAGGATGATGCCCAGACGCAGGAACTTGTTCGCGATGAGCCCGGCGGCGTCCTTGACGCCAGCCTGGCGCTGCGGATCGTCCTTCGTATACCATGCGCGGATCGGGAACTGGACGACCATGCCGATCAGCAGCGCGATGATGAGCGCGCCGAGGATCTTCAGCCCCGGGAACTGCGCCGCCCACATGCCGACGACCGTGGCCGCGAGCGTGATGACGACTATGAGCAACATCTCCTTGGTGGCAATGCGCTTGCCCCATTTCTCACAGAATTCTTTCATGTTCTCCAGTAGTACTCCGTACCCGCAACCGCATCCGCCGATTGCGTCATCAGCGAATGGCGCCCCATGTCGGCGCGGATGGGCTCTTCATCCGCAAAACGTTGGAAAATCGCCGAAACTGTGCGATAATGAAAGACGTATGCCCGAACGCAGGGAAAGGACAAACAGGATGAATACGATGTCAACGCCCTATTCGCTCACATGCCCCGACCTGGACACCCTGACGATGGAACGCGACGACCTCGACTGCGCGATCGCGCCGATCGCGCGCTACTGGACCGAGATCGACGACGACCTGCGCGCGCTGGGGGGTGAGCAGGCCGCGAAAATCCGCCGCATGCGACTCGACACGGCCGAGTTCGACTATCCGCGCGCGGCCTATTGGCACGACCCCGAATCGGTCGACGTGATCGCCGACGCGCCCTACCGCGCCGACGGCGGCTACGACCGCGCCCACGGACAGGTCCGGGGCCATCTGCTCGACCTCTACCTCCCCCACGCTGCAATCGTTAGCGGCGGCGCGACGCTGCCGGTGTACATCGACGTCCACGGCGGCGGCTTCTGCTACGGGTACAAGGAGCTCAACCGCAACTTCTGCACGCATCTGGCCGCGCTCGGTTTCGCCGTCTTCTCCCTCAACTACCGTCCGGCCCCGCAGACCGACCTGCGCGGCCAGCTGACGGACATCCAGGACGCGCTGCGCTGGATCCGGGCGAATCTCGGCCGGTTCCCGGTCAACCCCGACGCCGTGTTCCTCACGGGCGATTCGGCAGGTGCATGCCTCGCGCTGCTGACGATGGCGATCGAACTCGACGCCGGGGCCGCGGCGGCCTTCGGCGTCCCCCGGCCGTCGGGACTGCCGATCACAGGCGGCGCACTCATCAGCGGCGTCTACGACATCACGGAGTCCTCTCCGACGCGCGAACGCCTCACCGATACGCTGGGCCCCCGCTTCTTCGCCGGCCTGGAGGCGGCGCAACCCTTCCTGTCCCCCGCCACCCTCGTCCCCCGCTGCCCGCTGCCCCCGCTCTACCTGCAGACGAGCAGCGACGATTTCATCGAGGCCGAGACGCTCGCATTGGCGACGTCGCTGTCCGCATGCCGCGGCGATTTCGAACTGCATGACGAGAAGGTGCCCTCCACGCGCACGCTCGGCCATGTGTTCCCGGTATGCATGACGTGGCTCGAGGACAGCGAGCAGGTGCTTGCGCGCATGCGGCGGTTCGTCTACAGGCTCGCCCGCTGAGGGCGACGAACGACGATGATATTACGTTTTCCCTGCCATTGTTCGAATTATTACATATTGCGAAAACTGATGATTACCTGAACATATCCCTATAGTGTTGGCAGCATTCGCACATATCCCTCACATGTACGCCCCGTACAGTGGGAGACAACGAACAGAAAGGCAGCCGACATGACTACTGCAACAACCAACACCAACATCGATTCGGACAACATGAACACCGGCGCCACGAACGGCGGAGCGACCAAGGGCGCTTCCTCGGATGGCGACCTCGACTTCCAGGGCACGGCGAACGCGGCCGGCGAGGGCTCGCGCTGCGGATGCGGATGCACGAAGGACGACGCGGCCAAGCAGGCCGACAGGCGCGAGGGGACGAAGTCGAACGAGACGCCGCAGCCCGCGGAGCCGGTCAATCCCTTCCCGCCGCAGCAGGCGCCCAGCGGCGACGGCACCGGCGTCAAGGCCGGCGGCGAACAGGCCGAATGACGGCCCGCGCGTCGGAGGCGCTGCACCCGCTGCGCCACCGACGCCACAATCGCACATCACGACCCCGCGGTTTCGCATTGAGCGATGCGCGGGGTCTTCCGATGCCACGGCCGCGACGCTACACTGTGGGCGTGCGTACCGCAAGCCGGCATGCACGCCGGAGGATGACGCGGATGTTCGGATGAATCAAATCAATAAACAAAAAGGAGCGTGGATGATGACCGACGATGAGACACGGATGCGGGCGCTCGACGACGTCGCGCAGATGGTGAGCGTCCAGCCGGAGGCGACGGTGTCGCGCACCGTCATGCGCACCGAAGGCGGCAACGTCGTGCTGTTCTCCTTCGACGCCGGCCAGGAGCTCAGCGAGCACACGGCGGCGATGCCGGTCTTCGTGCAGACGCTCAGCGGCCGCCTGCTCGTCAGGGGCGGCGACGAGGAGCGCGAGGCCGTACCCGGCGACCTCATCTACTTCCCGACGCGCCTGCCGCATGCGATCAGGGCGCTCGAACCGTCGGTCATGATGCTGACGATGATCACGGCCGCGCGCGCCCACGACGCCATCGACGGCTGAGCCGAAAGACGCGAAAACGGCGGATTCCGTATGGTTCGCAACCCGTGAACCGTTGGGATTCCGCCGTTTTCGTATCGTGACGCTACGGTCGCTCAGACGTTGAACTTGAATTCGACGATGTCGCCGTCCTGCATCACATAGTCCTTGCCCTCGAGGCGCAGCTTGCCCTCCTCCTTGATCTTCGGCATCGAGCCGTCGGCGGCCACGAAGTCGTCGTAGGAAACGACCTCGGCCTTGATGAAGCCCTTCTCGAAGTCGGTGTGGATGACGCCTGCGGCCTGCGGCGCGGTCCAGCCCTTGTGGATCTGCCAGGCGCGCACCTCCTTCTCGCCCGCCGTCAGGAAGGTCTGCAGGCCGAGGATGTCGAAGCCGACGCGCGCGAGCTGGTCGAGGCCCGATTCCTTGAGCCCGGCGTCCTCGAGCATCTCGCGGGCGTCCGCCTCGTCGAGCTCGGTGAGCTCGGCCTCGAACTGCGCGTTGAGGAAGATCGCCGGCGCCGGAGCGACCGAGTCGGCGAGCTTCCTCTTGAACTCGTCGTTAGTCAGTTCGGCGTCGTCGACGTTGAACACGTAGATGAACGGCTTCGCGGTGAGCAGGTGGAGGTCGTAGAGGTCGTCCTTGTCGATCTCGCCGGCCTGCGCGGCGGCGTCGATCGTGCGTCCCGACTCGAGGATCGTCTTCGCCCGCTTGACGGCCTCCATGTACGACGGCTCGATCTTCCTGCCGCGCAGGTCCTTCTCGAGCTTCGGCAGCGCGTTGTCGATCGTCTGCAGGTCGGCGAGGATGAGCTCGGTATTGATCGTGTCGATGTCGTCCGCCGGGTCCACATGGCCGTTGACGTGGACGATGTCGTCGTCCTCGAAGGCGCGCACGACCTCACAGATCGCGTCGGCCTCGCGGATGTTGGCGAGGAACTTGTTGCCGAGGCCCTCGCCTTCCGAGGCGCCCTTGACGATGCCGGCGATGTCGACGAAGGTGACGGTCGCCGGCACGATCTTCTCGGTGTGCACGAGCCCGGCGAGCACCGGCAGCCGATCGTCGGGCAGCGGCACGATGCCGGTGTTCGGCTCGATCGTCGCGAAGGGGTAGTTCTCGGCGAGCACGTTGTTGCGGGTGAGGGCATTGAACATGGTGGACTTGCCGACGTTCGGCAGTCCGACGATTCCGATGGTAAGAGACATACCGCCCACTGTAGCGTTGCGGCTCGTCAACGCCGCAGCGGGCCGCACCCCGCGATCAGCCCCGTTGGATCGCGTCGACGGCGCGGATGACCGAGCCGCGGAACGCGCTCTCCTCGAGCGAGGCGACGCCCCTGATCGTCGTGCCGCCGGGCGAGCACACGGCGTCCTTCATCGCGCCCGGATGCGTGCCGGTGGCCAGATACAGCGCGCCGACGCCCTCGATCATCTTCGCGGCGAGCCGATAGGCGGTCGCGCGCTGCAGCCCGTACTTGACGCCGGCGTCGCCGAGCGCCTCGAGGTACATGTCGGTGAAGGCCGGCGCGCAGCCGGCGATGCACATCGCGATGTCCATATGCGCGCCGTCGACGCGTTCGACGAGTGCGATCGACCCGAAGATCCGCTCGAACTCGGCGCGCTGCGCGTCGGTGAGCGTGTTGTCGGTCTCGGTGACGAGCACGCCCTTGCCGACGGCCATCGGCGTGTTCGGGATCGTGCACTGCAGATGGATGAGCTCGCTCATCTCCCCCATCATCGTGTCGAAGCGGTCGAGCGTCCATCCGGCGGCGATCGACACGACGAACTTGTCGGCGCCCGCGAGATCGGCGACGACCGGCTTGATGACCGTCTCGATCTGGTGCGGCTTGATCGCCACGACGACGATGTCGGCGGCGTCCACGACCTCCTTCGCGTCGCGCAGCGCCGTCGCGCCGATCGCGCCGGTGGACTCCACGAGCTTGTCCCAGTGGGCCGCGCAGGCCACGATCTGCGAGCCGTCGAGGGTGCCCGCCTCGACGAGCCCCCGCGCGATCGCCTGTCCCATGTTGCCGAATCCGATGAATCCGACCGTGCACGCGTCCGTCATGTGCTTCCTTCCTTGCCGTGCGCGTCTGGCGCGCCGTCGTTGTCGTTCGCCCTCAACGGTAGCGCATCCGTGTTGCGGCCGTGCGCGCGAGCCGCGGCGCGGACATGCGCGTGCGCGCTCAGAACAGCTTGCGCAAGTCGCCGCGGTCGAGCGCCTCCTGGAACAGGTGGCGGAAGACCTTCGCGCCGTGCACCCCGTCGTGCTCGAACTCGTTCGTCACCCACCAGTGCGCGTTGCCGATGCGCGAGAGCGTGTCGAGGCTCAACGACGAGTCGACGTACATGTCGTCGAAGTAGACAGCAGCCTGCAAAGGCACCGTGTTGCGCGCCAGCTGCCCCTCGTCGTAGATCGTGCCGAAACGCGTGCGCCGCATCAGCGTCTCGACGGCCGCGCGGAACGGCCTGAGCGCGCGCTCCTGCTCGAACATCCACGGGAAGACGGCCTCGCCGGTCAGCAGCAGCGGGCGCGCGTCGGCCGAGAACCCGGGCATCGTGTCGCGCACGCGCTGCGCCGCCCAGTCGATCGGGGCCTCGAGTTCGCCGTTCGCGTAGATGAACTCCTGCAGCGGCCAATAGAGCGCGTTCGACGACGTGGCCGTCACGACGTCGGCGAGGAACTCGTCGGTCAGCGGCGACGTCTCCGACGCGCTGCCGTCGCCGGCGGCGAAGGCCTCGTCGAGCAGCCAATGCACGCGTTCGAAGCTCGGCTTCATGCCGAAGGACGAGCCGAGCGTCTGCAACCGCTCGACGGTGAAGGGGTCGCCGTTGGGCAGCTCGACGCGGCGCGAGGCGAGGATGTCGGCGAGCGCGTCGAGACGCGCGCGGTCGAGCGGGTAGCGGTCGGTGAACTGTTCGGTCTTGCGCCGCATGCGCGGGAAGGTGTGCAGATAGACCTCGGTCGCGTCGGCCGGCACATGCGGGATGCCGCCGGTCGTGAACGCGGCCGCGAGCGCCGTCGGGAACAGCGACAGGTAGGTGAGCGTCAGGAAGCCGCCGTAGCTCTGGCCGAGCGTCGTCCACAGGCTGCCGGCGAACTCGGTGCGGCGCAGATGCTCGAAGTCGCGCACGATCGAGTCGGCGAGGAAGTGCATGAGGTGGTCGGCGCCCGCCTCGCCGTCCATCGCGCCGATGACGTTGGAGTCGATGTGCGAGGAGCGTCCGGTGCCGCGCTGGTCGGGCAGCACGACGCGGAAGTGCCGGACGGCCTCGCCGATCCATCCGTCCGACTCCGGGTCGAGCGGCCGCGGGCCCGCGCCGCCGGGTCCCCCCTGCAGGAACAGCAGCAGCGGCAGGTCGTCGTGGATGTGGTCGGGCGCGGTGAGCACGCGGTAGAAGAGCTTGATGTGCGGGCCGTCGAAGCCGCGGCCGGGCTCGTGGCCGTCCCAGTCGAGCGGCACGTCGATCGCGTGCTCCGAAACGTGCAGTCCCGGCAGGTAGTATTCGGCGAGCAGTCCCATATGATGTCCCTTTCGTTGCGCCGTCCCGTCGTCGCGGCCGCGGCGTGCGCGCCCGGCGACGTCGTCTCCATCACAATCCCCTGTGCGGACATGCGTGCGGGCAAGGCGGCGCCGCTTCGTCCCCGCGGATGATTGCCCGTGGCGCGCGCGCACGCTACGCTGGGCGTCATGCCTTTCGATGCCCCACGTCCCGGCCCGCGGCGCGCGTCCCCGCGCATCCGTGCGCGCGGGTGGATGCATGCCCATCGCGTCATCGTCGTCGACGCGCTCGAGACGATGTGCCTGATGCTGCTGTGGATACTGCAGACGGGCGGCTTCGCATGGAACGACGGCGCCGGTCTGGTCTTCGACTATCCGCCCTCGTCCGCGGGCGCCGTCGCGGCGTGCACGGTGTGGAGCGCGCTGCTGACCGCCCCGTACATGCTGCACCGCACGCGCCCGGAGCTGGCCGTGCGCCTGTTCGTCGCCGTCGTCGCCGCGCAGCTCGTGTGCGGCCCTTCGCTCATCCTCGCCGACTTCATGGCCGTGCCGATGCTGTGCGCGGCGATCGTCTACGGCGAACGGGGCCATCTGCGCCGCTATCTGGCGACGGCGGCCGTCTTCGACGTGCTCACCGCGCTCGTCAACGCGGCGGTGCAGCTCTTCGGCCCGCTGCTGCGACGGCCGCGCGACGAGCGCTTCGGCGCCATCGTGTTCCCGTGCCGGATCGGCGCGGGGGGAGACCATTGCGGAGCGCAGTTCACGCAGGCCTTCGTGATCGTGCTGTTCACGGTGTCGCTGCCGCTCGCCATGGCGGTCGTCGTCGCGTTCTGGCAGCGGGCGCGCCATCAGACGGTCCGTCTGCTCAACGAATGCAACGAGGCGATCGTCGCGCGCGAACGCGAGGAGCGGCAGATCGCCGCATCGGCGGAGCGCGCGCGCATCGCCAGGGACATGCACGACATCGTCGCGCACACGTTGTCGATCATCATCATCCAGTCGGACGGCGGCCGCTACGCGGCGCGCGACGACCCGAAGCTGGCGCGCGAGACGATGGAGACGATCCGGCGCGAATCCGAGCACGCGCTGCACGACATGAAACGACTGCTCGGCGTCTTCGGCGGCTCCGAACACGCACGCCTGGCCGACGTCGACGCGCTCGTCGAGCAGGCGCGCGCCGTCTGCACGGACATGACGATCACGATGCGCACGCTCGGTCGGCCGCATATGGACGATCTCGACGAACGGTCGAGCGTCGCGATGTACCACGTCGTGCAGGAGGCGTTGACGAACATCCGCAAATACGCGGGCGCGAAGACGCATG
>NZ_MVOG01000020.1 GCF_002286915.1 Bifidobacterium italicum | reverse complement strand
GGCGTCGGCCATGACGGCGCCCTTCGTGACGGGCGCGAAGAACGGCTGCATGTCGTCGGGGATGACCGGCATGCCGGCGGGGACGTCGGCATGCAGACCCTGGTTCATGAAGGTCTTGACGGAACGGTCCTCGAGCGAATGGTACGACTCGACGACGAGGCGGCCTCCCACGGCGAGGCGGTTCGCGATCTGCGGCAGCGTGCGCGCGAGCTTGTCGAGCTCGCCGTTGACCTCGATGCGCAGCGCCTGGAAGACGCGCTTGGCCGGGTTGCCGCTCGCGCGGTGCGCCTGCGGGATCACCCCGTCGACGAGCGCGTTGAGCTGCGCCGACGTCTCGAGCGGGCCGTGGGCGCGCTCGGCGACGATGCGGCGCGCGATCTGGCGGGCGAAGCGCTCCTCGCCGTATTCCTTGAAGATATGGGCCAACGCGCGTTCGTCGTAGGTCGCGAGCACGTCGCGCGCCGTCAGCGGCTGCGTGACGTCCATGCGCATGTCGAGCGGCGCGTCATGGGAATAGGAGAAGCCGCGCCCGCGCTCGTCGATCTGCAGGCTCGACAGCCCGAGGTCCATGAACACGGCGTCCACCTGCGCGACGTCCAGACCGCCGAGGACATCGTCGAAGGCGTCGAAGGCGGCGTGAACCGGCGTGAACCGGTCGGACAATCCCTCGGAGGCGATGCGGGCGCCCGCCATCCCGAGCGCCTCGGAGTCGCGGTCGATGCCGATGAGCCGGGCCTGGGGGTTCGCCTTGAGGAACGCGACCGCATGCCCGGCCAGCCCGAGCGTGCAGTCGACGACGACCGAGCCGGGGGCGGCGAGCGCCGGCGAGACGAGCTCGACGCAGTCGCGCAGCAGCACCGGCTGGTGGATATGTGCGTAATCGGTCAAATCGGTCATCAGAACTCCATGTCCGGGAGCACGTCGTCGCCGATGTCGGCGTATCCCTGTTCGTTCCGCGCGAGATAGTCGTCCCACGCGTCGGCGTTCCAGATCTCGGCGCGCGTGCCGACGCCGATGACGACGATGCGCTCGCCCAGACCGGCGTAGTCGCGCAGCATCGGCGGAACGCTGATGCGGCCCTGACGGTCGATCTGCGTGTCGACGGCGCCGGACAGGAAGATGCGCAGGTACTGGCGCGCGGCGCGGTCGCCCATCGACGTGCGCTGGATGCGGGCGGCGATGCGGCGGAACTCCCGGCGCGGCAGGACGGTGACGCAGCGTTCCTGGCCTCGCGCGAGCACCATGCCCTCCCCCAGCTGCGTACGCATTTTCGCAGGCAACGCGACCCTTCCTTTGGCATCGATCTTCGGCGTGTAGGTTCCGAGCAGCAGCGGCGCGTCGTCGAGCGGCCCGCAGGCCGCGTCGTCCGGCGCGTCGGTCGTCGTGTGCGTGGGGTGCGCGTCGGTGTGATCCGTCATCGCCCACCTCCGCACGCTCTCGACCTGACTCCGACCACTTGCTTTGCTCAGACCACCACTCTACCCCACTGTTCACCTAAACTCCCCACCGCGCGGCTAAACACGCCGTGAGCGTGACCCGTCGGCCCGTTTCATGCACGAAATCCGCACATCGCATCCGCCGGGGCGACGCTGTTGAACGCGTTTGCTACACTTGTACGGCTTAACTTTCACCGAGGGGACGCACAGGAGACATGTCACAGTATTCATCGCAGCTGCAAGAGGAACAGGGAGCCGTCGACCGCGCCTACGGGCGTCTCGACGATCTGCGCGCGCAGGTGCGCAAACGCCTGAGCGACGTGCGCGCGGCCGGATCGCACGGCTCGCCGACGCAGCGCACCGAGCGCGACTCCTTCGCGACGATGTACGAGGACCGCCTCGCGCAGCTGCGGGCCGTCGAGGACCGCCTCGTCTTCGGACGGCTCGACGACAGGGACGGGCGACGCCGCTACATCGGACGCATCGGACTGTCGGACGCCGAGCACGAGCCGATCCTCACCGACTGGCGCGCCGAGGCGGCGCGTCCGTTCTACGAGGCGACGCCGTCGCATCACGGCGACATCGTCATGCGCCGCCACATCACGCTGCACTTCCGCGACGTCGTCGGCATCGAGGACGAGGTGCTCGACGTGCACTCCGAGCACGTCAACGCCGCCTCGGAACGCGGCACGCTCACCGGCGAGGGCGCGCTGCTCGCCTCGCTCGGCTCGCGTCGCACCGGCAAGATGACCGACATCGTCGCGACGATCCAGGCCGAACAGGACCGCATCATCCGCGCCGACATGCGCGGCGCGCTCGTCGTGCAGGGCGGCCCGGGCACCGGCAAGACGGCGGTCGCGCTGCATCGCGCCGCCTATCTGCTGTACACGCACCGCCGTCGCCTCGAGCGTTCCGGCGTGCTCGTCGTCGGCCCGAGCGAGGACTTCCTGCACTACATCGACCAGGTGCTGCCGTCGCTGGGCGAGACCGGCGTCGTCAGCCGCACGATCGGCGAGCTCGTCCCCGGCGTCGTCGCCGAGCGTGAGGACGAGCCCCACGTCGCAAGGCTCAAAGGCGAGCGCCGCATGGCGCAGATGGTCGCGAACGCCGTCGCCGCGCGCGAGCGCGTGCCCTCGAAGCTGCCGACGATCAACGTCAACGGTGTCAGCGTGCCGATGCGCGCCGCCGATATCGAACAGGCGATCGCCGACGCCCGCCGCACGCGCCAGCCGCACAACAAGGCGCGCGAGACCTTCGTCACGGCGATGCTCGAGACGATGCGCACGCGCGTCGTCGAACAGCTCGACTACACGCCCGACGCCTCCGAGCTCGCCGACATCCTCGCGCAACTGCGCATGAACGACCGCCTGCGCGTCACGCTCAACCTCGCGTGGCTGCCGATGGACGGCGCGTGGATGCTCGACCAGATGTTCTCGAAGCCGGCGCAGATCCGCCGCTTCGCGCCGTGGCTCACCGACGGGCAGGTGCATATGCTCACGCGCGAGCCCGGAGCGCCGCTGACGCGTTCGGACATTCCGCTGCTCGACGAGGCGCTCGAGCTACTCGGCCCCGACCCGCATGAGGCCGCCCGGCGCGCGGCCCGCGACGCCCGGCGCGCCGAGGAGGAGCAGTACGCGCGCGACACGCTCGCGCAGGCCGGGATCGGCTCGGGCATCGTCACGTCGAGGATGCTCGCCGACGAGATGAGCGCCGACGACGTCG
The DNA here is from genome assembly GCF_002286915.1 of Bifidobacterium italicum. GTDB lineage: Bacteria > Actinomycetota > Actinomycetes > Actinomycetales > Bifidobacteriaceae > Bifidobacterium > Bifidobacterium italicum. The sequence goes on along the minus strand of NZ_MVOG01000020.1, from coordinate 17,624 downwards.
AGCTCGTCGCGACGCGCGCAGCCGCCGACCGCGAATGGACCTACGGGCACGTCGTCGTCGACGAGGCGCAGGAGCTCACGCCGATGGACTGGCGCATGCTGATGCGCCGATGCCCGTCGCGTTCGTTCACGATCGTCGGCGACGTCGCCCAGACCTCGGCGCTCGGCGGCACGCGCGACTGGGCGAAGTCGATGAACGCGCTCTTCGGGTCGTCCAACTGGGACCTCAAGGAACTGACGATCAACTACCGCAACCCGCGCGAGGTCTCCGACCTCGCCGCCGCCTTCGCGCAACGCGAAGGCCTGTACATCTCGACGGTCAAGGCGATCCGCTCGGTGCCCGACGCCGTCGAACATGTCCGTCTGGCCGACCGCCCGGCGCTCTACCGCGCCGTCGGCGAACGGGCGCGCGTACTCGCCGACGAGTTCGTCGACGGGGCCGGCAACGGCCGCATCGCCGTCATCGTCCCCGGCGAGATCGCCGACGCCGTGCACGCCGCCGTCGCCGACGCCCTGACCGAGAGGGCCGGGCTCGTCGACGACGAGGTCGTCGTGTGCGGCGCGCAGGCGGTCAAAGGGCTCGAATACGACGCGGTCGTCGTCGTCGAGCCCGGCGCCATCGGGCAGGAGGCGCCGTCGCGCGTCAGCGCGGCGGCCGACCTGTACGTCGCGCTGACGCGCCCGACGCAGCGTCTGCTTATACTACGGACAAACGATGATGAAACGCTGCTCAACCTCTAAGGTGGACTCCATGCCGAAAGCACTGTTACTGGAAAACATCCATCCGCTCGCCGCGCAGGCCCTGCGCGACCATGGCTTCGAAGTCGAGACGATGAAGGGCGCCCTCTCCGAGGACGAGCTCATCGGGGCGCTCGACGGCGTCGACCTGCTCGGCATCCGATCGAAGACGACGGTGACGAAGCGCGTGCTCGACGCGCGGCCGACGCTCACGGCCATCGGATGCTTCTGCATCGGCACGAACCAGGTCGACCTGACGGCCGCCGCAAAGGCCGGCGTCGCCGTGTTCAACGCGCCGTATTCGAACACGCGTTCCGTCGTCGAGCTCGTCATCTGCGACATCATCTGCCTGATGCGCCGCATCCCCGCGCACACGCACCATATGAAGCACGGCCTGTGGGACAAGTCGGCCGCCGGCTCGCACGAGGTGCGAGGCAAGACGCTCGGCATCATCGGCTACGGCAACATCGGCTCGCAGCTGTCGGTGCTCGCCGAGGCGCTCGGCATGCACGTGCTGTTCTACGACATCGAGGAGAAGCTCGCCCTCGGCAACGCCGAACGCTGCGAGACGCTCGACGAGCTGCTCGAACGCTCGGACGCCGTCACGATCCATGTGGACGGCAGGAAGTCGAACGTCGGCTTCTTCGGCGAGGACCAGTTCGCGCATATGAGGCAGGACGCGATCTTCATCAACTGCTCACGCGGCTTCGTCGTCGACCTCGACGCGCTCAAGCGCCATCTCGACCGCGGCCACCTGTCCGGCGCGGCGATCGACGTGTTCCAGACCGAGCCGAAGAAGAGCGGCGACGAATTCCATACGGCGCTCGCCGACGAGGACAACATGATCCTCACGCCGCACATCGGCGGTTCGACGCTCGAGGCGCAGGAGTCGATCGGCCAGTTCGTCTCCCAGCGTCTCGAGGACTACTGGACGAAGGCGTCGACGATGCTGTCGGTCAACCTGCCGCAGATCACGACCGGCCCATGCAAGGGCGCGGTGCGCATCGCGCATCTGCACGACAACCTGCCGGGCATCCTCGCCGCCGTCAACCGTGTGCTCGGCGAGCAGGACATCAACATCTCGGCGCAGGCGCTCGGCACCGAAGGCGAGATCGGCTACGTCGTCACCGACGTAGCGACGATCCCGGACGAGCGCACGCTCGACGCGCTCGCCGCGATCCCCGGCACGATCCGCATGCGCGTCCTCGAGCACTGACGACGCCGCGCGCATACGGGCCATATAAAAACACTGACATACGGCAGGAGGCCGCATCCCATATCGGGATGCGGCCTCCTCGTCATCGGCGCACCATCACCGTCAGGCAGACGGTCGCCGTCACCGACGCACCGTCATTCAGCCTCGCGCAGGTCGTCGATCGCGCGCTGGAAGTCGTTGAGGTCCTCGAAGTTCTGGTAGACGCTCGCGAATCTCAGATACGCCACCTCGTCGAGTTCGCGCAACGGCTTGAGGATCGCCTTGCCGACCTGTTCGGACGGCACTTCGGCGATGCCCTGCGCGCGCAGGCTCTCCTCGACCTTCTGTCCGAGCTGCTTGAGGTCGTCCTCGTTGATCGGACGGCCCTGGCATGCCTTGCGCACGCCGGCGACGACCTTGTTGCGGTCGAACTGCTCGACGTTGCCCGAGCGTTTCCTCACGAGCAGCGTCGCCGTCTCGACGGTGCTGAAGCGGCGCCCGCATTTGGGGCATTCGCGCCGGCGGCGGATCGAATGGCCGTCGTCGCTGATGCGCGTGTCGATCACCTTGGTATCGGGGTTCTGGCAGAAAGGACAATACATATCTGCAACAATAGCGGCAAGCGCGCCCTTTGCCCCCCAACCGCGCGCCGCCGCGCGGCCGCCGCCCCGGCACGCCGAACACCGATATGGGTTCTGCCCACCACGCATGTGTCACCTTAATCGGCTCTGCCCCGCCATGCGCGCCGAGCCGTCCCATACCGAACAGCAACAACGCTCATAACATAGGTCACCGGATTTTCATATTGGCATGTGGCCGCAGATTCCATTGCGTGACACACAACATCCATACTCATATACATTGATATAAAATAAATTAGGAAAAGCAAAGACGTAGAAGTAGGGGGGAACAGTTGCGTTCTGGCATTTCACATGAGCAACTCTATTCAGAGTATGGCTTACTGCTCACCATCACACAAGTCATTTCCGCGCTCGGCATCCTTGCCTTCGGCACCGTGGAAACCTATATGGCCTACCGCTTCTTCAGCACCCATATCGAACAGAGTTCAGGTCTGGCCATGATCTGGATCCGCGTCATCCTCTACCCATTATTCACCCTGATCATCGCCGTCATCCTCCAAATCATGAAAGGACTATGGAAATGAAAAGAGAATATCGGCCATATTAAGCATCCTCCTGACGCTTTCCGTGAGCCCGTTCGCCCCACCTATCGTCACAATGCATCTGACACAGGCACCGTCTCAGCACCGAGCATACCAGACGCTCCCATGAGCTTTCCCGAAGACATCACAAGCGTCTATGAAGTTCCGATTCCGCTCCTCTTCAAGCTCCTGATTCACAGACAGGGGCACCGCGGAGACGTTGCGACGGCCATCATCACAGGTCCATCGGCAGCAGGAGGTGCTGGCCGGGGCTGAGTTCGGCGGTACTCAGGTCGTTCACCGCCATCAGCCTCGACACGCCCTCCTGCTCGTTCGCATAGCCGCACCAGCGCGCAATCGACCACAACGTGTCACCGGATCGCACTGTGTAGTGGACAACATCTGCAGACGCAGCCGGCGTGCCGGAGGCCGCAGGAGTCGGATCACCGGACCACGCGCCGCTGCCCCACAGGGCGAGGAAGGTCGCGCACGCCAGCGACACGACGACGAGCATGCGCATATGGCGCGTGAACCAGCCGCGGACCGGCGCCGCGACGGCGCGTTCCCCGCTGCGCAGCCGCGTGCACGACGCCGCGGCGGCCATCGGCACGTCGATAACCACCCGGCCACCGCGCATCTCGGATCCGACCGTCATCCGACGCATTCCCCGAGTATCCATACGAGCCACCTTTCGAACATCTGTTCTATCGATGGCGTCGATGTTCGCACAGATGTTCGATTTCGTCAAGCCTGATTCGAACATCTGTTTGATTTCCTCGGCGTTTCGCGGTATCGTGGCTACCAACGAAAGGACATGCCATGCACAGCACCGAACCACAGCGCGAGCAGCCGGGCGGCACCGGCCCGCAGGAGCCCCTCACCGAGCGCCAACGGCGCGTGTACGACGCGATCCGCGAGCTGATCTCCCGTCAGGGATTCGCGCCGTCGCTGCGCGAGATAGGGCAGGCCGCCGGGCTCAGGAGCACGTCGTCGGTCCAGCATCAGCTGCAGGCGCTCGAGCTCAAGGGCTACGTCCGCCGCGACGCGAACAAGGGACGCGCGATCGAGCTCACCGGGCCGCAGGATGTGCCGGTCGCCTTCGGCGAAGGCATGCAGGCGACGGGCGACGCGTACGCCGCCTCGCAGGACGTGCCGCTCGTCGGCGCGATCGCCGCCGGAGCGCCGATCACGGCGGAGCAGCATGTCGAGGACGTCATGCGCCTGCCGGTGCGGCTCACCGGCACCGGCAACCTGTTCATGCTCGAGGTGCACGGCGATTCGATGATCGACGCCGCGATCTGCGACGGCGACTTCGTCGTCGTGCGCGAGCAGCAGAACGCCGAGAACGGCGACATCGTCGCCGCGCTGCTCGGCGACGAGGCGACCGTCAAGACCTTCCGCCAGGAGCATGGCCGCATCTGGCTCATCCCCCACAATCCGAACTATTCGCCGATCGACGGCACGCACGCCCAGATCATGGGCAAGGTCGTCACCGTGCTGCGCAGGCTGTGAGCCGCGGCGCTCACGAATGAATGCGCGACGCGCTTTCGCTCGTATAGCCCTCCGGTTCAAGCTGGAAGGTCGTGTGCGGGATCGAGACCGGGAAATGCTCGCGCAGGCAGTCCTGCATCCGGCGCAGCACCTCTCCGGCCTGCTCCATCGTCATGTCGCGGTCGACGACGACGTGCGCGGTGAGGATCGGCATGCCGGTCGCGACGACGCTCGCATGCAGGTCGTGCACGGCGATCACATGCGGCACCTGCTGCAGATGCTCGCGCACCTTGTCCAGATCGAGGCCCTCGGGCGTCTCCTCGAGCAGCACACGCATCGCGTCGCGCACGAGGATGAAGGCGCGCGGGATCATCAGCAGCGCGATGAACGCGCCGGCGAGCGCATCGAAGCCGTCCCATCCCGTCGTCATCATGACGACGGCCGAGACGATGACGGCCACCGACCCGAGCGCGTCGTTGCATACCTCGAGGAACGCGGCGCGCATGTTCATGTTGTCGGCCGCCTGCGCGCGCAGCACGAGGATCGAGCCGACGTTCGCGGCCAGGCCGAGGACGCCGAAGCACAGCAGCAGCCGCACGTCGTGGATCGCATCCGCCTCGGCGCCGGACAGGCGCATCCCGGCCTCGGCGAGCGCGTACAGGCCGACGAACAGCAGCAGCGTGCCGCCGCCGGCGGCCGTGATGACCTCGAGGCGCGCCCATCCCCATGTGCGCGCGTTGTTCGGTCGGCGCCGCATCAGATACGCGGTGAGCGTCGACGCGGCGAGCACCGAGACGTCGGTCATCATATGGCCGGCGTCGACGAGCAGCGCGAGCGAGCCGGTGACGACGGCGCCGACGACCTCGGCCACGAGGATCACTCCGGTCAGGACGAGCGTCGTCGTCAACCTGCCGGCGTGGTCCATCCCGTCGGCCGCCGTATGCGTATGCGAATGCGCCATGCGATCTCCCTGTCCTCCATCCTCGATTACGAGCGCCGGATCGACCTTCGCCATCCGGCGCCGTCGCTGCTGCAACATCCTAGGACGGCCGCCCCGGCATGGCAATAGCCGGAAGCGCAGGCGGCGCGTCATCGGGACGCCGCCGATGCCGTTCCAACGCCGAGGGCCGGATTTCCGATCGGTTGTCCGATCGGAAATCCGGCCCTCGAAAGCCGTCGTCCGCGGACCCGCATGGATCCGCGATGCGCGCGGGTCAGAAGCCGAACTGCGCAGCCGTTTCCTTGAGCGTCTCGGCGGAGCGCTTGAGCTCGGCGAGCTCGTGCTCGGAGACCGGCGTGTTGATGCGCGAGTTCACACCGTTGCGGTTGAGCAGCGTCGGCACCGACATGCACACGTCGGAGATGCCATGGAAGTCGTTGAGCAGCGAGGACACCGGCAGGATGCGGTTCGAATCCTTGAGGATCGCGTCGATGATGTCGACGCCGGACATCGCGATCGCGTAGTTCGTGGCGCCCTTGCCGTTGATGATCTTGTAGGCGGCGTTCTTGACCTCCTGGTGGATCTGCTCGCGCATCGCGGCGTCGAGCGGGGCATGGCCCGGCAGCGGCTGCCAATCGCACATCGGGACGCCGCCGATCGTCGCGGACGCCCACAGCGGGACTTCGGAGTCGCCGTGCTCGCCGGCGATGTAGGCGTGGACGTTCTTGACGTTGACGCCGGTCTGCTGCGCGATCAGGAAGCGCAGACGGGCGGAGTCGAGGTTCGTGCCCGAGCCGAAGATCTGGTTCGACGGCAGGCCCGAGAGCTTCATCGACACGTGGGTGACGACGTCGACCGGGTTCGTGATGAGCATGTAGATCGCGTTCGGGGCGACCTTGACCATGTTCGGGATGATCGACTTCATGATGTTGATCGTCGCGCCGGCCAGGTCGAGGCGCGACTGGCCCGGCTTCTGGCGTGCGCCGGCGGTGATGACGACCATGTCGGCGTCGCGGCAGACCTCCGGGTCATCGGATCCGTCGATCGAGACGGTCGGGAAGAAGCTCGAACCGTGCTGCATGTCGAGCACCTCGGCCTCGACGCGTTCCTTCGCGATGTCCTGAAGGACGATCTCACGGGCGACGCCGCGCTCGGCGGCCGCGAAGGCGAGTGTGGAGCCGACGGCGCCGGCGCCGACAATCGCGAGCTTTGTGGGCTTAATGGGTGAATCCACCATGATAACCTCTCAATAATCACCGAAGATCCGCTTGTGGCGGATGCGTACTTCATTCGTTGTTCACTGTATCAGACGGACCCCTTGTTCACGGTTCGGGAAACGACGCCATCGGCGCTCCCCCGCCGTTCCCCTCCCCGCGGTTGACAGCGCTGTCAGCAACTTGAGCGCCGGACGGCATGCGCGCAAGGAGCCGCGGCCGTGCGAACGCGCGCGGCCGCGGCTCCTTGCGTGTCGTCAGTCCTCGTCGACGGCCTGCTCCATGACCTGCGCGGCGAGATGCTCGTCGACGTCCGCCTGCAGCATGACGCCGTCGTCGCGGTATTCGACCGATCCGACGTCGCCGTATTCGCGGATCCTCGACAGCAGCGAGCCGGCCGTGTACGGCAGCAGCGCCTCGACGTGCACGTTCGGCTTGGGCAGCATCGACTCGACGTGCGCGCGCAACGCGTCGACGCCGTCGCCGCTCGCCGACGAGACGAGGAACGCGTCCGGCGCGAGCCGGTGCAGCCGTTCGCGCGTCACGTCATCGATGAGGTCGGTCTTGTTGAACACGGTAACGACCGGAAGCCGCTCGACGCCGTCGATCGTGCGCAGCACCTCGTTGACGGCGTCGATCTGCCCGAAGGGGTCGGGATGCGACGCGTCGACGACATGGACGACGAGGTCGGCGTCGGCGATCTCCTCGAGCGTCGACTTGAAGGCCTCGACGAGCTGCGTCGGCAGCCTGCGCACGAAGCCGACCGTGTCGACGTACGCGTACAGGCGCCCGTCCTTCGCGCGCGCACGGCGCACGGCCGTGTCGAGCGTCGCGAACAGCGCGTTCTCGACGAGCTCGTCGGAGCCGGTGAGCCTGTTCGTCAGCGACGATTTGCCGGCGTTCGTGTAGCCGACGACGGCGATCGTCGGCAGCCCGTACTTGCGCCGCGAGCCGCGCTTGACCTCGCGCGACGGCGCCATCTGCGCGATCTGGCGGCGCAGATGCGCGATGCGGGTGCGGATGACTCGGCGGTCGAGTTCGATCTTCGTCTCGCCCGGGCCGCGCGAACCGATGCCGCCGTCGGCGCCGGCGGCGCGTCCGCCCGCCTGACGCGACAGCGCCGCGCCCCAGCCGCGCAGACGCGGCAGCATGTACTGCAGCTGCGCGAGCTCGACCTGCGCCTTGCCTTCGCGCGATGTCGCGTGCTGCGCGAAGATGTCGAGGATGACGGCCGTCCTGTCGACGACCTTGACCTTTGTCGCGTCTTCGAGCGCACGCCGCTGGCTCGGCGGCAGATCATCGTCGACGATGATCGTGTCGGCTTCGTTGACCGCGACGATGTCCGCGATCTGCTTGGCCTTACCGGCGCCCACGTAGGTGGCCGGATCGGGCCGCGAGCGCTGCTGCAGCACGGCGTCGCATACGACGGCGCCCGCCGTCTGCGCGAGCGCCGCGAGCTCGCGCATCGACTCCTCGGCCTCGCGCTGCGAGCCGGTGCGCGCCGACCAGACGCCGACGAGCACGACGCGTTCGAGACGCACCTTGCGGTATTCGACTTCGGTGACGTCCTCGAGTTCGCCGAGGCCGATGACGTGTTTGAGTTCGTTGCGTGATTCCCTTTCGCGCCAGATTTCGCTTTCGGCGCCCTCCGCGCGCCCGTCCTCGAGCAGCACGTCGGACTGGTCGGCGAGCACGTCGCGGCGCCGCTGCACCCCGAAGCCCGCCGTCGCTTCGTCGTCGAAGGTGTTCAATGTGGTCAAATACTACCTCGTCCTTGCTTGGAAACTTACTGAGCCCTGATTATCATCGGATAAGCAGACATGCCAGTATACAGCAGAGCGAGGCGGAGCACCATGGCGCACATCGAACCCCCACAGGCGAACGAACAGTATTTCTCGGCCTCCCCTTCGTCGAAGGACGTGCGCCATGCGATGCGGGTGACGCTGCGCGGCCATGAGGCGCAGATCGAGACGTCGAACGGCGTCTTCTCGGCGCATCGCGTCGATCTGGGCACGTCGGTGCTGCTGCGCCACGCGCCGCAGCCCCCCGAGCGCGGCGACTTCCTCGATCTCGGCTGCGGATGGGGCGCGATCAGCCTCGCGCTTGCGCTCGAATCCCCCCGGGCCGAGGTCTACGCGGTCGACGTCAACGAACGTGCGATCGAGCTGACCGAACGCAACGCCGAACTCAACGGCTGCGCGAACATCCACGCCGGCGAGGCCGACGACGTGCCTGACGGGCTCGAGTTCGAGCTCATCTGGTCGAATCCACCGATCCGCATCGGCAAGGAGGAGCTGCACACGCTGCTGATGACGTGGCTGCCGCGTCTGGCGCCGGACGGCTACGCGTATCTCGTCGTGCAGAAGAACCTCGGCTCCGATTCACTGATGCGCTGGCTCGCCGACGCGCTGTCCGACGCCTACGAGGTCGACAAGTACGCGAGCTCGAAAGGCTACCGCGTCATCGAAGTCCATCGCCTGCACTGATCGTTTCATTTTCGGGCAGCTGGCCGTTGCGGCCACGCCGATCACACCAAACTTACAAATTACGGAAAGCACAACGCACAGCATCATATGAAATTCTCGTATCCAGAAGAACTGCCGGTCAGCGGCGCGCGCGACGCGATCGCCGAGGCCGTCACCCACGCGCAGGTCGTCATCGTCTCCGGCCAGACCGGCTCGGGCAAGACGACGCAGCTGCCGAAGATCCTGCTCGAACTCGGCCGCGGCTCGCACGGCCGTCAGATCGTGCACACGCAGCCGAGACGCCTCGCCGCGCGCACCGTCGCCGAACGCATCGCGAGCGAACTGGGCGTGCGTCTGGGCGACGAGGTCGGCTACCAGGTGCGCTTCACCGACGAGTCGTCGCCGAAGACGCGGCTGCGCGTCGTCACTGACGGCATCCTGCTCGCTCAGATCCAGCGCGACCCGAAGCTCACGCGCTACGACACGATCGTCATCGACGAGGCGCACGAGCGCACGCTCAACATCGACTTCCTGCTCGGCTACCTGACGGCGCTGCTGCCGGAACGCCCCGACCTCAAGCTCGTCATCACGTCGGCGACGATCGATTCGGTCAAGTTCCAGAAGCATTTCGAGGACGCGTTGAAACGCCCGGTTCCGGTCATCGAGGTCTCCGGACGCACCTATCCGGTCACGATCTGCTACGAGCCGCTCGGCGGCGCGCCGTCGCTGATGAGCCATGTGCCCGGCTTCGCCGACGTCCACGCGGACATGGCCGGAGGCGAACGCGACACGGACGGCGACATGCCGACCGCCGTCGCGCGCGCCTGCGTCGAGCTCGTGACGATTTCGGCGCACGACCGCGGCCCGCGCGACATCCTCGTCTTCGCCGCTGGCGAGCGCGACATCCGCGACTACGAGCAGGCGATCCGCCACGCCTTCGGCCCGCGCTGCGCCGACATGCGCCGCCCCGACGCGATCGAGATCATGCCGCTGTTCGCCCGTCTGAGCGCGAAGGACCAGCATCGCGTCTTCGAATCGCACACCCATCAGCGCATCGTCATCGCGACGAACGTCGCCGAGACGTCGTTGACGGTGCCCGGCATCCGCTACGTCGTCGACCCGGGTCTGGCGCGCATCTCGCGCTATTCAAAAAGCGCGAAGGTGCAGCGGTTGCCGATCGAGCCGATCTCGCAGGCGAGCGCCGACCAGCGTTCAGGCCGATGCGGCCGCATCGCCGACGGCATCGCGATCCGCCTGTATTCGGCCGAGGACTACGAAAGCCGTCCGCGCTTCACCGAACCGGAGATCCTGCGCACATCCCTCGGCGCCGTCGTGCTGCACATGCTGTCGGTCGGCGTCGCGCACACGGCGCGCGACATCACCGACTTCGGCTTCATCGACCCGCCGGACATGAAATCGGTCTCCGACGGCATCAACGAGCTGACCGAGCTGCAGGCGATTGCGCGCACGCGCGGTGACATCCGCCTGACGCACACCGGACGCCAGCTCGCGCGCATTCCGATCGACGTCCGTCTGGGACGCATGCTCATCGAGGCGGCGCGTTCGACGACGCCGAACACGCTCGCCGCGCTCATCGTCGTCGTCGCGTTCCTCAGCCTGCAGGACCCGCGCGAACGTCCCGAGGAGGCGCGCGACGAGGCGGACCGCATCCACAACCGCTACGCCGACCCGACGAGCGACTTCCTGACGGCGCTCAACATCTGGGACCGGGCGTTCGGCGCCGACGGCGAACGCAGCGGCAACGCGCTGCGCCGTCTGTGCAAAAGCGAGTTCCTCCATTATCTGCGCATGCGCCAGTGGCGCGACCTCGTCACGCAGTTGCGCGAGCTGTGCCGCGAACTCAAGTTCAGGGTCGGCGAACCGATTCCGGTCTCCCGTCCCGACGAGGCGGTGCGCTCGCTGCCGATCAACCAGCAGGCCGCGCACGCGCTGTGCTGCTCGTGGGACGCGCAGGGCATCCACACGTCGATGCTCGCCGGCCTGCTGTCGATGATGGGCATGCAGGTCGTGCGCGAACCGAAGGCCTCCGACTACGCGAACCTCAAGGGCGCCGCGCGCGCCCGCGCGCTCAAGCGCGCCCAGAGGACGGCGAAGAACGACTATCAGGGCGCACGCGGCACGCATTTCGCGCTGTTCCCGGCGTCGGCCGTCGCCAAGTCGACTCCGCCGTGGGTCATGAGCACCGAGCTCGTCGAGACGAGCCGCCTGTGGGCGCGCTACAGCGCGCAGATCGATCCGGCATGGGCGGAGCCGCTCGCCAAGGGGCTCACGCGCACGACCTACGCGCAGCCGCACTGGTCGGCGTCGCGCGGCAGCGCCGTCGCCGAGGCGAAGGTGCTGCTCTACGGCCTGCCGATCGTGCAGGGGCGTCAGGTGCAGTGGGGCCGCATCAATCCGCCCGAGGCACGCGACTTCCTGATCCGCCAGGGCCTCGTCGAAGGCGAGATCCAGCAGCGTTTCGCGTTCGACGGCTTCGTCGAGCGCAACCGCCGGATCATCGCCGACGCGCAGGACGACGCCAGCCGCACGCGCCAGCTCGCGCAGAGCGTCAACGACGAGGACCTCTTCGACTTCTACAACGCGCTGATCCCGCAGGACGTGACGAGCGTCGCCGATCTGGGCAAGTGGTGGAAGACCGAGCATGGGACGCATCCGCATCTGCTCGATTTCGACCCGTCGAAGGTCGAACGGTTGCTCGACGCCGAATCCTACGATCCGGGCGACTTCCCCGACCACTGGGTCACCGTCGGGACCGACGGCCGGGCGATCGAGCTGCGGCTGAGCTATGTCTACGACACGAACGACGAGGCCGACGGCGTCAGCGTCCACATCCCGATGACGGCGCTGTCGCGCGTCACGCCGGAGGAGTTCAGCTGGAACGTGCCCGGCCTGCGCCGCGAGCTCATTATCGCGCTGATCAAGGCGCTGCCGAAGACGCTGCGCGTGCAGTTCGTGCCCGCGCCGGACACGGCGGCGAAGATCGACGAGTGGATCGGCGCGCACTTCCCCGAACAGCCTGGCTCGGGCACCCGCGAGCATCCGGCCGAGGCGCCCGACGGGCGGTGGCCCGACTTCCTCCATGTGTTCACGAAGGCCGCGATCAGCGTCGTCGGCGCGCAGATTCATCCCGAGGTCCTCGACGGTCTCACCGCGAAGCTGCCGCCGTATCTGCGCATGACCTTCGTCATCGAACAGCCGATGCCGCGTCCGAAGCACGGACGGCGGCGCGAACGCGTCATGCCGAAGGTCGTTGCGAGCGGCAAGTCGCTCGCCGAGCTGCAGCGCCGTTTCGCCGCCGAGGCGCAGGTCTCGGCGCGTCAGGTCGTCAAACGTCAGGCGCAGCAGGCAGCCGACGCCGGCGCGATCGTCAAGCAGGCGGACCTGCTGCGCGACGCCGGCGCGACGACGCGCTCGCGCGAGCAGATGCTGTGGGACGGCGCGCTCGACCGTCTGCGGCTGCCGTCCGAACGTGTCTCGTCGCGCTGGCTCGGCGCCGAGGCACTGCGTCTGGCAGCGGCGCCCTACGACGGCACGAAGCAGCTCGTCGAGGATCTGCAGCGCGCCGCCGTCAAACGGCTGCTGCCGGACATCGGCGCGCTCAAGGACGACGCTGCGCTCGCGCAGGCCGTCGCCGGCGTCGAACAGGTCTACGAGGACACCGTCTACGCCGTCGCCAAGGACGTCGTCGCGATCCTCGAACAGTATGCGAAGGTCGACAAGGCGGTGGGCGGCCCGGCTGATCTGCCGATGCTGTCGGTGCTTCAGTCGATCCGCGAGCACGTCGCGACGCTCGTCAACCCCGGGTTCATCGGGCGCACGCCGCCGCTCTCGCTGCCGAGGATCGGCGTCTATCTGCGCGCCGACCTTATGCGCCTCGACAAGGCGAAAGCCGACAAGAACCGCGACGTGCGCTGGGCGTGGCAGGCCGACGAGGCGAAGCGCCTCGTCAACGACGCGGCGGCCAAGGCGGACGCGATGCCCGCCGGAGCCGCGCGCGACGAGGCGCAGGCGAAGGCGACGCGCGCGCGATGGCTGCTCGAGGAGTTCTACGTCTCGCTGTGGGCGCAGGAGCTCGGCACGAACCAGCCGGTGAGCGTGCAGCGCATCGCGAAGGCGCTGCGCTGAGCATCGGCGGAAAGGAAGGACGATGGCAGCATCGAAAGGCACGCCGCGCAAACCGCGACGCACGAGCCCCGCGCAGCCGACGTCGGGATCGACGCGGCCGACGGCGCAGCGCAGGACGAAACCGGCGAAGCCGGGGACGGCGGCGAGGTCCGGCAACGGCGCGGCGGCGAAATCGGCGCCAACGAAGCCCCCATCGGCCAAGCGGACGTCAGCGAAATCGACGGCGAAGCGGACGCCGCGACGCGCCACCTTCGCGTCGCGCATCGCCGACCGCCGTCAGCAGTCGCGCGCGCGGCGCTCCTTCGCGACGCTCGCCGCACGGTGGAAGGGCGGCTCCGGCGTCGAACGCGCGACGATGGCGGCCTTCGGCGCGCTCGCCGCGGTCGTCGCGATCGCGCTCGTCGTCGCCATCGGCAACGTCATCACCGGTCACGTCGAGCTCTCCGAGGCGAAGGCGCGGCAGGTCGAACTCACCGAGGCCTATGATTTCAATCCCGGCGACATCATCTCGGACGGCCAGTTCTTCGACGGCGACGCGATGGACGAGGCGCAGGTGCAGGCCTTCCTCGACGAGCAGGGAGCCGCATGCACAAAGGACTCGTGCCTGCGCGCGCGGCGCTTCAAGGTCGAGCGTCGCGCCGCGAACGACTACTGCCGCGAATACCCGGGCGCGAAGAACGGGCAGTCGGCGGCCGCGATCATCACGGCGGCCGCGCAGGCCTGCGACGTCTCGCCGAAGGTGCTGCTCACGATGCTGCAGAAGGAGCAGCAGCTCGTCACCGCGACGAATCCGAAGGAGTTCCAGTTCACGTCGGCGATGGGTCTGAGCTGCCCCGACGACGACCACTGCGACCCCGAGTACGCCGGCTTCTTCAGGCAGGTCTTCGGCTCCGCGGAACGCTACCAGTACTATGTGCGCCACGAGGACCGCTACGGCTTCCACGCCGGACGACTCAACTTCGTCCGCTTCAACCCGGACGTCGCGTGCGGCGGCGCGAACGTGTACATCGAGAACAAGGCGACGGCGTTGCTGTACATCTACACGCCCTACCAGCCGAACGACGCGGCGCTCGCCGCAGGAGCCGGCGAGGGCGACGACTGTTCGACCTACGGCAACCGCAACTTCTCGATCATCTACTCGAACTGGTTCGGCGACCCGAGGGCGGCATAGCAAAGCGGCGGTCCGTGGCAGTCCGCGGGTGTATGTACGCACGGAATGCCATGGCGGCATAGCAAATGCGGCGGTCCGTGACCGGTCACCGGGAACGGGCACGGACCGCCGCAATACGAATCGGCGACGGAGCCGATCAGAGCTTTGCGAGGTACTTGCGCAGCTCGAATGGCGTCACCTGGCTGCGGTACTCCTCCCACTCCTTGCGCTTGTTGCGGATGAAGTACTCGAAGACGTGCTCGCCGAGGACGTCGGCCACGAAATCGGACTTCTCCATGATGCGCAGTGCCTCGTCGAGCGATTCGGGCAGCGGCTGGATGCCCATCGCCTGACGTTCGGCGTCGGTGAGCTCCCAGACGTCGTCGCTCGTCGGTTCGCCGAGCTGCATCTTCTTCTCGATGCCGTCAAGGCCGGCGGCGAGCAGCACCGAATACGCCAGATACGGGTTCGCCCCCGGATCGAGCGCACGGAACTCGATGCGCGCCGAATTGCCCTTGCCCGGCTTGTACTGCGGGATGCGCAGCAACGCGGAACGGTTGTTGTGGCCCCAGCAGATGTAGCTCGGCGCCTCGTTGCCGCCCCACAGACGCTTGTACGAATTGACGAACTGGTCGGTGACGGCGCAGATCTCGGCGGCGTGGTGCAGGATGCCGGCGGCGAACTGGCGAGCTGTCAACGACATGTTGAACTCCTGACCCGCCTCGTAGAACGCGTTCGTGTCGCCCTCGAACAGGCTCAGATGCGTGTGCATGCCCGAACCGGGCGCGTCGGCGAGCGGCTTGGGCATGAAGCTCGCATGGATGCCTCGTTCGAGCGAGATCTCCTTGACGACGGTGCGGAAGGTCATGATGTTGTCGGCGATCGTCAGCGCGTCCGCGTACCGCAGGTCGATCTCGTTCTGGCCGGGGCCCGCCTCATGGTGCGAATATTCGACCGAGATGCCCATCTGCTCGAGCATGTTCACCGTCGCACGGCGGAAGTCCATGCCGGGGCTGCGCGGCACATGGTCGAAATAGCCGCCCTGATCGATCGGCACCGGCGTGAGCGACCAATCGTCCTGCTTCTCGAACAGATAGAACTCGATCTCCGGGTGCACGTAGAACGTGAAGCCCTTCTCCTTCGCCTTCGACAGCGCGCGCTTGAGCACATGACGCGGATCGGCGAGCGAAGGCTCGCCCTCGGGCGAGAGGATGTCGCAGAACATACGCGCCGTGCCCTGCGGACCCCCGCGCCATGGAAGGATCTGGAAGGTGCTCGGATCGGGCTTGACGATCATGTCATCCTCGGAGACGCGCGTCATGCCCTCGATCGCCGAACCGTCGAAACCGATGCCCTCCTCGAACGCAGCCTCCAGCTCCGCAGGCGCGATCGCAACCGATTTGAGCGTTCCCAACACGTCCGTGAACCACAGGCGAATGAAACGTACGTCGCGCTCTTCCACGGTCCTGAGCGCGAACTCTTGCTGTTTGTCCATGCCGCCCATCGTTCCATGCCGATGTTACGGCAGATGTTAACAATCATATGGCGGACGGCCGCCTTCACGGCCTTCGCCCCTCCCCCATCCCGACGCGATATCGGCGCGCTGTCGCGCTATCGTTGCTGATATGACGCACATGAACGGAAACATCGTCGTATCCAGCCCCGACGACCCGGTCGTAGACATCACCACATGGCGGCAGTCGCCGACGCCGCGCTCGCGTGCGCGCGCCGGCATCGAGGCCCGCCGCAAGGCCCCGCTCGAATCGCACGCCGTGTGGAAGGTCGTCAAGGACCGGCGCGACGTCATCGGGCTGCTCGAGGAGCAGTCGAGGACGCGGCTGCGCAGCCTCGTCCCGCTGCGCTACTACCGGATGAGCGACTCGGCGTTCACGTTCTACCGCGGCACCGCGCTCATCATGGCGAACGACCTGGCGCGCACGCCGGTCACCGGCATCCCGGTGCAGGCCGTCGGCGACGCGCACATCGGCAACTTCGGCATCTTCTATTCGCCGACGATGCATCTCGTCTTCGACATCAACGACTTCGACGAGACGACGACCGGCCCGTGGGAATGGGACATCAAGCGCCTCGCCGTCTCCGTGGAGATCTGCGGCCGTGCGAACGGCGTCTACTCGAAGGACCGCCAGGCGGCGGTGCGCGCCTGCGTGAAGACCTACCGAGACTACATCAACCAATTCTCGCAGATGCGGTATCTGGACATGTGGTACGACCATCTCGACGTCGAGAACACGCTCGACCAGTTCGAGTCGTCGGCGCATGGCAAGCGCAACCGCACATTGCGCGCGGCCGTCATGAAGGCGAAGTCGAAGGATTCGGCGAGCGCGACCGCGAAGCTCACCTATCTCGACGGCGACCGCCTGCGTTTCCGTTCGATGCCGCCCGAGCTCGTGCCGATCAACGAGCTCGAGGGCTACGACGACATCGACGCGCTGCAGCGGCGCCTCGACCAGCTGTTCGCGTCCTACCACGATTCGCTGTACGAGGACCGCCGCCATGTGCTCAGCCAGTACCGCTACCAGGACACGGCGCGCAAGGTCGTCGGCGTCGGCTCGGTCGGCACGCGCGCATGGGTGTCGGTGCTCACCGGCCGCGACATCGACGATCCGCTGATGCTGCAGATGAAGGAGGCGACCGACTCCGTGCTCGAACGCTTCGTCGGCCGCTCCCGCTACCCGTCGCACGGCGAACGCGTCGTGCAGGGGCAGAAGCTGATCCAGACGACGGCCGACATCATGCTCGGCTGGACGAAGTTCGTCGCCAACGACGGCCATCCGCGCGACTACTACGTGCGCCAGCTGTGGAACGGCAAGGGCTCGATCGACATCAACCATTTGACCTCGGTCTCCCTCAACGACCTCGGCCGCATGTGCGCGTGGTGCCTCGCGCACGCGCACGCGCGCAGCGGCGACAGCATCGCGATCGCGAACTATCTGGGCGGCACCGACGCCTTCGACGTCGCGATGGCGAGCTTCGCCGACTCCTACGCCGACCAGAACGAGGAGGACTACCGAGTCTTCAAGCGGATGATCAAGGATGGCGAACTGCCCTGCTCGAAGGAGTGACGCGCGCCCGTGGCGACGAATGCGCACAGATACGACCGGCG